>NZ_CP021781.1:0-684698 GCF_003290445.1 Francisella adeliensis | reverse complement strand
ATTGTTACTAATATTCCCCTTTTCTACGAAATAAAAGTCTTACCACACTAAAACCTATAAAAAACAATATTGTTTCGACAAATATCTTAGAAAATAAGAAATTAGCTCCAAGATCTTTAACCAATAATTCCTGGAGAATTACTGATATCGCCCCACTAAAATAAACATACGAAACAAATAGTAAAAAACTATATTTATTCCCTGAGCTTTTAAAAACTATTTTTTTAGAAGCATTATATTGAAATAGTATCGAAGCAGTTCTTGCCAGAAAATTTGCTAACAAAATATTTGCTCCAAGATTAAATGAAAAGACAAACACGGTTATATCTATGAGAAATGTTATTATCGAAATAGAAACATAACGAAGAAGTATAAAATATATTCTTAAAGAATCTTTCAATGGGTTGAAATTACTGCCTGAATTATTTTCTATATAGATAGTTTCTATATCTATCTCATGAATATTTATATTATTTCTTATAGCAACCACAAACTGCTCTGTTTCAAACTCAAATCTATTTGATTTAATACTTAGACAATCAAGCATAAATTTTTTACTCAGTCCTCTAAGACCCGTCTGTGTATCTTTAATCTTCCTACCTAATAAGAACTGATATACTTTTTTTGAGATTTGATTACCGACATAAGATTTCAAGGGAATATCTTTTGTAAAATTACGACACCCTAAAACAAAATCATCCCCATCAGATAAACATTTTAACACTCTTAGTGCATCATCTATACTATGTTGACCATCACTATCAAGCGTAACACTACCATCAATTTCAGGGTGTTTTGTAAGAATCTCATTAAATGCTGTTTTTAGTGCTGCACCTTTACCAAGGTTTATTGCATGCCTTAAAACTATTATATTTGATGCTTTTTCAATCTCAGAAAAAAATTCAACTCCAACATCGCTACCATCATCTACAACAAAAATAGGAAATTCTGACTTTTTTCTCAACTTACTTATTAATTTAGGGAACTCACTTGTTGGGTTCTTAGTTGGGATTATGAAGCACTTCTGAGACATTGTAATAAATTTTCTTAATAAAGTTAAATGAGATTATATCACTCTTATAACAAGAATAAACCATGTTCAAACGCCTACTTCAAATATATACTATTTTATATCGCTAGTTATAAAATAGATAAACTCCATATGCACTTTAAAGATTTAGAAAAATACCTAAACGAATATTTTCAAGTTGACTTATTTAAAGATTACGCACCAAATGGTTTACAAATCCAAGGTGATCGTAATATTAAAAAAGTAATTACAGGTGTGACAGCTTGCCAAGAGCTAATAGATAAAGCTATCTTAGAAAATGCTGATGCTATCATTGTACATCATGGCTACTTTTGGAAAGGCGAAAGTTATCCAATAGTTGGTATGAAATACAACCGCATCTCAAAACTTATCAAAAATGGGATTCACCTTTTTGGTTATCACTTACCGCTTGATGGCCATTATGTTATTGGTAATAATATTTTATTAGCGAAAAAATTAGGACTTACAAACTTAGAGTTTTTTGAGACAGGTTCAAAACCTGATATATCTATAATCGGGGATTGTAATACTAGCTTAGATGATTTTGGCAAATTTATTGAAAATAAACTTGATAGAAAACCAACTATCATCAAAGCTAATGATAATAATAAAAAAGTAGCAATCTGTACAGGTGGAGCTCAAGACTATATTGAAATGGCTTATGAAGCTGGTGCTGATACTTTTATATCTGGGGAAATCTCAGAACGCACAACTCATACAGCTCGTGAACTAGGTATAAGCTACATCGCAGCCGGACATCACGCCACAGAAAAAGAAGGTGTGAAAGCTATAGCTAAATTACTTAAGGAAAAATTTGGGGTAGATACAAAGTTTATAGATGTAGATAATCCTGCTTAAAATCATTTACTAGAAATTTCTTTTTTAGCTTGGATAATTAACTGTGTAAATTGATCATTAGCATTTAATGCGGAAAAAACAGTACTACCAACTATATAACCAGCCTCTACATCACTTGGCCAATGTGCTCCACACACTACTCTACTTTGACCAAATTCATAACCTTTCTTTAATATTTGTTCTTGATGGTTAGGGTTTATTTCCGCAAGTATAAGTGCTATTGCCCACCCTTCTGTAGTATGCCCTGAGGGATATGATGCAAACTTACCTAAATGTTTTTCTTCAGCAGGGTTACAAGTTTGCTTATTATAATAAACAAATGGTCTTATACGCTTATGTTCTTTTTTTGCATCTGCTGTAGCTTTTGATGAAACTTTTATAGCTAAATCTATTAAGCTATAGATAATAGGAGTATTTTCTTTTGATATATTATATCCAAAACTCTTAGAGAAATTTTTAGCCAAACTATTTGCTGAATAACCAGTATCAATTATCGCTTGCTCATATCTTTCACTATCTTTTCTTCCTTTTAAAGCAGACTCAGAAATAGCTTTATCATTTAAAAAACCAATACTATTAGCTGTAGGAGGCTCAGGTAAAAGTTTTAGACTATTAGGAATTTTTATTTCCTCTACAGATAATACTTTTTCTGCATAACTATTTGTGATTAATATAACGGATACAACTACCACTGATATAAGCTTAAACATTCTTATTACTCTACTCTAAATTTTAAATTTTGCCCGAGTATAATATATTTTAGAAAAAAAATCAGATGTTTATATAGCAACAATTATAGAGTTAGCATGAAAAATTATTTCATAAACTCTTTTTCAATATCTTCTAATGATCTACCAGAAGTTTTTGGCACATATTTAAATACTATAAAGCAATATAGTAAAGTACAACTACCACAGATAAAGAAAACACTACTATCTCCAAATGCTGCTGTAATCGGTAAAAATACTGACGCTAATATTGCTGATGCCATACTATTTAAGAATAGTGCTATACCTAAAGCTTTACTTCTAATGTTATTTGGTAAAAGCTCTGACATTATTACCCATACATAAGCACCTGGACCTATCGCAAAGAAGAAAATGAAACTAATAAATCCGGCTAATAACACACAGCCTTTCACCATGCCTGTAGGCAAAATTAAAACCATAAATCCTGTCATTATTAAAGTCAAAGCAACCATAAGTGTCCCAAAGACCACAGTGAATTTTCTTTCAATTTTATCTGCAATAAATACAGCAAGTATAGTTGCCATAAAGTTAATTGCTGTGATGGTTACTCCACCTAATATAGCTGCATAGTTAGACCCTAGACCAGACTCTTTTAGTAAAGTTGATGAGAACTGTAAGATACTATTTATTCCCGTCATTTGAGCTAATATTGCTATTGTGAACACAATTAATACCGGCATTAAATAATGTCTGTTTTTCAAACTAGCTAGAAGACTACCTTCATCATCAGAACTTTTTACTACTTGCTTTATCTTATCAGCCTGAGATTTTGCATTTTCACTACCTACTGTGACCTCTAGCATCTGCTCTGCTTCTTTATCCTTACCGACCATTATTAACCATCTAGGTGATTTTAATAAGAAAAAGCTTCCTGCAAAAAATATAATCGCAGGTATTAATGATGTTAAGAACATTGATCTCCAATCACCTGAGCTTTCAAAAAGTAAGCCTATATAGTTAGATATTAAAATCCCTGCTGTTAGAAAAAGTTGAAAACATGTCACCGCAACACCTCTAACACTATCAGGAACTGTTTCTGTTAGGTAAAGAGGTACTGTAACAGTAATAAAACCAACTGAAACACCCTGAACTAATCTAGAAAAAAGTAACATTTCATAATTATCTGAAACATAAATCAACCCTACAGAAACTATAAATATTAAACCCGCCAATATTAATGTCTTTTTTCTACCAATAGCATCTGCAATTAAACCAGCTACAAGTATAGCAAAAGCTCCACCAAATAGGACTGACCCACCCAGCAAAGATGTTTGAAATGCAGACATGGGAATATCATTTTCTATAAACAGAAACGCTCCATTTATTATCCCAATATCATAACCGTAAAGCATGCCACCCATAGCAGCAAAAAATATAATCAAATAAACTCGCGTCTTATTATATTGCATCATTAAATCCCTTTATTTTTAGTTACTCAAGTTATAACCTACTCTTTATTAAAAGTAGTACAAAACAACAAATAAATTTCTGAACTCGGTCGCTGAGCTTGTCGAGGTGCAGAATTTCAACAAAATCAATACTTAAAATCAGATGCTGAAATAAATTCAGCATGACATTTTTATATAGTTAACTATATTTGCAAACTAAACGGTTTCTGTAACTTTTTTAAGATTGACGGGGCTATCTGGGTCAAACCCTAATTCAACAGCTAAATTATTAACCATTAAATAAAACTCTTGAAGTAAAACGATAGGCTCTAAGATTGGGTGTGTTCTTACATCAACTGCTAAGTGAACTTTAGCATCAGCACAATTTTCTGTACTTGCGAATATGGTATTTACTCCTAGCCCAGTCATTTTTGAGACAATCTCACAAGTACCTTTAGCACTTACATCATTTTGCATAATAGTAAATGTGGTAAAATTTTTATTCATAAGAGCAAATGGACCATGAAGTACTTCTGCTCCACTGAAAGCCTCTGCATGTATTCCACAAGTTTCTTTAAGTTTAAGAGCCATTTCCTGTACGACAGGGAAACCAAACCCTCGACCAATTATAAACATACTTTTGCTTTTTTTAAGCACTTCGACTGCAGTTTGCCAATTTGACTCTAGAGCTTTTTCTAATACATTTGGTAATGATTGAAGACTATTTAAGAGTTCTTTATCTTGCTTATATTCTGCAATTATATTTACTAAAGCTATTAAAGATGTAATTACACTTTTAGTTGCCGCAACAGCTTTTTCTTCATCCGCTCTTACAGGCAATACTAGATCGGCTACTTCTGCCAAAGGAGAGGCTTCTTTATTAACAATAGCTAATGTTGTACATCCTGCTTTTTTACAACCCTCTAATGCTAAACGCAAATCAGGAGATCCACCAGATTGAGAAATTGCTATTGCAAGAGTGTTTTCATCACCAATATTTTTGCCATAAATGGTACTGATTGATGGTGGTAAAGAAGATACGCTAAATCCTAACTGCGTTTCAAACAAGTACTTCGCAAAGTTTGCAACACAATCTGAACTACCTCTAGCTATAGTAATAACTCTCTTAATATTTTTCTGTTTTAATTGAGAAATTATATTTTTGATTATCTCTTGATTGAGGTTAAGCTGATTAGCAACTTTTTCAAAGCTACTACTAGCCTCTTGAAACATTAATGTGTTTTTCATGATTTTGACTAAAATTTACAGGATGTAAGATGATTATATTATTTGAAATCAGTTTTTACACTTTTTTTTACAAAAAAATTGTTTTCTAAATATTCATCCAAATAGATGCACTTTTTTCATCATGAAAAGTTTTAACATCTGCAGATACAATACCTTTAAAAACATTAAGTCCTACCTTAATCCAATCTGCTTCTGTAACAACTGCAACTTTTTCAAAATCTTTTCGATGTTTAACCGCTGTTTTTAGATCATCAAGCATTGCTTTGACTTCAATACCTTCAAAGTTAGACATTATAACTAGTACTTTTAATTTACCCTTACCTGCTAACTCTTCAAACTTAGGGATTAATGTCTCGACATAATCTTTGTGAGTAAGCTTACCTTCAACTTCAATTTTGGTATATCCGCTTTCATCTGTGATATTAAACATTACAAATCTCCTTTTGTTAGAAACGATTTTCTATATCTAGTATGGCACAAAAACTCTGCTCTCTCAATGCTCGTTTAATACTATACCAAATTAGTAAAGTATGCTATAATCCTCGGATCTTTTTGATATCAATTATCATACTTACAAACTCAAAACATTTAAAAGGTGAGTACATGTTAATAACCCTACTAATCGCATTAGCCCTGTTAATATTTCTTCATATCAAAAAATATAGCTTTAACCTTAGAACTGTTTTAGCTTTAATAATAGGTATATCAATAGGAATACTTTATAACTATACAGATTCTAAAGATGGTGCTTTTATACAAGCAAACAACATCTTAGCTAACGGATATATTTCTCTATTACAGATGCTAATAATACCAATAGTTTTAACATCCATAATTCATTCTATAACTAGCTTAAGAAACCATAATAGCTCATATATTATAAAAATAGCTGTAAAAACTATCGTTATATTATTAGTACTAACAGGTATAAGTGCTGCAATAGGATCATCTATAGCTATTTTCATGAAACTTGGTCAAAATATAGATATCAGCTCTATTGGCGAAGTTACTAAAGAGATGAAGTCTGCAACAATTTCTGAAAATATTCTTAGCTTTTTACCTAACAATATAGTCCACCAAATGGACAAAAATAATGTCATTGCTATTGTTGTATTTGCAATATTGATTGGTTTTTCTATGCTTATTGCCCATCGTGAAGATAGTAAGTTAGCTAGCCCATTTATAAATTTTATAGATTCAGCTTTCTTTGTAATTAAAAAACTAGCTAGATTAGTAATTGCTACTACTCCTTATGGTGTACTTGGTTTGATGATCCAGATGAGTATTGAGCTAGATAAGGGTAGTATCTCGACTGTCTTTTCATTTATTTTAGCTTGTTATATAGCTATGTTTATAGTTTTGCTTATGCATATAGTATTACTTCTAGTTTTCGGTACAAATTTAGTCAAATTCTACAAAAGTATATGGAGAGCTATGCTAGTTGCAGCAACTTCTAGATCTAGTATGGGAACTCTACCATTATCTATAAATGGTCTTAATAGATACGGCTTATCTGAGACTGTATCTACATTTGCTCCTACTATGGGTACAACCATGGGTATGAATGCATGTGCAGGTGTATTTCCTGCTATATTAGCTATAATGGCTATGGCTGCTACAGGTATGGACATTACATTTGTTACTGTAATATCTATATCCTTGATTTGTATGTTTGCTTCACTTGGGGTTTCAGGCATACCGGGTACGGCTTATGTTGCTGCTGGTGTTGTATTTACTTACTTCAACTTACCATGGGAAATCATTGGTCTAATACTTGGCGTTGATGCTCTTATTGATAGCTTTAGAACTCCTTTAAACATACACGGAAGTATGACTACTGCTGTGATTGTTGATAAGACTACAAAACCAGAATAAATATAAACCCCCTCTTTTATTTACTTAAAATATATAGTAGCCTTTTTTATAAACTGATCCTTAATTAACCAACACCTTATGTTCAAAAAATCTCTAATATCTCTATTTCTAATAACTTCTAGCATGTACGCTTTTGCAGATGGTGAAAAAGCAGGAGATTTCGATAGCTATAAACTCGCAATTACTTGGGCTCCTGGATTTTGTAAAGAAAATCAAAGTAAACAAGAATGCCAAGCTCTAAATAAAGAACTAAAAAGTGATTATAACTACGCTGTTACTCTTCATGGTTTATGGCCAAATGTAAATGGGACTACTACATATGGTAACTGTACCAGTACTAAATTTAATGATTACCAAGCCAGTGCTTTTAATAATATACTAATGAATTATTCTCTACCAGCTGCCAAATACTGTGACAACACAGGATTTTGCTTACCTGAGCATGAATGGAACAAACACGGCACATGTCAGCTAAAGTGGGATCAACCTGAGTATTTTTATGTACAATCAAAAATGCTTAATCTCTTTAGAGATACTCTAGTTGCTCCTCTTGAAAATAAAGACAGTGTCACAAAGAGTGAGCTTTACAGCATTATATTAAAACAATTTCCTACTAAAAATATAGATGATTTTGATTTAATTTGTAATCCTGATACAGGAATGCTCAAAGAAATAAGAGTTTCATTAGATAAGAATATAGAAGATATATCTAATGATAAATGGAGATCATTATCAAAAACAGATCTTTCAAAACACATAATACCTACAGATAATTTAAGTAATTATTGTGGTGAAAATATAGTTCTAAGATAACCTAAGTATTTACTGAAAAAATACCCTTAATAGACTTATAAAAGCTATTTCCTTCATACTCAACCCCTACAAAATACAAACCATGTGCTTTAGCTGTCTCAGCTGCTTTTGTTCTGTCTTTATACTCTAGTAATTGTTGTATCCATGATGGCTCTTTTAACCCTAACCCAACTTTTAAAAACGACCCAATCAAGTTTCTAATCATGTGGTGTAAAAAAGCATTACCAACCACTTCAAATACTATAAAACTACCATAACGGACAAATTCAGCCTTTTGAATATTTCTAAATGGAGTATTTGCTTGGCATTGTGAAGACCTAAACGAACTAAAGTCTTGCTCACCAATCAGGTGTTTACAAGCTTCATTCATCTTTTCAATATCAAGTGGGTTTCGCTCCCATAAACTATGATTTGCAAATATTGGCGAACTAGTAGGAGCATTATATAAAACATAATTATAAGTTCTATTAAGAGCTGAAAATCTTGCATGAAAATCTAGACTTACCTCTTTTAAAATATGCACTTTTATATCTTGTGGTAGTAAAGCGTTTACACCCCTATGCCAAGCATTTACATCCCTATTAGCATCAGATAAGAAATTCACAACTTGAGAGGTTGCATGAACGCCAGTATCAGTACGGCCAGCACATATAACTTCAACGTGGTGATTTGCTACTTTTGATAAAGCTTTTTCTAGCTCCTCTTGAATACTTGGAGAATGGCTTTGTCTTTGCCAGCCACAATAATCTTTACCAAAATACTCAACTTGCAATAAATAATTCTTCATACTTTAAAAATAAAATCCTAAAGATAAATTTTTACTGATATTAAGCACAATCTAACTTATCGTTAGTTGTAACAGATATTGTTTTACTATTTCTAAAATAAATTTTATCAAATATATAGTTATATACAAAAGCATACACCAAATAGAAAACCACAAAACCAATATCTACAAGTAGCGCTGTTATAAAGTCCATACTAAGCCAATATGCTATAAGTGGAATTGTAATTATAAGTAATCCAGCTTCAAACAATAAAGCATGAAGAATTCGAAGTAAAACCCCTCTTGTTGACCTATGCCCATCAAATTTATTTTCGACAATGTCAAACGCATAGTTATATACAAGATTCCAAACCATAGCTATCAATGAAACTGCTATCGCTAAAAAACCGATATGCGACATGCTTTCATTTAAAACAAACATTGCAAATGGTGTGAAAATTATTACACCAAAAACTTCAAATCCAACCATATGAACTATACGCGCAGCAAAGCTCATGTTTTTGTTATTATTCATTATTATTTCCTAATTTATACTCAACTATATAGCGTCTTCAGCAGGGGTACTCATATAGCCACCGCCATACATAAACATATTACCACCCTGCATAAATGGACTATCTACAGCATGCCCTGTTTCTTCATAGTACTCACCTGGGGCAGTATTTGGATTTGTTATAAATTGCTCAGTTGTCTGATGAAAATATTTATCTGACAAACCACCTGCACTATTTGGGTAGTAATACTCGTCATCATTATACCCATACATTCCTGATAGGCTACAACTTCCAGCAAAAAATATTACTGATATAGATAAAAATAGTTTCTTTATAGAAAACTTTAAGGTTTTTAAATTTTCCATTTTCAACAATAAACACCTTCCTTCCAGTGTTTTCTACAAACAGACACATACTTAGTATCTATCTCTTTAAGTGAGTCATCATCAACTACTATAGGGTTACCTTCTTTGACAGCTACACCATTTTGTACCATCATATTAAAACTAGCTTTTTTACCACAATGGCAGATAGTTTTAACCTCTTCAAGTGTATCTGCTATAGCCAATAATAACGCCGCCGTTTCAAATGGTTGCCCAAGGTAATTAGAACGCAAACCATAACAAATAACAGGGATATTTAGATCATCAACTATATCTGATAATTGCCACACTTGTTTAGGGGTGAAAAAATGGATCTCATCTATCAGTATGCAATCTATAGCACCTTGTTTAAGCTGGCTTTTCACATAACTATAAATGTTATCTTCTGCAGTTAGAGAATAAGCATCTTGGTCTATACCGATACGCGACTTGACCTTGTTTGGACCTGCTCGCTTATCTACAGCTGAAGTCAGTATCAGTGGTGTACGCCCTCTATCTTCATAGTTATAAGCAACTTTAAGTAAGTCTAGAGTTTTACCCGCATCCATCGATGAATACCTAAAATATAATTTTGCCATAATAGCTATTTCCTACTGCCAACTGCCATACATAGGATTTGGTAATATAAAATACTTACTCCCAAACACATCAAATTGACTATCATCAGCTGTTTTCATTTTCTCTTGAGTCATTGCTGGAAAGTCTTGAATATTATCGCCAAAATAAGCAACTATATCATGAGCTGGCAACTTATCAGTGTAAATCATCCCTTCAGAATATTTACCTGTACTAACTGCTTTAAAGCGAGGGTTTTTATCATTATGATTTTCTTGATTTTTGTTTGTAAAAAGTATCTGGTCATAGTAAATACCCTGTTCAGATAAGTTTTCTTCTGTAGCTTTAATCAGCTCCTTATCATTACCAGTTCTATTTGTGACTAAACTCACAAAACCGCCTTTTTTATGCACAAAGTTAGTCAGCATCTTAGCTCCTGGAATTGCTATAGACTTTTCTTCCTTCAAAGCTTTATCAAACTTATCCGGATTATACTGATAATTCTTATAATCATCATGCTCTAACCAAGAGTTATCTAGAGTAGTTTCATCTATATCTAAAACTATACCCCATGTACCAGACTGTAGTTTTTCTTTCTTAATTTGCTCGGCGATTTTGATTTTAGCAAGGTTATAAACCTCTAATGCTATAGCTCTTTTCTCAACCGACTCATTATACCATTTCACTCCATCAATATTTGGAACATCACAACTTATTGCAAAACCTGCAGAAACTAAGCCTAGCTGTACTATAGCTACTGCTGAAATTATTTTTTTAATTTTCATCGTCATCCCTTTTAAGATTTTTTTCTAATAATATTCACACCGTGGCGAATAGGTAAAACTAAACTCTCAACATCTTTTCGTGACTTAATATTTCTATTAAAATCATCAAGAGCTTTTGCGCGTTTATCTTGAGAGTCTACAACCTCTCCACGCCACAAAACATCATCAACAACTATAATGCCATTATTACTAAGTTTCGGTAATAATATATCAAAATAACTCTGTGTTTGTTTTTTATCTGCATCAATAAATGCTACATCTATATTATCAGGCAACTTTGGTAAAGCTGTTATTGCATCTTCTACTATAGACTCAATATTTGTATACTTGCTTATATAAAAGTCTGCAAGCTCTTGCCCTGCTTGATTTGGTCTATCTATAGTTATTACTTTTGCACTTGGTGAAGCTTCTGCCATTGCTATAGCAGACATCCCTGTATATGTACCGACATCTACGCATAGCTTTGCCTGATTAGTAAATACTAACATCTGCAAAAGCTTTGTAACTATCTTTTCTGATAGCATTTGCGAACCATGTACACTATCACGAGTTTTATTTGCAAGCTCTAAAAGTGTATCTGATAAATCACTAGTAGTTTCAAGGCAATAGTCCCATATTTTAGAATCTGTAAATTGATTTTGTTGCATGTTTTTAAAAATTATTAGATTAGCTATATATATTCTGCATTAGCCTGAGAGATATTGAAAGTGATTTTAAACTGTTTTTATGATAGAATTTCGGAGATTTTATATGTATAAATTTTAATAAAAAAGGTTTCTAATGAAAGAAATAAAGCAAGATAAAAAAGTATTTATCAAGACAATGGGTTGTCAGATGAATGAGTATGATTCATCAAGAATGTACGAAATTCTAAACGAAAGTTACAACACATCAAAGACAGATGATTATAAAGAAGCAGATATTATAATCGTAAATACTTGCTCTATCCGTGAAAAAGCTCAAGAAAAAGTATTTCACCAACTGGGTAGATGGAAAAAACTTAAAGATAAAAATGAAGATTTAATTATCGGTGTTGGTGGTTGTGTAGCTTCTCAAGAAGGTAAAAATATTATCCGTAGAGCTCCATTTGTAGATTTAGTATTTGGCCCACAGACTATCCATAGATTGCCGGAACTTATTAAGCAAAAATCTGAAACTCAAAAGTCTCAGGTAGATATTTCTTTCCCTGAAATAGAAAAGTTTGATTACTTACCAGAGCCAAAAGCTGAAGGTGCTAAAGCATTTGTATCTATTATGGAAGGTTGCGATAAGTATTGCTCATATTGTGTAGTACCTTATACTCGTGGGCCTGAAGTAAACAGACCTTTTGAAGATGTACTAGCAGAATGTGCTGTATTAGCAGAACAAGGTGTGCGTGAAATTACTCTACTTGGGCAAAATGTAAATCACTATATGGGTCCAATGGAAAATGGTCAAATAGCAGATTTAGCTTTACTAATACATTTCATAGCTGAAATTGATGGTATTGATAGAATTAGATTCCAAACTTCACACCCTGTTGAGTTTTCTCAAAACTTGATAGATGCTTACGGTAGTGTGCCAGAACTTGCAAATCATTTACATTTACCTGTACAGCATGGTTCAGACCGTATTCTTACAAATATGAAAAGAAACCATACTATACTTGAGTTTAAACAAAAGATTAGAAAGCTTAAGGCTCTTCGTCCAGATATTACAATATCATCTGATTTTATCGTTGGTTTCCCTGGTGAAACAGAGGAAGATTTCCAAAAGCTTATGGATCTTGTCAAAGATATACAGTTTGATAACTCATTTAGCTTTATCTATAGTAAACGCCCTGGTACTCCAGCTGCAGATTTACCAGATGATACTCCTATGGAAGTTAAAAAAGAGCGTTTAGCTAGACTACAAGCACTACTAAAAAGTAATGCTCAAATCATCTCAAGACAAATGGTTGGCACTGTGCAAAATATACTTGTAGAAAGTAAGTCTAAAAAGTCAGACAATGTCTTAGCTGGTAGAACAGAAAATAACAGAATTGTAAACTTTATCGGTGATGAATCATTGATTGGTAACTTTATAGATATTAAGATAACAGAAGCACACCCAAATTCTCTAAAAGGAGAGCTGATTTAAATATATGAACAAAACCAAGTTTACACTAGAACCTTACGACAACGACTCGCTTGGTATTCTTTGTGGTAATTTAGAAGAAAATATTCGTGCAATAGAAAATTATTTCAATGTTGAGATTAAACATCGAGCAGATGAATTTGAGATAGAAAGTAACTCTAGTGCAAATAACACTCAAGCTCGCAGATTTGTAAAATCTTGTTATGCTGAAATTTTAGGTGGTAGTACACATCTTGATTTAGAAGAAATCTCAACTATTCTAAATGCTACAGCAAAAGAGCAAACAAATGAAACACCTCGCCCACGAGAGTCAGCAGAAGGTGAAGTACAACTTCGCAGTAAAAAGCTTAGAGCTCGTACGCAAAACCAAGCAGCCTATCTTGATAACATCAAAAATAACTTTGTAACATTTGGTGTCGGTCCTGCTGGTACAGGTAAAACATACCTTGCGATTGCTTGTGCTGTAGCTGCTTATGAACGAGGTGAAGTGCGTAGAATTGTACTAGTCCGCCCTGCTGTAGAAGCTGGTGAAAAACTAGGCTTTTTACCTGGAGATCTTACACAAAAGATTGATCCATACTTACGCCCAATGTATGATGCTTTATTTGACTTTATGGGTGTTGAAAAAGTCACAAAGCTTATTGAAAGACAAGCTATAGAAATTGCACCTCTAGCTTATATGCGTGGTAGAACTATCAATGACTCATTTATAGTATTAGATGAAAGTCAAAATACTACAAAAGAACAAATGAAAATGTTTTTAACAAGAATTGGTTTTAATACTACAGCTGTTATTACTGGTGATGTAACTCAAGTGGATTTACCAAAAAATGTAACTTCAGGCATGAAAAATGCTCTTAAAATACTTTCAAATGTTGATGGTATTGGTATTAATTATTTAAAATCTGTTGATATTGTCCGTCATGAAATAGTTCAAAAAATTGTCAATGCTTACGATAAACATGAGAATAATAAATAATGGCCTCCATAGAATCAAACTTAGATTTAAATATCATCAATGATGATGAGTACCCTATACCCTCTACAGATAAACTTTTAAAATGCTTTGAGTTAGTAACAAATCATAGCGGACTAGAGCTTGCAAGTGTAAATGTAAATATTGTTTCAAATGATGAAATCCAACAAATAAACAGTGATTTTCGTAATAAAGATAAACCAACTAATATTATTTCTTTTGAGTTTGAAAAGCCTGAAGGACTACCTGATGAAATTGCTAATGATTTTTTAGGTGATATAGTTATCGCTCCAGACGTCTTAAAAAAAGAAGCTATAGAGCAAAACAAACCCCTTGATAACCACTGGTGTCATATATTTATACATGGATTGCTACATTTGTTAGGTTTTGACCATATAGAAAATAAGCAAGCTGAAGAGATGGAAAGCTTAGAGATAGAGCTTTTAGCTAAATTAAACATAGCTAACCCATATAACTAATAAACTAAAAATTATAAAGAGAACAAAATGTCTAGTGATAATGACTTAATAAAAAAAGAAAAAAGCTCTTTCATGAAGAAATTTATATCAAATATTTTCAACATAAAAGATGAAGATGATCTTATTGATATAATCGAAAAAGCTACTGATAATGAAGTCATAGATAAATCATCTCAAAGCATGATTCTTGGAGCTATGAAAATATCATCTCTTGATGTAGGAGATATTATGATAACTCATACAAAAATGATTTCAGTTGATATGTCAATGTCAGTCAGAGAAATGCTTGAAAAAACTATTGGTTCTACTCATACTCGTATACCGGTTTATTGTAAAAATAAAACAGAAGTTTTAGGTATTTTACACTCAAAAGACTTATTAAAATTAATTTTTGATATAGAGATACTTGGTGCTGTAGAAACACAAATTCAAACTAAAGATATTCAAAACATTCTTCGCCCTGCAATATTTATCCCTGAGACTAAAAAACTTAACTCAATGCTTAAAGATTTTAAAAATAGTCAAAATCATCTAGCAATGGTAGTTGATGAATATGGTGCAATTTCTGGCTTAATAACTATAGAAGATATTTTAGAAGAGATTGTTGGAGATATTGAAGATGAGTTTGATACTATCGATGAGAATATTTCCAAGATGGCTGATGATAAATACTTAGTCGATGCTACAACGGCTATTGAAGATTTTAACGAATACTTTAATACATCTATAAATGATGAGAATGATTTTGATACTATTGCTGGGATGATTATTCAAACACTTGAATATCTACCCGCAAAAGGAGACAGTATAGTTGTAGATGGCTTTAAATTTACTGTAAATGAGGCAGATAATCGCAAAATCATAAATGTACTAGTTGAGAAATTTAAAAAATAATGAAAAGAAAACTACTTAAAGCAATTCTTATAATATTAAGTGGTGCGGTCTTAACACTCGCTTTTGCACCATTTCGCATCGATATACTCGCTATAGTTGGACTATGTATATTTTTTTACTTACTTAGTAATACTACAAGTCTAAAACAAGCTTTTTGTCGCTCATTACTTTTTGGTATAGGCTTTTTTGGTACTAGTATTTCTTGGGTTTATGTATCTATACACTTATTTACAGAATCAATAGCTGCAGGTACAGCAGCAGCTGTTGCATTAGTCATACTTTTAAGCTTTTTACATATAGTCCCTTTTGCAATTTGCAGTTATTTACTAACAAAAAACTCAAGGAACTATATCAAACTTATTGTATACCCTGCTCTTTGGACACTTTTTGAAATTGTAAAAGCAAACCTGCTTTGGGGTGGCTTTCCATGGGTTTCTATTGGGTATTCACAAACAGAGTCACCACTAATATGGTTTGCAAATATTGGTGGCGTTTACCTTGTAAGTTATGTAGTGGCTTTTATCTCATGTTTGATAGTATTTTACATGCTACCAATCATACAAGACAAAAAACTTAAAAAGCCTCTAATAGCAATTATCATAATTGGTCTACTATATTTATCAGGAGCTATAATTTCTATCATACAACCTGATTACCATACAAGTAAAGAACAAAAAGTAACTCTCGTACAAGGGGATTTTGGTCAAGGTTTCAAATGGGAGCGAGATAATTTCATAAAAATGAAAGCATACTACAAGAAAATCGCTGAGCAACATCAAAACTCTTTGATTATTCTTTCTGAAAATGCTGTAACTTCTTTTCGCCAATATCAAGTTCCGTACTTTAATGAGCTTACAGATATAAATATCGAAAACAATAATGCTATGCTAGTTGGTTCATTAAATCTTCAAAAGGTTAGTGATAATACTTCACACATTTATAATAGCTCTATAATTGTCGGTAATGGTCACGGAGTATACAACAAACATCACCTAGTACCATTTGGTGAATATTTCCCAATCAAATTCTTTGGCTATGTAGACAGTGCAGGTCTTAGTAATTTTAATCAAGGAAGATACATACAACCATTAATGGATGCTTTTGGTACTCCTTTAGCAAACTTCATGTGCTATGAGACAGCTTACCCTGAGCAAATCCGTGACCAGTTACAAGGTGCCGGCTATATCTCAATTATAAGTGATGATTCTTGGTTCGGTGACTCTATTGCTCGCTATCAGCAGTTACAAATATCAGAGGTACGAGCGATAGAAAACTCTAAATTTGTATTATCAACTACAAGTAATGGTATAACGGCTATCATTGCTCCTGATGGTACTATCACTAAACAGATACCGAAAGATATTCGTGCTAATCTTGAGGGCAATATTT
The DNA here is from genome assembly GCF_003290445.1 of Francisella adeliensis. Lineage (NCBI taxonomy): Bacteria > Pseudomonadati > Pseudomonadota > Gammaproteobacteria > Thiotrichales > Francisellaceae > Francisella > Francisella adeliensis. The sequence continues at coordinate 667,859 of NZ_CP021781.1, read as the reverse complement.
ATATCAATCATTTTAAAAGTATCTGGGGGTCTTTAGGGATGAGTATTATTTATATCCTTATATTATTCTCTATATTTCTAACTATAGTCCTTAAAATCTCTACAGAAACTAAAAAATACATCACTCTAAATTAAACTAACTATTCCTATCAGTTTAACCTCATTAAAATTGACTGCAAGCTCCAGTATTATTAACTCAAAATATCTTAATAAAAAATAATTTCGTTAGAATATGCTGCTTTTTATTTGACAATGATAATATAATAACTTAACATTTCGTTACTTCGCGAAACATGGTTGTAAACATGAAATTACTTGATATAGTTGATTTCCAAAAAGCACTCGGAGAGGAAACAAGGATAAGAATACTGATGGCAATATACCAGCATGAGCTATGCCTCTGCCACTTATCTCATGTTTTTAATCTTGCCAACTCAACCCTTTCAAAGCATTTGGATATACTAAGGCGTAACAGTTTTATCTTTAAACGTAAACAAGGGAGGTTTCACTACTTCTTCTTTAATGATGCATATGAGGGACAATTAAAATGGCTACTTAGATCCTTAAGTGAAGACGAAACCATTCAAAAAGACCTAAAGTCTGTTCAGCATATGATCAACAACAACCTTGAACATCTACCAGAAATACATGCAAAGCAGGTGAAATTATGACTACAGAATATATGAATTTTAAAGTATATGGATTAGATTGTATTGAAGAAGTAACCATAATTAAAAAAACTCTCGGCAAAAAAATATCTCAAGATAATTTAGAGTTTGACCTACTTAACGGCAAACTACTCATAAAAAAAAATAATGAAAGCAATGAAGTAGCTTCAAAAGAAATAATTAATTTAATCAAAAAAGCAGGGCTGAATGCTGTACTATGGGAAGATTTCATTAATAAAAATAAAAATGAAACATTTCTTAAAAAAAACGTACGATTAATAACAACAATAATCAGTGGAATATTTATCTTAATCGCATACCTATATCATGGTGCTATAGATGGCTTCGTACATGCTTTTATAGCTGAAGATGCTAATACGTTAACTTTAGTCAGAGTTTTTTACCTTTTAGCTATAGTATTTGGTAGCTGGTTTGTGGTTCCTAAAGCATATGCAGCAATCAAAAGATTCAATGCTGATATGAATTTGCTAATGTTAATTGCTATAGTTTGTGCTGTTACTATAGGTCAACTGTTCGAAGCCTCAATAGTTAGCTTTTTATTTTCGTTGTCTTTGCTATTAGAAGCATGGAGTGTTGGTAATGCTCGTTCAGCTATAACGAAACTTTTGAGCCTCACCCCTGAAACTGCATTAGTTTACTGTAATCATGATAAAAAGTTTGAAGAGAAATTAATTGCTGAAGTTAATATAGGCAAAACTTTGCTAGTGAAGCCAGGTGAAAGAGTTGCTCTTGATGGCGAGATAATTAAGGGGAACAGCTTTTTAAATCAGGCTCCTATAACTGGAGAATCTATACCTGTAGCTAAAAAAACAGGTGACATAGTATTTGCAGGTAGTATTAACGGAAACTCTCCGCTAGAAATAAAAACGACTAAAACCTCTGAAACCTCATCTATCGCAAGGATAATCAAAGCTGTAGAGCAAGCCCAATCAAAACGATCAGAATCTGAAAAATGGGTTGATCACTTTGCTAAAATTTACACTCCTATTATGATTATACTTGCAATCGCAGTAGCTACTATCCCCCCATTGATTTTTGATGGTAATTGGGGTGTGTGGGTTTATCAAGCAATTGTAATACTAGTTATAGCATGCCCTTGTGCATTGGTGATATCTACACCTATATCAATAGTATCATCACTAGCAAGTGCTGCTAGAAATGGAGTCCTGATAAAAGGTGGGTCCTATATCGAGGTTCCAGCAAAACTTAAAGCAATAGCTTTTGATAAAACAGGTACTCTTACAACTGGTAGTCCAATCCTCAAGAAAATTATAGCTTTAGATAATATCTCGAAACAAACGATTATACAAATAGCCGTAAGTTTAGAAGAAAATATTGATCATCCAATAGCTAATACTATTAAAAATTACGCAATAAACAAACAAATAAGACCTCTGAAAACTAGCGATATACAAATTATAGAAGGTAGAGGGGTTTGGGGTAAACTTCAAAATGAGAATTATTGGCTTGGAAGCCATGCTTATTCGCATGAAAAGAACATGTGTAACGATAAAGAGTTGCACAGTAAAGTTTTAATACTCGAAGAACAAGGTTATAGTTTAATTTTCATTGGAAATGATTCCAAAATAATTGGAGCTATTGGTGTACAAGATGCCTTAAAAGTAAATATTACAGATGCATTATTAGATTTAAAAAACGTCGGCGTAGATGAAACAATAATGCTTACTGGAGATAATTATGGCACAGCTAAAAATATCGCAAAACAAAGTGGAGTAGATAACTTTTATGCTGAGTTATTACCTGAAGATAAGGTCACAAAAATTCAAGAATTAGTTGGTAAGTATAAACATGTCGCTATGGTAGGAGATGGTATAAATGATGCACCAGCATTTGCAAGCTCAAACTTAGGAATTGCCATGGGCGCTATTGGAAATGATATAGCTATAGAAACTGCCGATGTAGCATTAATGTCGGATGATATATCTAAACTACCATGGTTGATCAATCACTCTAGAAATACACTTAAAATCATAAAACAGAACATCTCTTTTGCTGTTGGATTAAAAGTATTATTTATTGGTCTTGCAGTTATGAATTTGGCAACTCTTTGGATGGCAATAGCAGCTGATATGGGAGCTACTTTTTTAGTTATAATGAATGCTTTGAGGCTACTTAAAGTAAAATAATTCCATCAACAATTACTCTAAGAAAAGACCAATACATAGTTTTTATAATGATCTATAGCTTACTTGATGCACTAAAATCAGTCTTTTTTATTTACTGCTACATTTGTAAGATATACACCTAAAAAAACCACCCCACCAAAAAGTAAAGCTAGCATTGAGATTGTTTCTCCACAGAAAATAAAACCGATTAAAATGACTAAAAATGGCAACATATTTTGGAAAACTGCAGTCTTATAAACACCTATCTCTTCTAATGCTCCCAAATACCATACATAAGCGATAACAGTAGCGAAAACTGAGATATAAAGTATGCTAGCCCAAAATGTAAAATCAGTATGAGCTATTTGCGAAAAATCAGACTTAAATCCACATATCACACCAAACATTAGCATTCCTACTATAGCTCCATACGTATTTATAGTGATCATCTGAACACCTTCTCGAACACAACATTTACCAAGAATAGCATATGATGCAAAACAACAAACGGCTAATATACTAAGAACTTCTCCAAAATTTATCTCAATACCATTAAGACATTGAGAAACATCTCCACCTGCTGAAAACATCACAACACCTACAGTCCCAAGCAATGCTACTAAAATCCCTGCTTTAGCCTGACTATTTATATGTAGTTTAAACACTATACAAGATGCTACTGTAATCAGACAAGGTGAGAAAGCATATATAATTGCAACGATATTTCCAGAAATAAGTTTTTCAGCCCATAAAAATGTAAGGTTATACAAAAACACACCGAAGAAACCTACAGCTATAACATATAACCATTGCTTTATATTTAGTTTAGGGAAAAAAGTTTTAGTATAATGATAATGCACTAATAAAAATATAATGGATGCAAAAAGATATCGGAAGAAGCCAACTAAGTAAAGATCCACATAACCTAATGGAATAGGAGCTATGTGATATAGGCTAGCCCAAAAAGTAAGAGCAAGCATTATTTTGCTATAGCCCTTAATTAGATTTTTATTCATGTTATTTATACGTGTTATTTATTTTGTATCAGATACTCTACTATATCTGGGTTCAATAGTGTAGAAATATCACCAAAATTATCATAATCAGAAGCAGCGATTTTTCTTAAAATTCTACGCATAATTTTACCTGAACGAGTTTTTGGCAGCTCTGGAGTAAACTGTATAACTTCAGGTGATGCTACTGGACCTATTTCTTGTCGTATGTATTTAGTTAAACTTTTTCTAATTTCAGCAAAATCCTCTTCTGAACACTTACTACTATCTTTTAGTATACAGTAAACATATATTGCTTCGCCTTTAATCTCATGAGGCATACCTACAACAGCACTTTCTGCTACCTGTGGATGAGTGTTTAATGCAGATTCTATCTCAGCTGTTGCCATTCTATGACCAGAGACATTAATTACATCATCCATGCGACCTTCTATCCAAATATAACCATCTTCATCACGTCTAGCTGCATCTCCTGAGAAATAAAATCCTTTAAAACTACTAAAGTAAGTCTGTAAATATCTATCATGGTCACCATAAATAGTTCTGGCCATTCCCGGAGTAGCTCGCCTAATACATAAAGCTCCCTTTCCAATACCTTCTATCTCGTTACCATCAGTATCAAGTAAAGCTACATCAACACCAAAAAATGGCTTTGATGCTGAGCCTGCTTTTAATTTATGAGCCCCAGGTAAAGGAGCTATCATATGGCCACCTGTTTCTGTTTGCCACCAAGTATCAACTAATGGCGCTTGATTATTACCACCTTTCTCGACGAACCAATTCCATGCTTCAGGATTTATTGGCTCACCTACAGAACCTAATACTCTAAGTGATTTCCGTGTTGTATTTTCAAGATATTGATCACCAACTTTTAATAGTGATCTGACAAGTGTTGGTGCAGTATAAAGTATGCTAACATTATGCTGGTCTACCTCTTGCCATAGTCTTGAAGCATCTGGATAAGTTGGAACACCTTCAAATATAACAGATGTAGCACCATTGGCTAAAGGACCATAAACCACATAAGTATGTCCTGTTATCCAACCAATATCTGCGGTACACCAATACACATCATGATCTTTATAGTCAAACACAAGCTTATGAGTCATGCTTGCATAAACTAAGTATCCACCACTGGTATGAACTAGCCCTTTAGGTGCACCTGTTGAGCCTGATGTATAAAGCATGAACAATGGCGTTTCAGCTTTAAAAGACTTTGGCTCATGCTCATTAGAAACCTTTTTTAATTCTTCTGCATAGCAAATATCTTTTTCAGCATTCCATGTAATATTCTCTGTCTCGGTATTTTGTACAACTAATACTTTTCTGATTCCATCAACTTCGGATACTACTTTATCAACACCAGCTTTCATTGGAATTCTCTTGCCAGATCTTACAGCTTCATCTACTGTTATAATAAAGTCACTTTTTGCATTGATAACTCTTTGCTTTAATGATTCTGCTGAGAAGCCACCGAATACAACTGAATGTATTGCACCAATTCTAGCACAAGCTAGCATAGCGTAAATCGACTCTGGCACAAGTGGCATATATATAGTAACAACATCACCCTTTTTAACACCATTTGCTTCAAGAATATTCGCCATTTCACAAACACGATGATATAGCTCACGGTATGTTATTTTACGAGATTTTTTAGGGTTATCTGCTTGCCAGATAAAAGCCACTTGGTTAGCTCTTTCAGGTAAGTGTCTATCTACACAGTTATAACAAACATTTAGTTCACCATCTTCAAACCACTTTATATCGACCTTATCAAAGCTGCTATTGCAAGCTTTTGTAAATGGCTTATCCCAATGCATACGATTAGCTTGCTTTGTCCAGAAATGCTCCGGATTTTCAAGAGATTCTTTATAAAGCTTCTCATAAAGATCATTATCTATATATGATTTTTCAATAAATTCTTTTGATACCTGAAATTTTGAATATGACATGTTTGTTACTACAAAATAATTTGCACATGATTTCATAGTAGCATATTTATTTTGCTAACTGAAGTTAGTAATGTTAAGGATACTTATATTTTTTCTTTGGATTTCATAGATGATTTAACCTATTTGCATTAGTGCAATAAGGCTATTGATTTGATGCAAATGTATTTACTTAAAATATAGACTACCTATTTTCGAGGTAATCTTTAAATTTATCGCCTAATTCTTTATGTTGTAATGCAATTTCATAGTTTGCAATTAAAAAACCAAGCTTATCACCACAATCATAACGAGTGCCTTTAAAATCATGTGCTATAATTTTTTCTTCAAGATCAACAAGCTTAGCAATCGCATCTGTTAATTGTATCTCTCCACCAGCACCTTCTGATGTAGATTCAAGACACTTAAAAATCTTATTTGGCAATAAATAACGTCCAACTACAGCTGTAGTTGAAGGGGCTTTTTCTGGAGCTGGTTTTTCAACTATTGCTTTAATTATATTTTCATCATTTTTAGCAACTATACCATATGAGTCTGTTTTATTTTTAGCTACTTGTTGAGTCGCGATACAACCTCTTATATCTGTACCCTCAACAGTTTTGACCATCTGTTTTAAAGCACCAGTACCACAATTATGATTATAAATAAGATCATCAGGCAATATAACTGCAAAATCTTCTATGCCTACTAATGGTTTTGCACATAGCACTGCATGCCCCAAACCTAAGGCTTCAGGTTGACGAACAAAAAAGAAGCTAATATCTTTAGGAACAATATTTTTAACCATCTCTAATAATTCATATTTTTGCTTTTTTTCTAATGAATATTCTAACTCAAAGTTTCTATCGAAATGATCTTCTAGTGACTTTTTATTTGAGCTTGTTACAAATATAAGTTCTTTACATCCTGCCTCAATAGCTTCTTCTACTGCATACTGAATAAGAGGCTTATCTACTACTGTAAGCATTTCTTTAGGACACGACTTAGTTGCAGGTAAAAACCTAGTACCCCAACCTGCTACTGGAAATACTGCTTTTCTTATTTTCACTATTTTACTCCTTTATAATGGACAATAAAGATTTACACTAATATTAAATCCTTTAAATTCAAAATTATCAATAATTTGTGAATACTTCTTAAGATCATTTGACCTTTTAACAAAAAGGTCGACCTTAATGACATCATCAAAATAATAAATTGACATATTTTTTCCTAAAATAAGACTTTCTTCTAAACCATATTCTTCTAAAAACTCTGCTATAGCGGCATAAATTTCTTTTCTTGATGGTTCAAAACTCTCTAGCTTAATAACTCCATCTTCATGGTCTGTAACATCAATATGTACTGTTATATCTTTAATATTCTCAATGTTGTGATAAATATTACTCTTAACAATTTCTGCAAAATAATGCCCCTCTGAAGCTGTACTATATTTATCTACTATTACATGAACATCAAGCATGATTTTGCCTGCCATTTTTCTAGTTCTCAGATAATGAAAATCTTCAACACCTTCAGTATTAGCTATTATTTCTCGGATTTTAGCGTTTGTTTCTTCATCAACACCCTCATCAATAAGTTCAGAAACGGCTGAATATCCCCATTTCACACCCATCTTCACAATCATATAACACACTATAAACGCAGCTAAAGCATCCATCCAAGCGTAGCCATATAATGCACCAGCAAGACCAACTAATACAACAACAGATGACCACATATCTGAACGGCTATGCCATGCATTTGCTCTGAGCATGTCTGAGTCAATTTTATTTGCAGCTCGCATTGTATACTGGTAAATAAACTCATTTCCAAATACAGAAAATATTGCGGCATATACTGTAAACTTATCTGGTGTAGTGTATCCACCATCAATCAGAACAGACAATGAGTGATAAACTATCATAAAACCTGCAGCTATAAGTAGTGCAGATATAACTAATGTTGCTATCGTTTCAATTCTTTCATGTCCATAAGGATGATTTTCATCCTCTCCAATACTTGCATATTTAGCTGCAAATAAAACCATCACATCACTTATAAGATCTGATAGTGAATGTACGCCATCAGCAAATAATGCTGGTGATCTACCAACTATCCCTATTAACATCTTTACAAATGCTAATAATGCATTTATAAACATTCCAACTATTGTAACTTTTTTCGTAATTTTATATCTATCTTCTGACATGATTTAATTATATTCTCTTGAGTGTTTGTAAATATTTTTTAGCTTTATTTGTGTTTTTTTAGTCTTTAGTCATTACAGCTTTAAATAGTATAACATGAGCTACTATAGAAAAAACTATAGTTCCAACCCACCATAGCAAAGGACTAGTCAAACCATGGACTGTAACAAAATATGCAGCATATATTGAAATCAAAAATTGTAGTGTTGCCATCACCAAGCCAGGATTCCAACTTTTGCGTTTAACACCTTCTGCTATATGTGTCAGGCAATTCATTATACTAAATATTATGATTAGCAAACCAAAACCTATATTTATAAAACTTAACGCTCCAAATATAGCAAATGCTAGCCATACCATCAAAATATTTATCCAGAAAATCTTAATGTCTGTAAGCTTTTCTTTCCCTGTAGGAAGACCCATAACTTTTTGGTTCATAAAATCTTTAAACCCACCTGGGATATAATGCTCTTCTGTCTGATGAAATAAATATAGTGGAATATTCAATAAAGCCCAAAAATGAGGATCAGCCAAAGAAAAGTTTATAAATAAAAGAGTTATAAAAACTATTCCTGCCCACGGAGTTATTTTTGCCCAATTTTGATTTTTTGCTAAGAAATTAATCATATGAAATCACTGTTCTACAATTTTGGATAAATAATACATTGAAAGGTATATTTAGGCTATATATTTTTAGAGATTAATAGAATTTAAATATAAAAAAAATAAAATAACTATTTACAAATATATTTAAAGAAATATAATACATGAATGAAAATACATAAATAAAAATATATGTATTAAACCTAAATTATAGAGAGAATTTATTATGTCTACCAAAAAACAAACTAACTGGACATTTTTAACAAATCATTCTCATATTCTCTATCTCATTAATAGTAATCCCAAAATTACTATTAGAGATATGGCTATCAAGGTTGGGATCACTGAAAGAGCTGTCCTAAATATTCTAGGTGACCTAACTGAGACTGCCTATCTAAAAGTTACCAAAGAAGGTAGAAATAATTGCTACAGCATAAATAAAGATAAAAACCTTCGTCATCCTATAGAAGAGCATTGCACAATTAAAGATTTTTTTGATGCTATAAGTAAATCCTAATCATTCAAACCACACATTTATTGCTAGTTACTTATATTTTTTATCCCTATTTATAAAATAAATAATAAAGCCTGCCAATATGGTATAAATACAAATCGTATTTACAATATTGTTACTAGAAAGACTTATTATACTAGCAATTATTCCTGATAACAAAAACTGTAATAAACTTATTCCTGCTGAACCTTGCCCTGATAACTTGGGCACAGAACTAAGTGCAAGAGTTAAGCTACTAGGCCTAAGAATAGTCCCTCCTAAAATCATCATTAATATAAATATCGTAAAAACATAAATATTAGAATACCCTATAAAATTAAACACTAACAATGACACCGCACTCAATAGCATAATTACAGCTCCTATTTGAATAATTTGAACATTGTTGTATTTGACACTTAACATGTTTGTGATAAAACCACTGATAGATAAGGCTAAACCATAAAACACCATAAAAAGACTATATACAAAGAGATTATACTTCATTTGCACTACTATTATATAAGATGACATAATTACAAAACAAAAATGAACAGAATAACCTAGTGCATACTGTGTATTTCGTCTCATATATTCAGGGCTATACCTAATAAGATCATAATAATTTCTAACTATTTGTTTAGAACTTATCTTATGAGGTATTGCTGTTTCTTTAAAGAAAAATATTATTAATACCAGTGTAATAAGGAAAACCACTGAACTTAAAACAAATGTACCCCTCCATCCACAAAAGTACACGAGAAATGAACCTAAAGCTGGTGCTAATGAAATAGTTACTCCAGCTACCATTGTTATATACCCTCTCAATCTGGTAGCTACAACCCCGTCATGTAAATCTCTAATTATTGCGTTAGCTACAACGACACATGATACTCCAACTGCTTGCAATATCCTAAATAACAAAAATTGCCAGTAATTCTGAGCTATTCCACATAAAAGAGTTGATATAACTGCTAATAATAGTCCAAATACTAATATAGGCTTTCTACCATACTTATCAGATAATGGGCCAGCAATTAATTGTGATATAGCAAAAGTAATTGAAAATATAGTAAAGGTCCAGCTAATTGCCATATTACTTACATTCAAAGAATTTATTTGTTCTGGAACTCCTGGTAAATAAATATCTAAAGTAAATATTCCCGAGATAGCAATAAGTGTAAGAATAAATCTAAACATGAAGTTCTTGTGATTGCATATAAAGCCTATCTTTTTTCCATTTCAATTTTTGTAATTTTTCTAAATCCTTGTGGTAGAAGAACTCCTCCACCAGAGGCTTTATCAGTTGAGTAGGTATCAATATTTTTACTATCAATACGAATAAATCTTTTGCCTGCTTTTAGGATTACTTCAGTATTTTGCGGATCAAAGAATTTGATAAACTTAAGTTTATCTTTTTTATCTAATTTAATAATTGATTTACCTTTTCCTCTTTTCATAATAGCAAAACTAGCAAAATCACGAACTACCGCTCGACCCTGAGAACTTAGAAGAAGTGCTTTTAGAGAACTATCAAATGGCTCAAATTCACTAACCTCACTAGCATCAAAAATGTTTTTCCCTGTCACTTTATTTACTATCAGATCATTAGCCGGGATAACAAAACCTTTACCCTCAGTACTTGCTAGTAAGAAATACTCAGCAGAATTTACAAATGATACACCTATAATCTCATCATCTTTATCCAGTGGAATATAAGTAGTAATATGCTCTCCATAACCACGAGCTGAAGGTAGTTTATCTATAAACATAGAGTATGATTTACCTAGCTTAGAGAAAAATACTACTCTAACATTACTGTTGCCTGATGCAGCCAAATAATGACTGTCTTCGGGCTTATAGTTTAAACCTGTTGGATCAATATTTTCACCTTTAGCACATCTCAACCAACCTGCTTTAGAAAGTAGTACTGTAACTTTTTCATTAGGAATAAGATCTTTTTCTTCTAGTGCTTGAGCTTTCTCAACAGCGATTATCTGTGAGCGTCTATCATCGCCAAAATCTGCTAAAATTTGCTTGAACTCTTTTTTCATTAAGTTTCTAAACTTAACTTCACTATTTAGATAACCTTCTAAAAGCAACCTTTCTTTCTCTAATTCTTGTTGCTCTTTCCTAATTTCAAACTCTTCAATTTTAGCTAACTTTCTCAAACGGATATTCAAAATTGCTTCTGCTTGAATCTCAGAAAGTGAAAATCTAGTTTGTAACTCAGCACTAGCATCATCGTAGTTGCGGATTATCTCAATAACTTCATCAATGTTTAAAAAAGCTGTCAACAAGCCATCAAGTATATGCAGTCTTGCAAGAACTTTATCTAAGCTGGTTTGTAACCTTCTTCTTAAAGTCTGCTTACGGTACTCAAGCCATTCTTGTAAAATATCTAGTAAATTTTTAACTCTTGGACGATTATCAAGTCCTATCATATTCATATTTACACGGAAGCTTTTTTCTAAATCCGTTGTTGCAAGTAAATGCCCCATCAACTTAGTAGTATTTTTCTTAGTAGTACCAGAATATAAAACAATTTTAATAGGGTCTTTATCATCGGATTCATCTTGAATATTTTTGATCCAAGTAATTTTTTGAGCTTTTAGTTGGTTTGCAATTTGTTCCATAACATTTGCACTTGCTACCTGATGAGGTAATTTCGAGATAACTATATTCCCATCACTATCAAAATCATAAACAGCTTGCTGTCTTATTGAGCCAGCTCCAGCTTTATACACTTCTGCTATCTCCTCTTTAGAGGAGATGATATTTGCACCACCAGGATAATCTGGAGCTGAAACTATCTCTAAAACATCATCTATAGTAGACTTTGGATTTGATAATAAATGCAAGCAAGCATTTATAACTTCTGTGATATTATGCGGCGGAATATATGTAGACATTCCCACAGCGATTCCCATTGCACCATTAAGCAAGATATTTGGTACTTGCGCTGGCAACAACTCTGGTTCGTCCATTGTACCATCAAAGTTTTTCTTCCAATTTACCGTACCTTTTTTAAGCTCTTCTAAAAGTAGAGTCGCATATTTAGATAGTCTAGACTCTGTATAACGCATTGCAGCAAATGACTTAGGATCATCTACTGACCCCCAGTTACCTTGACCATCTATAAATGGATAACGATAAGAAAATCCTTGTGCCATAAGAACCATTGCTTCATAACAAGCACTATCACCATGTGGGTGATATTTACCTAAAACATCACCGACTGTACGAGCTGACTTTTTATACTTAGATAAATGACTAAGACCAATCTCACTCATTGCATAGATTATACGCCTTTGTACTGGTTTTAAGCCATCAGAAATATGTGGTAATGCTCTATCTAAAATTACATACATCGAGTAATTAAGATAGGCTTTTTCGGAAAACTCACCAATTGTTTGTTGATTTTCTAATGTTGAAAATAAATCCATTTATTGTTTTATAAAATTTTAGATATAGTTGCCGTAGATTATACCAATTCCGTATCAAATTGGCACATTTATCTCAAAGGAGTTGAAACCTAATTTAGTTTTTTAGTCTGTGGGTAAATAGCAACAACTATCATCTAACACCAAAGATTAAAATAAGCGTGAAGCGCAAAGAGAATATATACCAATTTATATTGAAACTGGTATTACATATTAAATGTAGTTTCAATACTACGAGATTTAAAATAGTTAAATACCACTAATTATTTATAACAATTGAGAAGAGAAGCTGTACAAGAGTCTAAGCAGCTCATATCTATAGTTGTAACAGCAGGAACTACAGTTGCAGGAATTCTAGTTGGGGGATGAGAAATAGGCTTCACACCAAGAGCACCACTATAATAATAACACATGGCATTTGGTGATTCACATGGATATCCTCCTATCAAATTCTCAATATATCCACTTTTTTTGGGACAAAAACATTGAGCTGGTGTTGATACAGCTTGTACTAGAGTAGTTAAACCACAATCTTTTTTACATTTTGCAAATTTTGCCTCACAATTATTTTCAGCATCAACTATACTACTGTTAACTATATTGCCTTCTTCATCTTCCTCTCTTATTCTATCTGAGCAAGAAGACAAGAAAACAACCACTAACATAATAAATAACTTTTCTAAAGAATTGATATAATAAAACATATAATAATATTATCACCATAAGATCAAACTTGATGCAGTGTATCACAAAATAAACTAAAGATCTAAAATTTTAAAGCATAACGATAAACTATAGTTTCAAGCTCTTTAGAAAATACAAATTTATTTCTTTTTAAAAAGTCTAAAGTCTTAGAAATATCACTAAACTCGGACAATGCCCATGCCTGAATATTATAATCATAAACAGCTTTTGCCTTTAGGTAACGACTTTTGCCAGACCTACACTCTTGAGTAAGAAAATCTGTTGCAGGAAATTTTATATTATCTGTCCATTTTTATCATATACCGCAAGTTTTCCATAGTTTTTGAGCGTTGAAATTTGCTCTTTAACGCCTTTAAAATCTTCCCACGCAAGTAATGCTTTTTCAGCATTCTCTTTTTCACGATACTTTGAAGCACTTTGGTTATAGTTCTGTTTAAGGGTATAAGACTCATCTTTTAAAGAATTATACTTTTCTAGCAACTCTTTATAGAGTTTGTTTAGAGTAAACTGTGAAATTTCGAGACTATTATTTTTATTAGAAACATCAGATTCTGTTTGGCGTATTTTTTGAGTCTGTTCACTAATCTCAGAAGCTATAAAATCAGCTAATTCTATGACTCTTTTACGAACTTTAACTGGGGCTGCATTGATTAAGCACATCTGTACAACTTTGTAAGCACTGAGTGTTTTCAGTTGTTTCACCAGGGGTTATTCCACCTGGGATAGTTTTGCCAGGGGTGAAATCCTCAAGCCCTGCTATTCCAGCAGATGATCCATCAGGGAAAGTCATTTCGCATTGAGCAGTTACTGAACACACACCTTGTAATTGAACTGTGGAACCAGCTGGCAATCCTATTTCATCCGGAGTTGGACAAGTACAGATTGGTGGAATGACTACATCTGACTCTTTTTGTAATGCATCTGGCTTACAAGTCTCATTACATTGAGTGAAAGCTGCATCACAAGCTTTTTGCTGTTCTGCTTTCTTTTTTGCATCATTAGAGCATGATGATAAAAGCATCACCGATATCGCAAGTGTCATTAGTATTATTTTTTTCACAGTAGTATTTTGATAGTATTTTGATAGTATTTTGATAGCGGTTATTATACATACTACATACATAATTTACAATAAATATTCTTAAAAAAAACATAATGTAAATATATACTTAACCAAACAGGTTCATCTTCTACTCCACAGCTAAGTCTTCCTTATTGTAGTTTAACGATAAAAAACACACCCCACCGACAAAGTCGGTACTCCTCTCTAGAGGGGAATAATTATACCTAAAGCTAGATACGATTCTCTTCTTGAGAGCAGTAAAGACTCGTTGTTTGAAGCAAAGAAAACAGTAATACCCACGAAGGTGGGTATCATTTTAAGTATATAAAATATAGAGAAAAGTTTAGGAGATTCTCACTTTCGTGAGAATTACAGATTGAATTACAACTATAGGTAAAACCTGCTAATATGGGCTACACTGGTTAAGTGCATCTGTACAGTTTTGTAAGCACTGAGTGTTTTCAACAGTTTCACCAGGTATTGTTGTTCCTGGAGTTGTTGTTCCTGCGGTATAGCTAGCAACAGGAGCTATTCCGATTTGTGCTCCGCCTGAGTCTCTTATTATACATGCAGCACCTGCTGTACACGCTCCTTGAAGAGTTGAAGTACTACCAGCAGGAAACCCTGCAGCAATAGGATCACCACAAGTACAAGTTGCTGGTGTTGTTATTGCTGGAGTTACTGTATCTGGATTTGTAATAGGAGCACAGCCATCATTACATGATGTGTATACAGCATTACACTTTCTTTGTTGCTCTTCTTTCTTTTTTGCATCATTAGAGCATGATGTTAAAAGCACTACAGATAATGCAAGTGTCATTAGTATTATTTTTTTCATAGCAGTATTTTGATAGTATTTTGATACCAACATTATATCCCACCACATATAAACTTTACAACAAGTATTTCTTAAACAAATATAATAAGAATATTTGTTTTAATTAACTGAATTTTTATTTTGATGATGAACTATTGTTTCAAGCTCTTTTGAGAATACAAACCTATTTCTTTTAAGAAAATCTAGAGTTTTTGTAATCTCACTAAACTCGGACAATGCCCATGCCTGAATATTATAATCATAAACAGCTTTTGCCTTTAGGTAACGACTTTTGCCAGACCTACACTCTTGAGTAAGAAAATCTGTGGCAGGAAATTTTATAATTATCTGCCCATTTTTATCATAAACAGCAAGTTTTCCATAGTTTTTGAGCGTTGAAATTTGCTCTTTAACGCCTTTAAAATCTTCCCACGCAAGTAATGCTTTTTCAGCATTCTCTTTTTCACGATACTTTGAAGCACTTTGGTTATAGTTCTGTTTAAGAGTATAAGACTCATCTTTCAAAGAGTTATACTTTTCTAGTAACTCTTTATAGCGTTTATTTAAAGTAAGTTGCGAGATTTCAAGGCTATTATTTTTGTTAGAAAGATCAGATTCTGCTCTGCGTAGTTTTTGAGTCTGTTCACTAATCTCAGAAGCTATAAAATCTGTCAGTTTATTTCTTAAACTTACAACTAGCTCTTTTTTATCGATACCAAAATCAGTAAATGACTGTTCGAGCAATGTTAATAATTTATCTCGTTTTGGGGCTGTTTCAACAACTTGCTCATTTTTAGCAAGATCATAAGCTTTAAATCTTGATTCCTTATATACAGTAACTTTCTCAATCAAATCAATCATCGAAATATTACTACCAATAAGCTTACGAATCTTATTGACAGTAATTTCTTCATTCTGCAATCTTAATAAATCACATTTCTCATTGACCTGTTGTTGAGTTACAAGTTCAGCCATACTACTTTTCTTCTTCTCTCAAAGTTAGTACTTCATAGCCATCTTTTGTGACAAGTATAGTATGCTCCCATTGTGCAGATAAAGATCTGTCTTTTGTAACAGCTGTCCAACCATCTTTTAAAATTGAAACTTTTCTTTTACCTATATTTATCATCGGCTCAATTGTAAAAGTCATGCCCTCTTTCATCTCAGGACCTGTGCCTGCTTTACCATGATGCATAACTTGTGGTGCCTCATGAAACTTTGCTCCAATACCATGACCACAAAACTCATCAACGATTGAGTAACCAAATTTTTTAGCATACTTTTCAATAACAGCGCCAATATCGCCAAACCTTGCTCCAGGTTTTACAACCTCGATACCTTTCCACATACACTCATAAGTAACCTCAACAAGTTTTTTAGCCATAAGTGTCGGTTCACCAATCATAAAAGTTTTACTAGAGTCGCCATGATAGCCATCTTTTTTTACTGTGACATCTATATTTACTATGTCACCTTTTTTAAGTTTTTTATCAGCAGGTATACCATGACAAACTACATGGTTTATAGAAGTACAAACAGCTTTTGGAAATGCTCTAGGATCAGAACTATCGTAACTTGGATAAAAAAGTGGTGCTGGATATGCTTGTTGCTCATTAACAATATAATCATGGCACATTTTATCAAGAGCTTCAGTAGTTACACCTTCTTTTACATGTGGTGTTATCATTTCAAGAACTTCTGCAGCAAGCTTCCCAGCTATACGCATTTTTTCTATTTCTTCAGGTGTTTTTATCGTTATATCACTCATTAAACTGCTTTCTATTCTTTTGAATTTAAGATATATATTATAAACCATAGTCCTACTGATATATACTCAAATAATGATAAAATTACCTATTCGCTAGATAAATAAGCATATAAAATGTCGATCAAACAAGCTCAAAAAACAGTTGCTGAACTTTTTAAAGATATACCTCACCCTCGCCTAGCAAGCTATATAGCTCTTACTGAAGAAGTCGGTGAACTTGCTAATGAAATAATGAAAAAAGAGATATATGAAGAAACAAACCATAATGAAGATATAAAAGCTGAGATGACTGATGTATTAGTATGTTTGCTAGAGTTAGCAAATCTTTATGATGTTGATCTAGATCAAGAGTTAGATAAAAAGATAACTTCTCTAACTCCCCGAGTAAAAGAATGGCAAAGTATCAAAAATTTACTAAAGGTTAAAAGAAATAAACTAGATTAATATTCTAATATCTAAGGCTAATTTATAATCTTTATATTGATAGCTTATCAACATTAAAGTAAACTCTAGTTTTTATATTATTATATTTCTAGTTCACCTCAAATGAAAAAGCTCTTTTTACTTCCTATTTTGGTTATTATATTATTCTGTGTGGCTTTTTCTGACAAACTTATCGTATTAGGTATATTTTCATTTGTACTGTTTAGCTTTCTAGCCTATATGTTTGTTACTTCAGATAAAAACTCAACAACCAATAACAAACTAACAATAATATATGTACTTTTCAGCTTTGTACTAACCAGCTTCTCACTTTGGAAAGTTTTAAATGGTAGCTACTCGTACCATCCACTTATCACAACATTTATATTAAGCATTGTATTACCAAGTTTCTTTTTATTATGGTACAGAGTTATCATAGCTATACATTGCTTTTTTGATAGTCTTATTAGTAAAAATAAAAGCATAGATGATTCTACTGATGGTAGTTTGGATTTAAGTTGCTCGATTGTAATAAGCACACGAAATGAACCTTTCAATGTATGTAAGATGACTTTTGATTCAGCACATGAGATAGATTATCCAAGACATCTAAAGGAAATCATAGTTGTAGATAATAGTGACTTATCCTTTAAAGATTTTGATAAATGGCAAGACTATGTCAACTCTCATGCAGACTTTTATAATGGAAAATGTAAGTTTATACATAGAGATGGTACTGAAGGCTTTAAGCCAAGAAACTTAGATTTAGCTACAAAGCATATTAGTAATGACTATGTACTATTTTTAGATGCAGATTCCACTGTTCCAAAAGAAATCTTACATGTTGGTTTAAAAGAGTTTAAGAAAAATGAAAAACTTGGTTTTCTTAGTTTCTTAATAGAAAGTACAAACTATGGTGTGAACTTAATAACAAAAGTATCTAGTATTTTTCAAAACACTATTCGTTATTTTAATGAATTTGTTGGTAAAAATGGTTATTGCAACTATCAAGGACATAACGGTATTTGGAGTAAAAAAGCTCTTCAAGCAATTTCAAAATGGGAAGAATATCACAAATCACAAGTAATGGTTACCGAAGACATTGCTGCTAGTTTTCGTTGTTATGCAGCTGGATTCATCAGTAAACCGATATTTTTAAAAACTGGTGAATGGGTCCCAACATCACTTAAAGAATTTGAGAAAATGTGGCTTAGATGGTCTTTTGGAGGTATGCAGATTATGAATAAATACCTCTATAAAATCATAAGCTCACCTAAATTATGCTTTCGAGTTAAGCTAGATATGATGTATCTTTTATTTAAAGTTGTTATATCTATAATGCCTTTATTTGCATTATTACTAGTCATTTTTCCAAAAAATAACTTAGGCTTTGTTTGTATCGTTAACTTGTCGCTACTCCCTCTTATAATTCTAAGCATATGGTATTACATCTATGGCAACATTAAAGGAAGTATACTAAGCAAGGTGGGGCAAATTTATGCGGCAATGTTTATGCTATCATCATTTGTTTTTTGGTGCTGTATAAAGGCTGAGATTAATTATTATCTCAACCTAAAACAGGGCTGGAAACCAACAAGTAAAACTTTTGATAAGCCAGATAGCTGGTTAGTCGTTTTATATAATAACCAAGGTAAGATACTGTTTTCTTTAATAGGTATTATATCTGCAGTGTTATCGATGTTTAGATACTATGATAGTCCTGACTTTTGGCTATACTTTTGGTGTATGGTACCAAGTATGTCATTGTTTATAAATACTATACTATGTGTATTAATATTGGGAAGAAATAAATCTCAAATCTAGATAGAAACTTTGGCAATAACTACTAGATTCCAGAAAAAACAGCAATGTTTACTAAACAATTTTAGGCTGCTCAAAATGATTATAAAACCTTAAACCTCTATAATATTCGGATAACCTAGCTGGAGTAAATTACAGATCAATTTGATGCATTTATATGATGGTTTTCACTTACTTAGTAATCAACTGAAACTAGGTAATAATTTAAATTCTGTTGCAAACTGCAAAAATATCATCAATACACCAGCTAAAATTATAAATGATAAATATAGCTTACTAACTAAAGTATTTGTTCCTTTATCATTACGAACTTTCCACGCCATCATCGCAGGTAAACTTATAAGAAGGACCGCTACAAATATACTTGCATATCCTAAGGCCATCACAAAGCCATGAGGATAGTAAACAGCAAAAATAAATGGTGGCAAATAAGTAATTATAAATACTAATATTTTAGAGCTATGATTTGGTTTATTTAACTTGTATGTATCTTGGTTGAAATTAAATAATGCAAGTGTCACACCTAAAAATGAAGTTGTAACAGCTATCGATGTAAATGTAGTTGCAAAGGTATCTACTGCTAATAAATTATACGAGCTATGATAAGCCTCAACTAGTGCTGTAATATCATTACCATGATTTACAATATAATGAAAACTATCATTGTTTTGTGAATGTAGAGGAATAGTTCCTAAAGTGATAACCTCCCATATAATATACACAATAAATGGCACAACAAAACCACCCAATATAATAGCTGTATGGAGATCTTTTTTATTAGATCTCAAGTATGATCGCATACTAGGTAGAACAGTATGATAACCAAAAGATGTTATCAGTAACGGTAAAGTAATCCATACAAAATTTATATCTGTAGTCTCTGTCATTATTAGCACTTTTTGTACATATGGAGATATACAGACAACTAAAGCTATAAAGGCTAAAAACTTAAACGCAATAAAAATCTTATTCAAGCAATCAACAGCAAAAGCCCCTTTATAAACAAAACTGCCAAGTATAAGTATAAATACAATACTATTAAGCCATAAAGGCATCGATATATCGACATTAGATAATAAAGATTTCAGTAGTGATGAACCTTGGGAAGTATATGCTGCGGTAAGTGCATACATAAGCAGTAAAAAACTAAGCCAAGCTATGATCTGACCAAATCTACCAAGAGTTTCTCGAGCCATAGTACTAAAGTTTGAACCATCAGGCATTTCTAAGTTAACTTCAGCAATTAAATAACCTGTTGCCATCATTAAAAGAGCAATGACTAACAATACTACCGATGATAATACAAACCCTAAAGATGCTGTGATTAATGGAATAACAAGCATACCTGCACCAACACAAGTCCCAGCAATAATTAATGCTGCACCAATCCTTCTTGTAAATGAAGCTCTTTCGCTCATATAACTTTTTTCCAAAAGTGTTTTTAAAAAATAATGTAATCAATGATTATATTGTATATTTATTGCTAATTAAAACAATTTCATATAATTACTTGCGATAGCTAAATACAAGAACTACAAATATGTTAAGACATTTAGTTGATGTTTGATTCTCATATAAGTATATTTAATTAGTAGTGATAAATATCAAAATAATATATGAAAAAACTTTCTACATGGTCAATAATATTCATATCAACTGGTGGCATGATTGGAAGTGGTTGGCTCTTTGCACCATACTATGGTTATCAAACAGCTGGTGTAGGTGTTATATTTTCATGGCTTATAACAGCACTACTAACCTTCTTTGTCGCGGTATGTTTTGCTGAAGTTGCATCAATGCTCCCTATAGTTTCTGGAGCTATGCGATTTTTAAAAATAACTCATTCTCGCTCTTTAGGCTTTTTGTTTGTAGTTTTAGGATGGGTAAGTTATTTGGTATATTTGCCATTAGAGGCACAATCTGTAGTTCAGTATTTAGGTTTTTGGTTTCCTAGCTTAGTTGATGATAGTAATAGTACTGGTGTACTACTTTCATACTTTGGTGTTAGTATAGCTTTTTTCATTATGGTCGGAATAACTATTCTAAACACATACCAACTAAAAAATGTTGCTAAAGTAAATAATGTCGTCAGTGTTTGGAAAATCTTTTTACCTATAGCTATAGCTCTTGGAATGTTGGCATTTTATGGATCATTTGATAATTTTTCACATAACACCTCTTCTACAAGCATAAGTTTTGAAACAATACTTTTAGCAATAACAGGCTCGGGGTTAGCGTTTGCATTTTCAGGATTCCAAAATGGCTTAGTTGTAGCAAATTCGGCAAAAAATCCCAGACTTGCTATCCCACTATCGCTATTTGCCCCAGTTGTAGTTGGCTTAACAATGTACTTATCGCTATCTTTATTATTTATGTTTTGCTTACCTGCAAGTGCTGATCATTTAGCTGTAAATGTTGCTCCTTTATTAGGATTACTAAGTTTGTTTGGATTACACTTTATATATACAGTGTTATTTATAGATGCTATTGTAGCTCCACTAGGTACTTCAAATGTCTATGCTGCTGTGACAGGTCGTGTATTACAAGCATTTGGCCTAGAGTTCTTTAAAACCTCTATACTTACTAAGCTCAACAAACATTCTGTGCCTATATACTGTATTTGGATTAACTTTTTTATAGGGTTAATATTTTTACTCCAATTTCCAACATGGTCACAACTAGTATCCTTCCTTTCTTCTTTAGTATTGTTTAGTTGTTTATCTGGTCCTGTTGTACTGATTATATTTAGAGATAAATTCCCTCAAATGGATAGAAAATTCAAGCTACCTTTCCATAAATTATTTGGTTATTTAGGATTTATTTCATGTAGTTATTTTGTGTACTGGTCTGGTACTGATAATCTTAAATATTTATCAATTTTAGTAATAGTTGTTATAGCTTTCTACTGGTTTGTATTTGAAAGAAATAATCTTATCAAAATATTTAAACAAGTATGGTTTGTCTGTGGTTATATCATCACCTTATGGTTAATCTCATTTGTTCACGAGTTAGGATGTATTGCTTTCCCATACGACAATTTATTAGTTGCTGTAATAGGTATTCTTTTCTTAAGAATATTTATAACACATCAAGCACCTATAGAAACTATAGATAGTAACTTAAAACTAACTATAGATGAGATAAATAAACTTGAGAGCTGCTAAAACTATATAAATAATCAATCAATAGGTTTAGAATGTTTATATGAAATACTTAACATTAGTAGTCATGAAATTTTCCAACAAGACTATCATAATTCTATTTATAAGCTTTTTTACATTAAGTTTTGCTACTGCTACAGACATAAACTCAAGCGATAATACATCTGCCAACTCTAACGATCAATCAAGACATCGACTCTTAGATAGATTTGAAAATAAAGATGATAACAGTGGCAAAAAAGCAGAAAACAAAAAATCTCGTAAGAAAGTAGCTCCTTTTAGAGAGGAAAGACTAGATGCTAGGCATGATAGAAGATCTAAACTACACAATCAACTTGAAGGAAACCATTAATATCCTGTATAGTCTATATAATCGAAAACACATTTAAAAATAAAGGAATAATATATGCCTAAGTTAAAACCTCAAATAGATACATCTCCATCTGTGTACGCAAAATTTGCTACAATGGCAAATGAACATAAAGCTGTCAACTTCACTCAAGGAGCTCCTGATTTTGATACTCCTGAATGGCTTATTGATAGAGCCAATTTTTATATGAAAAATGGCAAAAACCAATATTCTCCTATTCCTGGAGCCCCTGCTTTACGCAAAGCAATGATTCAGAAAACCAAACAGCGCTATGGCGTTAATATAGAGTTCGATAATATAACTATAACAGCTGGTGCTCAAGAAGGTCTTTTCGCTGTTATCTCAAGCTATGTCGGAAAAGATGATGAAGTGATTATGTTTGATCCAATTTTTGACACTTATGCCGGTGTTACAAATTTTAATCAAGGAAAATGTGTAAGGCTGAATTTATTGCCAAACGGTAGAATAGATACTCAAGCTATTGCAAATGCTATTACAGATAAAACAAAAATAATAATCCTAAACTCTCCACATAACCCAATGGGAACAGTTATATCAAAAGTTGAGTTTAAAGAGATTGCTAATATAATTAAAGACAAAGATATCCTAGTAATTTCTGATGAAGTGTATGAGCATATTTATGCCGGTGATAGCTTTACTAGTGCCATACAGATCCCTGAACTACGCAATAAGCTTGTAGTACTACAGTCTCTAGGTAAAACTTATAACCTAACAGGATGGCGTCTTGGTGTTGCTATCGCCCCAAGTAAAATCATCAAAGAAATATTGTATATCAAGCAATTCTCTACATTTTCAGCTGTTCACCCAATGCAACTTGCTTTAGCTGATGGCATAGTTGAGCATCCAGAGTACTATCAAAACCTACACAGCCTCTATAAAAAACAAAATCAATTACTTCGTGAAGGACTAAAAAATTCAAGATTTAAAGTACTTGAATGGCAAGGCTCACCTTTCCAAGTGTTGGATTATAGCAATATAAGCAATGAAAATGATCATGAATTTGCAACCAACCTTATAAAAGAACATGGTGTTGGCTTAATCCCTATATCTACTCTATTTGAAAAACCTCAAAATGGTTTATTAAGACTATGCTTTGCTAAAAAAGATGACGATATTATCAAAGGTGCTAAGATTTTATCCCAGATATAACTAGCTATATGTTTAGTGTTTAGACTCACGGATATTTGCTTTTATTATATCAATTAAAGCTGAAGATCTTATTGTATCACCTTGTTTACCGTATTTAATAGAGATTCTTGTCGTATCATCTGATGTTTTTGCCATCACAACTTCAACAAAATCTGAAGGATTATTTTCACTAATAGCACCTACTACTGCTTTACTATCAGTTTTCTCATTTATTCTTAAATCATAAGCACTATTATTTTCATCATAAGTTTGCCCCTTATTTATAGCCTCTATAGTAGCAGAATACACTTCCTCAAATTTCTCATGCAAGGTAACCATTAAAAAGCCACCTTTATATTCTGTATCATTACTATTTCCAAACATAGTACAGCCTGACACAACGATTAATATAGCTATCAAAATTAATATATTAGTTTTTAACCTTAATGTTTTCATTGTTTATATAATTGTAAGCATTTAGTAACTTTGATTATCTTATTAGATTATTTATTTGTCAAACAATTTTAAGGACTATTGCTATATATAGAATAACTCTTCATTTTTTACAAAAAAAAATGTTAAAATTCAGACAGTATAAACATATAGGTAGACATCAATGACCACTTTAAAAATAGCTATAATCCAAACAGATATTACCTGGAGTAACAAAGAAGCTAACTATAAAAACTTAGAACAAAAAATATCTAAGCTCGATAATGATGTTGATTTGATAGTATTGCCAGAAATGTTTAATACTGGCTTTATTATGAATCCGACAAATGAAGCTAGCACTCAAGAAGATATTATCGCTTGGCTAAGCTCACAAGTTAAAAATAAAAACTGTGCTATAACTGGTAGTGCTGCTACTTTTACGGATGATAAAATAGCAAATAGACTATATTTTGTAACTTCTGACGGTACTTTGCATACCTATGATAAAAACCACCTTTTCCTACACGCTGGAGAAGGTAAGAAATACTGTGGCGGTAATGAAAAAAAAATCATTAACTACAAAGGATTTAATATCCTACTAACAGTCTGCTTCGATTTACGCTTTCCTGTCTTTAATTGTAATAATCACGATTACGACATTTTACTAAATGTAGCATGCTGGCCTGAGTCTCGCCGTGAACATTGGATGGCATTATTAAAAGCTCGTGCGATAGAAAATCAAACTTTTGTCTTAGCCTGCAATAGAGTTGGTCAAGACCCAAATCTTAGCTATGCTGGAGATAGTATGATTATTGACTATAATGGCGTTATAATAGCTCATCAAGACTTTGATGAAACTATTTTGTATGCAAATTTAGATAAAAATGCTCAGATAGAGCATCGAGAGAAATTTAACTTCTTAAAATCACAAGATAAGTTTACTCTGCACCTCGGATAATCTTCGATAGCTTCTGCAGCATTGCATTTATAAATTTAAAGCCTTCTTCTGTTCCCATACTAAAATCAATTTCCACATATTCTTTTATGATAATTTGGTAAGGGTTCTCTAGGCATTCAATAAGCTCAGCAATCGCAACTTGAAGTACTGCAAGATCAACGTGGTTAGTAAACTCTATACCATCTCTTGAGTTATCAACGATGTATTGGTTTATTTGTTCTTCATTTGCCTCAACAGCATCTATTAACCTATTAAAGAAGTTCCAATCAGTTTGATGCCTTCCAGCATTATCTGCATAAAACTGTACTTTTAATTCTGAATAAGTGTTGCCTGCTACTTTTTTTTGATACAAAGCTTGCACTGCATAAAGTCTTGCATTATTTCTAGCTTTAGCGGTAGTTTTCATTTATTGCCTTTAGTGTTTTTTTTAGGTGATTTGGTATATCATTGTTTGCAATTTACTATTATACCTAACAATTTTAAAATATGCATAAATGGTGGCAAGAAATTGAACTAAAAGATATGGATTCACAACAATGGGAGTCTATTTGTGATAGATGTGGGCTTTGCTGTCTTAATAAACTCCAAGATGATGAATCTGATGAAATTTTCTATACAAGGGTTAGTTGTAAACTTTTAGATACTGGAAAATGCCAATGTAGTATGTATGAAAAGCGAAAGCAAATCGTCCCAGACTGTATAAACCTAACCTATAAGCAACTGAAGAATCATGCTCATAAATGGTTACCAAATTCTTGTGCTTACAAACTTCTTTTACAAGGAGATGATCTTCCTGATTGGCACCATCTAAATAATGATGGCTCAACAGAGCAAATGCACGCCCAGAAAAAATCAGCAAAACATTTTGCAATCTCAGAGTATGAAATGGGGGAGGAGGATTATTTAGAAGATTTTATTATTAAATTAGATTAACTTCTATTTGTTATAGTCTTTTTGGAATAGTAACGCTATATACAAAGCAATAGTAATAGCAAAGAATAAGACTATTACAAGAGTATTATTAAACATACCATTTTCATTCAAAATACCAAATATATAAACAAAAGTCATATATGCAAATAAACTCCAAGAAGACATAATTGCAAGTTTTGCTTTTTCAAGATTGAAACCATAAAAGTTGAACAAATAAATAACAAAGAAAATGATATGTAGCAATAATCCCCATAATAGTGCTTTTTCTCCAGCCTCAACTAATAAATATGTCAAAACCACAAACATGATAAAGCTTAAGATAGAACCTCCAGGCATTTTGAAAAGTCTTTTTTCTTGACCTTGCTTTGTCATTCTAAGCTTAGCAAACGCTACAGGAATAGCTACACAAGATATTATCTGAAATACCGTTACGATAATCATTATTTCTTGCCAATTCTTAAAAGACATAGGAATTGCACAAGCGACTATTAAAGAAAATATCAGTGCTCTTCTTGGATTGTTATTTTTTGTCACTTTTGCAAAATACTTAGGAACTTGATTATCTTTTGCCATACCATTAAACATTCTAGCACCTGAACCAAGGTACAAAATACCAGCACCAGAAGGACTAACAGCAGCATCTGCATATAAAATCATAGCCCAAACATTTATGTTTAGTAAGATTAATAGCTGAGCTAATGGTGAGGTGAAATTCATATTCTCCCAGCCTTTACTGATAATATCCGTAGGTAATGCACCAATAAATGCCGCCTGAAGTAAAAGGTATATACTCAAACTTATTACAACAGATAGTACTAGAGCGATTGGTATATTTCTTTGTGGATTTTTTATCTCACTACCAAATGTTGCAATCATACCAAAGCCATAAAAAGCATAGAAAATACCACATACAACTACAGCACCTACAATCCTATTAGCTCCCATTGGGGCAAAACCATAGTCTGTAAAGTTGCTTGGATTAAACGCTACATACATCAAAATTAGAGCTGTTGTTATTGGAATGATAACTTTAAAGCAAGTAATGATATTGTTAATTCTTGCAAGAGCTTTAATCCCCCAAAAGTTCACAAGACCATATATTACCATCAATACAAACATTGCGCCTAAACCATATGCTGTAAGCTCATGACTTGAATAAAAAATATGCTCTATATCTGGGAAAGTTGCACTTAGGTATTGGACTGTTGCTGAAGCTTCAGATGGGATTATTATAACCAATCCTAGCCAATTTGAAATCGCAATCACATAACCGAAGTCTCTATTTTTATGACTTATTGTTAACAGTCTTGAAAATAGTGCAGTTTCTTTATACATTGTCGCAATTTCTGCAAGTAATAAAGCGAGTATAAGAGCTAAAGTAGCACCTATTATCCAAGAGATAAATGCTGAAGGCCCTGTATATTGAGCTGCGTAATATGCTGCAAAAAGCCAGCCACTTCCGATCATGCAACCAAGACCAATACCTACAGCGGTAAATAGACTTGGCTGTTTATTGAGATTTGATAAATCTGCTGCCATTGTTATTAAACTCCATTTTTTTTAAAAAACTTAAAATAATTTACAATTAGATAAATACTGTAAATATTTTATGATTACTTAATTTTAAAAAGATTACTCTTTATGAATACTTCTCAGTAATTTTATATTACTAACTAAACTTTTAACTAGCTTCTGTACATCTTCATCAGAGGTAAAGCACCCAAAAGATATACGCAAAGTACTAGCAGCTTGCTTTGCATCTAATCCTAAAGCAGTCAAAACATGCGATGGCTTATCTGCTGCAGCTGTGCAAGCAGAACTCATTGATAAAGCAAATTCTGGCATTAGTGTAAACAAAATATCACCAGCTACATCTTCAACAGTTACACTTAGTATCCCAACATAACTTTCATCTAAAGGTGTATTTATGATTACATTATCAAGTTTACTAAGGCTTTTAACCACAGTTTCTCTATAGTTCTCTATCTTAGCTAAATCAGTTTTTTGCTCCAACAATTCTACAGCTTTTGCAAAAGCAGCTATTTGCTGTGTTGAAAGTGTACCAGAACGCATAGCATTTTGATGACCTCCTCCATGAATTTGCTCTGCTAACTCTACCCCTTCACGCACATACAAGGCACCTATTCCTTTAGGTCCATAACATTTATGTGCAGACATAGAAACTAAGTCAATATTCATTTTCTCAACATCAATATCTACTTTACCTATACCTTGTGCTGCATCTACATGAAAGACTATATTATGCTCTTTTGTGATATTACCAATTTGCTCTATAGGGTTTGCAACACCAACTTCGTTATTTACTGCCATTACAGATACGAGAATAGTATCTTCTGTAATAAAGCTTTTTAATTGCTCAAGATTGATTCTACCGTGATTATCAACATCAAGATAGCTAACAGAAATATTCTCATTTTTTGCAGAAAGATACTTACATACATCTAACACAGCTTTATGCTCTATAGAAGTTGTAATAATATGCTTTTTAGTTCTGTCACTTGCTTCAATCAAACCTTTGATAGCAAGGTTATTTGATTCAGTAGCACCCGATGTCCAAATGATATTACCATTTTTAGCGTTTATAAAATCACTGATAACTTTTTCTGAATCCGTTATTTTTTGTTTTGCTACTCTACCTGGGTAGTGAGTTGAAGCTGGATTTGCAAAATCTGTCTCGATTTCCATATACTTACGCATCTCATCTACAACTTCAGAAAATACAGGTGTTGTTGCAGCATAGTTAAAGAACATTATTTTATCAATATCAAAATATTTAAGCTCTTTAGGAACGATAGTTTCATTACCAGCTTCTCGCCAGCTTGACATACCACCAGATAAGCAATTTGCTTCATCAAATAGTTCTACAAAATAACTATGTGTTTTACCAGACCTATTAGCAGTTTCACAATAAATAATTACAGAATTATGGTGCTTGTACTTATCAAAATTTATTAGAAGCTCACTAATATGAATAGCTCCAGGAATCATATCTATCAAGTATTCATGATAACTACGAATGTCTACAACCAAACCACTGTTTTTAAGAGTCTTCTTCAGAGACTCATGACTTATCATTGCCATGTTTTATTTTATCCTTATGAAAATTAATAAATATCCAAAGTCTATAATTTACTCTTTTCTGAAGTAATACCAATTTGTGTTAAGATTGATATAAAGCAGGCTAACCTTAATGAGTTAGTGTGTTTTTTAGTGTTTTTCTAAGTGAAAAAACAGTAAATTAAAAAAATGACCTTTATGATAAAATACTATAAGGAAGCAGATAAAGCTATATTTTATTTTTAAAAAAAATATAAAATTTTAGTTTACAAAATAAATAGTAATTCCCAAAACCACTAACATGATAGAAAATATTAATTGAAGGATTTTGTCATTTAACTTAGCTTTTAGTTTGTTCGCTATAAACATACCAACCATACCACCTAAAATGAATAAACTAGCGACATACCAACTCATACTTGAATCATCATAGTGAGAAATAAAACCTGATATTGAAACTACAAATATTACTAATAACGAAGTGCTAATAGCTCTTTTAATCGGCATAGCTGTTATGAAAATAAGTGCCGGTACAATTAAGAAACCTCCACCGACACCAAAGAAACCTGTTAGAGTACCAACAATAGCTCCGCCGATCAGTAAAGATACTATGTATTTGAAATTTACACTGTCATTCTTAGATTCTTGAGAATTTGGCATAAACCTTGATTTAATTAGACTCCAAACACCAATTATTACCATCAGCATAGAGAAGCTGGTCATAAGGGTTTCATCTGCTATTGATTGAGATACATAAGTACCAATAGGTGCAAATACAACACCTGTAACAATCATAACAGCCGCTGCCAAAAAGTTTATATCAAGATTTTTATAGTTCATTGCTATACCAAAGATAGCTGTAAATCCAACTACTAATAAAGATATTGTAACCGCACTATGAAAATCTAAACCCACACCATAAGTCAAAAGAGGCACAGCTAATATAGAACCACCCCCTCCTGTTAAGCCAAGAGCTATTCCACAGATTAGTCCAAATATTATAAGAGTCATTACTTAACTAAACCACACTTTAAGTTTGCTGGTACTGCTACATCCATATACTTAGGATGCGGAAGATTTAAGTTAGCCATAAGCTCAGCATACTCTTGAGCATTTTTTACTTGAAGCCTTGGGTTAAACCTTTTCTCTTCGCCAATACTACTTGTTGTAGCGCCATTGTAATCATGCCCTGGTAATACTATAGTATCTTCTGGTAATTTAAATAATTTGTTCGTAATACTATCGTATTGAGCAAATGAATCACCATGCTGGAAATCTGTTCTACCTGTCCCTCTAATAAAAAGAGTATCCCCTGTAAAAAGCTTATCATCTAAGATAAAACTATAAGAATCATCAGTGTGACCTGGTGTATAAATAGCTTTTAGCTTCATACCATCAAAGTCTACAGTCTCGTCTTCTTTGATTTTTACAGAAACACATTCAGCTTTTGTATGTGCTCCCATAATTGAGTTACAATCAGTATCATATCTTAATTGGCCAATCGCTGTGATATGGTCAGCATGCACATGAGTATCAATCGCTGCAACTAGCTTTATATCTAACTCATTTAGTAGCTTATGATACTTTGCTATTTGAGTATCTACAGGGTCGATAATTATAGCTTCACGACCTACACCAGATGCTAGAATGTAAGTATATGTCCATGTATCTTGGTCGAATAATTGTCTTAAAATCATAGTATTCTCCTTAGTTTTCTATAAAAACTTAATTAAAATTTGCCTTATTAAATGGTGCTTTTTCACCAGTTATTCTCTCAAGAGTAGCATAGTAATATGAAATCATGATATACCCTCCTGATATATTGTAAACATCAAAGCCATGTTGTTGCAACATAAGAGCCACATTATAAGAGCGTTGCCCTGTATGACAATGTACATATACAGGTTTAGTTTTATCAAGTTCTGATAGTCTACTTCTTATTTCAGACATTGGTATATTTTTAACATTTTTTAGCATACCATTACGGGTTTCAGCAACTTCTCTTACATCTACAACTTGAGCATTCTTTGCGACAAGCTCTGCTACCTTTGTGAAAGATATTTGTCTAAATTCCCCACTATGTAGATTGTTAGCAACATAACCTGTGTGATTTACCACATCTTTACCTGTTGAGTATGGCGGTGCATAACATAGCTCAAGATCTTGTAAGTCTTCAATTGTCATTCCAGCCTTAATCGCTGTTGCAAATACATCGGCTCTTTTATCAACAATTCCTTTACCTACAACCTGAGCACCAAGTAATTTACCACTACTTTTTTCAAATAAAATCTTAGTGAATACATGTTCAGCATTTGGCATAATACTAACTCTATCAAATGGAGCAGTATAGGCAACACCATAATCAATATCTAAATTATAAAATTTAATCCAAGCTTCATTTAAGCCAGTAGCAGCACCTGTATAGTGAAATATCTGAATAATTGATGAAGCTATATAACCTTTATTTACAACTTTTTTACCATTAATATGATCAGCAATTAAACGCCCTTGCTTATTTGCTGGACCAGCTAGAGGTAGATTAAAATCCTGACCTGTAAGAGCATTTTTCACTAAAATAGCGTCACCTGCTGCATAAATATCTTCATCAGAAGTTTGATAATTTTTATTTACAACAATATGGCCACTTTTAGCTAAGTCTATACCTACATTTTTTAGAAAAGCTGTATCTGGTGCTACACCGATAGATAATACAACTAAATCACTATCTATATTTTTACCTGACTCAAGTAATACTTTATCAGACTCAAAGCCTACAACTTTTTCAGAAAGCATTAAACTAATGTCGCGATCTAAAAGTTCTTTTTCTAAAGGCTTAACCATCTCATAATCAAAAGGTCGCATAATCTGATTTGCCATCTCAACGATAGTTACATTAAAACCTCTTTCTTTGAGATTCTCTGCGACTTCAATACCAATAAATCCAGCACCGATTACTGTTACATTCTTTACAGTTTTTTCTTTACTAAAAACAGCACTATGGATTTTCTCAACATCGACTACATTTCTTAGGATAAAATGATCTATAGAATCTAAACCTTCAAATGGAGGAACTATAGGTTTAGCTCCAACAGCTACGACTAACTTGTCATAGCTTTCGGTATATTTATCACCTGTTTTATGATTTAAAACTGTTACAAGCTTATTTGACTTGTCAATATCTACAACTTCTGAATTTGTGCGAGCATCAATATTATATTGCTTATCAAACTTCTCCGGTGTCATCAAAATCAACTTTTCCGCGGGTTCTATATATCCACCAAGATGGTATGGTAAACCACAATTTGAAAATGATACATGAGGTCCTTTTTCAAACATTATAATCTCTGCAGACTCATCAAGCCTTCTCAGTCTTGCAGCCGCAGAAGCTCCTGCAGCAACACCTCCGATTATTAGATATTTTTTAGCCATCGCCTATAATCCTTATTTTTTATTGTATGGTAATATCATTAATACTCTAGCTAATCCACAAAATCCAGTAACACCAGCAAATAACAAACCAGCTCCAAAGAAGCCACTTAGTATCGCAAAGTACTGAGAAACTGTGAATGAAAGCACTACACCTAGAAGCACCATAAATCCAACGATGATTTGCACTTGTCTCATTAGAGGTAGAGGTGCTTTTTCATCTTTTTTTGTAGGTTGATTATGCTGTTTCCAAGCACCAATACCACCATCTAGTAAATAAACCGCTTTTGCATTTAAGTTTTTAACTTTACTAGCAGCTTGGTTTGTTCTATTACCAGATTGGCAATGTAAAACCACAATCTCATCATCTTTGATACCAGCTTTATGAATATCATCAATAGAGATATTATGAGCACATTCAATGCACTCTCTTCTATGCTCATCAGATGACCTAATGTCTACCAACTTAACCTTTTCTTTCTTTTGAAGGTCAAAAAACTCTTTTACTGAAATATTTTTTACATTATGCATTTTTATTTTCCTTTAGGTTTTTCTAATTTAGTTTATTCTAATATATTTTACAAAATTTTTAGTCGCAATATATACTATATAAAGCTTCTAATATTTTCTTTACTGCAGGATCTTTTAAACTATAAAAAACTGTTTGTGCTTCTTTTCTAGTTTGTACTAACCCTTCCTTTCTCAATACAGATAAGTGCTGTGAGAAAGCTGACTGACTAAGATCAGAATATTCTGCAAGCTGACCGACAGTCATTTCTTCTCTTAAAAGCAAACATAGTATCAATAATCTTGATTCATGAGATATTGCTTTTAGCAAAGCTGATGCTTTACTGGCATTCTCTTTCATTTGCATCAGATCCATATTTAGAGGCATTTAATTGTTCAATAGATTTATATTAGCAAAATCTAATTTAGAAATCAACAATATAATTAAAAGTATGAAAAAAAACCTTATAAGAAAACTAAAAAACCTTCCCAAACTCTTCCGCATAATAAACAGTTTGATTTTCAAGCTTTACTAGTTTGTTTGAAATGTCTAAAACCATAAAAACATCAGCTGGCACATCATACTCACACTTTATCTGATATAAATTTGTCAGCTTAAAACCAAATCTGGGATAATAACTAGGGTGTCCTAAAACAAATATTGCATCGATGTTACTAGCCTTTGCTTCTTGGATTGCTTTCTCAATCAACTTGGTGCCAACACCTTGCTTTTGATACTTTGGTGATACACACATCGGAGCTAATCCATAGATACTCAAAGAACTATCATCTTCAGCAGTCATTTTTGAAAGAATTATTTGACCAATTATCTCGCTATCTACTTCAGCAACTAAAGATATTAACTCCTGGTTATCTTGATGAAAAAGTTTGACCAATTTTTCTTCAGTATCACCTTCAAAGCATTCTCTTAAAAGCCCATATGTATAGTCTCTATCTGAATAAATTTCTTCTCGAATTTTTATACTCATAAAATCATTCCCTATTTTTATTTATCATCCTCCAAACCAATCTCTACCAAGTCACTCTTTATCTCTTTCTTGGGCTTTATATTAGAAACTATTTTTAGTTTTTCAGCTTGACCTATAAGATTACCATTACCAGATTTTAGTTTGCTAAAGGCGTTATCATAAGACTTAGTAGCATCATTAATTGATTTACCTACTTTCTCTAAATCCTCTACAAAACCAACAAACTTTTTATAAAGCTCTTCTGCCCTGCTATATATAGCTGTTATGCTTTTAGCTTGCTTTTCGTACTTCCAAGTATTTTCTATTACTTTTAATGCAAGCAATAGCGTTGTTGGGCTAACTAAAATAATCTTCTTTTGAAAAGCGTACTCATAAAGATTTTTATCATAGTTTGGAATATTTTTACTCAATGCTAAAGTTAAAGCATTCTCAATTGGTACAAAAATAAATATAAAATCTAACGAGTTCACACCCTCTAGTTTTTCGTATTCTTTAAGAGATAATCCATCGATATGATTTTTTAAAGCATTGATATGCTCATTTGTATACTTAGTTTTCTCAAGCTCAGTTTCAGCACCTATAAAATTATCATAAGCTACTAAAGAAGTCTTAGCATCTATGATTATGTCTCTATTTTCTGGTAATTTGATAATTACATCGGGTCTAAACTTAGTATTTTCATCAGCTTTTAGTGTAAATTCTCTAAGGTACTCTTCACCCTTTCTAAGCCCTGAGCTTTCTAGCACCTTCTCAAGTACCATTTCCCCCCAATTACCTTGCTGTTTTTTATCTCCTTTAAGAGCTGTTGTAAGGTTGTGAGCTTCTTCAGACATTTTTTGATTTAGCTCTTTTAAAGTTTGTAGCTCATGTTTTAGCTCAACCCTACCAGCAGTATCCTTTTCATAGATAGTATCAACCCTACTTCTAAAATCTTTTAGCTGTTCACGCACAGGATTTAGCACATTACTTAAACTTTCTTGGTTTTTTTGATTTAGCTTTTGGCTATTACTCTCAAAGATTTTATTAGCAAGATTTTCAAATTCTGTTTTTAGCTTAGCTTCACTGTTTTGTAGTAATTCTAGTTTATCTTGCATTGCAATATTTTGCTCTTTAAGCTGAGTTTCTAACTTTGAATTTTCAGACTTGTAATTTTTTATCTCTTCAATAAAATTATCAACCTTACTTCTTGCTAAAGACAACTCTTGCTTTAACTCTTCTATTCGTTGAGCTTTGTCTTCTTTTAGCTCAATATTTTTTTGTTTTTCTTGCTCTAGTAAAGTATCAAAAGTTACCTCTTTAGAACGCAGTTGCATCAGTTCATTTTGTGTAGTATTTTTATACTCTTCAAAAGACTTTGTTATATTTTGTACTTCTTTTGTTTTCTTTGATAACATCATCAAAAATACAGTAGCTAATACAACTACTACAAAAATCAAACCTACTATTATTATCATTTCTTATCCTTTTTTCTATTTATTTTTATAATGCCCACAAGTATACACCGCTACTATACTTCCAAGTGTCGCACCTGCGATAAGGTCACTAGCATAATGAAAATACTGTAAAAGCTGAGCCATAGTTACTAAAAATGCCAATAAACCATAAAACCATCTAAATTTTGGAAATAATATCCACATACTAACAGCAAATGAAAATATAAATGTTGCATGTCCTGAAGGGAAAGAAGCATAATCACTACTAAACTTGAACCAATTAAAACCATAAGCATTATCATGAATAAGTGAAGGGTTATTATTTCTGAATGTGGCTGCCCAATATCTACCAAAAACACCCTTTAAAATCTCTTTTATAAACTGCCCTATCAAAATAGCATTAGCAACGAATATAAACTTGGAATCAATACCTGAAACTCTTTTACAAACAAGCTTAATGAAATAATATATGTAAAAAAAGAATACCATGAAATTTATAATATTAACTAAGTGATCAGACAAGAAATATAGTACTGTATACTGCCTAAAATCATGATTATGAGCAAACCACACCACCTGCCTATCAACGAAGAAATAACATATCACTATAAAAAATATGCTAGTCAAACTAAGTAATACTAAATTTTTGTTTTTCATAACACTCCTAATGAAAACATTCCCAAATCTCTTGAGCTAATTTTTTGCTTATACCTTTTACTTTAGCTATTTCATCAACACCGGCGCTACTTAGCTCTTGCCATCCACCAAAGTGCATAATCAATGCCTTACGGCGTTTAGGTCCCACACCTTCAATCTCTTCGATAATAGATGATTGTCTATTTGAGCTTACTTTTTTGCGTTGCCCCTTTATCGCATGGTCATGGGCTGAGTCTCGCACTTGTCTTAGAAGCAAAAATCCTGCATCATGCTCATCTAAAGTGTATTCTGTATCATCAAAACCTTTATAGATTTTTTCTTTACCAGATATTCGTTCTACACCTTTACCTAGGCTCACTAGCTGAATCTTATCTTTAACTCCAAGTTGCTCAAGTACAGCTTCCGCCTGATGAATTTGCCCCTTTCCGCCATCTATTATCATTATATCTGGTAGATTATCGGCCTCGATTCCTGAACTAACCCTGCGTGATACAGCTTGAGCAATAGCTGCATAATCATCACCAGCTTTTACATCTTTTATATTGTATCTTCGATGAGATTTTCTATCTTCCCCTTCATCTGTATACACTACACATGAAGCTATAGTGGCTTCACCTTGAAAGTGTGATATATCAAAACACTCAATTCGTTTAATGTCTTTATCTAAGTGCAAAAATTCTCTTAAAGAATCTAAGCGTTTTTGATATTGAGATTTTGAGCTAGTATATATGTTTAGTTTTTGGCGAGCATTTACTTCTGCAAGTTTTAACCATTTAAGATTATCCACTGCTGGAGTAAGTATCCAATTCACAGCATGCCCAATTCGTTTTGAAATACTCTTCATTAATTCTGTAATCTCAGCAAAATCAACTTTAGAAAGTATAATATTTTTAGGCCAAATATTTCGAGCCTCATCACCAAGATAAAAATGCGATAGAAATGCATGCATCACACTAGTTTTATCTTGCCCTTTCGCATCTATACTCCAATGTCTATCTGCAACAACATCACCATTTTGAATCTGTAACAAAGCTATACTTGCATAATTATCTTGTAAATGAATAGCTATCACATCAAATGTTTTGTCAGCTTGTATATCTACAATTTGTTGTTGCTGAAGCTTACGCAAAACTACTAGTTGGTCACGATAAACTTGAGCTTTTTCATATTCCATATTCTCTGAAGCATCATGCATTTTTTGAGATATATCTTCAAGTACACTACTAAATTTACCGGCTAAAAATTTCTTTAATATAGCTAGCTGTTCATTATATTGCTCTTCGGAAACAAGCCCAACACATGGAGCTAAACATCTCTTAATCTGATACTGTAAGCAAGGGCGTATTCTTGAGTTATAGTAAGAATTTTCACACTGTCTAATCGGGAAAATTTTCTGAATAATATTTAATGTAAACTTTACTGATGATATAGATACAAAAGGCCCAAAACATTGTCCTTTTTTATATGCCGACTTTCCTCTATAAAAAGCAATGCGTGGAAATTTATCACGAGAAATAACTAAGTATGGGTAACTTTTATCATCTTTAAATAAAATATTATACTTTGGGCGATGTTGCTTAATTAGGTTATTTTCTAAAAGATATGCTTCATAATCACTTGGTGTAATAGTTATCTCTATTTTCTCAACTTGTGATGCCATTAGTAAAGTTTTATTATCTTTCGCACCTTTTGAGAAATAGCTATTTACCCGGTTTTTGAGATTTTTTGCTTTACCAACATAGATTATCTCACCATTAGCATCAATCATTCGATAAACACCAGAATGCGTTGTAAGGTTTTTTAAGAAACTTTTTAAGTCAAAGCTATCATCACTATGAGAAATCATTCGATATTAACACTAACTAATACATATGTGAAAATGATAACATAGATATAGGTTGATCTATCTAGGATACTTACTCTATGTATGAAATTAAGACATTTATTAAAGATAAAATATGGATTATTGAATATCCTGTTAAATACTCAGGAATAAATTTTTATTCTAGAACTACAATTATTAGATTAAATAATGATAGTTTAGCTATTCATTCTCCATGTAAGATAGATGACAAACTCAAGACAGAAATTTTAAAACTTGGTAGCGTAAGTTATATAATTGCACCAGGTAATTTTCATCATCTATATGTTGAATCTGCCCAAGTAGCTTTTACAAATGCAAAGACATATATTACTGAAGGAATAATCAAGAAAAATCTCAATATAAAATACGATGGAATTCTAACTGATGCTCCCATATTATCCGAATTTGAGCAACAGCCTGTTTTAGGGTCTAGAATCATGAATGAAGTAGCTTTTTTCCATAAAGAAACTAGAACTTTAATTCTTGTTGATTTAATCGAGAATATTGGAAAACATACCGAAGGAGCAGGGATTGGTATAAAAATATGGTGGATAATCCTAAGAATGTGGAATAAACCAAAACCTGCTCCAGAGTATCAATTTGGTTGGAAGGATAAGCCCTTAGCAGCAAAAAGTTTACACGCAATTTTAAATTGGGATTTTGATAAAATTATTCTAGCTCATGGTGACTTAATAACATCAAATGCAAAAGAAATAGCTACAAAGGCTTGGTATAAACCTTTAAAATATTCTTAACAAACCTAAAAGCAGTCAAAAGTCAGTTTCTATACAATAAAATAAAACCATCCATACAAAATACCAATAAAAATGTTAGTATAGAGTAAATACACATCAAATATCACAAAATGCTAATTTCAACACAATCTGCTTTAGATGATGCTATCGCAGATATTTCTCAAAATACTCATATTGCAGTAGATACAGAGTTCTACTGGATGCGTACTTACTACCCAGAGCTTTGTCTTATACAAATAGCTACTGTAAATGATATTTACCTAATAGATACTCTTACCGATAATCTAGATTTTAGTGGCTTAAATGCCATTTTTGAAAATAATAATATCCAAAAAATAATCCACTCAGCACCTAATGATGTTCCTATCATAAAAAGGTTTTTAAATTGTGAAATAAGCAATATCTTTGATACACAGCTTGCAGCAACTTTCTTAGGCTTTCAAAACCAATTATCTCTTAAAAACCTACTTCAAGAAATGCTCGATATTGAGATGGAAAAAGAATCACAGTTTTCTGATTGGCGTAAAAGACCATTATCTACTAAGCAAATAAACTACGCTAAAAAAGATGTTGAGTTCCTTATTACATTACAAAAAACACTTGAGCAAAAACTAAATGAGATTGGCTATAAATATTTTTTTGAAGAAGAGCTTATAGAAATTTCACAAATAGGCTTTAATAATCTCGAAGTTATCCACACAAAAGTTGGTAACTTACAAAAGTTTAGCACCTCAACTCAAGAAAATATCTTAAAGATTGCTGTATGGCGTGAAAATTTAGCTCAGCAAAAAGATCTTCCGGTCAGATTTTTATTTGACAATAAAGTCTTATACGATTTAGCACACCTAAATCCTCGTACTCTTGATGACTTTGAAACTAGTAATTATCAAAAACTTAAGGCTTGGTTAAAGACTGGTGTTATTAGTGCTCTAAAGACGAAAACTTCATATAAACATCTTACTTTAGATAAAAAATATACTTCAAAAGTTGATAATGAAACTATTGATAAAATTATTGAATGCTTCAATACTATTCTTGATAGTTATAAGTTTGATAACTCTTCAGTAGCATCTAAGAAAGATATTCGCTCACTTACTTACAACCTAAAGCTTGAAAACTCAAATATAAATAACAAACTACTTAAAGGTTGGCGTTATGAAGTAGTTGGTAAAAAGTTAAAAGAGTATATACTAGATACTATAAAATAACTCTATTCTTAATATGCTTCTACAACATGAATTACATAACTCGAGAATCTAAATTTTTTCCAATTATTTTAGCTCTATTTGCAGCCTTACCTCCTCTTGCAATAAATACTTACGCACCAGCTATCTCACTAATAGCTAAAGACTTTGGCGTACCTAATAGCGCAGTTTTAACAACATTTGCTACTTACTTTGTTGGCTTTTCATTCGGTATGCTCTTTTGGGGAGCTATCTCAGATAAGTATGGTCGTAAAAAAGTAATTATTGCAGGTAGCTTAATATACATAGCAAGTACTATACTTTGCTCTATGAGTTTTAATTTTCAAATGTTAGAGGCTCTAAGGTTAGTCCAAGGCTTAGCTGATTCTGTTGGAGCTGTAATATCTTTTTCAATAGCTAGAGATTGCTATAAGGGCGCTAAGCTAACAAGTATGCTCGCTACTATTATCATCATACTACTTATCGCACCAATGGTAGCTCCTATAATTGGTTCTGTTTTAGTTTCATTGACACACACTTGGCAAAGTACCTTCCATTTTCTGACTGCCTATGGTGTGCTAATGGTCGTAGCGGCACTTCTTATTGAAGAGACACTTGAGCAAAAAGATCGCCAAAAGGATTTATCTAAGGTGATCCCCAGCTACTTTCACCACTTCAAAAATCCTGGGTTTATGCTAGGTACAGTTGCATCATGTACACTATTTACACCACTATTTATATATATATCATCATCAGCCTTGATATACCTTGATGAGTATAAAACCAGTATAACTCTGTATTGTGTGTACTATGCTATAACTTGTATGGCAGCGATTTTTGCAAATCTATATATCAAGAAATATTCTGAAAGTATTCAAAAACTGCATAATATATATTATACGGTTTCAGCTGTAGCTATAAGCAGTATTGTTTTAGTAATATTTAACTTCTTTCATATTGATAATGCTCTTATATATACTGCTGCAATGTTTGTACTGTGTGGTTCTGTAGCCTTTAGTTCGACTATTGTTTATTCTTTTTCTTTGAATCAAGTCAATGATAATTTTGGAACTGCAAATGCTATTTCAAACTTTTCTAAAAATATGGTAGCAGCTCTTGGTAGTTTTATTGTGAGTTTTTATCATGGTAGAAACTTGATTATCGCATCTCCTATAGTACAAACAATTTTTACTATAATTACGATAATTGTCTTAATAATCATATATAAAATGAAAATTGAAAATACTGAAAGAAAATAATTAAAACTTTCATATAAAATCTAATGTTCTGATTTTTTATAAATCAAACCTAAATATGGGGCAATATTGTTAAGCTCATCTATCTTATCACAGCCACCTGTATAGCTAGCACAACTACCTTCATCTCTTATATAGAGTCTATCATCAGTGTCACAGTCACCTGCAGCAATACAGTCTAAACCATCAGGCATGGCATATATCAATCCATTGTCATCACGTAAA
Organism: Francisella adeliensis; assembly: GCF_003290445.1. Lineage (NCBI taxonomy): Bacteria > Pseudomonadati > Pseudomonadota > Gammaproteobacteria > Thiotrichales > Francisellaceae > Francisella > Francisella adeliensis. The sequence continues at coordinate 626,378 of NZ_CP021781.1, read as the reverse complement.
ATCTGAGCATCAGAATTATTTATCGATATTTTATTAACTAAAGTAAAGGTACTATAATCAAAGTCATCAACATAAATATTTGTATCTGTAACTATAAATAGTGCTCCAAACTTTGGAATAAGCTTTTGTATAGTTCCTGAAACACCTTGAGCTATGATTGCGGTAGTATTTAAGGAACCAGCTCGATATACATGAGTATAATAATAATTATCATCATGATATATAAGGTAATTTTGCAACTCATTTCTTCTAACTAGAATAGGTTCTGCTTGAACCAAATCACCACCAAATATGCTACCACCCAAATTACCTAAATTTACAACACCATCAGCATTATGTGTATTAAACTGGATAACTTTTGTAACACCATCATCTTGAAAAAAGACTAAAGGCCTTCTAGCATTTAATGCTTCTAAAGTAAAAGCTTCATCCGGTACGACCATAAACACTTTAGTCACATCAAAATCATCTGTTGCCTCTACTTTTGCTGGAGTTTTTACAGTATAAACACCACTATTATAAGTAGTTCGATATATAACCAAATCATAAGTATCAGAACCATCTGTCCTTTCTTGCTTACGCAATATCACAGGTTTTGGTACTTCATTATCAGCATCATGAATCCACTTTGTCAAAATCACACTACCACTAGGAATGCTACTACCGCTAGGTAGTCCAACTACCTGATTCCAGGTATTAAGATCTGTTTGAGCCTGAGCAGAATTGTCTACTAAATTTCTAAGAGTAGTCGATGATGTATATACTTTACCTGTATCATAAGTTGCTAACAATAAGTTCCATAATCCATCTTTAAGATTCCAGCCTATGCTTAGTTTATAATCATCTTCTGATAAGCCACCTTGTATGCCAACTACTGTGTTTGTACCTGCAGCACTTATATTTAAACTCGTTCCATTTTGAATTATATTACCGATATATCCTCTTTCATTATCAAGGATCATACTACTACCACTACTTAGCTTGTATGTAGCAAAATTACCTGTCATCCCATCGACATTTACATAAGGTACATTTAAAGGATTTATAATATTATCATAACTAGTATATGTATCTGCAGGTAAACTATTAAATATAAGCTCTTTAGTATATTCCGTAACTCCATTATTGATAAAGTTATGAGTAAATCTATGGCTCATTAGGTAAGGTTCTGCTTGATATAAAGCACTATTAGTATGCTCGACTTGAAAACCTGGTGAAATAGAATCAACAGTTGTACTAAATGTAAAGTCACCGATAGTATCACTAATGCTATTGTTAATATTGTTCGAGACAAATAAATCATTTATATAGCCTCCATCGACATCGAGATTTAACTCATCATCAACAAGTGACTCGATTGTGAGCATGCTAGCTCTATAGTTATATGCTAAGGCTGCCATTACAACCATTAAAACAAATGAAAATAATAATGCTGTAAGTAAAGCTGAGCCTTTTTGTTTTGAAATTTTTATCATATTACAAAACTAATATCCTACTAAATGATTGATCATCAATATCAAAAGATACCTTAATTGCTGGCATATCTTGACTATTTACATCTACATTTGAAGTTATAGCATTCCATGTTATAACCTCATCAACTACACTTGCTGGTTCAACTTGCAGGTTATTTACTCCTCTAACCAACTCATAAGAAATTCCTCGAGCGGAAGATGATTTTATAAACACATATAAAGCAAAAATATCATTACCATCATCATCTTGCTCACCTGTGTTTCTAACATACATTATTTGGAAATTATACTTACCTGCATAATCACCCTTATAATATATAGTGTTTTGTGGGCTAGTATCTAGCGTAATAACACTACTACCAGAATTTATAGAAGCTATTTTAACAAGATTAGCATCATCTTTATTTGATAGTAAAAGATAATCATCTACTTCTAAGTCTGCAATTGATTCTAGCTCTAGAGAAGTTGCTAAGCTATTATTAGCAATAAGCTTTGTGTGACTATCTTCTTTTCTAACCATTATATAATCTGTATCTGATTGAAAGCATTCACCAGTACAACCATCTTCTAAAGCTCCCGATATATGACTTGATGTTGCGATAGGTAAAGTTCCAACTCTTATCGCTGAACCACTTGGTAAGAAGAAGCTATCTAAAGAATCTCCTGTACGATCTAGGTATTGTTGGCTAGCGGAGCCAAATTTAGATGCAAAACCTGCACTGGTAATAAAATCTTGCAACAATCTTTTTGTAGCTAACTGTTTAACCTCTATATCGGTTCTTTCTTTCAATAAATTATATTCTTCTTTAGCGCTAATATATACAGATAAAGCCATTGAAAGTACAATTATAGCAATTACTGCTGATATCAAAAGTTCAACCAATGTTAGACCTTTTATACTATTTAAGTTTTTGTTATTTTTCACTCTATTAACTTCAAATTATCTCTACACTATTAACCATCATGTGCAACTACCTTCATAAGCACCATTAGCTTTATAAGCACTTAATTCAGAGCTATTAATAGTTTTTTCTTTCCATTTGTTCTTATTGTGCGGATAGCATATAAGAATTTCTTCATTATCTTCATTATCGTCATCACTAACACCCTCTCCACAAGCACCGAGATAATCACCATGCCCAAGATGCCCTTTAACTGCAGCAGCTGGTAAAGTTTTTGTCTTTTCTGCAGGTGTTCCAGGCTTATGGCAAAGTACTACTGTTGATGCTTCAACTTCGGCTTCAGTTTCACTACAAGCTCCTATACTATCACCATGCCCAAGATGTCCGTTAAGAGCTGAAGCAGGTAAAGTCATTGTTTTTTCTGCAGGTGTACCAGGTTTATGACAAATAGTCACTTCCGATGAGCCATTTCCATTCTCTGAATCGGTTCCATTTCCATTATCATTAGAAATATCATTTTCATAAACTTTTTTAGTTATGTTTAAGCCAAAATCACTATTTGTTGCATGAAACGCAATAATATTATTTACTTTCTCTTCCTTACTAAACTCCATACCATTATCATCTGAAGCATCAAACTCACCTGATATAATATATTCATTAATACGACGACCTAGTTCATCAGTTAAGTCAACATTCTTTTCCGTTAAAACAGAACCTGATAAAACACTGCCGATCGCATAGAACACAGCAAACAACAAAAATATAGTAATTGTAACTGCTATAATTGTTTCAATTAGAGTAAAACCTTTATTTTTTTTCATAGCTATCAATCCCTCTCAAAAACCTTCTTATTGGTTGTTATATCATAATTAGAATCAGTCGCTGTAAACTTATATAAGTTATAGTCAACACCTGTAGCATTACCAGTTTCGCCCCCAGACTGGTTACCTTCTGTTGAAGAGTTGCCATTGCCATTATTGCCTTCTTTTGTAATATCTGTTTGAATATAGGTTCTACCACTAGAGCCACTATCATCAAAACTATGTGAAATAATGTATTCACTTACCTTATCATCTAATGAATCTACTAAATCTACTTTTTTGTCATCAAAACTCCTTTTGATGAGCTAGTTCCTAATAGCATTAACCCTGCATAAGATACAACTTATTTAGGCACTTATATTAATCAGTCCCTTCATAAATTAACCCTAATATATTTGAAAGGCTATTAAGTTTTGCTACGGCATCACAGTCAAACCCTGTACAACCACTACTTATGTAAATACGATTAGCACTATTGCAATTGCCATCAATCATACACTCTAGTCCATTTGGCATTATATAAATCTCACCCGAACCATCTCTTAATACCTGGTAGTTTTGATCACTAGCAATATTTAACCTACTTAAAATTTGAGCATTATCATCAAAATTAACCACATAGCAAAAAGCATTATTAAAGATAAATAAAGCACCAAACCTAACTATGACCTTATGAATAGCCCCACCAGCAGCATAACTTGTCAATGGAGTTATAGCAAGTACCGGATTGTTCGCAGAACTATATATATACCTATATAGATAATCTGTATCATACAGAATCAAAAACAATTCTGATTCATTTCTTCTAACCAGAAGTGGCTCAAATTCACCTGCATACTGTAGTTGAGTATTTGTCGACCCTGTACCATCTCCAAAACGATAGTTACCATCTCGATTAAAATCTAGTAAATTTTTATTTTCAATAACTAATGGAGGTGCTGAGCCGAGGTTTGCATCCCAGTCAGGAGACACTATAAAAACAGAGCCTGAGCTAAAATCAGTGTCTGAAGTAAAAGTGTCAAATAAACTTGCTTCATAGCTATTATTTCCACTATTATAGCCTGGGCTATATGCATCTAACTCATGTTGACCAGACCTATCTATCTTTCTCAAGACTAATGGCTTAGGTACTGCTTGAGAATTATCATGATACCATTTCATAAGGATTATACTACCACTTGAAGCTGAGCTACCACTAGGTATACCTGTTATCAATTCAAAATTACCAAGGTCAGTAGTTGCTTGACCGCCATGATTCAAAAGATTATCTAATGTGGTTGATGAAGTATATACTTTGTCGGTATTGTAAACTGCCAAAAAAAAGCTTCTCAATCCATCTACAATATCCCAACCAACTGAAAACTTATAATCTGTATTAATATCATTAGGTACAGCGAGACTTCCTGTATTACCAGATACATTATAGTCGAGATTAGTACTATCTTTCATAAGATAGCCAATATATCCTATCTGTGACTCATTTATTTCACCATTATCTAGCTTATGAGTTGCATCTTGTGAAGATAATGCCGATCTATTTAAGTAAGGAACATTTATAGGGTAAATATCTTCTTCATACTGAGTATAAAAATTATTGTACTCAATTCCGTTTATAATCATATTAACTGTTCGTTGTAACACAGTTTCATAAAAAAAGTTATGCTCTAGCTCATAGCTTGTAAAAAATGGCTCGCCCTCATATAGCTTAGCACTAGAGTTAGATAAAAAAGGAAACTCTACTCGAGTGGGGGTGGTTACAAACCTAGCATCATCGATATTTTCATCTATAGTTTGAGTATAATCCTGCTCAAATAGATTGTCATGAATATAACCCTCATCAATTTGAGTATTTATATTTTGATTAGCAAGACTATTTATAGATAATGTTCCTGTTCTGAAGTTATATGCTAGACTTGAGATAACTATCATGATAACAAATGCAAATATCAGCGAAGTCAATAAAGCTGAGCCTCTATTTTTAACTGATAATTGCTTCATTTAAACACCTCGCTTTAGAGTATTATTATTTTGTTGTAACTTACTCCATCTATTTCAAATGAAATTTCTAAAGCCCTATATGTATTTTTATCGATATTTAAGTTTCCTACAACTTGAGTCCAAGTATCTCCATCTAATGAATATAAAACCTTCAAATTTTCAACACCTCTTACAAGCTCGTACAAGTCATCATTTACACCATCTCCAGATGCATCATCACCTTTGATATAAACATATAGTCCAAAGATCGCATTGCCTTGTAAATCTACTTCGCCGGTGTCCTTTATGTAAAATATATCTAAACTATAATCACCTACATAATCACCTGTATAATAAGGAGATCCTCCATAAGAAGAATCAAGAGTAACTGTACTAGACCCGGAATTTATCGTTAAAGCTTTAACTAGATTAATAGCCTCAGCATTACATAATAATAAGTGATCGTTAGTACTAATATTATCAACTGAATCTAGTTCTAGTGTCGTATTACTTGTATCGTTAATTAAATGATGGTGTGCTACATCATGTTTTATGAGTATATAATCACTACCAGCCTGAAAGCACTCAGAATCACAGTTTGATTCAAGTGAAATTGGAAGCGTAGAGCCCGAACTTAATGGTAAATTCCCAATTTGAATATCTGTTGAGTCTAGAAAGAAATTCTCTAACCCTTCACCTGTAGCATCACTTTGTGTTTGAAAAGAAGTACCAAAATTACATGCAAAGCCTGAGTTTCTAATTGAGTTAGATATTATGTTCTTAACTATTAGTTGACTAACTTCCTGATCTAACTTATTTCTATTATCTTCAAATTGTCTTTTTATAGTGCTGTATATATTTATAGCTATAGAAAATGCAAGTATCGCTATCAGTGACGCAACCATCAACTCCACAAGAGAAAATCCATTGTTTTTATTTTTATTAAAACAATACATTTAGTGATTTTTCCTAAACACCCTTATAAACACAGTAGTTTATTATATCATAGACCACTGATAAGCATTAAGATTAGTAGTTAAATTTAGTTAATCTAAAAATTACACCAACTAGGCAATAAATCACTATCAAAATTATATGGTGTACACTTCCATGTAACACCTGTATTAGGATCAATATCTGCATTTGTCATAGGGCCAACAATCACATACGGACCATAAAAATCAAACGGTGGATCGTCCATTGGCATTGTTACATTTAATTGAGTATTACCAAGGTTTAACATTACCATTGTATTCGATGAATGCTTCATAGTGCTATTAGATAAATACTGATCTCTAGCTGCATTAATGTTATCAAGTATTTCAGCCTGATCTATCACTGTTGCTCCAGCATCTATATACAATTTATTAACTGCTTTCATATATGGGCCAAGCTCGGTAGTCATAGCCAAAGCTGTTGGTCCTAATGGTGAAAGAGTCCTTTTAAGTACACTAAGACCTGATGAAACATTATATGCCTTAAAAACTTCTGTAGAACCAATAGTTTCTCTTGAAAATGTTATATCACCACTAGCACTTTCATCAAAATTACCTGTAAGCATGTAGTCATTTACATGAAAATCAAGAGCATTTATCAATTGTGTTTTTTTTTCAGTAAGCACAGTACCACCAAGTATATTACCTAGCGTATAAAATGCAGCAAAAAATAAAAATAATAATATACTAATAGCTATCAGCGATTCTATTATTGAGATACCTTTTATTCTTTTTAATACCATAACTTGCAATCCTAAAGTGCTATTAACACTATTAAACATTCTACCACAAGTGAAGATATAAAGAGTAATTATAGCTAATGAAATTTAATCTTCTTTAACTTTAACCCAACTTTGCATTGTATTTATAAGCTCGGCGAAAAGATCTGCCATCAGCAACAAGTCAGTTTCATGTCCGCCATTATCATCTTTATTAAGATCGTTTATACCTTCCAAAAACTTTACAGACTTAAACTGTAGCTTTGTATTTGCCGTCATTGCTACTTGTTCATTCCATATAATAGCAAGCTCTGTGATATAGCCACCACTTTCAATGAATGATTTGATATTATCCGTAAGCATAGTACTACCTTGGCATGAAATATTTGCCACACTATCACCTATCGCACTAGTAAGCTTGCACCTTTCAGCTATTTCAACTTCTAGCGGATTTGTACCATCAACTAGCCATTCTGTAAGAATATCTGTTTCTTCTTTGATTACAGGATCAAATCTTGCTTCACATCTTTGTAGAAGATCAACAATCTCTAAAATTTGCTTTTCAGATACGCTATCCACCACTAGATAATTATTTACCAAGTCTAAGTATCCATAAGTTTTCTTAAACTTACTAAAAGCCATAGGAAGTAGTCTTTGCTCCATATCTTCCTTTATCTCAGCTTTTTCTTTTTTGCTGACATACCTAGTTAATTCTAGCTCTTCGATATGCTCTTCTGCCTGTTGTTTTATAACTTGAGCAGGCAAAATCTTTTCTTCACTAAGTAGGCAAAATGCTGCTAAATGGTTAAATCTAAAGAGACAGTTTTCGCTATCTTTGACAAAAGGGTTTACAAAGCCACGTGTTGATTTTTGTGACTTACTACACGGTATAAATGCAAGTTTATTCATAGACTCTTCAAAAATATCTATGTCTATATCTGTGATTTTGAAAGCTGTTAGATTTTTAAAAAACATTTATAAAACTCTTCTAAAGTAATTAAAGTAGTAAAATAATAAAGCATAAAAGTAAAAAGTAATACTGTAAATACAGAAAAAAACTTCTATTTTTTTACACAATTGGAAATAGTATAATGTTTATGTTAATTATTAATCTAAATATTTCAAGGATACTTATATGTCTCAAATAGTTGTCTGTGCTATGTATAAATTCGTTACGCTAGAAGATTTTGAAGATATGCGTCAGCCTATATTAAACACTATGATTCAAAACAAAGTCAAAGGTACTTTGCTTATAGCTAATGAAGGAATTAACGGTACTGTTGCTGGTACTCAAGAAGGTATAACTGCTTTACTTAACTATCTAAAATCTGACCCAAGACTAGCTGATATCGACTATAAAGAGTCCTATCATGATGATATGCCATTTTACCGCTCAAAAGTGAAGTTAAAAAAAGAAATAGTAACTTTAGGTGTGGAAGACATCGATCCAAATAAAGTATGTGGTAAACATGTAAAACCTAAAGATTGGAATGAACTAATATCTGATCCAGATGTACTTTTAGTTGATACTCGTAATGAGTATGAAATCGAAATTGGTACATTTAAAAATGCGGTAAACCCTCATACGGATAATTTTCGTGAATTCCCAGAATATGTTGATGAAAACCTAGATCCTAAAAAACAAAAGAAAGTAGCGATGTTTTGTACTGGTGGCATTAGATGTGAGAAATCTACAGCATTAATGCTAGAAAAAGGCTTTGAAGAAGTTTATCACCTCGAAGGTGGAATTTTAAAATACTTAGAAGAAGTACCAAAAGAAGAAACTATGTGGGAAGGTGAATGCTTTGTGTTTGACTCCCGTGTAGCAGTAAATCATGACCTTGAAAAAGGTAACTATGACCAATGTTTTGCTTGTCGTATGCCAATTACAGAAGAAGACAAGAAGCATCCTGAATATGTCAAAGGTATGAGTTGTCATCACTGTTACGGTAAGCTAACTGATGAGCAAAGAGCTAGATTTGCTGAAAGAGAAAAGCAATCTCAACTAGCAGCTGAAAGAGGTTTCTCTCATGTTGGTGATGAAGCAAAACAACTTGCAGAATTAAACAAACTACAAAAACAAAAAGCAAAAGAGCAAGCTAGAGAAAAAGCGCTAACAAAATAGTTTAAATAAATCACAAAACTTTTCATTTATCATAGCATACATTTATTCTTCAAGATTGATCTTTATAAAGGTCGCACATTGCGGCAAGCTGTTGTTAAAACAATGATTAAACGACTTTAACTATTTGAGCAAAGCAAGTTTTTAAAGTCGTCATTGGTGTACAACTAAGCGTGAGCTAAGTGCTGGCATTTTTGCTTACTTTTTATGCCAAGTAAAAAGTAAGGCGCATTAGCTGACAAAGCCTGCGGCGAAACTGTTGAAATTAAAATAAATAGATTAAATAGTTTGATCCAATAACCTCTGCTTTCTATAAACCAGTATAATCAAAATCATTGGCACGATTAAGTCTGTCCAAAAGATTGCTCCTGCATTTCCAGAGTTAAAATTATGTAGGTTAATCATCTGCTTTATATGCCCTAGAGCAGCTCCCCATAAAAAGACTGCAAAGAATAATACTGTAGATTTTTGAAAACCAATACTTGCTTTACAAGCAAACAATCCAGCCAGTCCAAATGCTAAATTTGCAACACCAACCTCCCACTGAAATGGACTATTTTTCCAACCAATAAATCCAGCAGCAATATTAGGGAACCAACAGTGCATAATAAATCCCCATATACCAAACATGCCTACAGCTAAGAAAAATATATAGCTAAGATATAGATTTATTGCACGCAAAGGATTTTTATGAGTTAATGTTCGAATGTGTATAAAAGCAAGTACTAACGCTAAAACAAATGTCCACAAAGACACATCTGATAAAAAAAATGTAATAATCATATCAATCATAGCATGCTCCCAAAAACTTACATGGAAATAATAATCACTTTAGTTACTATAATTATAGCTGTCACATCTGAAAACTAACAGTTAACTATTTAGATATATTCCATCAGATTTGATGACTATTTTCTTTTGTCTGAATAGCCCACCAATAGCTTTTTTAAAGTTTGCTTTACTCAAGCCAAAAACTCTTTTTATCTCACTAGGATCAGACTTATCATGAAACGGTGCAAAACCATCATTCTTTCGTAGATAATCTTCTACCTTTTGAGCATTTTTATCTAAACTCTTATATGCTTCTAACTGTAAGGTTAAGTCTATCTTACCATCATTACGAATAGCTTTTATGTATCCTGTTATAGACTGACCAAAGCTTAGTCTTTGAAATACTTCATTATTGTAAAGTACACCCCAATGAGTATTATTCACAATGGCTTTATAGCCTATATCTGTAGTTCCACCAATTATCAAATCAACCTCTTGACCAACCTTAAAGTCACCATCATCAAAATCTGATATAAATTTATTTATCTTAGAAGATGCTGTTAGCCTGCCATTTAGCTTATCAAGGTATATTTTTACCAAATACGACTTACCATTTTCAAAAGGTCTATGTTGCTCTGCTAATGGTACTAGTAAATCTTTATCTAAACCCCAATCTAGAAATGCTCCGATACCAATCATAGATTTAACAGGCAAGAAAGCTATCTCGCCAACTGCTGGTACTTTCTTTGTAGTAGCCATAAGCTCAGACTTAGAATTTTCATACAAAAGTACGCTTATTTCATCACCAATTTTTAAACTAGTTTTATCTTCTTCTGATAGCTCTTTTTTAACTAAAGTTGCTATGCCTAGATTCTTTGCATCCAAATGAATTACAAACTCACTTACGTCTACTACTTGCAAGTTATAATAACTTCCTAATGTAATCAAAATAATTAACCTTTCTTATAAAATTTAATACCCCATAATTTTACCACAGTTGACTTCAATCATGTAATCAAGCCATAGCTTTTATAAACCAAGTCGAAATAAATCTGTAAGGAAATATTTACATACAGCTTTTTAGTAGTGTACTATTTTAATAACCTAATCAGTAATTTAATAATTTCATGAAAAAAGTAATTAAAACTTTAATCTTTTGTAGCTTGGCTATTACAGTGATAAATGCAAATGCTAGTCCTAATACTACTTTACCTACAGATACAAACACAACTCGTTTAACCCTACCCAAAAATGTAGTTGGCTTCTCAACACCTCAAGGACAAGAACTTCTAAGAACTGCACCAGAGAAATATTCACAACAATACTGGAAGCTTGCTGAGTACTTTACAACAGAAAATGGAATAAGCTTTTGTGGGCCAGCTGCAGATGTTATGGTCCTTAATGCTCTAGGTCTCGAGCCAGCACTCGCTCCTGCTCATAGAGAGTTTACTATTTTTGACCAAACCAATATTTTTTATAACAAAGACCTAATTAAAGATAGTATTACTCCAGCTAGAATTTATATGCATGGGTTACCATTAGATGAAACAGCTGAAATTATCAACAAACAAGAAACAATAGACGCAAAACCAGTGGCTAAAGTTTATCATGCAAACAAGTTTAAAGATGAAGCTCAATTCAAAAATACTCTGTTAAATAGTATGAAAGAAGGTAAATATATAATTATTAACTATAATCGAGCTGATATGGGTGCCTCTGGAGGAGGACATTTCTCACCACTTGCCGCGTATAATCCTAAAGCTGATATGTGGCTGTTAATGGATGTAGCTAGATATAAGTATCCACCTGCTTGGGTTAAAACTTCTGATTTATATAAAGCAATACAGGCAAAAGATTCAGAATCGCATAAACCTCGTGGGGTTATTGTGGTTTCTAAGAGTGATGGTTAATTGAGACTTTAAGGTTTGTGTAAACCTCACTCAATATCGCTGCATCTTTATCTGTTAGTTTAAATCTACTCATTTGTATAACCCTCTTTTTATTTACTTAATTTTGATTCTAATATTTTTTTAACTGGCTGATAGTATTTTGTTTCCTTTATAAAAGACATATTGCTTCTATTTGAATTTGTTATAGATATGTATTTGTAATATTTTTGCGGAGAAATGTTTATGTTAAATGAATCGTTTAATGAAAAATAGAAATTGAATCTACTATCATTTAAATGCTCTTTTGAAAAATTGATTTTACCTACTAACCCACCTTTTTTTTGCATTTCTTGACTAGTTAAGTCGGTCATGTATATATATATACCATTTATTTTATGACTAGTTGTTAAGCTTCTTAAGTAGTTATCAAGCTCATAACCAAACTTCATTGCTTTAGCTATATTCTCAGCATTTTCAGGTTGTTCATAGATATTTATAGACACTCTATCAATTTGTATTTTATTTTTATACTTAGCTAACCAATCTTTTGCACTAAGTTTCCAGTTATTATCTTGATTAAATATTTCATAAGTATCTGTATCATAAAATAACCTTTCATTACCATAGGGGTATTTAGGATTGTTGTATTTGATTTTTATACTAAAATCTATTTTAGATAAATCGTAATAATCAGATATAAAATTTGTTTCTATATACTTCTTTACTTTAGGCATTAAGATATTTTCACCGCAAGTATCACTATTTACATTAAATTCATCTGCTATATTAGGTACTGTAGGGTTTGCATTTATACCTTGTGTACCTACGACTCTACTTAAAAACACTCTACATTCATATAGTTTTTTACTAGTAAACCAACTTGTACTTTTGTAATCCCCTAAAACAACTGTCAAGCCATTATCATAACTTTCTTCTACTTTAAAATCTTCGCCATACTTTTTATCTGCATAGTTCTTTGCCATATCTTGAAATTGACCAGTATAACTCCATACAAAGCTATAGCCACTTTGTAGCAATATCATAAATGCGATTATGCTTAATAATGTTTTTTTCATTTTCTGAACCTAAATTGAGTGAAAAATAAGATACCTAGATTTATCTTAAAATTTGGAAGCCACAAATACAATAAATAATTTGAACTATGTAAGATTTAAGTTATTAAGTTGGTATAGTTATGTACTACAAGGAATATTTTTAGAAATTTATTTGATAGTTTTAATACTAAGCACATTTATTCTCAATATTTACTTTTTATATAAGTTCCCACATTAATAAGGATTGAGATTGGATCAACTCACCCAAACATATCCTTCAACGCAGATAAACTTTGCTTTGAGCTCTCTTTACGAGCTTCAGGGTTTTCTTTTGCACCACCAACCCAATGCAGATCAGTATCTGGTAACTCTTCGATAAATCTACTTGATTGAGTTCTGATCTTTTCACCAAATCTATTGCGATACTTGGTAAGTGTAATTGTGAGGTTTTCTTTTGCTCTTGTAATGGCTACATAGGCAAGCCTTCGCTCATCTTCGATAGAGTCTTCTTCTATACTTTGCTGATGTGGTAAGATGCCCTCTTCCATACCCATTATATAAACTTTTTTATACTCCAACCCTTTCGATGCGTGCATTGTGATTATTTGCACTTGGTTATCATTTTTATCTTCGCTATCACGATCAAGTATGTCTATAAGTAGCATTTTATTTAACACACTAGATAATGAATCTAAAGCATTATAAGACTCATCTTCAAGTTGATTTGTTATCCATTTAACTAGCTCAATCACATTGGCATACTTAAACTCAGCCTGCTTTTCAGATGAGCTAGAATCTATAAGCCAAAGTTTATAAGATATTTGCTCAATAAAATCACCTAATATCTTCTTTAGTTCTGTTATAGATATGCTTGTAACTATCTCTTGTTGTGTAGCTATTATCAGCTCTTTAAAACTAGTCAATCTAGACTTTGTTGAGTCACGCAAATCTATCTCATCAAGATGATATAACGAGTTAAAAAAACTACAGTGATGTTTGCTAGTGTATTCACCTAATTTATGAATGGTTGCACTACCTATCTCTCTCTTAGGTATATTTACAACTCGCAAAAATGCTCTGTCATCATCTGGATTTACGATTAACCTCATATATGAGATCATATCTTTTATTTCAGTCTTTGAGAAAAATGAAGTCCCACCATTTATTACATAAGGTATCTTATGCATTTGCATATATCTTTCTAGTAAAAATGCTTGATAATTACTACGAATTAAAATCGCATAATCATTATTTTTAGTATTAGTTTTTATCTTATCAAAAAATATATCACTAGCTATAAACTGTGCTTCATCCTCATCATTTAGCAAGCTTATAATCTTTACCTGATCTCCATAGCCTTTTGCTGACCATAGTTTTTTTTCAAATATGTGGCTGTTATTCTCTATAAGCTTGTTTGCAACATTCAAAATCCTACCAGTTGAACGATAATTTTGCTCAAGTTTAATAACCTTCAAACTCGGAAAATCTTCTTGTAAATGGCGTAAGTTCTCAGGTTTAGAACCTCGCCAAGCATAGATTGACTGATCATCATCACCCACTACTGTAAATTTATTTTTACCTTTTGTTAGGTACTTTAAGAGCTGGTATTGTGATTCATTTGTATCTTGATACTCATCTATCAATATATATCTAAACTTATCTGACCAAAATTTTTGGATATTTTCATTCTTTTTAAAAAGTTGCATCGGTTGAAATATCAAATCATCAAAATCAAATGCATTATATGACTTCAAATACTTTTGGTATTCCTCATATACAAACTGTGCTTTAGTATCTAAATCATTTTTTATATCCACTTGATCAGGGGTTAGTAAAGATGATTTCCAATAAGATATTTTTGACTGGATAAATTTAGTATCTTGCTTCGGCATCTGAAACCCTTCATAAGCAATATCTGCGATCAAAGTAAGCGAGTCATTTCCATCAAAAAGTGTAAAGTTTTTCTTATAACCAAGCTCAAGAAAATGCTTTTTTAAAATAGTTAAACCAAGCGAATGAAATGTCGATATAGTCAAACCTTTTGATCTATCTTTATCTAACCTAGACTTGACTCGCTCCTGCATCTCTTTAGCTGCTTTATTTGTAAATGTAACAGCTAAGATGCTTTTTGCAGGGTATAGCAATTCTTCAATAAGATAGGATATTTTCTCAATAATCACACTAGTTTTACCACTTCCAGCCCCTGCTAGCACAAGCAATGGTGAACCAATGTATCTTACAGCATTTTGTTGCTCAGGATTTAATCTATCTAGCATTTAGTGATAATCTCACCAGACTCTAGCTTGTATTGGCTATCTACTGCTTCTTTATGAAAAACCACAAGCATATAACATTCACTATCAACAAATACTTTATTTACAACTACAGCTAAAGGCTTACCATCAGAGTTTTTTAAATCTTGAATCTGAATATCATTACTAGAGCTCATCACTGCTAACTCTTTTTTAAGCTTTGCCTTGTAATGCATTCTAGCTATAACTTCCTGCCCCATATAGCAACCCTTTGTATAGCAAATTACATTTTCAAGATTATCTAATTCAAGTTCTGCTGGTAGAAATTTCTCAAAATTGCCAGAATTTATAAATGCTAGTTTGTTAGCTATATTTCTCTTTTGAACCTCTTCAAAACTTATGTTTGATTGTTCACTACCTTTAACTACATCATGGTTTAAAAAACATCCCTCACGATACACCAAACTATAGCCAGCATTTATCTCAAAACTAACTTTTGAAAACATACCATACTTTTTAAGCCAAGAGATCAGACCTTCAACTACACCCTCATCAACAGATAAAAGCAAAGTATTATCATCAATAAACTTCACAAAACATAATGATATTATACGGCCTTTTAAATTAGCAAACGCTGTAAAAAGAATATCTTTATTTTCAGTTAAAAGGTTTAAATCAGCGGTAGTTAAGCCTTGTAGAAATTTTTTAGTATCTATACCACTTACTTGTAATATTTGAATATTTTTATATTGATAATTAGTCATAGAGAAACCTTATAAAGTGTTTATAGATGGATATTTTTTAAATAGTAGATTTTAGTATATTTATGAGTATCTTGCAAAGTTATTAATACTGCGATGGGTTACCAATCCCTCGAGGTCCTGTATTTTGAATACCTCCTTGAGCTCCATCAAGTTGCATTTGACGACTCATTCTTTGTTCTTCGTCTGTTGGCATACTAAGATTTCTTTGGATATTTGGTGCAGGCTGAGAAAGATTAGCTAAATTTGGATTCTCATCTTCATCATCATCTGAATCTTTAGAGTTATCTTTATCTCTATTTTTATTAAAGATATTATCATTTGCAGGAGCTTTTTGTTCTTTAAATGAGTTTAATTTTTTTTCTTGCTCACCAATGTCTATTCTACTTTCTGATGAGTTTGAAACTCGAGCTTTATCATCAACTTCATATTCTCTTTCATCTAAAGCAAAGCCACCCACTGCAAAAGATAAAGTAATCGCTGGCGCTAATATTAATTTCTTCATTTTCCTCTCCTATAAATAGCCCTTTATAATCTGTTCTAATTCAACTGTATCTTTGGTGAAAGAATTTATGCCTTCTGCTAGTTTATGATTTGCCATAATATTTTGATTCATGCTTAGTCTAAATCTCTCTTCAGTAAGAGAGTCTTCTTTAAAATGAACATCATAGTCATCACAAAGATTAGTTTCTAATGAGCCATCCATATTTGCCATTTCTTCCAATAACGCAGGAGAGATTGTAAGAGCATCACAACCTGCTAATGCTAATACTTGCCCAACATTTCTAAAGCTTGCTCCCATAACTATAGTTTTAAAGCTATGACTTTTATAAAAACTATAAATTTCTTTAACAGATTTAACCCCCTCATCATCTTCTACAGCAGGGAAACTTACAAGCTTTTGCTGTTGCATCTGCCAATCTGTAATTCTACCAACAAATGGTGATATTAAAAAAACACCAACTTCAGCACATGCCTGAGCTTGGGACTTATCAAAAATTAAAGTCAAATTACAGTTTATACCTTCTTTTTGTAAGACTTCAGCAGCTTTGATACCTTCCCAAGTAGCCGCAACCTTAATTAAGACTCTATCTTTAGATATGCCTTTGCTCGCGTAAGAAGACACTATTTCCTTTGCATAGTTAATCGTCTCAGATGTACTAAAAGACATCCTAGCATCAACTTCACTTGAAACTTTACCATCAATTACTTCAAGGATTTTCTGACCAAATGTGACCAATATCTCTATTACACATTTAGTTACTAATTCTTCATTAGTTAGCTCAGGGTTCGATAGTTTTACACTCTCAATTACATCTTTAACTAATTGTGTATATCTCTCGTCTTTGACAGCTTTTAATATAAGGCTAGGGTTCGTTGTTGCATCTACTGGCTTATACTGTTTTATAAGTTCAAAATCACCAGTATCAGCAACGACCATAGAAACTTGTTTTAGTTGCTCTAAAATTGTTTTATTCATTATTTAGAAATAGTTATTTTACATAGAATAAGTATACAAACTCTAGCTTAAATATAGAAACTTATTTGATTTAAATAGTTATTTTTTTGAAGTAATTACTTATATTTATCACTTAACATCGCAAAAGTTGTTCTAACCGCCATCATCTCACCACCTTTAGGCTTACCAGCAGTTGAAGAAACATTCCAACCCATAAGGTCGAAATGCACCCATTTGGGTGCTTTTTTAAGCCCTACAAAATACTCTAAAAATAGCGCTGCTTTAGTCGCTCCCGCAAATGGAGATAAATCACAGTGTGAAATATCTGCAAAATCAGTTTTTAGCGCTTTTCTATAACAATCAGATAATGGTAACCTCCAAACCTTATCTTGTGTACATTTACTATATTTATATAGCTCATTAGCAGTTTCATCATCGTTACAGAATAATGCTGATATTTCAGGGCCAACGGCTACTCTAGCAGCACCTGTTAGCGTAGTAAAATCTATCAGATAATCTGGGTTTGTTTTTGCTTCTTCATATAATGGTTCAGCAAGTATCAACCTACCTTCAGCATCTGTGTTTGTTACCTGTACAGTTGTACCATTTTTCATTGTAATAATATCACTAGGTCTATATGATTTTGCATCTATTGCATTTTCTACAGTTGGGATAACTAAACTTAAATTTACAGGCAATTTATGTTTCATAATCATATATGCTAAGCCTATAGCATTTGCTGCTCCGCCCATATCTTTAAGCATCAGCATCATACCAGCACCAGGCTTGATGTTTAATCCACCTGTATCAAATGCAACACCTTTACCAACTACAGATATCTTAGGGTGTTTTTTATCTCCCCAATTTAGATGAACTAGTCTCGGTGGACGGTGACTACCTTTACCAACAGTGTATACACCCATATAATCATTTTCCACAAGCTCTTGGCCCACAAGCTCACTACATTGCCCATCAAACTTCTTAGCAATATCTTTTACAACTTTAGCAATATCTTCAGGTCCCATATCTTCAGCTGTAGTAGTTATCATATCTCTAACTAAAAATGTCGCTTCAACCTCTGGTAAGATCAATTTATATTCTTCAGGTAAATAAAGTTTTACCTGCTTAGATTTAGGTTTTGAACGATACTTATCAAAACTATAGCTACCTAAAGCAAAAGCTATGTAGTATAACTTTAAATCTTCAATTTCAGATTTTTGTATATGGTAATTTCCAGCTTCAAGAGTATTTGCTAGATCAGCAATACTGTACATATCATTATCAATGAGATAAACCACATTTTCAAGCTCACCTGTCTTTTCACTAGGGATTTTAAAAATTTTATTATTTTCGCCAAAATCTATAGTCTTCGCAAGGTTTTGTACAAAATCATTCTGTTTTTTTAGCCATTGAGAGCAATTTTCATTCAAAACTAACTCTATAGCTATAGAGTCAGTATGTTTATCATTAGAAAAGCACTTTAATTCAGTTTCAAGAAAATACATTTTAATTAATAATTTTATTAAGTAGTGTATAAATTATAACAAATTTCTAAGCTGTAGTTCTCAAATATTTGGTAATGCAGAACACACATAAAAAACACCTCTATGACTATTTAACTTAATACTTTTAGTCACTTTTGCAAAAGAGATAACCTATAAAATATTACAAAGACTAGTGCCAGGTATAAAGATGATAGTGTTTAATGAAAATCTTTTATAGATCAACTTTTTGATTAAATAATACCCAGTTATTAACATCTTTAACAGTCTTAGTAGTCAGTATTCCAGCTGTTTTATAAAGACTTAAAAACCCTAAAATATAATCAAATTCAGCATTGTTTAAGTTTATAAGAAATTGATAGTATTGATTCAGTAGTATAAAGTACTGTGTAATTGTAGTAGTACCTTGAAGATATTTTTCTTCATATTTTTCATATGCAATTTTAGCTGCTGCCACTGACTTTCTTAGCTCTGTAATCTGCTTCTTCTTAAGCTCCACAAACCTGTATGCATACATTGCATCATTTTGTGCTACCCTTCCTGTTTGAATCATATCAAACTCAGAAGACTGATAATCATAAGCAGCTTTTTTAAGCTCTGCATAGTCAGTTCCACCAGATAGGAAATTCCACTCAATATTAAGACCAAAGTAAAATGCATTTACAGTACCTTTAGCTGGTAAAAACTGATCAAAAACAGGGTTTCCTAGTGTACTCACCTGATTTATACCTGGTGAATATTTCAACTCAAAGTTGATCGTTGGCATAAATGGACTTGTAGCTGATTGATAATCATAGTACTTACTCTCTTTAAAATGTGCAGAACCCAAATACGAAGGATTACTTCTTAACGTAAGCTGTTCCCAACCTTCTTCATCATTAGGAGATGGATCTTTTAATTCAAAGTTATTGTCATATAAAATCACATCATCATTATTGTTTGTGAATTTTTTTAATTCTGCTCTTGCTACTTTTTCTTCTCTTTTAGCTGCAGCATAGTCAGCTTGCGCAATATAGTAGTTAGCTCGAGCTGTTTCATAGTCAGCTGTATCAGCAACTCCTGCGTTAAATTTATTTTCTAACTCATTATCACTTCTTCTGTTAGCTTTTAGGTTGTATGAATTATACTCAACATTTTTAATCGCTTTAACTAGATTAAAATATGCAAAACTTACATCATATAAAAACTGCTGGTAATTTGTACGATAATCTTGTTGTCCAAACTGAGCTGTTTCTTGGGCAGATTGAAGGTCTTTATATGCACCATAATCATATAGAGGTTGTGTTAATGATACTAAACCATTACCTGAACCAAAAGATCCACCGGCTATATCCCCACCAGCACCATCTACACCATCAATAATATCTACATGCGAAATTTCTGCACCAACATCAACTCTAGGTAATAATCGACCTAACTGTACCGCAGGATCCATCTGCCTAGATTCAAGCTGGAAACCGATATATTTATACTGTGGTGAATTACTTGTTGCCTTAGCTATAGTTTGATCGAAGTCAGCTATAGCAGTAGATCCATAGCAACTAAAAGAGCTAATAACACCAACAATCAAAAATAGCTTACGACTTAAAAAATTCAAAACTCTACTCTTAGCTTATTTTACTGATAACAAATTGCTCTGTTATACCTAAAGCATTCTCAATATCAGTAGAATTATTACCACCACCTTGAGCCATATCTGGTCGGCCTCCGCCTTTACCATCTATGTGAGAACTTAACTCTTTAGCTATATCACCAGCTTTAATTGTAGCTATTATAGACTTACTTACGCCAATTACAAACTGTACTTTACCTGCAACTATAGTACTTAGTACTACGACCACTTTTTCTTTCTTAGATTTATAGTCATCTACCTTATCGCGTAGCGTCTTAACATCAACGCCCTCTATGTTAGCTATAACAACAGTTACGCCATTACTTTCAACTTCTTTTATTGCAGTACTTGAACCAGATAATAAATCTTTTTTAAGCTTAGTAATTTGTTTTTCTTGAGACTTTAATTGTTCTTGCAATGATGCAAGCTTATCAAATAAATTGTTATCACTAGCTTTTAGCTTATCTTTAACAGTAGAAATTGTTTTTTCAGTATTTTGAATACTTGTAATTGCTTTTGCAGCTGTCACTGCCTCTATTCGTCTAATACCCGATGCTACACCACTCTCAGATACAATTTTAAAAAGGCCTATATCGCCTGTACGATACACATGTGTACCACCACAAAACTCTACTGAAAAATCACCCATAGATATTACACGAACTATATCACCATACTTCTCACCAAAAAGAGCTTCCGCTCCCATCGTTTTTGCTTTTTCTTGAGTGGTTTCAATCGTCATCACATCAAAGTTCGCTCTAACTTGAGCATTTACTAATTCTTCAACTTTTCTCAAATCTTGCAAAGAAATACTACCTTCATGAGTAAAGTCAAACCTTAATCTATTAGCATCCACTAACGAACCTTTTTGCTCAACATGCTCTCCTAAAACCACTTTTAAAGCCTTATGAAGCAAATGAGTTGCACTGTGATTTGCAGCTGTTGCTAGTCTTGTATCTGTGTTAACTGTAGCCGTTAACTCATCATTGATATTTACCAACCCTTTAGAAAGTTTGCCTATATGTAGTATTGCCTCACCAGATTTTTGCACATCCTCAACAACAAATTCAAAGCCAACTCCTTCAAATACACCTTTATCTCCAGCCTGCCCACCAGATTCTGCATAAAATGGTGATTGGTTTAAAACTATTACTGCTTGTTCATTATTCTCAAGCCTTAATAGAGAATTACCATTTTGATATATTTCAAGAATCTTCGCATCCTCAATCAAAGAGGAATATCCTTTAAATGTAGATTTTACATTAGAGTTAATGCTATCGTTATAATCAACACCAAATTTACCTGCATCTTTCGAACGTTGCTTTTGCTCAGTCATAAGCTTGTCAAATTCCACTTGATCTATCTCAAGGTTTCTTTCTCTTGCCATATCTGCAGTCAAATCTACAGGAAAACCATATGTGTCATATAGTTTAAATGCCACTTCACCACTTATCACACTACTTTTGAGATCTTTAATTTCAGTTTCAAATACCTTTATACCATTCTCAACTGTTTTAGAAAATAGTTCTTCTTCTTTTATTAAAGTTTTCTCAATTAAATTTCTTTTTTCTACTAGCTCTGGATATGCTTCACCCATTTGATTGATTAATTCATCAACAAGCTTATAGAAAAACACTTCTTTAGCTCCCAGCTTATTGCCGTGCCTAACTGCTCTACGGATAATTCTACGAAGTACATAACCCCTACCTTCATTTGATGGCAATACGCCATCTGCAATCAAAAATGCGCATGATCTAATATGATCTGCAACTACTTTTAAAGATGCTGAATCTTTATCATTAGCGTTAGTCACTTCATAGGCTTTTTTGATTAATGCTTGAAATAGATCAATCTCATAGTTTGTATGTACTTCTTGTAAGATTGCAGCAATCCTTTCCAAACCCATACCCGTATCTACTGATGGTTTTGGTAAATTTGTAGTAGTTCCATCTGCATGGCGATTATATTGCATAAAAACTATATTCCAAATTTCAATATATCTATCACCATCTTCTTCAGGTGTTCCAGGCAAACCACCCTCTATTTCTTTGCCATGATCATAAAAAATCTCAGTACAAGGTCCACATGGCCCAGTATCTCCCATTGACCAAAAGTTATCTGCACTATCAATACGGATAATTCTTTCTTTAGCTAGGCCAATATGATTATGCCAAACATCAAAAGCCTCATCATCTGTAGCATAAATAGTCACCCAAAGCTTATCCTCTGGAAGCTTTATTTCTTTAGTTAAAAACTCCCACGCAAAACTTATCGCTTCTTTCTTAAAATAATCACCAAAACTAAAATTACCTAACATCTCAAAAAAAGTATGGTGCCTGGCAGTATAACCAACATTGTCTAAATCATTATGTTTACCACCAGCTCGTAAACATTTCTGTACAGAAACTGCTTTTGAAAAGTCTCTCTTTTCATTACCTAAAAACACATCTTTAAACTGCACCATTCCTGCATTTGTGAAAAGTAGGGTATCATCACCAAATGGTATTAAAGGCGAGCTTAATTGATGGCTATGACCTTGTGAAGTAAAATAATTAATAAATTTATTACGCAACTTTTTAGTTGTAATCATGACTTACCTTAAATATAAAAAATCAAGTTTAATGAAATTAACATCAAATAAAAAACATTCTATTATAAACCATTTTAACAAATAAAATAAACCTACTAATTATATTTGAGTTCATTTAGTATATAATTGAGGCAATCATTATATAGTCACATTAGTTTATGAAGAAAAAAATCACGATTCTTATTGTAATTTTTGCAATAATCTTTCTTACTATATTTGCATATTACCAGGTTTCAAAAAGTAAAAATGAAGTTAAGACTGAAAAAAAACCAGTTGAAAAAGTAAAAATAAATGAGCCTAACAACTATTGCTATATAACATACCAAGTTTCTACTGATAATGGTAAAAGCTGGCACAAAGCGATTTTAAATAAAGGAATAAAACCTTTAAGCAAGGCTGAATGTTGGAAACGGTATATAAACAAATTAAAAAACTTTCCAACTCAAGCTACTAAAGATGGCAAATGGGAAAGTAAAAACATAAAAAACAAAATCCTCGCAAACCCAGCCATGAAATTTTCAGATAAGCCTTTTGAGCAAATCTCTAAAGAAAAGAAACCTAAAAACACCAAAGATACAGACAAACCAACAACGACTAAATAGCTTCTACAGCACTATTTCACTTCAAGCTTACTGTGATAATTTTTAAACATTTTATTTTCTATATCTGAAAATTTCAATGTCTTTATATTTGAGATATAACCTTCACATTCAACTAGATTACCCTCATATAAAAACCTCAAACTATTTTTACATTTCAAATCTTTTGGGTAAGTATTTGTCTTAACCTTATACCATGATGATACTCTACTTATATCATCAGCTGAGACTATAAATAAATGTTTTTTAACTCGCGTAATTGCCACATAAAAAAGTCTTCTTTCTTCTTCAATAGTTTCTTCATCTACTTTTGTGTTTTTTTCGCCAAAAAAACCGCCCTCTGTAGCATCATGTACAACTACATAATCCCACTCAAGGCCTTTTGCTCTATGCATTGACATTATCTGAATTTGACCTTCATCTATATAAGAATCTTTTAACGACTTACTATACAAATCATAAAGCAGATCAATGAATTCATTGATACTTGATTTTCTGCTTTTTGCAAAACTTTTTATACCTTCAATAATTTGCAACTTAGATTTGCTTGAATATGTATCACCAGAAGACTTCGCGACTGCTTTTTCTAATCCTGCTATATCTATAATATGCTCTATAGCTTTATCCGCTTTTTTAAGCCTTGTATTGTTAAAAATAACTCTCCAATGATGGGCAATAGCTAAAATATTTTTCTCTTTAAAAGGCTTATCTGCTTTGGCAGCCAAATCTGCTAAAATCTGATATGCATTAGAAACATCATTAGCAATATCTGTAGCAACTTTTTGTTTAACATCTTTTTTAAGGTAAAGAGACGGGTAATCCAACATCGACTTTATAAACTCAACTTTTTGCTCAAAGGAATGTTTTGTAAAGCCATAGCCCTTATTAATGAGCATTAAATACCCATATACCGCTTTAAAAAGTCCTTCACTAAAGATATTTTTATCAGCAACCACACTATATGATAAATCATTGTATAAACAGCTAAGCTCGAAAACTGTTGTTGAATTATATTTCCTAACTAATATAACTATATCTTTTGCTTTTACTCCAGAATCAATAAGGGCTTTTAGCTTTAATACAGCATTATTTGTACTATCTAAGATACTTACATCTGTTGCTCTTTTGATTTTAGGGTATGTCACACAAAGATTATCGTAACGATTCTTATTGTTTGTAATAATGTTATTTGCCATTAATGAGATTAAATCACCATAACGAAATGTGTACGATAACTGATACTGTTTTGTATTTTTAAAATCCTTCTTAAAACCTTCCAACATATAGTATGGAGTTGAACCACGCCACTGGTATATAGTTTGATCGACATCTCCAACAACCATCGCATAAGTATTTTCACCAACTAAACAACGCAAAAAATGTTGCTGAACCTGGTTAATATCTTGGTATTCATCAACTATAATATGCGAGTAAATATTATTAGCCTTAGCAACTGTAGAGCTATCTCTATCAAAAAACTTAGCTGGAAGATAAATCATATCATCATAAGTTATTGCCTTTTGATTCTCACACTCTTTATTAAAAGCTTCGAAAACCTTATCCAGTAATTTTTTATCTTTACTATTTATAGCAAGAATTTTTTTATTTGAAAGGCTTAGGTCAGATTTTAAAAGAGAGATATATTCTTTAAAAGTTTCAACTCTTTCAGTATCAATATCTTTGATTATCTTCAGCTCTTTTTGATAGCTTTTAAGCAGCCTTTGAACGATAGCTTCAACCTCATATTCACGCAGAATCTTATCAAACTTAACAAAGCCCGCTTTTGCAAATGCTTGTAAAAAACTATTACCTAAAGAATGCATTGTACGGACATTTATAGCTTTAGCTTTTAAAGGTGAAATAACTTTAGCAAGCCTTTCTGCAAAATCAACCTGAGCAGATTTATTGTACATAAGTACTAAAATTTTATGTGGCGAGATATTTTGACTTAATAAATACTCAATTCGAGCGATTAGAGTTTGTGTTTTACCACTTCCAGCCACAGCTGACACTATTGCATGAGCTTTAATGTCATGCTCAATTATTTTTTTCTGCTCAGCGGTATATTTCATTAGAAATTAAAACTTATATCACTCTATAGTTTCTTTAATCACATCTTTAGTCTTTTTTGAAAAGAATCTCGAGAATATAAACACTAAAGTCAAAACTGATTCTTTAGCAATAAGGTATATAACGTTAGCGATGTTTAATAAAGTAAGTCCCATAAACTTAAAATAAGCTAATACACTAATAGTTCCTTTTTTATCCTTAATCAACTTAAATGGCGCAAATATCAGCATTAAGAAACTTATTATAACTATATATGCAAACAATGCTCCTAGCGTTTGCTCATACCATGATGCAAACTTATAGAACCAATATGCTCCCAAAATACCAACAATTAAAATCACTAAAAATAAAAATAAATTCTTTTTTTTCATAACTGCTTTCCATATAAAAACCACTAACTATAATAATATCATTATTTTATACCCATACCACCTGAAAGTTATGGGTATACCGTAAAATATTTATCTTTCATAAAGCCACTAGAACCATATAATCTGTATTTCCAAATAATTTGATAACAAGTTATGCTATAATCTTAGATTCAAAACTATTATTAAAAAAATACAAGTTAGAAAAGTTATGACTACAGATCAAAGATTAGAGTTTATTGTTGACAAAATAGACGACTTAAAAGCAATTGACATACAAACAATAGATGTTGAACATCTGACAAATATGATGGATAAAATTGTAATATGTACAGCTTCATCTTCTACTCACGCAAAAGCTATAGCTAAAAACCTTGAACTGGAACTTAAAGCAAATAAAATATCTATTTTAGGTATCGAGGGTGGTAATAAAGCTGATTGGGTTTTGGTAGATATTGGCGATGTTGTAGCTCATATTATGCTTGAAGAAACAAGAGAGCTTTATGCACTTGAAAAGCTTTGGGACATTAAACGTGAAGACTCTAATAACTAACTCCCAAATCTTTTATGCAAATAAAGCTTTCATTAGAGCAATGGCAGAAAATCCAAGATTACGCAACTAATGAACTAGGTATATCATCAATATCTAAAGCTGATTGCGACCTTTCCGAATACATCCCTTACTATGATAAATGGATAGAAAACAACTATCATGCCGACCTAGGCTATATGACAAAGCATGGTAGCAAAAGGTTTGTACCAGATAAGCTTGTACCAGGCACAAACAGCGTTATTGTAACTACACTTAACTATTCAAATCGTCCTATCTCAACAAAAAATGAAGTTAAAAGACTTCGCTCAGAGTCAAATATTGCTGATATTTCAATTTATGCTCATGGTCGTGATTACCACAAAGTCATGAAGAAAAAACTTCAAAAGCTTGGTGAATATATCAACGACATTATAGATACTCATGAATTTAGAGTATTTACAGATAGTGCCCCAGTTTTAGAAAAACCATTAGCTGAAAAAGCAGGGCTTGGTTGGATGGGTAAAAATTCAATGCTAATGAATAAATCTCAAGGCTCATTTTTCTTCATAGGCGTCATATATAGTAACTTAGACTTATCTCATTTACCGAATAATCCCAAACATCTTGATGCTTGTGGGAAATGCCAAGCCTGCATTAAACTATGTCCAACTAATGCAATAACGCCTGGCAAAATGATAGATTCTCGTAGATGTATTTCTTATCTCACTATAGAAAATAAAGGCGCTATAGCCCAAGAATTTAGAGATGCTATCGGCACTAGAATTTATGGCTGTGATGATTGTCAGCTTGTTTGTCCATTCAATAACTCTGCACCTCAAACGAAAGAAAAAGATTTCCAACTCCGCGAATTTCTAGTAAATCGACCATTACTAGAGCTTTACAGTTGGGACTCTAATGATTTTGATAAAAACACCCAAGGTTCGGCTATCAGAAGAATAGGCTATAATGCCTGGGTTAGAAATATTAGTATTGCCATAGGAAATTCATCCTATTCGCTAAACAATATTTTAGCCCTAGAAAACAAAAAACTTGAATTTAAAGATAACGACCTCATATTAGAACACATCGACTGGGCAGTTAACAAACAAAAAAATAGCCAATAAACATTGTGCTTTACCTATATAGTTTGTAGAATGACAAAGGATAATACTTTCAAATCAAAAGGAGAATAAAATGAAATTCACTAAAACTCTACTTGTAGCTCCATTAATAGCTGGCGCTTTAATTACTAGTTCTTTTGCAGCAGCAGACAGCAATGATGATGTTAGCTACTCTGTTGGTTATGAAATGGGTAGTAATCTAAAAGCTCAATTGGCACAAGGTAATGTTGAAACTGATAATGCTGAATTAATTTCAGGCCTTAAAGATGGTATAGCTGATAAGAAAGCTAAACTTAATGAAAAACAGATGCAAACAGCTATGATGGATTTCCAAAAACAAGCAATGGCTGCTCAACAAAAAGCTCAAGCATAATTAAGGAGTAACAATGACTAAGAAAAAATTACTTAAAGCTCTAACAATAGCTGGGGTTGCTACTACTCTAGTAGCTTGTTCTGGTAACAGCTCTGACTCTAAAGATACTACAGATACTGCAAATGCAACACCTAGCTCTTCAGTTGTAGACACTGCTGCAGCTAAAGTTGCTGATGCAACAACAGCCGACTCTGCTGACACTTCAAATGTAAAAGCTAATGCTAGCTACACTATCGGCTACGGTATGGGCAAAGGTATCTCCCAAGACCCCAACCTAAAAGAATTTGGTTTAAATAGCGATAAAATAGTAACTGGTTTTGAAAATGCTATTAATTCTAAAGATCCTGCTATAGACCAAGCAGACATAGATAAAAACATGGATCAACTTCGTGAAAAGATGACTACTAAAATGAACGAAGAAAAAGTATCTAGCTTCCTAAAGGTAAAAGATAAAATTTACAACTCTGATTTAACTCCTAAATCAGAAGCTAAAAACCCTGAAGTAATAGTCTATGGCTTCTTTGATTACCAGTGTATGTATTGCTCAAAAGTAGCTCCTGAAATTGATAAAGCTATGGCTGATCACTTAAAAACTCAGTTTGTATTTGTAGAGTTCCCAATATTTGGTGAAAGAGCCCCTGCATCAGAATATGCTGCTGAAGTTGGTACAGCTATTTACAAGCTTTATGGTTCAGATGCTTATATTCAGTACCATGATGGTATATTTGATACAGGTGAAGATGAAGGTAAGCTTAAAAATGAAACTATTGATAAGGTAGCTTTAAAATCTATATCTAAAGTAAAAGGTGCTAGCCTAGATAAAATCAAAGCTGCTATAAAAGATAACAAAATACCAGAGCACCTAAAAGAAACTTTAACTATGGGCTTTAAAGATCTTGGCATTCAAGGTACTCCTTATTTGGTAGTAACTCCTGCTAAAGATGCTAATGCTAGCAATACTACTGTAATTGGTGGATACGCAGACTATAAAACTATCGAAGATGCTATAGTGAAAGCTAAAACAGCAGATGCTAAAAACTAATTTCTCTTACCTTTTCTAAAAATTACCCATCTAAAAACATATAATTTTTAAAATATTAATTTTTATATGCTTTTCTTTACATACTCATAAAGCTTACATCTTAACTTTTATTATGTAGAATCTTGGTTTGAGTATGAAAATGCTAGAATTTATCTTATATTTTAAGTATATTGTTGATAATAACAAAAGTAATACTAATCCCAATACAAAAATGATATTAGTATAAATATAAAATAACTAGTAGAACTAACTAGCAGGAGATTATCGTGAAAAAAATATATAACATGTTTATGAGGATTATTTTTAGTCCTTCAACACCAGCTCAACTGATACTTGTGTCATTATTAGGCTTCATATTTGGATTTATCCCTGGTTTCGGATACTCACCCTTTTTATTTGTAGGTGTGATACTTCTAGTACTTCTATTAAGAGTAAACATTGGGTTATTTGTAATACTCGCTTTTATTGCCAAACTATTTTCATACCCTTTAGAAGTTGTTAGTTTCAATGCTGGTAGATTTTTAGTAGATGGCTTTACCCAACCTATTTTTAAAGCCGCAGTAAATACACCAGTATTAGCATATGCTGGGTTTGAGTACTACCTAGTTACAGGTGCTCTTTTTGTTGCTATAGTTCTAGGGTTAATATTTGGATTTATAATAGCCAAAATATATAAAAAGTTTATTTCTAAACTTGCTAATGTACAGGCAGGTAGTGAACTTTATCAGAAAATGACTAACAAGCTTAGTGTTAAAATCGCATCTAAAATAATCTTTGGGAAAAATATCTCAAAAGTTGACTGGCAAAAAATTCAATCAAGAAAGTTTCGCCAGCCAATAAGAATATGGGGGCTTGCACTAGTCATTCTAGCTGTTGTTGGTTTAGCTTTTGCTCCAAGTATACTAGAAACTGCTATGATCTCTAATATAATAAAGCAACAACTAACCAAAGCTAACGGTGCTACTGTAGACTATGATTCTTTAAAGCTTGATTTAGGAGATGCTAAACTACAAATAAATGGTCTTGGTGCAGCTGATCCAAAAAATCTAGATAAAGATAGATTCTACGCCTCAAATATAAGTGCTAGTTTAGATATTTCTGGCTTACTAGTTAAACAAATAGCTCTAAAAGATGTAGTTGTTGATGGAGTCAGCCTAGATAAGCAAAGAGCATCAAAAGGAGAGCTATACTCTAACCCTGAACAAGCAAATATTGTTGATTCAAAAGATAATACTCAAACAGCTGATGAGTTTATGAAATATGCTGGAGACAAATTCCAGCAAGTAAATATTAATGACATCAATAAAGAAGCAACAAAAACGGCTGATACCGCTAAGAGTATTAAGCAAACTGTTGAGGTATTAGCTAAGTTTAGACCTGCTTCTAGTGAAGATACATCTGATGAAAAACAAAAGGCTGTAGTTAAGCAAGAAGCTGAAGTTTATGGCTATGCTGATGTTAAAAATGATACTTTACGTGATAAAGCCCCTGAATTCACTATATATAACATGGATATTAAAAACTACGTGAACGATGGTGTTACTTATGAAGCTAAAGTCATGAACTTATCTACAGCTCCTGAAATTTTAGCAAAACCCACAAGTATAGATGTAAAATCTGTAAGTAATAATGATTTAGATGTAAAAGTTGTAATATCTAATCAACCCAATGTTGATAATACAGTATCGTTTGATTTTAAAAATCTTGCAGGTGATGCTCTTAAAGGTCTTACAGTCAAAGGAGCTGGCATAAATGCTGATAGCTTAGATGTTTCAGGTAATGGTAAATGGCATTTTGCAGGTGTAAATAACGTTGGGTTCAATATTCCACTGAATTTAAATCTAAATAATGTTGCTATAAGTTTTGGCAAAGTTAAGCAAAAACTATCTACCCTTTCACTAAAAGCGATACTATCAGGTGATTTAAATAATGTTGGTTTTGCAATTGATGCTTCATCTGTAACTCAACTGTTTAGTACTGATAATATAAAAAATACAGCTAGTCAATTGATTAACCAATCTGGGCTCAATAGCCAAGCTAAAGAAGCACTCAATAAAGCTACTCAAGGTAAATCATTAGACTCTGAGGATGTGAAAAATACTGTCAATCAACTCGTTGATAATAGTAATTTAGATAACCACACAAAAGAGTTACTTAACAACGCTACAGTAAACGGTAAGTCTCTTAAAGAGATGAATACGAAAGATGTAAAAGATCTTGCTTCTAAATTTGGTGTTAGTTTCTAATAATTCATATAAAACAAATACTCCTCCTAAGAAAACATATAATTTACTTCCCATATCGAAGCATCAGCTTTCTTGAGCTTGTAACAAACATTTCAATAAGCTCAACCAACTTTTGCCACTAAATCAGTAGCCTTTTATTTCATGGAAATCTGGCTATATCTGAAGAGTGATAAACTTTTAAAATGATAAAATATATAATATATGAAAATGGAAAATATTGATTCAGAATTAAACTTAAAGATTTATTGCTCTCTAATTAGCTCACCATCTACAAGCCTGTAGATTTTATTCATTCTCGCGGCAAGATTTTCATCATGTGTTACGATTACAAAGCTAGTACCAAAATCTTCACTTAGATGTTGCATTAATTCAAATATGCTATTTGAGCGTTTGCTATCAAGATTCCCAGTAGGCTCATCTGCAAGTATACAACCAGGGTTAGTAACTAATGCTCTAGCTATAGCAACTCGCTGTCTTTCTCCACCAGAAAGCTCTGCTGGCTTATGGTTAGCTCTATGCTCAAGCCCAACTTTTTCAAGTATTTTTATTGCCATTTCTATAGAGTCTTTCTTAGAGTACTTTTTAGTAATAGCAAGTGGTATCATTATATTTTCAATAGCAGTAAATTCAGGTAATAAATGATGTAACTGATATATAAACCCTAAGTGCTTATTACGCATTTTTGCACGCTTATTTACAGATTGATTATCAAACCTCTCTCCAGCTAGATGTACCTCACCTGAGCTACATTTATCTAGCCCTCCAAGTACATTTAGTAGCGTAGTTTTACCTGAGCCTGACAAACCAATTATTGCAACTTTTTCACCTTTTAATATATCTATATTTATATCTTTTAGAATCTCAATATCTGTTTTAAATTCGGTATATTTTTTAGAGACATTTTTACAACTTAGAACTATATTACTCATATCTTAAAGCCTCCACAGGTTGTACTTTTGAAGCACTCCAAGCAGGATAAAGTGTTGCCAAAAAGCTTAAAATCATTGATACAATTGTTACTTTAACCACATCACTCCACATTAACTGTGATGGGATATAATCAATCATATATACACTTGCACTTATCATCTGATGACCTGATAAATTCTGTATGAAATTAACAATCTCTGTGGCATAGGTAGAAAGCACTATTCCAAGAAGTACACCGATTATAGTACCTATAAGACCTATTATAAATCCTTGATAAATAAATACCGTAATAATCTGTCTTGATGACATCCCCATAGTGCGTAAAATAGCTATATCACTGCGTTTATCTGTTACAACCATCACTAGTGATGATAAAAGGTTAAACACTGCTACAGTGATGATTAAAAGCAATATGAAGAACATCATTGTTTTTTCCATTTTCAGAGCATCAAAGAATGATTTATTTTCATCAGTCCAGTCTCTGGCAAAATAGTACGATGGTATAGCTCCATCATTTAGTTTATTTTTAATCATTGGAGCATCATAAACATTTGGTGTACTAAGCTGTAGCGAAGAAATACTATTGCCCATTTCAAAGACTTTTTGAGCTTTCTTGATATTTATCATCGCATAATAAGCATCATACTGATAACTAACAGAAAATATCCCTGTGACTTTAAATTGCTTAATTCTAGGGATCATACCTGCTGGAGTTAGATTAATCTTCGGCACAATAAGAGTCACTTTGTCACCGATAGTTACTCCTAAGCTATCGGCTAAAGCACTCCCAAGTACTATATTGTAGCCATCTCCATCATCTAGTGATGATAGATTCCCCTGGACTATATGATCTGCTATTGGCAATACTTTGGTTTGGTACTTTGGCTCTATACCCTGCACTTGCACAAACGCAGTTGTACTAGCTCCCCTATTAGCACTTAATAACCCTTGAGACTCAATAAGTGGTGCTGCATTTTTTGCTTTAGGCACTTTAGATTCTATAGTTTTTGCGATATGTTGCCAATGCTCTAACTTACCACCCATCTGATAAACTTTTACAGGAGGAACCATCATTAAAATACGGCTTTTAATCTGATTATCAAACCCATTCATCACTGACATGACTGTTATTAATACAGCTACACCCAATGAAATACCTAAAAATGATATTGCAGAGATAATAGATATAAATCTGTTACGCTTTTTTGCTCGAATATATCTAAGACCTATAAATAAAGGAAGACTTCTAAACATTTAATTTTTCAGCTAGT
This sequence comes from Francisella adeliensis, assembly GCF_003290445.1. NCBI lineage: Bacteria > Pseudomonadati > Pseudomonadota > Gammaproteobacteria > Thiotrichales > Francisellaceae > Francisella > Francisella adeliensis. The sequence goes on along the minus strand of NZ_CP021781.1, from coordinate 592,921 downwards.
AAAACTGTAGTATAGGATAGCATATTATGCAAAGAAAACCATTGACCTAAGCTCAAAACACTTGCAAACTAATAATGTTCTAAACTTTCTACAATATAAAATAAAAATGACTATACAGCGCAAAGCTATAATTGCTTTATTTATAATGACAATTTTTTGGGGAGTTACTTTTCCTCTTATCAAAATATCTCTTGAGTATATTTCACCAGGGCTATTTGTAACTATACGATTGCTACTATCTTGCTTGCTATTTTTGCCTATTATTCTCAAATCAAAGTTTATAGATAAACTATACATCATCAAAGTTGCAGCAATTTTTGGCTCTTTAGAAGGAATGAGCTTTTTCTTTCAAACACATAGTTTATATACTATATCATCAAGTGAATCAGCATTTCTAACAGCACTAAGTGTGGTTATGATTCCCTTTATTGGTAGTATTTTTAAGCTTGATAGACTTACTATTTATGGCGTAATTGCATCTGTTATATCTTTATTCGGCATATATGTTCTATCTGGAGCTAGTTTTAAATACTTTACAATTGGTTATTTTTGGGCAATTATGTGTGCATTAGCATATGCTTGCTCGGTTGTATATTTAAGTTATGAAACTAGAAAAACCACTAAAACAGATACATTTAAAGATTTACGCCCATTAATATTTTTACAAATAGCATTTGGAATACCACTACCTTTAATGGCCGATATTTCAGTAATACATGTTACATTTAGCTATACTCTTGTTATAGCTTTGCTATTTTGCTCAATCTCAACTATTATTTGTTATTCGCTACAAAGCACTTACCAAAAATATCTAAGTATGTCTCAAGTTGCTGTTATATTCTCATTTGAACCTATATTTGCAACAGTTTTTGGTAGAATTTTAAATAATGAAACTATATATACATCAACCATAATTGGTGGAGCCTTGATTCTAACTAGTTACTTTATAATTGAGATTGGAAACAAGAAAAGAGTTGGAGAGTAAGTTAAAAAAATAAACTATAAAACCTCATAAACAATAGTTGGAGTATCAAACCGGATTGATTTACTTAAACTATTGGAGACAACAGCATATTTTTTATCATCCTTGATAAATACTTTGGTATCAGTACCCCCGAAGGTGCTGTATGTTGCAACAGGAACACAGCTCCCATCAAATTGGTAAATTGTAGATTCAAGAGCTGAAACTGGCTCCTGTCTTGTACCACTTATGAAGTTAGTTCTAAAAAGGTATGTAGCATTATTATCTTGATACACATAGAAACTTCTTGCCGCTACTCCATCAAGATTCTGAATTTTAATAAAAGTTCCATTATCCCATTTATATAACGAGCTATCATGTAGTAAGTTTGCAAATGCTAAATAATGAGATCCTTCATGGATAAAATGACAAAAATCTCGTCCACCACCTTGTGCATCAACTTCTTGAAATAATTCAAACTTTGTTCCATTCCACTGAAGTATTTTAGAGGCTCCTAAGTTGTCAGCTAGAGCCAAGAAAAACTTATTTTCTATAGAGAAAAAGCTTGTTTCATATCCCCATATAACTGGAATACTTTGAAAAAGCTCAAAACAAGAACCATCCCAACGATAGATTTGTGAATAGTTTTGCTTGTCGTTGTCATTACTAGGTTCTTTAACCCCTTGAGAATATATCAGATAATGCTGAGAACCTATCTCAAAAAATTCACAACTTTTTGCAGCAAAAGTATTGAATGATTGAAACTCTATAAAGCTATCATCAACCCACTCATAGACTGTAGAGCTGACATCCATTGTAAAGTTAGGATTTTTACCACCTCTAATAGATGCTACTGCTAAAAAATGCCTATTTCCTATACTATAAAAAGCTGTATGCTCATTTCCTGGGGATGGTATTTTCTGATATTCGATAAATTTGCTATCTTGCCACTTATATACCAAAACAAAAGTTTCACTATTACCCCCATTCATACTAGGGCTATCACCTACGATATCTTCAGATAACTGTGGAATCGATAAATATAAATCTCCATCTATCTCAAAAAGTTCTACACCTCTTGCTCCACTTGATGGGATATTTTGATACGGTACTAACTTCATTTTTTAATCCTTATTGCTGGTGCATCTACTGGGTAAGCACTCATACCACTTGGGAAGCCTTTTGTTAATCCAGGTAGCTCAACCCTATCAAACTGCCATTGCTTAGCTACAGCCTCTCCAGCAAGCCAAAAACCTACAGTATTTGAAAGCATCTGCTTTGGACTTGTTATAGAAAACTTTAACCTCTGCACAAAATGCTCAATCTGGTCAGCCTGAGTAAAACCATAATCTCCAGGTAGAGGTTCTCTATAAGGTATCTTGATATCATCAACATGAGAAAATGCAGCCTGCGATATAAATGGTCTGGCATAAATACCACCCCAAACTCTATTTGATAAATTTTCAAAATCTTTCTCTGGAAGATAATCACTACCTAAGCTCTCTGGTAATTCTGCATAAGGAAGTATCAATATACGCTTTGAATCTAATACTTCTCCAGCGATAGATTGAATTACTGGAACTAGCCAATTTGAGCCTGCTGTTAAACCTGAACCATAATTTGTCCCTGCTAAATTATGCAGAATAATTTTAGCATTCTGCCAATCTATATTTGTATTAGATAATGCCTTATACAATTCATATACACTCATTAAACCAACACATGCAAAAGTGCCTATCATCACAGTATCGAATGAAACTGGATATTCTTCGCTACCTACATTCAAAAAGTTCTCTATAACATGCTCACTAGAAAAATCATCCTTATTTTCTTTAACAGATATCAGATAATTAGCAGCCAAAGAACAGCCATAATCAACCATATTTTTCACTAACTCTTCTTTACCCTCTAGTGCAGGTATAGATAACTGATTAAGCCAATGATTATCACCTTGTATTTTAATTTTATTTAGCTCACGCACCTCAGTTAGATGCTCAATCATAGGGCCAAGATGCTTTTCCCATGAATCATCTCCCATTGATTTTAAAGCTCCTAAATATGCAATTGCAGGTCCCACATGCGACAAGCTAGTAAGCTCATAAAATCCAGAATTTGGTGCAGCTCGATATGAAGCTGATGCTATTAACTGATGATTTTTATCTTCACTATATACATATATACCTTTTGAATCTGCTACAACCAATGGGCTAGAGCTAGATTCTGTTGCTGTAGTTTCTGCTACTACTTTAGCTAAATCTTGAGCAATTGCTGTTCTATCTTGCGGGTAATCAGATTTTGTATAACCAGTAAAATCATAATACAAATCATAAAATGCTTTTGGTGTAGTATATTCTGCCATTAATATTCCTTTGTGAATTTTGGTATGTTTATAGTGGTTGAAGGATCTATAAACTGCTCTATAGTCTGATTTACTAATTTAGATTGTGTAGCAAATACAAAGTGACCTACCCCATTAATCTCATAGTATTGTGAGTTAGCTATATTTTGCCTTAAATACAAACCAACATCTGTCGGAACCTCTTCACCTAGTACACTATTTATAATTAAAGTTGGAGTTGTTATATTTGGAAGTAAAGCTCTATCATCATCAAGAGCAATATTATTAAAGAATGCTAGGATAGTTTCTTTTTTTGCCTTAGCTAACATTTCATCAAACCAACTCTTCATTTTATCTAGTTCATCGCTATGCTGTTCTTTGATTGCTGGTGTATATAACACAGCAGACAGTTCTTCATTAGAAGTTGTTTCCTCTATCTTTTTAGTAAAACTCTTTAATGTTTCAGCACTAAATCCCCACTGCCAATCACTCTGTTTTTTAAAGCATGGCGAGGCATTAATCACTACAAGCTTACTTATCATCTCACTATATTTAGCTGCAAATTTTAAGGTAGCATGACCTCCTGATGCAAAACCAACTAATATAGGTTTATCAAGCTTTAATACTTCAATGCACTGTTTAATATCTTCAACATATACATCTGTAATAGAATCATAATTATCAGGTAATGCACTAGAATTACCATAACCTCTCAAATCAATTGCGACATTATGGTAATTACTCTTGAAATACTCAAACTGTGCAAACCAGCTATCTGAGTTTAATGGCAAACCGTGAATCCATAACATAGCTGGTCCACTACCACATTCTTGATAATATAAATGTCCATTTTTCAGCTTAATGCTTTTCATAGTTAATATTACACACCTAATGCCATGTTTGCTATTTTACGATTTATAATAGAGTTTTTATTTGCCACAGTTAAACCAATCTTTGCAAGCTGGTATTTAAATACATTTTCTGAACCAATAAACCTTCTAACTTTTTCACTCTGCTTAATTATTACAGAACCTTCTGGGTGTCTCACTGATGTGTATTTATCTTGAGTATTATTAGTTAACATTTCTGCAAGACAAGCCGAGTCTGCTATACCTAAGTTCATCCCTCTACCACCTACAGGTGAATGACAATGAGCACTATCTCCAGCTAAGAAAACTCTACCTTTCTGATAAGTAGTTGCCTGCCTTACTGAGATAGAAAACTGCCCTTCTCTAAACGTCTCATCAACACTAACTTCAAATGGTAATGCTTTTAGTGCATTTTCTGTATTCGATATAACTCTGTAACGGTTTTTTGCAATAGGAGCAACTACAGCCAAAGTGCCTTTATTTACTCTATAAACACTAAAAGTATTAGTCGCTTGCCAGTTTTTGATAACAACATCAGCTATTGACCAAGTTTTTTCTAACTCATAACCAATATAGTCAATCTCTAGCTGTTCTCTTACAGAACTTTTTATACCATCTGCTCCTATAACATAGTTATAATCCTTAATAGCTCCATCTTTAAACTTAACCACAACCTTATCTAAATTCTCAGATAAACTTTCAAATTCGGTATCAAAAGAAACTCTTACTCCAATTTTTTCTAATGTTTCACGCAATATCTCTTCGGTTTCATTTTGTGGCAAAGCAAGTACAAATGGATAAGTAGATGTAGCGGCTGATAAATCAATTTTTGCATATTCGTGTTCATCAAAATTTATACTTACATTTGAAAGTTTTACGCCATATTTGATGAGCTCACTAGTTACTCCACTAGCTTCAAATAGGTGAAGACTATTAGGCATTATTCCAACAGCTTTTGATAAGTTTGATGGTTGTGCATGCTTCTCAATTATTTCAACATCATGCCCTTTTCTTGCTAATTCTATTGCTGCTGTTAAACCGGTTGGCCCTGCTCCTACGATTAAAATTCTCATATCAGTTATACTCTATATAATATACATATAAAATAATCATAACATCACTACTTAGTTTAGAGCTATATTTTTGTAATACTACAACACAATTCTAATTAACTAAGACTGTTATTTTAATCTTATTATCTAAGTTTACAAAGTAGATAATAGAATTGGAATCTCGGTTTTCTCTGGGTTGTAACAGACATTTTGATAGGTGTTACTGAACTTACTGAACTTACTGAACTTACTGAAGTTTACAATGATACTTCAGTATATTTAAAGATAGATTATAAGATAAGTACCAAGTCGCTGATAGCAATAGTTTTCTAGGCTCTAGGATCAAAAGCCATAATTTCTTTCATTTTTTGATAAAACTCTTTTTTCTCATCAGTATCTGCTAATGGTAGTTTTACATCATACACAACATAAAAATCAGCACCACCAAGGCCTTTACCTTTTATACGCATTTTACGACCAGACTGACTACCTTCTGGCACTTTCATTTTCTTTTTACCAAATGGAGTCTCAATTTCAAGAGTAGTTCCTAATGCTGCCTCCCAAGGTGCTATAGCTATATGCTCATATACATCATTATTATCAACTTTATAGTTTTTATGACCTACAACTTCTATTTTTATATATAGATCACCAGCTGGAGCATTTTGACCAACTCCGGCACTACCTTTACCCTTCAATCGTAACTTTTTACCATTACCTATAGCTTGTGGAATATTTACATCAACATTCTTATGTTGCATGCTCGGTATACCATTTACTCCTGCTTCTTGGAAACTGTAAGATACTGACCTTTTACCTCCAGCAATAGCTTCTTCAACATTCAACTTTAGTGAAATAGTTATATCTTCACCCTTACGAGCTCTAGACTGGCCCTGACCGAAGCCTCTACCGCCAGCAGAAGCTCCACCACCACCAAAAAGATCTCCAAATATATCTCCGATGTCCTCAAAATTGAAGTTTTGTGAACCTCCTCCACCTTGAGAGAAGCCACCAAAACCACCTCCTTGACCTCCGCCAAAGCCACCTTGTTGGACTTTATCCCAATTCTCACCATAGCTATCGTATAAAGGTCTTTTTTCTTTATCACCTAATACATCATAAGCTGTTTGGATTTCTTTAAACTTATCTTCTGCACCAGCATCTTTATTTACATCTGGGTGATATTTTTTAGCTAAACGCCTATATGCTTTTTTTAAATCTGCATCTGAAGCATCTCTACTTACTCCAAGTAGTGAATAATAATCTGCCATTAATTTCTCCTAATCAATATAATCAAAGCATCCTAGAGCTATAAAATATACTAGCTTTACAACAATTTGATCTCATACCAAGGTTTATTATAGTTGGTATTATTTATCTTAAACATTATCTAACTAGATTTTAATATGGTGATTATATAAATAAATACAAGGAATTTATTGATCAATATATACAATTTTCAGAAAATCATAAGTGAAAAGTATAAATGAAAAAATTGAAAAAGGTCTGACGATTACCTACTTTCACCTAGCGAATGCTAAACTATCATCGGCGTAAGTCCGTTTCACTTCTGAGTTCGGAATGGGATCAGGTGGTGCCAAACTGCTATTATCGTCAGTGGTGTATATAATACTCTTGTTTATATGAATGTCAAGAAACAATTCCAGATTGATCGAATAAATATAATGAGATTGGTCTTAGATATCTTGCGATAATGCTATGAGCTTTTTAGCCTGAAGTAGCTGGTACTCATCCGTTTCATCTTTTAAGTTTAGATTTAAGTGCCCCACTTTACGCCCCTTTCTTCCTTCTTTATTGTAACTGTGTATTTTAACGCAATCTAAAGCAGCTAGATCTTTTGTACGTGGCATATTACCAATGCAATTTAGCATAATAGTTTTCCTACTATCTGTTGCACCTAATATCAGTCCAGCTATTGCTCGCACATGGTTTTCAAATTGTGAAGTTGTTGCACCATCAATACTCCAATGTCCACTATTGTGTACTCGAGGAGCTATCTCATTAACAACTAACTCATCATCCTTTACGAAAAATTCTATTGCAAGCGTACCAATATAACCAAGTTCTTCAACTAAAGTTTTTGCAACTTTTTGAGCTCTCTCTTCAAGAGCTTTATTTTCAAAAGGAGCTACTGATTCAACTAATATTCCTTGCTTGTGGATGTTTCTTGCTAATGGATAAAACACCACATTACCCTTAACATCTGCACTACAAACTAGAGAAACTTCATAATCAAAATCAACAAAAGCCTCATAGATTAATCCATCTGGAGCACCTTTAAGAGCATCCCATGCCTTAGTAACATCTTCTTTTGATTTAATTACAAACTGGCCTTTACCATCATAGCCGAATCTACGCGTTTTGATAATAGCCGGTAGACCATGTTGCTCAACAGCTTTTTCCAAGGCTCCAAGACTAACAACATTTACAAACTTCGCCGTAGCAATATCGTGGTCTTGCATAAATGATTTTTCTAATAAACGATCTTGAGAGACAGCTATAGCTTTAGCTGACGGATATACACTTACCTCATGATTTATCGCTTTGATAAGCTCATGAGATATATTTTCATTCTCAAATGTAATCACATCAAATTGCTTAGCCCAATTTACAACTGCATTTACATCTTCAAGAGATATATCTGTTACGCTTCTTACAACCTCTGTAGCACATTCATCAAGCTTACCCAGACAATGGAATTCTAAACCTAATGGAGTACCAGCTATACTTAACATTCTAGCAAGTTGTCCAGCTCCAACAATTCCTATTCTCATATTATTATTGCTCCCTGGGATTTGGATTATCTAATACTGTTTGAGTTTGATTTACTCTAAATTTAGCTAATGCTTTAGCCACTTCACTATCTGTATGCTGAAGTATACTACCGGCAAAAAGTGCTGAGTTTTTAGCTCCTGCAATACCTATTGCAAATGTAGCTACTGGTATACCCGCCGGCATTTGTACTATAGACAGTAAGCTGTCATTACCACTAAGAACACTCGATTTTACTGGTACGCCTAGTACTGGTAAATCAGTCTTTGCAGCAACCATACCAGGTAAATGAGCAGCACCACCTGCTCCAGCGATTATAACTTTTATGCCTCGAGCTTTTGCCGTTTCTGCATACTCAAACATTTTATCAGGGGTACGGTGAGCAGATACAACTTCACATTCATAACTTATACCTAACTGTTCTAAAATATCACAGCACTCTTTCATAGTACTCCAATCAGATTTAGAGCCCATTATTACACCAACTTGTATACTCATACTTTACTCCAGTCTCTTATAACCTCAACCCAGGCCTTACTTTCTAAAACCTGCACTCTTTCCTTTAAGCTCCCAGCAGTATCATTATTTACAACATCACATTCAAGCTGTAAAACAATATCTCCACCATCTACCTTTTCACTGACTTGGTGAATAGTACATCCAGACTTTTTATCTTTAGCATCAATAACAGATTGATGTACTGCTAAATCCATAAGCCCAGCATGTTTTGGTAAAAGTGACGGATGAATATTTAAAATTTTACCATCAAAAGCATCTATAAACTCACTACTTAAAATTCTCATAAATCCTATTAGCAATATAATATCTGGATTATGCCTCGTTATTTCTTGAATAAGCTCTAAGTCATACTCCTCACGAGTTTTATCTTTAGCACTGATGAATTTATTTAAGATCTTATGCTCATTTGCTCTCTCAAGAATATAAGCATTCTTTCGGTTAGACATAACTAGCTCTATGCTAGCATCTAGCTGAGAATCTGCAATAGCATCAATAATAGCCTGCATATTAGTACCACGAGTTGAGCCTAATACCACAAGTTTTAATTTTGACATTACTAACTTATTTCCTGATACTTACTGCCACGTAAAAAGTTCATGTATTTAACTCGTTCATTTATTAGCTCTTTTGTGCCAATATCTCTACGATGAAACATTTTTCCGTAAATATTTTTTACACCATTTTCAGCCTTTTGTTCTGCTTGTAAAATAGTATCACCCATTCCAAGTACTGCAATTGCTCTTGATCCTGTACCTATCAAACTGCCATCTTTAAAATCAACTGCACCTAAGAATAACTCAATATTTTCAGGGCATTGCGAAATATCTATTTTAAAATTTTTAACTGAATTATTTGGATAACCAAGTGGTACTAAGTACTTACAAACAGTAGCTTGTTTTTTAAATCTAGCTTTGATTTTATCAAGTGAACCATTCGTTACTGCTTTTGCAATCTCAATAAAATCAGTTTCTAATAAGCTTAACAAATTCATTGCTTCTGGATCACCAAACCTAGCATTGTACTCAATAACTTTAGTATCAAGTTTTGTAGCCATAAAGCCACCATAAAGCACACCCTGATAAGGTGTTCCAAACTTATCTTTCAAAGCATGAGCAACTTTTTCATTTATTTCTTTTGCTCTTTCGACATCGCTGTCAGACAAAAATGGTAAACTATGGTTAGCATCAGAATAAGTTCCCATTCCACCAGTATTCGGTCCCATATCTTGCTCATGTGCACGCTTATGATCTTGTACTGCTGGCATGTGTATAAAATTTTCACCATCTGTTAATGAAATTAGCGAAAACTCTTGCCCTACTAGCTTTTCTTCGATAACAAACTCTTTACCTGCATCAACTAAAGATTGACAATGCTTAATAGCTTCACTCATAGAATGTAAATGATCACCCCATACAAGCACGCCTTTACCACCGCAAAGTCCATCAGCTTTTATTACAAATTGCTTTTCATATTTTTTAAGAGTCTCTTCTACACCATCCATAGTTGTAAAAGTTTTAAAAAATGGATTCGCATCAATATCATAATCATGGATTAACTGTCTTGTAAAGCCTTTTGATGTCTCAAGCTGTGCATGGTCTTTTGTAGGTCCTACAACAGCTATATCCATTTTTTTAAGTGCATCAGCCACACCTACTTCAAGAGGTGCTTCAGGGCCGACTATTGCAAGCGTTACATTTTTATCTTTAGCATATTCACATATTGCTTTAGCATCACAAACATTGGCAATATGATAGTCATCTGCAATCTTATCGATACCAGGATTAGTTGCCCCACTCAGACAATAAAGTTTATTATCAAGCGAGCTCCTTTTAACAGCTTTAGCAATAGCGTGTTCTCTACTACCCGAACCAATTAAAAGAATATTCATATTTTGCTCCATTTTTAAATACTGACTAATATTTTTTACTATACGCTGATTTATATCTTTGTCCTCAGCTGGTGGGTTAAATTTTTCACCAGTTATCATCTCATAAAGAGTGATGTATTTCTGTGATAGCTCAATCACTAACTTTTCTGGAGCTTGTGGAAGTACCTCATCATTATATGGGTCACAATTTTTCGCAAACCATAGTCTAAAAAATTCTTTGTCGATATTTTCAGGCTCTTCACCATTTGCAAATCTTTCTTCATAACTATCTGCCAACCAAAATCTTGAACTATCTGGAGTATGTATCTCATCTATTAAAATAATCTCACCAGTTTGTTCATCAATACCAAACTCATACTTAGTATCAGCTAGTATCAAACCATTTTCAGCGGCTTTTTCTTGACCAAACTCAAAAAGCTCTAGCGCTTTTTGTGATGCAAAATCCCATTGCTCTTGAGTTAACCAACCTTCTTTGACAATATTTTCCACAGATATAGGTCTATCATGATCAAGCTCTTTTGTTGTTGGCGTAAGAATGTTTTCAGGCAATTTTTGATTCTTCTTTAATCCTTCTGCAAGTAAGTTACCACAATAATCGCGACTACCTTTTTCATAATGCGTCCAAAGTGAAGTACTTGTTGATCCTGTAATATATCCACGCACAACAAACTCTATCGGTAGAACTTTTGCTTTTCTAGCTATCACAACATTTTTATCAGGTGAAGCTATAAAATGATTCTTAACAATATGGGTCGTATTTTTAAACCACCATACTGAAGACTGAGCTAAAACCTCGCCTTTGAAAGGTATAAAACCAAGCGATCTATCAAAAGCTGACTGTCTATCTGTAGAGATCAAGATACTTTTATCACCAATAAAATACATATCACGAACTTTGCCGATATATTTATCTTTGATGTCAAGATTTGTAGTTTTTAATACATTTTCGATGTTATTTTGAATGATTTGTTTGTCAATCATTAGAGCATTTCCACCTTACCTGAAGTTGTAATAGTTCCAATCTTAGAAAGCTTAGTATTTGTATGTTTTTTAGCTAACTCTTGCATCTTAGCGTACTGCTCTTGGCTTGCAATAACTGTCATACCAATACCCATATTAAACGAGCGATACATCTCAAACTCGCTAATATCCCCTATCTGTTGCATCACTTTAAATACCGCAGGAGTCTCAAAGCTATTTTTTTCTATTTTAGCTCCTAATCCTTTTGGCAGTACTCTAGGAATATTTTCAATAAATCCACCACCTGTGATATGTGCAATACCTTTAATATCAACACCATTATCTAAAAAGTCATGGATAATATTAGTATAGTTAATATGTGGCTCAAGCAAAACATCACCGATAGTTTTACCATTAAACTCAGGATAAGTGTCAGTGTGACTTTTACCAGCCACATCAAAGAAAAGCTTACGTGCAAATGAATAACCATTTGTATGCAGACCAGATGAACTAAGTCCAAATACCACATCACCTTCTTGAATATTCTCACCATTGATAACTTTATTTTTATCAACTACACCAGTGATTACACCAACCATATCTATCTCGCCAGCTTGGTACACACCTGGCATTTCAGCAGTTTCACCGCCAACAAGTGATACTCCCGATTCAGCACAAGCCTTACTCATACCTTTTACAAGCTCTTCCATAATATCAGCATCAAGCTTATCATGAGCAACATAGTCTAAAAATGTAATCGGCTTAGCACCCATAACCACAATGTCATTCGTAGCAGCAGAAAAAAGGTCATAACCAAGATTTTCAAACTTACCACACATCACAGCGACTTTTGTTTTAGTCCCTACACCATCTATAGATTGGACTAGAACTGGCTCTTCATAATTATTGATAATATCTTTTAAAGAGTAAAGAGAACCAAAACTTCCTAAGCCTGTAAGCACATCTTTTGTAAATGTCTTTTTGACATGATTTTTCATTCTATCAACCGCTTCATTTCCAGCTTCGATATTTACCCCAGCATCTTCGTATTTTAAGCTCGCCATTTTACTTCCTTATATAGCATTATTCTTAAATTATTTAAGCTAATGAACTACAATTTACTCATAAAACTTATAAATTATGGCTCATTAAAAAAGTTTATAAATTATCGCATTATTATATCATAGTAAACACAGTATTTGATAGCTTGACAACCTATACTAAAGGATTTTTAAAAGTCTATTTCTCTTGAATTAAAGAAATACAGTATTGATTAAGTTTTTGAGCATGCTCTTCTGAAGATGATTCTGTATAGCATCTTAACTCAGGTGCATTACCTGAAGGCCTTAAGTGCACAATATCTTCATTTGCTAAAGTTACTCTTACACCGTCTGTTGTATCTATATTTTCTAGAGCATTTTGACCGTCAAAATATTCAGATATGATTTTATCTAGTAAATCCGATTCACCTACTAATATCAACTTCAATATTTCTTGACTTTTTTCAGTTGCAAAATCGTCAATCTTACTACTAGCTGTGTACCTTGCAGGTAAGTCAGCTAAAAGCTCAGAAATAGTACATTGCTTTTCAATCGACATTAAAATAACCGCTAAAATTGGTAAAACCGCATCTCTAGTTGGCAAAGCTGTTATTTTGTTACCATCTACAGAAACAATATCATTTGCAGTTAAAAAGCCCCCATTAGCCTCATAACCTGCAACTTTATTAGTTTTATCATTTAGCAGTGAATTCATTGCCTCAATTACAAAGGGAGAACCAATTTTTGTTCTTTCAATATTTTTAAAATGGTTGATTTTCTCAGCCACAGTATTACTACTCACTGGAGTTACAATAGAATCTATACCCATATATTTAGCAACTAAAACGCCGACTATATCACCTTTAAGCCAATTACCAAACTCATCACTGACTAATGGCCTATCGCCATCACCATCCGTAGAAACTATACTATCAATATTTTTATACTCTTCTGCCCATTCTTTTGCTAATTTGATATCTTCAGCTCGTATAGCTTCTGTATCCACCGAAACAAATTCAGGTGAAAAACCTAGCAAAATCACCTTTGCACCAAGCCCTTCTAAAATCTCTTTTAGCAACCCTCTAGCAACAGATGAGTGTTCGTATAAACCTATTGTCTTTCCATTCAAGCATTTAGCTCCGAAAAAGTTTATAAATCTTTCAACATATTGAGTGTGACCAGCTGTTTCAATTTCTGGTAATTTCTGAGTTTCTAGAAACATTCCGTTTTCATCAAAAACGCTCTCATCAATCGCTACCTCTTGACTAACGATTAGTTTTTCATCTTCTTTGAGAACTTCACCAAACGGCGTATTAAATTTGATTCCATTCCTATCTTCTGGGATATGGCTACCTGTAACCATAACAGAAGGAATCTCATTAGATATACCATAAAGCATAACTGCTGGTGAAGATATTTCACCACAATAAACTGCTTCATAACCACTATCTGATACAGCTTTTATAACAGCTTTTGTGATTCTTGGACTACTGCTACGCAAATCATTCGCTATAGCTACTTTTGAACCTTTTTTTATAGAATGCTTTTGCTCTAAAAACTGAATAAACGCCTTAGTGTATAACCAACATATTTCATCAGTCATTTTCACGACTAACCCTCTTACACCACTAGTACCAAACTTAACGCCACTAGCTATAATAACATCATTAACAGTTGCTTTTCTCATGTAACTCTCCTGATTTTAACCTTAAATTTCTTAAATAGATAAAACTTATTACTTAAGCTTTATACGAAAAAGACTCATAAATCGTCCTTTCATTATTTCAAATATTTTTGTTGGATATTTTCTAAATATACTTATATAACTTACATTTATACCATTTACACTAAGTGCTTTTATAGTTTCTGTATTTATTATTTTTTTACTATCAAAATTACTTGTGCTAACACCACCAACCGTCATTTTAATTATGCACTTGTTTATATAAAAATATGTCAGTTGCTTAACAAGCAAAAGCCTCACAAACATTTCATAATCTGCAGCAATCTTAAAATCTAATCTATAATTGCCATATTTTTGATAAACTTCTTTTTTAACATATAGTGTTGGATGAGGTGGCATAATTCCATTTTTTAATTTTTTTGGTATAAAATCTTTAGCACCATAATATCGTAATATCTTATCTTGGCTATCCCCTGCCACATAAGCCAAATCAGCAAAAACCATATCTGGGGATTTTTCATCAAATGCCTTAACGATCTGACTAACAACATCACTACCAACATAATAATCATCACTATTTAATATCCCGATTATGTCACCAGTAGCAGCTTTTATACCTTTATTCATAGCATCATAAATACCCTGATCTGTCTCGCTAATAACCTTAGCAATTTTATCTTGGTATTTACTAACTATCTCTAGAGTGTTATCACTACTTTTGCCATCAACTATTATATACTCAATATCACTATGCGTTTGTGAAACAACAGACCTAATAGTATTTTCAATTGTTGCTTGTGAATTATAGCAAACTGTAATTATGGATACTTTCAACCTACGCTCCCCAAAATATCTCTATAAATTTCAATTTGCTTACCTGTAATATAATCATTTTCATAAAGCTTGGCTGTCTTCATAGCGTTTACTGATAGTTTGTCATAATCACTGTAATTATACGACTTTTTTATAGTATCTTGAAGATTATTATCTGTAGCTAAAAAACCATTCTCTTGATCTTTAATGAAATCTTTTCTAGTTCCCACATCAAACCCTATAACTGGAACCCCATAACTCATTGCTTCTATAATAGTCAAACCAAATGCTTCATACAGCAATGATGGTTGAATAAGATATTTTGATTTTGAGATATAAGATAAAGTATCTTCTCTTGAGCACTTACCTTTGAAGATTATATTTTCAGCATTATACTTAGCTTTCAAATCAGATGTAATATCGCCATCTCCAATTATAGTTAAGACATACTCTTTGCCAAGCTTACTCCAAGCATCTAATAAAGCATATATCCCTTTTGATTCCTCAAGCCTACCTACATAAATATAACCATGCTTTTGCTTATCGATAACATCTTGAGAAATTTTCATGCCATTAGGTTTAAGCTTAATCTTATTATTAGCAACCCCTAAAGATTTAATTTTTTGTTTCTGAAAATTAGTCAATACAAAAAAGTAGTCAATATTTTTAAAGCAACCTGCAACCTTATAAAAAGAAAACGCAAATTGTGCTAATAAACTCTGAATAAATGACTTTCTATAACATTTATTTGAAATACCCGCTAAAGGGAGTGTTTTCTTAACACATAACTCACACACACCATGGCCATCTCGATAAAGTATCCCTGATATACACCATAGGCGGTAGTTATGTAAAGTATGCACAACCTTTGCACCCGCTTTCTTTGCTGCTCTAAAAATACTTGGTGTTAATAGTGGAAAGAAATTATGCACATGAACAATATCAATATTATTTTCTCTAACGATTTTCTTTACATTTTTATAATGCTTTAATGAAAACCATATTCCATATAGCAATTTTACTTTACTTATATCATCATTAGAAACTTCATAAGATAGTACGCTATCTTTACCAAGAGCTTTTTGTAATGATTCTAATTCGTTTTGGTAGACGATGTCTTCACCACCAACATTATTCGACTGATATCTATTATGTATTATAAGAATTTTCATAGGTATGCCTTTACCTGCTCACTATCTTTAGTATCTATAGAAAACTGTGAGACTCCATCTAAAAGCTCCTGGTATTTCTGCTCATCTATACTAGAAACAACTTCTTTAATCATCTGTCTATTACATGGATCAATCAAATAACCATTAATTCCATCATTTACAATCTCACTAGCTCCACATTTATCGCTAACTACTATTGGCATACCAAAATACAGAGCCTCTTCAACAACTAGTCCCCATGGTTCTATCTTACTTGGAAGTATAAATACATCGTGAGCTAAAAACTCTTGTTTTAATTCTGAATTTGCAACTGAACCTTTAAAGCATATATTCTTAGCAGAAGCTTTTTCTAGAAATTCTCTTTGCTCGCCTTCACCAATAATTGTTAAAGTACAGTCCTCTAATTTGTTAAATATCTTTATTATAGATTCTAAGTTTTTTATCTCTGATAACCTACCAACATACAGAAACTTACGATTATATTGTCTACTACACTTCTCAAAAGCAGGCTTATTGATAATACCAACACCTTGAGTAATCTTAACATTTTCATTATAACCAAGAGCTTTCAAAAGCTTTAGATGCAAATCTCCTGATGCAAAAACTTTTGATACTCTTGATAAAAATATCTTTTTAATAAGAGCTGATATGCCATTAGTTTTACTCTCATAAATTGTAGATTCTAAAACCATACAATTCTTTGATTTACGATTATTGAATACGCTATACCAAAACTCAGGAAGATCCCAACCACCAACAACGATACTTTTATATTTTGAAGTTTTAAAAATAGTTCGTAATTTTTTGATACTGTTGAAAGTTTGTCTATCTTGAAAACTGCCATCATAAAGCACTTTATAATCAAAGTTACAGTTATCTAAAGAAGTAAAATCAGCAGATCTTTTTTCATTCGTATCTGTAGCTATAAATACAACCAATATATTTAGCTTTTTCGCAAGCTCGTTATATAGATTAACCTTATAGAATACAGGTATATGTGTGAGAATAATGTAATCATACATAATTTTAGTGTCCTCTAAGAAGTTTACGGACTTTAACTAAAATAGATATAACATAACTCTTTATTATTGGACTATATGGCAAATTATATGATTTATTTATCAAAAACTTTTCTTTTAAAATTTTGTTTAAACTTTGTGATGAAATGCCATCTAAATCATATTTAGATATAGTCATATCTAAATACCTTGCTTGTTTATCCTTATAAAAATACTGCATAGTAAAATCTTGGTCACCACATATCTTATACTCTAAATTATACCTAATTGCCTCATTTAATCTATAAAATGTTGACTGATGACAAAGCATCATACCTAAAGACATGCTCTTAAGATCTAAGCTTTGTTTATACTTTAGTATTTTATGCCCAATATCCGTATTTCCGTATATAACACCGATACCATCAGAAAAGTTATTCTCAAAAACATCTTCAAGCACTTCATTAGAGTAAAAACTATCACCAGCATTCATAAAGTTTAACCAACGACCATTAGCCAACTCTATGCCTTTATTCATAGCATCATAAATACCATTATCAGGTTCACTAACCCACTTACTTATATATGAGCTATATTTTTTAATAATATCAAGAGTGCCATCACTTGAACCGCCATCAATGATAATATATTCATAGTTTTTAAATGACTGATTAATGACACTTTTAATTGTACTTTCTAAAAACTCTCCGCCATTATAAACAACTGTTATAATAGTCACCAAGGGATTTTTAGTGCTAGATTGAGATTCACTAGAAGATAGGCAAATAGACAAGGTTGACCTCCTGTTAAGATGTAATACATTTACATCTTTAATTAGTTTAGTTAGCTTTCTTGCCTCTTTTTTCCCTTAGCTTGACACCTATATGCCTAAATATTCTCACATACTCATTATACCTTCTGATTACATGGTCAGATGTATAGTTAACATAAAACTTATACATAATGATATATGCAAAATCCAAAATGTTTTTACGAACCTTAGGAGCTCCAACGATATCATAAAACTCAGTCATATAACCACCAAGATCGTGACTTTTATTATCTTCATGGGTTCTAAAACCAGACACAGTGCTATTACAGATATGTAAATTAGCATGCTTAGCAAATTCATGCCACATAAAGAAATCACCTGCCATTTTGTACTCAGCAAATTTTTTCAGATCCATCTTATCTTGTAAAGATTTAGTCCAAAAAGTTGACTCTTGTTGGATTGATGGCAGACTAGTGCCATGTATACCTTTCAAAATTCTTTTTCTTGATGGCATAAGCGGTAACATTGTATTTTCAATAATCCCTTCTTTGTTATACCATACATTTTTAGCATTTACCCATTGTGCCTTATCACCAAACCTTTTCATTTCAGCAATAATTGTCTTAAATGCACTTGGCAGATAAAAGTCATCAGAATTAATATACGCAACTATATCGCCAGTAGCTTTTGACAAACCTTTTGCTAAAGCATCATACATCCCATTATCTGGCTCAGATATAAATCTCATTTCAAGACTGTTACAGAATATATCAAGCTCACCTTTTTCATGCTTTTGAACATATTTATTTACTATGTCACAGGTGTTATCTTTTGAAGCACCATCAACGAGAATATACTCTAAATCAAAATCTCCTCGCTGAGATAATACACTTAGCATAGTTTGCTCTATGTACTTTTCTGAATTATATGATGGCGTTATTATTGATATTTTCATTGTTGATCTCTCGCTATTTCATATTAAATAATCACTATTTTTTTAATAACAGGGCTATAATCATACCTTACTTATAAGTAATTTATTATCTGTATTGGGCATAGAAGATTTAAACATAGTCTTAGCTTCAACTATACTAATATCTAAAGAATCACCGTCATTAGTTATAGCATCAACGCTCATTTTTATTGTAAACTGTCCATCTCTCTGATCATTTAAAAAAGAATTTCTAACCTGAAAGCAATCATTTTCCTTGATGCCCATAATTATGTCATTATCCTTATACTTAGATAAGGTGTTTAAAGTTTTATTCGTTATATCTACAACTATGAAATTGAACTTCACCTCTTCAAAACTTCTTTTAAATTCTATATCAATTTCAAAGCTGTATGAACCACCTGTAGTAAGAATACATATATCGCTACCTGTTTTATCCATGATTGCCATCTTTTTAATTATTATGTAATCATTCTCATAAAATTGTGTATTATCAAAATTATCATCAAAAACATTTAATCCTTGATTTTCACCTAGATTATTTATTTTATTTTGTATGTCCGCTAATGCTTTTGACTGGTCATCACTAAATACTATTTTTTGATAGATATTCCCAATTTGTCTTACATCACCATCCATCACTACTTTCCTATCATGTAACAACACTGCTCGGTTACAGAACTCTATCATCAACTCCACACTGTGAGATACAAATACTACCGTAGTACCTCCTCTTAACAATTCTCTGATTTTTGTAAAACATTTGCTTTGAAATATAGCGTCGCCAACTGCTAGAACTTCATCTACAATCAATATCTCTGGTTTTGTTGATGTGGCTATACCGAAGCCAAGTCTTGCTTGCATACCACTGCTGTAAGTTTTAACTGGCTGATCTATATGACCTCCAAGCTCGGCAAACTCGATAATCCCTTTACTTATGATATCTCTATGTTTATTTTCAATACCATTAATGCTCAGGTTAAGTTTTATATTTTGTCTACCTGTCATTTCAGGGTTTAGCGAACCACTTAGCTCCAACATTGCATTGATATTACCATGAACATTAACCCTGCCAGATGTCGGAGTCACCACTCCAGCAATCATCTTTAAAAGAGTTGATTTGCCTGCTCCATTTAGACCAAAAAGCCCAAGAACCTCTCCTTTTTCTATTGTTAAATCAACATCCTTGATAGCACAAAAATTTTTATAATATTTCTTTCTAATTGGACTAAAGGCTTCTTTAACCCTATCTCTAGCTCTATCATATGTTTTGTAATATTTACTTACACCTTTAAGTTCAATAGCTACGTTTTTTTTCATTATATAACATCTCCAAAGTGTGGCGACAACCTTTTAAAAACGATAGCTCCCAGCAATAGGATTGATAAGGCAATTACCAAAAATGTTATTGTACTTGTAGGCTGCTGCCAAAACCAAACACCATCAATAAAAGTATTGCGAAATCCTTGAACAATGTAAGCCATTGGGTTTAAATCCAGTATAAATCGATAGTTTGCAGGAATTTTTTCAGGACTCCAAAAGACTGGGGTAAACCAGAAACCAAACTGCGTTATTAAACCAACAAACTCTGTTATATCTTTTACAAAAACTCTCATAGCTGAAGTTAACCACCCTAACCCTAAAAGTAACATTAAACTACAGCCTATATAGTAAGGAAGCTGAAGCCAGTAAATACTTGGGAAATGACCATTTACTATGAAAATAAATATCAACAGCAGCAGTAATATTAAGTGAATAATAAAACAAGACATTATGCTAACTAGAGGAAGAATATTAACACTAAAAGAAACTTTTCTAACTAAGAATTCATTCTCAACGATAGTATCACAAGTTTTAGTTAGGGCCTCAGCAAAGAAAAACCAGGGTATCATCCCTGTAAGTAGGAAAAGTATAAGATTTGATGTTGCACTTGCATCACCACCAGGACGTATTCCATATGTGAAAACAATCCATATTACAAATATAAACATCCCTGGCTTTATTACTGCCCATGCAATACCTAAGTAAGAGCCCAAAAAATCCTCTTTAAACTCATTGTATGCTAATATAAATATCAACCTATGGTTATTTACTAAATGTTTTATGAACCTGTAGAACTCTTTTAAATATCTCATTAACTCAATAATTATTGTTATAATAATTTATAAAAAATTATATCAGAACATACATACAAATACTATATTGTGAATGATAAGTTCCTAAGAGAACGCTAAGAGTAACTGAGCTGTTGGAAATATTAATGCGTACTAACTTAATAACTTACAACACAAAGTCTAGTAAAATTACAGTAGACACAAAACATTTTAAAAAGCTTGGTATGACAATCACTATAGTCGCAACAAACATATAGAAAAGTAATTTATTTGATTTAAACCTTAAGCTAGTAAATTAAACCAAACAGCAATGCCCCACAAAAAGCTCTAAATCCTACCTCATCAGTAGATACTAAAATATAATAAATATTTAGTAAAGCCTACTAGATTACGAAAAATAAAACATACAAATTATTAAACATAGCCTTCAATAAAAAACAACGAAGGAATTAGAACAGATTATAGCTCCAGAAACTTAAATTAAATAATTATTCTTTACATTTTTTAATAGCGCCTCTTATTTTCCTTAGAATAGGCAACACTCTAGTAACATTCATAATTTTTATAACAAGTGATTTTAAGGAGTGATCATTCAAGTTTTTCTCTAAAAATGTAATGTATTCACTACATTCTTTAATAACATCATTATCTCTTTTTTTAAACACTATTAGTGATTTAATAATTAATTCATGATCTTTGACTGATAGCATACTTAAAAAAGTATCTATAAAACCTAGAGAGACATCATTTATATGTTCACAAAAAGTATTAGCAAAAGAGATCATAAAGTCAGATTTATACCCTGGAAAAATATGACTGAAATCAACACACCCTTTTAAAAACATTTGAATCTGATCTTCATTTCCAGCACCACTCCATATCCCACCATCATTCAGTCTATATACCGACATCACCTTATTTATATATCCTATTGGACCAAAGTTAGAAAACACTAGCAACATATAGTAATCATTTCGATTAACACATGAGTATTTAGCTAAATACTCATCAATATATTTCTTATACTTATCATTATACCTGTAAACAAGTGATGTCGTATGGAAATAAGCATAATCGACAATATCATCAAATGTATATGTCTTTTTCGTACATTCAGGATCTAAAAAAAGTCTTTCTGTTATATTTCCACCTTCTAAAAACATTGTGTTATGACCACAGCCCATATAAGTAGGATTCTCTTCCAGCAGATCTACTTGTATTTGAAGTTTTTCAGGATTATTCCAATAATCATCACCTTCACACAGTGCGATATATTTACCAGAAACTTTGGGTAATATAAAATCTCGTATAGGTAAGGCTCCTTTTGAATACTGATTTTCTTCCTGATATATTGGCTTAATAATGTTTGGATAATCTTTTGCATATTTTCTAATAATACTAGTAGTGTTATCTGTGGAGCAATCATCACTAACGATTATCTCAAACGAAAAATTTGTTTCTTGTTCTAAAAAGCCACTCAAAGCTTGCTCTATATATTTTTCATGATTATAAGCTGTGCAACATATACTAACCAACACATCAGCTGATTCCCAAAGATCAATTATTTCTTGTTCAGTCTTCATGTTTTAAGAATTGAAATCTATCAATATTATTATAATATATCTTATATGCCCACATTGAAAGTTTTTGAAAAAAAATTTAGCACAAGTTGCTAATTATGATAGTTCTAGGCTTACTTCAACCACTCATAACAATTAAATAAAGTAAGTGTTACATTAAGTCCTATTTAAAAAGCACACTAAAACTATTTTATAAACATGCAATTTATAATAGTTACTTAAATATCTTAGAATTTCATAAGCTACTCCAAATAATCCAACCCTCACCTTTATTGTTTATATAAACACTATAATACTTTCTTTGTAAAACTAGCTCCAACTTATCCTTTATTTTCTTAAACCTTATTTTTTCCAGATTAGCCTCAGAAAAACTTTGTACTTTGATCAGCTTACCATCATACTCTTGAAGCGCCCATCTTGTAATGACACCATACCTGTTCAGATAACCGTTAAACGGTGTGTTATACATTATATTTTTTACGAAGTTAGAATAGGGCACGGTTCCTAGAGAATAAAACTCACCTATATTCTCATTCAACTGAATAGTGTTTAGATCTTCAGACAACTCATAAAATATAGGTTTCTCGAACTCAGCCTGCATTTGTTGCAAATTACCAACACGAGCACTAAAAATAAAACATACCAATAAAATAGGAATAAGGCTCCACTTAAAGATAGGCTTGTAATGCATAGCTATTAGTGTAAGCAAAATAATCGTTATAGGAAAGTACGTATAAACCCTGACATTTGCTATATATGATTGATACTCCATTAAAACCATTAAACCAAGCACTGAAAAAAGCATTAATAAAAGGCTAATTATGTACCCAAGAAAAAGCCTATAATCCCTACCAATAAACACCACTCTGACAATCGAAACAAATGCAACAAGAATTAATGGAAATATGTACAGAATATAGCTCTTCCAAAATGTTAAGTAAGGTTCTAAACCATGACATAAGTTTAACAACAACTCCTTAGGCAAGGAAAGAGAAATCGGCAACATAGCTCCTCTACCCATACCATTTAAAGGAGTTATCAGCTGAACGACTTTTATTTCAAAATAATATATAAGAGCAGACACACCAAATATCAACATATACTTAACAATAAATCTGACTACTTGATCAACTATAACTTTGTTTTGAAACATCAACATGACTTCAATCGCAAGCAATCCAATAAAAATATTCACTATTGGTTGATAAAAATTCATGCTAATAACCAACAATATAGTCTTGATAACAAAGTACCTACTATTAATACAATACGCAAAAACAGCAAAAAAAAGAGCTAATGCCATACCAGGTCCATCAAACCGGAAAAGTATGTTTTGTATAAAGTAAGGGTTGATTATAAAAAGAGCAGCAATAATAAACCCTACGCTTTTATTTTCTTTAGCAAACCTTAAATAAATCAGTTTTGAACACAATCCTACGGTTATAATACAAAAAATCCAATTATATGGCGTAGGATCAATCACACTTGATTTAGAGAGACTAAATACTTTAGCTATTAGTTCAGCAAAAAACCTTCCTTGTGTTGCCCATAAAAACTGACCATTTTCAATTCTGTATGTATCATCCAGATATATTCCATGCCCGTATAAAATAGGATAAAAAAACAACAAAGAAAGCAGCATTAATAACAGGGTTTTTTTACCATCAAATAATGACCAATTCAACAGACTCTGTTTGTATTCCTGTATTCTTTCTTTTATGCACATTATTTATAATTCTCTTCGATATATTAGTTGTATTGTATCAAAGTATTTTTGCATGAACTAGTTATTCATAGTTTTTACTAGCGTGAACCGTGTATTTTATGAACTTAACTACCGAACATCTAAATATTTCATTTCTGATTCTCATTTATCTTGCCAAGCTCTGTAACTCTATCAAAATGATTTATAATTAGAGGGTTTCTTAATGCATTTATAAACTTTTCGTTAGCAAGCAGACTTTTCCTTTTTATAAAGGGATAATTGTATTCCTGAACAAGCAGATCGTATTCCTCAAGACTTAAATCCGTCCCTACATTCCACTTAGAAATATTTTTTATTGAGCAAAAGGCACCAATATTAAAACCATATAGTTGCAATAGAACACTTAAACCTACTTCATACATTTGAACCAGTACACGAAAGTCTGTAATATTCTTTAAGTCAGCCCAAAAATATTTGAATGGTATAGATTCTATAACCTTTTCATTAAAGACCATAAAGTAGCTCTGTAAATGATAGTTTATGTTATCACTATCTGTAAACCCCCATGCATCATATCCTTTAGATTGCATTCCATTAAAATATGTTTCTAGATCATCAGATATGCAGTATGAACTATCGTTAGCTATAATTAAAGTGTTGATCGAATAACTATTTTTTTTAATAAAATCGTACCCAACCTTATATGATCCAAAGTCAGAACACACATTTTCTCTAATAATAGCACTTGACACTAAGCATTTTAGTTTATTGAGTTCATATTCCGAAATATCAATGCATGTCGTAACAAATATTATATATAAGTTTTTTATTGTTTTGAGCGATTTAAGGTAAGCAATAACATATTCATCTATAATATTATTCGTATCATAATGAGCAAAGATACAACATATCGAACCCTGAGGTTTAGAAAATGTAATAGATTGAGCATAACTAAAATCATGATCATAAATTAAAGTATTAATTGTTTTGATCTCACAACTAACTTTTTTAGTTTGCGCCTCCCTAGCTTCACCTGACAAACATCGGTTGTTTCTATAAATCTTTTTGCATCCCTTAGCAATAATCCTGAATGGCTTTGTAAGCTTCCAGAGAGTGGAACTTGTAATAGATTCAAGTCTATGTTCAAGGTGAGCAATATACTCACTTTGATCTTTTACTACTTTGTTAAGTTTATTGTTCATAATATATATCTAATCTTGTGTTTTTCAATTTTTTAAAATATTACTACAATCTTGAATCATATATGATTCAAATCAACTTGAAGTCATATAACTATACTCAGATTTATAGCTCAAACATTCCTTTACAATTAAAGAGCTCTAATTATCAAGTAATCATAGAATAACATTATAACTATCTAATTTCACGTTTAGCAAAAAATCTTTAACTAATCAACATATACTTTACGTGATAAGCATTTTGAAAAAATCTCTCAATAGAGTATAATCATTAATTGTTATAAATTATCGAGTAAGTTGGTTATATGATTGAGCTAGAGAAAATGGTTTTTTCTGATTTTGAGTCTCTGAGCAAAGAATTTACTGATGCAAAACCTTTCCCTCACGTTGTTATAGATAATTTTCTAGACTATAAGCTAGCAAAGGCTTTAGATGGTGAGTTCCCAGCTGTTGAAAGTGATATTTGGTATGATTATAGAAACTTAATTGAACGTAAAAGAACATGTAATAATTGGGATTTGTTTCCTGAAGTAACGTATAAATTTTTTTCATACCTTAACAGTAATATTTTTATGGAAAAATTGAATAAACTAATGCCTGAGACTAAGCTCTTCCCTGATGTAGGGCTTAATGGTGGTGGATGGCATGCTCATGAGGCTGGAGGAATGTTAAACACGCATCTTGATTATTCCATCCACCCTAAGCTTGGTTTAGAAAGGCGTTTAAATATAATACTTTATATTAATGAGAATTTTAATCCTGACTGGGGTGGCAGCTTGGGGCTATGGTCTCATTGTGATAAAGACAATCAACCCTCAAAACTAATTAAATCTGTTAAACCCATTTTTAACCGAGCAGTAATATTTGACACAACTTGTAATAGTTGGCATGGTTTACCAGAAGCAATTAAATGTCCTAGTGAAGAATCTAGACGTTCTCTTGCTATCTATTATATGTCAGAACCTAGACCTGAATCTTCTAAAAGATGTAAGGCTCTATTTGCACCTAGAGAATCTCAAAAAAAAGACCCTCTAGTATTAGATCTAATCAAAAAAAGATCTGGGTTAAACTCAGCCAAAAATGTATATAACACCTCTAATTCTACTGAGACTTCTGAATAATACTTATCCTATAATATATGTAATTTCTGTCAACTTATATCATCTTTAAATGAGAGTGTTCTAAATAAATACAATTTTACTCGAATCTTTAAATACTAATAGCTGATACATAAAATTTTAATAAAAAACTTTACTATATAATATTTATTACATCTTCTCATTTTCTAGCATTGTTAATATCTAAAATTGGAAAAGATAAGTTATTACTGATAATCCAACCCATTTATTGGCTGTAGCATTAACTATGATATACTTGTAACATTATAAGCAGCTCTAGTTTTGTGGGGTTACGATTTCATTACAATAATAACTCTACAAATTTTTTTAATTGCTTTGAAAACAATTATAACCTGATGAAACTTTACAATTATGAAAAATAATATAACTAAAACACTTGAAGATATAGAAAAATCTCTACCTAAGTATGAGCCTATGTCAGTTATTCGAGGAGAGCAAGATCTCCACGGTGCAGCAAAGTTTATAGAAAATAAGCTTAATAAGGGAATAACTCATACAGCACCGATAAATTGGGAGCATGGATGGCTATTTACGGAATTAAAGTATGTCCCTCAAATAAAGAAAAATCTTAGAGATCATATTAGTGTAACGCTTGTTGCCAAAACATCTCACCAGGAATTTTTGAACTCTAAAGATATTAACTCAATTGCTGTTGGCTTGCCTTTTGCATATGTAAATAATTTTGATGAGACTACATATATTAAAGAAATACAGAAAATAAAAAATGATTTTAACCTTATTGTTGTTTGTATCCATCAAGACTGTGTAGATAAAGGATTTTGGATTAACTCATTTGAAAAAATAGGAGTCCCCTTCATAATAGGATCTAAAGGAGAGGATGCAAATGGGTTACTTAGAGTTAATAGAATTCTAAAGCACTTTGAATATATGACTACAAATACAATGGGTTCACATGTCTTGTACGCATCTTATGCTGGTTGTAAAGTTTCTGTTTATGGAACGTATCAGAGTATAAATAAGGCTGACTATAGAGATGATCCTTTTTATAAAAATAACAGAGACTTACTCGACCATAATGTTGAGCAGTATAAATATGAAATTATTTCAAATAAATTTTCATTCCTATTCACTTCCCCAAAAAATGCTAAAAAAAACCTTCTATGGGCAAAAAAAGAAATTGGTGAAAAAAATATGGTTTCATTAGATGTTTTTTGTGCAATATTTCAGGTTGCAGAACAAGCTTACATACTAGCCAAAGAAAAAGCATTAATGCATTCTAAAGAGATTGAATTCATGAGAGATAAAATGTTAAGAATAGAGAGTAATAAGTGGTATAATTTTGGGTTAATGTCAAAAAAAGATAAGATTAAAGCTGTGCTGAAAGCGATCTATAAGAAAATATTTAGAAACAAAACTTAATTCATCGGTACTACTCCTCAAACCTATCCCCAAAATCATAATCTTTCTCAGCAACCTTGCCTAGTATGTCTTTTAGGTACTTAGGATGCATACCATAACCAGGTCGTACACTCCTGATATTCTCTTCTGTGAACTTCTCTCCTGCTTTTATGTCTTTTGCTACATACAAGCTTCTAGCAAATTGCCTACTTTTTTTCTTCTTATCTGTAAGTGTATAATCCACTTTACCTAAAAGTTTTTCAGTATCTCTAACTGCCTGTATCATCTCTGCAAACTCTTGTTTATCTAAAGAAAAATCAGCATCAGCACCACCGATAGACTTATCTAGTATAAAATGCTTTTCAATAACCTGTGCACCAAGAGTTGTAGCTACTATAGGTGCTGTTGCTCCCAATGTATGGTCAGAAAACCCAGAGATTACACCGAAAGTTTCTGCTAAGTTTGGTATTGTTAATAAATTAGCATCTTCAAACTTCGCTGGATATGCACTAGTACACTTAAGAAGGACTATTTCGTTATTACCAGCATTTCTACAAATATTGACAGCATCTTGAACCTCATCAATTGTAGCAATACCTGTACTTATAATGATAGGCTTGCCTTTTGATGCAACGTATTCAATTAATCCATAATCAGTAATCTCAAAAGAAGCGATCTTATAAGCCGTTGGACTAAACCGTTCTAAAAAGTCTACTGCAGTTTTATCAAATGGTGATGAGAATATATCTATACCAATCTCTCTTGCATATCTGAATAATTCTTCATGCCACTCCCATGGTAGATAAGCATCCTTGTACAGGTCATATAGTTTTTGACTATCCCAAAGAGTACCACCTTTAATGACAAAGTCTTCATTCTCAGAATCAAGAGTTAGTGTGTCTGCTGTATATGTCTGCAATTTTAGTGCATTAGCTCCTATTTCTTTCGCAGCTTTAATAGTTTGCTTAGCAGTCTCAATATCACCACCATGATTAGCACTTAATTCAGCAATTATAAATACACCTTCTGTATCTAAATCGAATTCACCTATTCTCATTATTTAACTCCATACATATAACTTTCTTATTATTTATATTTTTTTCAATTCCAGTACTTTCAAAATTATATTTCAAATAAAGCATATAAGCTCTTTCATTTTCAATAAACACTTCAGCATTTATTGTTTTAACTTTCAAAACATCAAAAGCATAGTTTTTGATTTCTGTAAGCAATAGGTTTCCAACACCTTTTACTCCTGGAGCAGCATATAATCCCATATCTAGACTTTTATTTGGCTTAATAGTTACAAAGTCAATAACCCCAATATCAATATTGCTATTTTGTACCAAAAAATATTTTTTATCTTCTCTATGCTTTAATGACTCAATAAAGTTTAAATGATTTTCTAAAGATATTTCATTAGTATCATACATATATGATCTTATATCTAGATGATTTCTCCATTCCAAGACTTTTTCTTTTTGTTCTAACGATAAGTCAATAAAATTTATAAGCTTAATGTTTTGCATACATCTATAACCCTATTTTTTAAACCCACAGCATCATAGTTACCCAAACATAAATATTTTTGACTATCAAGGTACTGATATATACCATCTTGGTTTTCAGCAGTTTTTATCGCTATAAGAGGTAGTTCCATAAACACAACTTCATTAACAGTAACACTTGGCGTTACAATAGCAAAATCACTATTTTTCATAAGTTTAGCTATTTCTGTTGAGTTAATATGTAAATTTATCCATTTCTTATTGTTACAATATCGCTTCAATGCTTCTAAATTCTTATTTGCATTCGTAGTTACTAAATCAACCTGTGTATTATCAAAATCTTTTAGTACTTCTAAGATATTAATATTTATATTACTATGATCTGCTCCACCCATTGCTACAAATATTGTAGTTTTTTCATTTATTATTTTAGGCTTAGATTTTTCTATAATAAACTCTTCCCTAAGTAAAGTATATTTTGAACCACACCTAAGTTCACAATTCTCTGGAACTTTACCCGTATATTTAGATTCATCAGCACTTATATTATGATTTAAAAGTATGTCGCAACAATGCTTTTCGTATGTATCATCTAATACAAAAATTTTTAGATTAGAGTTACTAGTCTTTAGCTGCCTTTCAAATTCATAGTCAATACCGTAGTGATCTATAACAATCATATCTATTTGTAGTTTTTTAATCAGAATATCTAGCTTTTCAAACTTATTACTCTCAAGTAATTCAATCGTAAAGCCTGACTCTAATATTTTATGATTAATATTATGCGGTAAATCTTGTGTTGCAAATATGACATTATCATTAGCATACTGCTTAGCTAAAACTAAATCACGCATAATGTGACCTATGCCTATATCAAATGATGAATCTGCTCGTATTAAGATATTCATATTTATATCTCACCAGACTTTACAAGAGCACCATACATTAGCTCCGCTCTCTTCCAATCCTCTAAAGTATCAATATCCTGAACTAGATGTCTAGGCAAAACTACCGGTATACTTATATCACTAAACAAAATATCATCATATTGTAGATTTTTTTGTGATTGTTTATACCAATAAAACTGACCAGCATCTTGAAACGCTTCTTCTAGATCTTGACTTCTTTTTGAGAAGTTTTCTGGCCAAAACATTTCACATCTATTATCATTAGTAATTTTAAATGTTCTTTGGATAGGGAATGGCATACTAGTACATGAAAAAGCATTTGTAGCATCTGAATCATTTAGATTATTATAACTCTCAATCAAGTACTTCTCTTGTAAGAATGGAGCAGTAGCATATATTGTACAGACAAAATCATACTCATCACCATTAGCTTTAAGGAAATCAATAGCATGATCAACAACTGCTTGCGTACCAGTAAAATCATCACTTAACTCTACAGGTCTTACAAACGGGACATCCGCGCCATACTGCTTCGCAACACTAACAATCTCAGCATCATCAGTTGACACTATCACTTTATCAAATAATCTTGATTTTATAGCCGTTTCAATAGAATAAGCTATCAATGGTTTACCATGAAAGTCTTTGATGTTTTTTTTAGGTATTCTTTTACTACCACCTCTAGCAGGTATTATAGCTAGTTTCATCTTATAGAACCTCTAAGAGTTTCTCACAAATATATTTGATTTGCTCATCAGTCAAGTCAGGATACATTGGCAAGCTAATCGCTGATTCATAATATGACTCAGCGTTAGGACAATACCCCTTGTTAAAACCTAGCTTCTCATAATATGGCTGTAGATACACAGGTATATAATGAACATTGACACCTATATTACTAGCTCGTAAATGTTCAAAAATTTCTAACCTTTTCTCTTTCGGCACTTGGATAGGATATAGATGTAAGCCAGAATACGAATATTCAGCTTGCTCAGGTATTATAACACCAGCTTTATCACTAAGTAATTTTCTATATTTGCCTAAAATTTCATGTCTCTTAGACACTATAATATCTAACCTAGTAAATTGAGATAAGCCCAAAGCACATTGTAAATCTGTAATACGATAGTTATATCCTAAATCTAACATTTGATAGAACCAAGGACCCTCAGACTCTTTAGTCATCAATTTTGAATCCCTAGTCATACCATGAGTTCTAAGCGATGATATCTTTGTTGACAACTCATTTGAATTAGTTGTCAACATACCACCCTCAGCCGTTGTAATTATCTTAACGGGATGGAAGCTAAATATTGTAATATCAGAATATTCACATGAACCAACCGGCTTATCTAAATATTTACCACCAATAGCGTGGGCTGCATCCTCTACAACAGCAAATCCATACTCTTGTGATAATTGCCATATTTCCTTCATATCACATGACTGCCCCGCAAAGTGTACAGGAGCTACAACTTTAGGCAATTTACCTGTCTTCTTAGCTTCTATTAATTTTTGCTCGAGCTTTTTTACAGATATATTGTATGTTTTGGGACATATATCAACAAAATCAACATCTGCACCGCACATAAGTGCAGCATTAGCAGTAGATAAAAAAGTATTTGGCGATGTCCAAACGATATCTCCTTTACCAATATCTAAAGCTAAATAAGCAAGGTGCAAAGCGCATGTAGCATTAGCTACTGCAAAACCATGCTTAACCCCGCAATATTGTTTAATTGCATCTTCAAAAAGTGTAACAGCTGGACCTTGTGTTAAAAAATCTGATTTTAATGTTTCAACAACTGCAGTAATATCATCTTCTGAGATGTTTTGTCTACCATACGGAATAAAGTTCATACTACATCCTTTCCATCATACCCAAAAACTCTTCATGTGATAAGAAATCATGGTTATTACCAGAATTATACTCAAAACCTAATTCTACAGGTCTACCAGTTTCATCTATCATGTTTTTAGTAAAGTCTGTTTTATGGGCAAACTGAATGGTTGGACAAAGTACATAGTGATCATGAAACTCTAATGTTAAATGAGAGTCGTCAGATGGACACATAATTTCATGAAGTTTTTCACCAGGTCTTATACCTATTATTTTTTGATCCAAATTAGGAGCCATTGCTTTCACAAGCTCTGTCATATACATGGATGGGATTTTTGGTACAAAGATTTCTCCACCCTGCATTCTCTCGAAATTTTTAAGTACAAATCTAACACCATCTTCTAGTGTTATTAAGAACCTTGTCATATCAGCATGTGTGATGGGCAGTTCTATAGCGCCATCATCAATAAGCTTTTGAAAAAATGGAATAACCGAGCCTCTACTTCCAAGAACATTACCATATCTAACAACAGAAAACCTAATATCTTTATTACCAACCATATTATTAGCGGCTACAAATAACTTATCTGATGCTAGCTTAGTGGCACCATATAGGTTTATGGGGTTAGCGGCTTTATCTGTAGATAGTGCTATAATCCTTTTTACATTACATACTATAGCTGCTTTTATAACATTCTCAGCTCCATGTATGTTAGTTTTAATACACTCCATAGGATTATATTCAGCTGCTACAACTTGCTTCTGTGCCGCTGCATGAATCACATAGTCTACACCCTGCATAGCTTCTTTCAATCTCTCAACATCTCGTACATCTCCTATAAAATATCTCATGCATGGATGATCAAATGTTTGAGACATTTCAAACTGCTTCAACTCATCTCTACTTAATATGATGATTTTTTTAGGCTTGTATTCTTTAAGCAAAATTTCTGTGTATTTTTTACCGAAACTACCTGTTCCGCCAGTTATTAGTATACTTTTGTTATCAAACATTGTTGCTCTAACACTTATTAATGAATATAAATATATAGATATTATATAATTTCAAAAATTAATTAGCTATATTTATCTAAATACTTATACTGATTTAAGGAATCTAAGATATTGAAATAGTCATTGATATACATGTTTTTTATATCTTCATAAACTAGATGTAGAGTGTTAATATATTAAAAACTTACCAAACCTACTCTAAATAAAACTCAATAGTCTGCTTAAACATTTTCTCAAAATCTTGAGAAGGCTTCCAACCTAAGTCATTTTGTATCTTACTATTATCAATAGCATATCTCCAGTCGTGACCTTTTCTATCTTCCACAAAAGATATTAGATTTTTATGCGAAGCATTTTCTGGTTTGTATTCATCCATAAGCTTACAAATAGTATTTATAAGAGTTAAGTTGTCAACTTCATTGATACCACCAATATTATACACCTCACCTATAACACCCTTTTCAACTACTGTCTGAATAGCATCACAGTGATCTGTCACATATAACCAGTCACGGATATTTGAACCATCTCCATATACAGGAATAAGTTTTTGATTAATACAACTTTTGATAACTACAGGTATTAGCTTCTCTGGATGCTGATATGGACCATAGTTGTTTGAACAGTTAGATATAGTTACAGGTAGCTTATAAGTATGTAAATAGGCTCTTACTATATGGTCAGAACCTGCTTTACTAGCTGAGTATGGTGAATTTGGTTCATAAGCCTTATCTTCTGTAAATGCTGGATCATCTTTATCAAGAGTACCATAAACCTCATCTGTTGATACATGATGAAACTTACAGCCAGTATGATCTAAACTTTGCTCATCTAACCAATACCTTTTAGCTTGATTGAGTAAGTTGAATGTACCTATAACATTTGTCTCTAAAAATACTTTAGGATTTGCAATAGAGTTATCCACATGTGACTCTGCTGCAAAGTGTACTATAGTTTCAATATTATATTTTTTAAGGGTTTCATATACTAAAACCTCATCACAAATATCACCTTTTATAAAGGTATGGTTATGCTCATTATCCATACCTTTTAAATTATCAAGATTACCTGCATATGTAAGCTTATCGTAAGAGACTATTTTTATATCATCATATCTAGTTAACATCATGCGTACATAATTACTGCCAATAAAACCAGCTGCACCAGTGACCAATATATTTTTAGCTTTATAATTCATTCTATAAACCCTTTTGTAATTTTTTCAGACAATCTTTTAGTGAATCTCTCCAGTTTGGAATATTTATACCATAGGAGTTTTTTATTTTTTTCTTATTAAGTAAACTGTAGTGAGGTCTTTTCGCTGGTGTTGGATAAGCAGACGTTTCAATAGGATTAACTACACAATTTATTTGTGTCATATCCATAATCTCTTTAGAGAAATCATACCAAGAGGCTACACCCTCATTTGAATAGTGATAAACCTCAACTTCTTCGTTGTTTATCTTTGGTAAGATATCCAATATAGCTAATGCCAAATCTCTTGCATATGTTGGAGTACCAACCTGATCAAATATAACATCTAGAGTATCTCTTTCTCTGCCAAGTCGAAGCATTGTTTTCACGAAATTTGAACCAAAACTAGAATAAACCCATGATGTTCTAATAATTATAGAATTTCTAGGATTTACTTTTAGCATAGCATTATCACCAGCTAACTTGGTTTCACCATATACACCCTGAGGATTTGTTATATCAGACTCTATATACGGTTTATAGTTTTCACCATCAAAGACATAATCAGTTGAAATATGTATAAACCTTATATCTAACTCTTTTGAAACTATAGCTAGCTTCTCTACTGCTTTTCTGTTTATCAAGTCTGCATTCTCTGTATCAGTTTCTGCTTTATCGACAGCTGTATATGCAGCACAATTAATTATTGTATCAATCTTATTAGATGCACAGATGTTTTTTATACTATCATTAGAAGTAATATTTATATTTGTTCTATCTGTAAAGAAAAAGTTATAAGAATATTTTTTTTCTAATTCTCTTATTTCACTTCCTAGTTGGCCATTTGAGCCTGTTATTAATATATTGAATATAGTATTAGGCATAATAATTTACTCTAAAATCAAATATCTCTTTGTCATCACTTATGTTAAATAGTTTCGGCTGCTTTTTGTCTTTTTCTGAAAGCTTTAGTTTTTCAGTATCAACCTGCCAATTTATACCTAATCCTATATCGTCAAAAGCTATCCCTCTATCACACTCCGGCGAATAATAGTTATCGACTTTATACGCAAAGACAGTATCATCATCTAAAACCACAAAACCGTGAGCAAACCCTCTAGGTACAAGTAATTGCTTCTTATTTTTAGCACTTAACTCTATTGCCACATGCTGCCCAAATGTTGGGCTACCTTTACGAATATCAACAGCAACATCTAAAACACTACCTTGAATAACCCTTACAAGTTTTGTTTGAGCATGAGGGTCTAACTGATAATGCAACCCCCTAAGTACACCTCTTGAACTTTTAGACTCATTATCTTGACAGAAATCAATCTTATAACCTAAGAAGTCAAACAACTTATCCTCACGAAAAGTCTCTACAAAGTATCCTCTATCATCGCCATGAACAACAGGCTCACAGATTATTACATCTGGTATTGATGTTCTTATAAATTTCATCTTTTAACAACACCTTCACTAGCTCTTTTAATTAAGTATTGTCCATACTGATTCTTTTTAAGTGGTTGGGCAAGCTCTAATAAATGTTGTTTAGATATATAACCCATTTCATAAGCTATTTCTTCTAAGCAAGCAACTTTCAACCCCTGTCTATCCTCTATAGTTTGTATAAAATTACTAGCTGCCAGCATACTCTCATGAGTTCCCGTATCAAGCCATGCGTAGCCTCTACCCATTGTTTTAACTTTTAGCCTTGATTCTTTCAAGTATATTTCGTTTAAAGTAGATATTTCCAATTCTCCACGCCCTGATGGCTCAACTTGCTTAGCTTTCTCTACGACATCATTTGGATAAAAATACAATCCTACAACCGCATAATTAGACTTTGGTTTAACTGGCTTTTCTTCAATACTAACAACATTACCTTCATTGTCAAAATCGGCTACACCATATCTTTCAGGATCATTTACATAATAGCCAAATATACTCGCACTATTACGCTCTGTTACGTTACGAATGCTTTTGGCAAACATTTTAGGAAGATCATGACCATAAAAAATATTATCCCCCAAAACCAAGCATGCTGAATCACCATCGAGAAAATCTTCCGCTAGTATAAAGGCTTGAGCAAGACCATCTGGGCTTGGTTGTACTATATACTCTAAATTAATCCCAAGATCTGAGCCATCACCCAATAAATTTTTAAAACTGGGTTGATCAGTTTCTGTTGTAATTATCAAAACATCTTTCAGTCCTGCCAACATAAGTACAGATAGTGGGTAGTAAATTAGAGGCTTATCATAAATAGGTGTCAGCTGTTTACTAACTCCTTTTGTAATTGGGTACAGTCTCGTCCCACTGCCGCCAGCCAAAATTATTCCTTTCATGTAAAATCTTCACCTATGGATATATTTATCTAGATAGAGTATATAATCAGAAGACTAGGATTTCAATTACAGAAAGTTTCTTACTGTAACATTAATAAGAAACTTATAACTTGAGACGTTATTTTTTTGAATTAATTGATATTTAAATACCAATCATAAATTGTTTTAACACCATCTTCAAGCTCAACTTTATGTTTCCAGCCTAAACCATGAAGTTTTGAAGGATCAGTTAATTTAACCATCGTACCATCAGGCTTATCAGCATTAAACACCAACTCACCTTCAAAACCCACAACACTTTTAATAAGTTTTGCAAGTTCTTTTATTGATATATCAACACCTGTTCCAATATTAATGTGTGTATTTCTTACTTCAGCGACATCATTTGCATAAGTATCCTTGAAATCTCTGTTTTCTAATAAGAATACACATGCATCAGCCATATCTTCCGAGTACAAAAACTCTCTTCTTGGCTTACCTGTACCCCATATTTCTACAGAACTACTAGAAACCCCGAAACCTTTTAGATAGTCTAAAGCTTCACTCTCAGAAGACATACCAAGATCTGCAACCACATCACCCACATTACCTTCATTCAAAAGTTTAGCTAAATGAAGCTTTCTAATCAGCGCTGGTAATACATGTGACTTCTCTAGATCAAAATTGTCATTTGGACCATATAGATTAGTAGGCATCACCGATATAAAGTTTGTACCATATTGAAGATTATAGCTTTCACACATTTTTATACCAGCGACCTTAGCAATTGCATAAGGCTCATTAGTATATTCTAGTGGACTAGTTAACAAACAGTCTTCTGGCATTGGCTGTGGAGCATTTTTAGGATAAATACAGGTACTACCCAAAAACAGAAGTTTTTTAACACCGTGCACATAACTTTGATGAATCACATTATTTTGGATTTGCAAATTATCATATATAAAATCAGCTCTATAAGTATTATTAGCAACAATACCACCAACTTTAGCTGCTGCTAAAATCACATATTCAGGTTTTTCAGTAACAAAAAACTCTTCAACCGCATTTTTATCAGTTAAATCTAGCTCTTTATGAGTCTTATAAACAAGGTTACTGTAGCCTTTGTTTTGAAGATTTTTAACGATTGCAGAACCGACTAACCCTCTATGACCAGCAATATATATTTTACTTTCTTTGTTCATTATGCCCTCTCTATTCAAAGTAGCTCATAGTTTTGTAGCCACCTTTTTGAAGGTAAACATCTTTAGTCATCATTTTTAAGTCAGATTGCATCATATCATCAACCAAGTCTTTAAGATCATACTCTCTGTTCCAACCAAGTTTAGTTTCAGCTTTAGCAGGATTACCAATCAAAAGATCAACCTCTGTAGGTCTAAAGTATCTAGGGTCTACAAGCACAACTGTTTGACCAACTTTTAAGTGTGATAAATCAAGATTAAGCTCCGATGCTCTAGCATTATCAACAGATGCTACGACACCAGTCTCATCAACACCTTCTCCTTTAAATTCCAACTCGATACCTGCATAGCTAAATGCAAGCTTAACAAAATCTCTAACTGTAGTAGTTTGACCTGTTGCAATCACCCAATCTTCTGGCTGCTCTGCTTGTAAGATCATCCACATCATTCTTACATAGTCTTTAGCATGACCCCAGTCTCTTTTAGCATCTAAGTTACCAAGATATAGTTTATCTTGTAGATTTAGAGCCACTTTAGAAGCTGCACGAGTAATTTTTCTTGTTACAAAAGTTTCACCCCTAACAGGAGATTCATGATTAAATAAAATACCATTACAAGCATACATCCCATAAGCTTCTCTATAGTTAACTGTAATCCAGTATGCATACATCTTTGCAACAGCATAAGGAGATCTTGGGTAGAATGGCGTAGTCTCAGTTTGAGGTATTTCTTGAACTTTACCATAAAGCTCCGAAGTACTTGCTTGATAAATTCTAGTTTTCTTCTCTAAACCTAGAAGTCTAACTGCTTCAAGTATTCTTAAAGTACCAGCAGCATCTGCATTACAAACATATTCAGGAGTTTCAAA
Source organism: Francisella adeliensis (assembly GCF_003290445.1). NCBI lineage: Bacteria > Pseudomonadati > Pseudomonadota > Gammaproteobacteria > Thiotrichales > Francisellaceae > Francisella > Francisella adeliensis. The sequence goes on along the minus strand of NZ_CP021781.1, from coordinate 554,156 downwards.
ACTTACATGAACATGACTCATCGCTGCTAGGTTATAAATCTCGTCAGGCTGAGTATCTGCAATAATTTTAGTTAGATTCATAGAGTCTGTCATATCACCAAAATGAAGAATAAAATCAGCATTTTCAACATGAGGATCTTGATATAAATGATCTATTCTATCCGTATTAAAAAGTGAGCTTCTTCTTTTCACACCATGAACAACATAGCCTTTTTTTAATAAAAACTCTGCTAAATAAGATCCATCTTGACCCGTAATACCTGTAATTAATGCTACTTTTTTTTCCATTTCATTCATTCCTTTTGTTTTAGATTTTAAAATAAATATTAAGCTCTATTATAATCATCTTCTAAGCGAACAATATCATCTTCGCCAGTATATTCACCAACTTGCGCTTCTATTAACACTATTGGTATTCTACCATTATTTTCCAGCCTATGAATATCACCCATTCGTATATAAACAGACTCGTTAGGTCTCACCGTAGTAATCTCATCACCATTGGTTACTGTTGCAGTACCTGACAAAACCACCCAATGCTCACTTCGGTGAAAGTGTTTTTGCAAAGATAGTCTTTTACCTGGTGATACTTCAATTTTCTTAATCTTATATCCAGGTTTATCTTCTAGAACTGTATATGAACCCCAAGGTCTGTAAGCTTTCAAATGAATGTTTTTTAATCCATCATCAAGCAGACTAACAACTTCTTTTACTCTTTGTGAACTACCTTTTTTTGATATTAAAAGAGCATCTCCAGTATCTACGATTATTAGATCATCGACACCCACTGTAGCAATTTTTTTCTCACCACCATAAATAAGGTTATTGCTACTGTCTATACATATATGATTATCATTCAATGCGTTGCCATTCTCATCTTTTGGCATATGCTCATAAAGAGAGTCAAAACTACCCACATCACTCCATGTAATATTTGCAGCAACCATCTTAATTTTATCGGATTTCTCCATCACAGCATAGTCAATAGAGTCTTCAGGAATATTAGCCATATCTTCTAAACTAACATCTCCATCAATAGCTTTAGCATTATCAAATGCAATTTTAGTTGCATTGTAAATCTCAGGAGAGTGTTTTTTCAACTCATCAAGAAATACCCCTGCCTTAAACATAAACATTCCTGAATTCCAAAAATATTTACCACTATCAAGGTATTTCTGTGCTTTATCTAAAGTCGGCTTTTCATGAAAACTTTCAACTCTATTGTTCTTGCCTGCTTGGATATATCCAAAACCAGTATTTGGATGATCAGGCGTTATACCAAATGTTACTAAACCGCCATCTTGAGCTAACTTCTTAGCTTCAAGCATGACCCTTTCATACTCATCATCACAATCAATAATATGGTCTGCTGGTGTTATAAATACAACATCGTCACTCGCAGCTTCCATACAGGCCAAAGCTACTGCTGGAGCGGTGTTACGCCCAACAGGTTCAACTATAAAGGTTCCTGTATCTGATTTATTAAGATCACACAATTGATCTTTAGCTAAAAATAATTGTTCCGTGTTAGATACTATATAACTACCAGAGCAAAATTTTGCATTTCTTTTAACAGTAAGTTGAAAAAGTGATTCATTATCAAACATTCTCACAAACTGTTTAGGCAATAATTTCCTACTAATTGGCCAAAGCCTAGTTCCACTACCACCACATAAAATCACATTTATCACACCATTTCTCACTCTGACTTTAAATAATCTTTATAAATATAGTATATTATTTTTTTAAGTGTTTCTCTAGATATTTGATCAGTAAAACACTTTTAAACGCACTTACTTTTTATAAATTAGACTACCAAACATTTTTCTTAGCATAACCACTTTCTTAGAAACTATTCTGATAAAAGGATTAAAAACACTAACTAACAATGTTTTTTTTCCTAACGTAGCCCGATAATCTTTAATAAACTTAGATGTACAGAAATAATCCTCATCTTGAGGTCTAAATAAACCGCTCTGCACTCGACAAACTATATCTCTTAGTACTTCAGATAATTTATCTATATGTAAGACACTTCTTTGATTCTTGATACTTGGAAATATTAACGAATATTTTGCAAGCTTTGCTAACTTAGAATAGTTACCTTTCGAGCCTTCACCATATATCATTGGTGGTCTAACAATAGCGACTTTAAACTCACTACCTTCAAGAGTTTTTAAGCTATTTTCAGCTTGCAGCTTACTATCGCCATAAAAATCATCTGGATTTGGCTTTGTATTCTCATCTATAACCTTTGTAGTACTAACAGGTGAGTTATTATCACCGTAAACTATTATACTACTTAAAAACACAAATTGACCAACACCATCTTGCTTAGCCTTTTTAGCAATCTTAGTTGTCAACTCAACATTCACTTTATAATAAAGACTCTCAAGGTTTGCATTTCTAGATGTATGAGCTATACCAGCGACATGTAAAATACTATCATATATAGAAAAATCTAATTTTTGCCAACTATCATCACGCAGAGATATCTTATCAATAACAAAATCATCCTTACAAAATGATGCAAATGAATTACCTATATAACTATTTAACCCCGTAACTAGGACTCTTTTCACTTCATATCCTCTTTTTCACTCAAAGATCCTGTACCACCTTCAACAACACCTTTCTTAGAGAAAACAGAAAATGCTGTTAAAAAAATACACTTCATATCTAGCAAGGTACTTTTATTTTTAACATAATCACCATCTAGTTTTGCTTTTTCAGGTATTGGTAGTTCATCACGACCATTTATTTGAGCCCAACCAGTTAAACCGACAGGTACATCGTTAGCATTGTACTTATCCCTTTCAGCGATTAAGTCATCTTGGTTCCATAAAGCAGGTCTAGGTCCGACTATACTCATATCACCTTTTAGAATATTGATAATCTGTGGCAATTCATCCAATGAAGTTTTGCGCAAAAACGCTCCTACTTTTGTAATGCACTTAGTTGGGTCTTCTAACAAATGCGTAGGCATATCTTTAGGGGTATCAATATACATCGTTCTAAATTTGTATATGTAGAAAAAACTCTTATTTATGCCATAGCGTTTTTGCTTAAAAAATATTGGTCCTCTTGAATCAAGCTTTATAAACAAAACTACTAAAATAAAAACAGGAAGCAATAATACACCTCCAATTAAAGACAATACTACATCTAAAGATCTTTTTAAAAAAACATACATAATAACTACCCATTTAACCTATGCTCAAACTCTGGAACAATTTTTTTCAACATTTCTATCGGACTATTTTTCTCAGAAAGTAATTTTTCAATATCTGTTGCTAGACTCTCAATTTCATAAAATGTTTTACGGCCAACAAAAATATCTTTATAAATTGTTCTTACATCAGTTTTTTCTATAAGAAGCTCTTCATAAAGTTTTTCGCCAGGTCTCAAACCTGTTATTTTTATTTCAACATCTTCTCTCCCACAAAGCTTTCTAAATTGTTCAGCTAAATCCAAAATTTTAACTGGAGCACCCATATCTAAGACAAAAACCTCTGAGTTCTTTGCTATTGCACCTGCTTGTAAAACAAGCTCACAAGCCTCGGGGATAAGCATAAAGTACCTAGTAATCTCTGGATGTGTCACAGTCAATGGTCCACCTAATTTCAGCTGTCTCTCAAACTTAGGTATCACACTACCACTACTACCTAAGACATTCCCAAACCTTACAGCTGCTAGCTTAGTAGATTTAGGATCTACATTTTGTAAGTAAAGCTCACAAACTCTCTTAGTTGCTCCCATAATATTTGTAGGACGAACAGCTTTATCAGTTGAAACTAATATAAACGACTCAACATTTTTTTCTATAGAAACATCAATCACATTTTTTGTTCCCAAAACATTATTTTTTATAGCATTTACAGCATTACCCTCTACAAGAGGAACATGCTTATAAGCTGCGGCATGAAATACCACGCTAGGCCGATACTTATCAAAAATTTTACGAATTTTATCAATATCACATACAGATGCTAATTTATAACGAAGCCTATCTAGACCAAGCTCCTCAGAAACTTCATATAAATTATATTCACTATGATCAACTAGAATGATTTTTTTAGCCTTATATTTGGTACATTGCCTAACAATCTCAGAACCAATACTCCCACCACCTCCGGTAACTAATACAATTTTATCTTTAATAAATCCAGAAATTGCTGCTTCATCTAAACTTTTAGAGTCTCGAGAAAGTAAGTCATATAGCGATACTGGTTTTAATTGCGCAGTATAACTTTCATCTTGAAGCACATCCTCTAAGGGTGGCATAATCTTAATTTGTTTAAAATCTTTCTGAAAACTTTTATAGATTCTTTTTATTCTCTTGTTTGCTTCTTTTGGCAAAGCAATAATCAACAAATCATATTCGTTGGTTAAAAGCTTATGCTTAAGCTGAGCTACTGATAAAATCTTCCTGCCATCTACACTTCTTTTTTGTAAGGTTGAGCTATCATCAACAAAATATTTAACCATATACTCGGTATTATAAAGCTCTTCCGCTATCTTAACCCCTGCAACACCTGCTCCATAAACAATTGCCTTTTTAGTTTTTTGTATTCTACTTTTATTTGTAGCATACCAATAACAATAAACACTAAGATTTAATAAAAGTAAGTATGACAAAAATTCAGAAAATATAAGAGCAAATCTAATTTCACCATAAAAGCTAATAGCAACTATTATAAATACAGGGATATTGACAAAAACTTTGCGCAAAAAAGTCTTCTGTGTCGATTTCCGCCAGCTTGCCATATAATCTCGCAACAAGGAAAATGAAGATATGCATCTAAGGGCAATCACAATAGATAGAAAGCTTAAACTCACATTCTCTTTAAAAATATAGAAAGTCCAATTGACTGAGATTATCGTTATAAAAATTATAACCAAAAAATTCAGAAGTCTTTTGTCGTAAAGTCTTTTTAACATTTAAGATAAAATCATAAAAATAATTAAAATTATAACAAAGTATACGAACCTTAACTATAATTCTTTAATATAGCTTGAAATTTTCTTCATTGATACAGACTCAATAGTTTTAACACTTTGCAAATACCAAGAAACCCATAGCTCTTTTATCAGAAATTTAATTCTCACAACAGACTCGGACTTATTATCTAAATGCTTACTCGATATTGCTTTGCTAAGCTTTGCTTCTAACGCCTCGACTTCTATCTTAAAACCTCGATCTTTTTGCAAGTTTTGTTTTGCTTTTTCAAGTCGAGTATCAAATGCCTGTACATAGTATTTAAACCTCTGCAAATAAGTATAAGGAACATTTAGATAGTTACCTTCAAAAAGTTTTTCCAACTCAACTCTTACATCAGCAAAAAGCTCAATAAAGTTTAGAGGTATTTTCTTTTGTGATAATTTCTTATCAAGCAGCTTTTTATATTTAAATATTTCTTCAACGAGCTTTTCTATATTTGCTCTATTAGACATAAAGCTTTGCAAACCATTTTCATAAAACTTTTGATAATCTGCTTCTGAAAATGGTAATGACTGAAGATTATTAAAAAAACTTAACTCAATAGCTTTATTTACAATCATATTTTTAGAATCATTAAGTTTCAAAGCTATAGATAAACTTGCTAAATTATTATTTTTTGAGCTTTTTAACATATCTTCTTCAAGCTTGATTTCCACCAATCTAGCTAAAGCCATTTTCATTGATTGAAAAGCCTCTTTTTCAGTAACTTTATAACTTAATTTCACACCATTCTTATAAACCTCAAGGCAATTATAGACCTCTACAGTTACACCATATTCTTTTATTTGTTGAGTTTTCGCTATTCGATCCCATTGCCACTCTAAAACTTCTTTTTCCTGGGTTTGACTTTTAGGCTTTACAACTATTTGTCCAAACTTTTCTTTAAGCTTATTAATATCTCTATCAATACCTAAAACCTTACCATTATTAGTATCTACTGCTTTGATGTTTAATATAAGGTGTTTATCTAAACTTTCATCTTGCCAAATAGTTTCATCTACAGGCATTCCGACAATACGGGTGACTTGCTTGGCAACTATACTTTTTAGAGGAATAAATCTATCTTTCTCAAAATCTATTGATTCAAATATAGCTTGAGCATAAGTTGGTACAGGAACACAATTCTTACGAATATTTTTTGGTAATGCTCTCAACAACCCAACTATTTTCTCATATAAAAAGCCATAAACACCCCACTCTAAAACTATCGGATTAATATCATTCAGAAAGGCTAGTGGTAAAGTTAAAGTCGCTCCATCATTTTCAGATAACGGATCAAATTCATACTCTAGAGGCAGATGCATATTACCGGCACTAAAAGTATCTGGATATTTTTCCTGTGTAACTTCATCTGCATTATGTTGCATTAGTTTATCTATATCGAAAAGCAATGACTGTTGTTGGCTTTTATCAAGTTTTCTAGCCCACTTTTCAAAAGTTACTTTACTACAAACATCTTCCGGCATTAAAGAGTTATAATGATCAAACATCGCCTGCTCATCAACAAGAATATCTTTACGACGAGATTTATTTTCTAAATCCTCAATATCTGTTATTAATTTAAGATTCTCATTAAAAAAATATGCTTTAGTATCAAATTCACCATTAACCAAAGCCTCTCGAATAAATATCTCTCTTGCTAACTCTTCGTTTATTTTAGCAAACTGCATTGATCTTTTAGCAACTATCTCAAGACCATAAATAGAGACTCTTTCATTAGCTACTACAACACCTCTTTTTTTACTCCAAACAGGCTCATCATGATTTTTCTTAATAAGATGAGATGCTAAGCTTTCAACCCATTCAGGCTCAATTTTAGCAACATTTCTTGCAAAGACTTTTGTTGTTTCAACAATCTCTGAGCTAAACATCCATTTGGGCTTCTTCTTAAACTGTGATGATCCTGGAAATATAAAAAACTTTAATCCCCTAGCACCCAAATATTCTGTAAGCTCATAGTTAAAACCAATATTACCTATAAAACCACTTATTAATGCTTTATGGAGTTTTTCATAACTCACACCTAAAGAACTACTTTCATATACATTCTTACTATTAGGCTTTAAGTCAGTACCAGAAGTGACAGAAGTGCTGTTAAGCTTCCATTTAAATTTATGAACAACTTCTATTATTTGCCTATAAATGTCGTTCCATTCATTAAACCTCACAGGTGAGATAAAGTTCTTACGAAAATAATCTTTTTTCTGACTATTAGTCAAATCTTTTAAATCACTAGTAAGCCTATTTGCCAAATTTAAAATAGTTATAAAGTCTGAATTTTTATCTTTATCAACAGCATGTGCTGTATCTGATTTTTGCTGATAATTTAATGGTCTTTCCCTAGGATCTTGAATACTCAAAAAACTAACAATAGAAATAGCCTCTTTTAAACACCCTTGTCTTTGCGCTTCAATAACAATTTTGGCAAGTTTTGGATCTAGTGGCATTGTCGCCATTTTCAAACCATCTTGTGTTATAGTAGCTTTTGAGTAGTTAAGCTCTGATATAGCTTTTAATTCAAACAAAAGCTTGTAGCCATCTCGAACAAACCTAGTATCAGGCTCATCTATAAATGGAAAATCATCTATACTTCCAAGTCGCAAAAATAACATTTGTAAAATCACTGATGCCAAATTTGTGCGTAAAATCTCAGGATCAGTAAACTCTTTACGATTATTAAAATCTTCTTCACTATATAGCCTAATACACACTCCAGCTGACAATCTACCACAACGACCTGCTCGCTGATTTGCACTTGCTTGAGATATCTTCTCGATTGGTAAGCGTTGGACTTTTGTTCGGTAGCTATAACGGCTAATCCTTACAAGCCCTGAATCTATCACTGATTTAATCCGAGGTACTGTCAAAGAAGTTTCTGCCACATTTGTTGCTAATATAATTCTACGAATACTACCTTCTGGGTTAAATATCTTGTTTTGATCTTTATTTGAGAGTCTTGAAAAAAGCGGTAAAACTTCTGTAAAACGTAAATCTTGTTTATTTAGATAAGCTAGTGTTTCATGAATATCTCGTTCAGTTGGCAAAAACACCAACACATCACCACGCCCTAGTTCATCTATGGCATAAAGAATCCTCTCCTGCATTGAAAAACTTTCAAAATCAATATCATCTTGATAGCGAATTTCTACAGGATAAGTTCTGCCTGATATTGTTATATCTTTAGCATTAGCAAAATAGCTCGTAAATTTATTATGATCTATTGTCGCCGAAGTTATAATAATTTTTAAATCTGGACGAAATGGTAATATCTTTTTGATACATCCCATCAAAAAATCAATATTTAAACTTCTTTCATGAGCTTCATCAATAATAATAACTTCATATTGAGACAAAAACCTATCATTTTTAATCTCTGATAATAACACTCCATCAGTCATTACTTTAACCAGAGTATTATCATCAGTTTTATCAGAAAATCTAATCTTATAAGATACCTTCGACTGATCACCAATCTCACTAGCAACCCTACTAGCTATAGATCTAGCAGCTAATCTTCGAGGTTGAGTGTGTCCAATAAGACCTCTTCTACCTAACCCCATATCAAGACAAATTTTAGGAAGTTGAGTTGATTTTCCCGAACCTGTTTCACCAGCTACTACAATCACCTGATTTTCAGCGATGAGTTTTTTTATATCATCAACTTTTTCTGCAACAGGCAAATCAGGGTATACTATTTTGGGGAGATTTTTTGAACCTACTTCATCTGCTAATAATTCTAATTCAAGAAATAAATCCTTTTTAGATATTTTATTATTACGAAAAGCGGAAATATATTTACCACGAAGTTTAGTCGGTATCTGATTTAAAAGTAAATCATACTGTAATTTAGAATTATTCATGAGGTTAAGAGTATTTCTTTATAATTATGCCATTGGCTCAGAAGATGGCTTTTTAAGACCCAATAGTTTAAAGATTTTATTTATCAATCTTAAAACACCAATGATAGCCTTACTGACAAGAACATAGATAGCCACCATAAAAAGAACACCTATATGGATAACTATATCAACAGCAAGAGCTAGTAAAGAAACAACGCTTTTAATTTTCATACACTCAAATAATTTAAAATGAATTGATTAGATAAATTATAGCACATTGGCTATTATTTATTGTTGTAGAATTTTATAACTGATGTCACGCACTAAACACAAACTTGAGTGGTATAAGTTGCATTGAAGTGCTAGGCAGTAAGGTGTAAGGAGCTACTAGTAGCTTCAAATCTTACTAACAACGCAATTTGATGTAGACTATAACATCTTTTTGCTCAAATTGTGTTTAGCGCATAACATCAGTTAATAATTAGATTTTAGCTAAGATAGAGTTTAATGTTTTGCTTGGTTGCATAACACTTTTAAGTTTTTTAATATCAGGATAATAGTATCCACCGATATCAACTTTTTTACCTTGAACAGTTGCTAGCTCTTTAACAATTTTATCTTCATTCTCTGCTAACTCGTTATATATAAGAGAAAATTTATCTTTTAGCTCTTGATCACTAGTCTGGTTAGCTAATGCTTTAATCCAATAGAAAGTTAAGTAAAAATGGCTTCCTCTTGTATCAAGCTCACCAATTTTACGGCGAGGTGATTTATCATTATCTAAGAAATCTTTGTTTGCTTGCTCTAAACATTCAGCTAAAACTTTAACCTTAGCGTCTCTAGTTTTGATAGCTAAATCTTCAAGTGAAGCACCTAATGCTAAAAACTCACCCAATGAATCCCACCTTAAGTGGTTTTCTTCGATAAGCTGTTCTACATGCTTAGGAGCAGAACCACCAGCACCAGTTTCAAACAAACCACCACCTGCAAGCAATGGTACTATCGAAAGCATCTTAGCAGAAGTACCAAGCTCTAAAATAGGGAACAAATCTGTAAGATAATCTCTTAAAACATTACCTGTAACTGAGATAGTATTTTTTCCTTCTTTTACTCTCTTTAATGAGTACTTAGTTGCTTCAATTGGCGATAAGATTTGAATATCTAAACCAGTAGTGTCATGATTTGCAAGGTATTCTTGAACCTTTGAAATAAGGTTTCTATCATGAGCACGATTAGAGTCTAACCAGAAAATTGCAGGGTTTTGAGTTATTCTAGCTCTATTTACCGCAAGTTTAACCCAATCTTTCACTGCCACATCTTTTGTTTGACATGCTCTCCAAATATCACCAGCTTCTACACTATGCTCTAAGATTACTTTACCATCTGCATCGATAACTTGAACCTTACCGTCAGCAGCTATTTCAAAAGTTTTATCATGTGAACCATATTCTTGAGCTTTTTTAGCCATTAAACCCACATTTGAAACATCTCCCATAGTAGATACATCAAAAGCACCGTTTTCTCTACAGAAATCTATAGTAGCGGCATATACACCTGCATAACACCTATCAGGAATTATAGCTTTCATATCCTGAAGCTCATCATTTTTGTTCCACATCTTACCAGAAGAACGAATAGCTGCAGGCATCGAAGCATCAATAATCACATCACTAGGCACATTTAAGTTTGTGATACCCTTATGAGAATTAACCATTGCAATATCAGGCTGTTTAGCAAATACTTTTTCAATATCAGCATTGATACTATCTTGTAAATCTTGAGGGAGTTGCTTGATCTTCTCAATCACATCTCCCCAACCGTTACGAACATTCACACCTAACTCTTTAAACTCTTTCGCATACTTTTTGAAAACATCTGCAAAAAATATCTCAACGGCATGACCAAATAAAATCGGATCAGAAACTTTCATCATTGTTGCTTTCAAATGAAGTGAAAGAAGTGTACCTTCTTTTTTAGCATTAGCAATTTCAGTTTTATAGAAATCTCTTAATGCTTTTACTGATATTTTCGTAGCATCGATTATCTCTTTATCCTCTAAAGCCAAACCTTCTTTTAATACTGTTTCATTACCTGCTTTATCAGTGTGAACAATATTTACAGAAGTTGCTTTTGGTACAATATATGATTTTTCATTTGCATAAAAGTCATCAGCGGACATGCTAGCTACATGAGACTTAGAGTCTTTTGACCACTCGCCCATAGAATGTGGATGTTTTTCAGCATATTCTTTAACTGCTGCAGCAACTCTACGATCTGAATTACCCTCTCTTAAAACAGGATTTACTGCACTTCCTAAAATCTTACCGAAACGAGCCTTAACTTCCTTTTCTTCATCATTTTTTGGTTCTGCTGGATAACTTGGGATAGCATACCCCTTCGCTTGAAGCTCTTCTATAGCAGCCACAAGTTGCGGAACTGATGCACTAATATTTGGTAACTTAATGATATTAGCATCAGGAGTTTTTGCCAAACTTCCTAGCATTGCCAAATCATCAGATATTTTTTGATCTTCAGTGAGATAATCGCTAAAACTAGATAATATTCTAGCTGCTAAAGAAATATCTTTAGTCTCAACAGAAATACCTGTTGTTTTAGTAAGTTTTTCTACCATTGGTAAAAAAGAGCCCGTTGCTAATGCTGGTGCTTCATCTGTAATTGTATAAATAATTTTTTGCATAAGAATATCTCCTAATAGATAAGTTTAACTTGCTAAATACTAACTCTACGCTAGTAGGTATTTAAAATTTCAGTGATTTTTTCATCAGACCTTGCAACTACTGCAAAATCTTTATGTTCTATAATCGGTCGCTCCAACAGTCTTGGATTATCTGCTAGTATCTTAATAAGTTCTTGATCACTATATACTCCATCTTTAAAGTTTTCTTTCCAGATAGCCTCTTTAGTGCGAATAATATCTTTAATATTCAAACCTAACTTACCCAATAAACCCTGTAAATCTTCTTGAGATAAAGGGTCATTTAGATAAAGATGTGTAGTGTAATCTATAGCTTTTTCATCAAGAGTTTTCTTTGCTTGACGCGACTTCGAACATTTTGGATTATGGTATATTTTCATTGAGAAGTAATATCATGCTGTTTACTAATGACTCAATTATAAATGATAAATATAGTCGTATACATAGTTTTTTTCGCATAAGCTACAAATTATAAAAAACCATACACTTATTTTCATAGTTCCTCGTAACAATCATAGATAAAAGTCATTAATTCTAATATAATTGAAATATTAGCTATCTCTTTTCTTTAGAGTTAAGTTTGTTAAGGAGAGTTATATGAATAATTCAAATAACAACAGTAATTATCCTAATGAAGTTACTAGTAATATTAAAATTCCTAACATTACAATACGTGATTTACTCAAAATGTCTACAAATGATTTTTCTTCCAAAGAAGCTTTAAGCTGCCATGGTGAAAAACTAACTTTCTGTGATGTAGATATATACTCAGATCACTTAGCTGGGTACTTTCAAAATAAGTGGCAATTAAAAAAAGGGGACCATATTGCTATCGTCCTACCTAACCTGCTCCAGTTTCCAACAACAATTTTTGCTCTTATAAAGTTAGGGTGTGTCTTTGTAAATATTAACCCATTATACACTAGCACTGAAATTAGAGGTATTTTAAAAGACTCTAAGGCAAAAGGGGTTATTGTCCTTTCATCACTAGCTCACAATGTTGAAGTAATTGCTGATGAATGTGATGATCTTAAACATATGATGATTACAAATATCTCAGATCTATATTCACCTCCAAGAAAACAAATAGTTTCATTTGTAGCAAAACATATTAAAGGTATGAAATCAAACTATTCGAAGAGTAAATTTGACTGTTTCAAAAACGCACTCTTAGAAAAACATATTCCAGATTACTCCCAAATCATAATATCTCCAGACGATATGGCTGCTTTACAATACTCTAGTGGAACTACAGGAACACCTAAAGGCACTATTTTACTACATCAAAACATAGTAGCGAACATATATCAAATAAAAGCTTGGACAACAGGTTTTTCTATTGAGCCAAGTAAACAGATAGCTATAAATGCTTTACCTATTTACCATATATTTAGCCTAACAGCGAATCTCTTCCTTTTTTATTTTTCAGGAGCTTTACAGGTTTTAATTCCAAACCCACGAGATACCTCTTCACTAATCAAAGAAATGAAGAAAAGCAACTTTACTACACTTTTTGGAGTTAACACTTTATATGCTGCTTTATTGAAAAGCAAGAAGTTCCGACAGAGTAAGTTTCCCAACTTCAAGCTCTCTATTAGTGGCGGAATGTCGACCATAGACTCTGTAGCTAAGCAATGGAAAGATTTAACTGGTGTTGAAATAAAAGAAGGTTATGGTCTCTCTGAAATGTCCCCAGTAGTAACTGTAAACTCTCTTAATAGCGAACCTTTTAATGGTACTGTAGGCTTTCCTCTACCAAACACAGGTATTGCGATATATGACGATAAAGGTAATGAAATTCCTCAAGGTGAAAATGGTGAGATATGGGTTACTGGACCTCAAAAATCACCAGGTTTTTGGAATTTACCTGAAGTCAATAAAGAGCATTTCTCTGATGATGGTTGGTTAAAAACTGGTGATATTGGCTATTTGGATGATCAAGGACGATTGGTTATCTCTAGTCGCATTAAACATATGATTATAGTTTCTGGATTTAATGTATTTCCTAAGGAGATTGAACTAGCTCTATTTGCCAGAGAAGAAATAGAAGATGCCGCAGTAATAAAAGCTCATTCAGAAGAAACTGGTGAAATGCCTGTAGCATTTGTAGTGCTAAAACAAGATCAAAAATTAACTGAAAAAGAAATCAAAGCATATTGTGCTACTAGGCTTGCTCACTATAAAATCCCTGAGAAAATCATCTTTAAAGATGAGCTTCCTAAAAATACTGTTGGAAAAATAGATGTAAGTTCTTTACAAAAAGAATATGCTAATAAGTATGGACAATAATAATTAAACAGCTCTCTACTTAAGGAGCCATCAAAATGTTCGATAAAATTTATAAAACAGCGAAAAAATCAACTCCTGCAATCTCAAAAACTGAGCAAACTGCTTTAGATGCTGGTGAAAACTGGTTTGAACAAGAGCTTTTCCAAGGTAAACCTGATTTTGACAAACTTCATAATCTTAAAAAGTTTGAGTTCTCTGATGAAGAGCAGGCATTTTTAGATAATGAAACTACCGAGCTTTGTAATATGATTGATGATTGGAAAATCAATTATGAAGATAAAGACTTAACTGTAAAAGCTTGGAATTTTATTCGTAAAAAAGGTTTTTTAGGATTAGTAATAGATAAAGAGCATGGTGGTAAAGGCTTCTCTGCTGCTGCCCACTCTGAGATCGTAATGAAGCTAGCGACAAAAAGTGTCACTGCAGCAATTTCTGTAATGGTACCAAATTCTCTAGGTCCAGGGGAGCTTCTGGCACATTACGGTACAGATGAACAAAAAAAACACTATCTACCAAGGCTTGCAGCTGGTGACGAGATACCTTGTTTTGCTTTAACAGGGCCAACAGCAGGATCTGATGCGACTTCACTTCCTGATAAAGGTGTTGTTTGCTATGAAAATTTCCAAGGCAAAAAAACTCTAGGTATTAAACTAGAAAATATCAACAAGCGTTATATCACACTTGCACCAATCGCAACACTAGTTGGTTTAGCATTTCAATTACAAGACCCTGACGGTCTATTAGAAGAAACTGGCTCAGAAGGTATCACTTGTGCTTTACTACCTCATGATCATAAAGGTTTAGAAATCGGTAAAAGAGGTTTCCCTTTAGCTCAAGCATTTATGAATGGATATATCAAAGCTAATGATGTCTTTATTCCTATGGACTGGATTATCGGTGGACAAAAAATGACTGGCGAAGGTTGGCGCATGTTAGTTGAGTGCCTATCTATTGGTAGAGCAATATCTCTACCTGCTTGCGGTACAGCAAATACGCTGATGTCAACTGTCTTAACTTCTGCTTATGCAAGTGTAAGAGAACAGTTTAAAGTACCAATTGCGCACTTTGAAGGTGTCCAAGAAAAGCTCGCTGAAACTGCAGGGCTTGCATATATTGCTAATGCTACACGCCGATTTACTGTAGCTGCTGTAGATAGTGGTGTCCGCCCTTCGGTTGCTTCTGCAATAGCAAAATACCATCTAACAGAAATGGGGCGCACTACGATCAATAACTCTATGGATATTCATGGCGGCCGTGCAATTATTATGGGGCCAAATAACTACTTAGCTATTCCATATATGGCTACACCAATTGGTATTACAGTAGAAGGTGCAAATATCATGACTCGTAACCTAATGATCTTTGGTCAAGGTGCTATGAAGTGCCACCCCTATATTCGTAAAGAAATAGAAAGCCTAATGAATGATGATGAAAAAAAATTCACAGACAATTTCAAAAGTCATTTTAAATACATGGCTAATAATGGCTCGCGTACATTATGGTATGGTCTAAGTGGAGGTTTTACAGCTCCTAGCTACAATTCAAAATTTAAACGCTATTATAGGTATATCTCACACATGAGTACTGCTTACTCTTATGTTAATGATATCTCAATTACAGTACTCGGTGCCGGTATAAAACGCAAAGAAAGGCTATCTGCTCGACTGGGCGATACTATGAGCTACTTATATATGGCATCGGCTATTTTAAAATACTACAAAGATGCTGGTGAACCTAAAAGCGATGATATCTTTGTTGACTGGGGCATTCAACACTGTCTATATCAGGCTCAACAAGCAATGCTAGATTTATTTAGAAACTTCCCAAATAGATTATTTGCTACAAAAATGAAGCTTTTTGTATTTCCGTATGGTAAGAAATTTAGAAGACCATCAGATAAGCTTGAAGCAGAGATATGCAAATCATTAATTTCAAATAGTGAAACTCGACAAGCAATGAAAGCTCAATGCCATATCCCTAATGATGATAATGATCCTGTAGGTAGAGTTGAAAACGCTTATCTAGCATCACTAGGGGTTGTTGATATTAAAAAGAAAATCATCGATGCTATTAAAGCAGAGAAACTTCCTAAAGCTAACTGGTCAGGCTGTATTGATGAAGCTGTAGAAAACAGCATCATTTCAGAAGAAGAGGCTTTAAAGGTCAATGATATGTTAGCTAAGGTTAATAACATCATCCAAACAGATGAATTTGATGATTATGCTCTAGGACCTAAAAATGCTCATCCAGAATGGCACAAAAAGGATAAAGAGAATAACTAAATACTGACTCTCAAGGAGGCAATATGACTGAACTAGAGAAAAAATTTGAAGAAATGCTAACGGCTGTTAAAGATGCTACAATAAATTTTAAACCTGACAATAGCCAAAAATTAAAACTATACGCTTTTTATAAACAAGTTAAAGAAGGCGATAATGATACAAAGAAACCTTCTGCTATAAAAATGGTTGAGCGTGCTAAATGGATGGCTTGGGATGCTATAAAAGGTATGTCAAAAGAAGATGCTATGCGTAGTTATCTAAAAGTCTTTGGCGATGAATACCTCCCTGAAGATGATAACCAAAAATCCGATATCGCAAATAAACTAGAACCTGTAAAAAGAGAATCACAACGATTAAATAAGCGTAGAGCTATTGATAAGATTGCTGTCTTAGGTGCTGGGACAATGGGCGCTCAAATAGCTGCTCATTTTGCTAATGCAAGATTCCCTGTTGTACTTTTTGACCTAAAATCTGACAAAGACAATCCAAATTCGATAATTGAAGAGTCTCTAACAAATCTCAAAAAACTTAATCCCGCACCTTTTGGATCAGAAAAATCAATAAGTTACATTACGGCTGCAAATTATGAAGATGACTTAGAACTTTTAGATGACTGTGATTTAGTAGTTGAAGCTGTAGCTGAGCGTTTAGATATCAAAGAAAGTTTGTATACTAATATCGCCGGGCACATAAAGGAAAACTCTATATTAGCATCTAATACTTCTGGTTTAAGCATTACAAAACTTGCTAATATTTTACCTGAAAACTTAAAGGTTAATTTCTGCGGTGTACACTTTTTTAACCCTCCAAGATATATGCCGTTAGTAGAGTTAATTCCTCATGAGAAAACCAATCCTGAAATTCTTGATAAATTAGAAACTTTCTTAGTAGAAAAGCTTGGTAAAAGTATTATCCGAGCTAAAGATACTCCAAATTTTATAGCAAATAGATTAGGCGTATTTTCAATGCTTATAACCTGCTACTATACCGAGAAAATGAGTATACCTCTTGAAGTCGTTGATGAGCTTACTGGTAAAAAATTAGGTAGAGCAAAAAGTGCTACCTACCGCACAGCTGATTTGGTTGGATTAGATGTATTATCTCATGTAATAGAAACCATGAAAGATAACTTAAAAGATAGCTGGGAAAGTTTTTATGAAACACCAGGCTGGATTCAAAATTTAGTCGATAATGGCTCACTAGGTCAAAAAACCAAAAAAGGCTTATATATAAAAGAATCAGATGGTATCAAAGTTCTGGATTTAGATACGAAAGAATATCGCCCTTCTGATAAAAAAGCCGATGATAAAGTATTAGAAATCTTATCTGAAAAAGATTGGGCTAAAAAGCTTGAGGGACTGCGTAATTGTGACAGTACTCAAGCTCAGTTTTTATGGTCAACATTTAGAGAAATGTTTTTATATGCTGCTCATCTAGTTGGTGATATTTCTAATTTCCCTAAAGATATGGATTTAGCAATTCGCTGGGGCTTTGGTTGGAAACAAGGTATATTTGAAATCTGGCAACTAGCGGGCTGGCATAAAGTCGCTAAATGGTTAAAAGAAGATATCTCAGCAGGTAAATCTCTATCTGAAAACACTTTACCAAGTTGGGTAGATGAGCTAGATATTGGTGTATACCAAGATAACAAAGAGTTTAGCTTTATAGATAACGAGCTTATATCTCGAGACAAACTCAAGGTATACGATCGTCAACTTTTCCTTGATAGTGTAATTGAACATTCTAACACCTTACAGACTGAAACCCTCTACGAAAATGATGGTGTTAAATTGTGGCAGATCGATGACTATAAAGGTGTTGGTATATTATCATTCAAAAGTAAAATGTGTTCAATTGGCGATGATGTCTTAAATGGTATTTCCGAGGCTATCAACTATGCCGAAGAAAAACTTGATGCAATCGTTATATGGCAATACGATGACATCTTTTCAGTAGGTGCTAATCTTGAAGAATTTGGTATCAAGTTCACAATGAATGGTGAAGCTGCTATTGAAGAGGTTATCCGTAAAGGCCACCAAATAGTTTCCCAAAAACTTCGCTATAGCAAAATCCCAGTAGTTACCGCTGTAAAAGGATTTGCCTTCGGTGGTGGTTGTGAAACTATCTTACATAGTGATGCTGCTGTAGCTGCTCATGAAAGTTATATCGGCTTAGTAGAAGCAGGTGTTGGAATTATCCCTGGTTGGGGTGGCTCTAAAGAAATGGCTCAACGAGCATCTAATGCTCAAGACTCATGGAAAGACTTTGAAAAACGCTACAAAAACTTAGCCCTCGCACAAGTTGCAAAAAGTGGTTATGAAGCACAAGAAATGGGATTTTTACGCGAAAGTGATACTATTGTAATAAACACTAAAGAAGTGCTTGCAGTTGCTCTTAAAAAGGCTCAACTACTTGCTTTCAGTCAATATCAACCGCCAATAAAACAAAACATTAAAGTTTTTGGAGAAACTGGTATTGCAACAGTTAAAGCACTTCTTGTAAATATGCGTGATGGCCAGCAAATTTCTGAACATGACTATAAAATAGCTGTAAACCTAGCTAATGCAATGTGTGGTGGAGAAATTGAAAAAGATACACAGGTTTCTGAAGATTGGCTTCTAGAAAAAGAGTTAGAAAACTTCACAGAACTAGCAATGTCTGAAAAGACAGAAGCAAGAATGAAACATATGTTAGAAACCGGTAAACCACTGAGAAATTAATAAGGAGCATACAATGAGTGAAAATGTATACATAGTAGCTGCAAAACGCTCAGCGGTAACAAAAGCTAAAAAAGGTGGTTTTGCAAAAAAACGCCCGGATGAACTGCTTGCTGAAATCTTAAAACAAACAGTCTCTGAGTCAGGTGTCAATCCTGAAGATATTGGAGATATAGTGGTTGGCTGTGCTATGCCAGAAGCAGAACAGGGACTAAATATAGCAAGAATATCAACTCTACTAGCTGGACTACCAAATAAAGTCCCTGCCTTTACGATTAATCGCTACTGTAGCTCTGGTCTACAATCAATTGCTATTGCAGCAAATGAAATTGCTCAGGGAAATATGGATGTAGCAATTGGTGCTGGTATCGAGAGTATGAGCATGATTCCTATGGGTGGTAACAAGATGTCTTTTTCTAAAGAGATTTTTGCTAAAGATGAAAATGTCGCTATCGCCTATGGTATGGGAATCACAGCTGAAAATGTAGCTAAAGACTGGAATATTTCTCGTCAAGCTCAAGATGAATTTGCTCTAAAAAGTCATCAAAAAGCTATAAAAGCAATTGATAATAATTATTTTGATAATGAAATATTGGCTATAGATGTTGATCACTGTTTACCAGATGAAAATACAAACAAAATAGTAAACCATAAACAAACCATCACAAAAGATGAAGGTGCAAGAAGTGATACATCTTTAGAAGCTCTAGCAAAATTAAAGCCTGCCTTTGCTACTAAAGGTTCTGTTACCGCTGGTAATAGCTCACAGGTTTCTGATGGAGCTGGTGCTGTTATACTAGTAAGTGAATCGTATTTGAAAAAGCATAACCTAAAACCTTTAGGTAAATTCTTAGGATTTGCTGTCGCTGGCGTTGATCCTCGTATTATGGGTATAGGTCCCGTTGAAGCTATCCCTAAAGTACTTAAACAAACATGCTTAACAATTAAAGATATGGATTGGATTGAATTAAACGAAGCATTTGCTGCTCAATCTATAGCTGTAATTAACGATTTAAAGCTTGATCAGACAAAGGTAAATCCTTGTGGTGGAGCTATTGCACTTGGACACCCTCTTGGTGCTACTGGTACAATACTCACAGTCAAAGCTCTTCACGGTTTACAGCGTACTGGTAAAAAATATGGGATGATTACAATGTGTATAGGTACTGGTATGGGTGCTGCTGGTATTATTGAAGCTTGTTAATACCATATCTCATAATATCTATATTTATGTAGCAACCTTTTGTTATAATTTGCTAATCTAGAAATCTAAAAAGAAGAATCTATGAAAAAAATCATTGTTATTGGTGCTGGGTTTGTTGGCATCAACTTTCTTAATAAGATTGCTAAACAAAGTAAAGACAAATATCAAATAATATTATTCGATAAGAATAATCATCATGTCTTCCAACCAATGTTATATCAAGCAGCTACTTCCTTTATTCCTCTAAATAATGTGGTTGTACCTATCAGAAAGTTGGTTTGTAAAAATAATATTAAATTTAATATGGAGGAAATCATAGATATTCTCCCTGATGAAAAACTTGTTAAAACAACCCAACATTCTTACCCTTATGATTATTTGATTGTTGCAACAGGAGTTGAATATGATTATTTTGGTAACGATAAATGGGGAAAACACACTTTATCTTTAAAAACGGCTTTTGATGCACAAAGATTAAAGTCTCATATACTTAGCAGGTTTGAGCAAGCCGAAATATCTAAAACTAGAGAGGAAATAAAACACTTTTTAACATTTATTATAATAGGTGCAGGTGCAACAGGAGTTGAAATTACAGGGGCACTTTTAGACCTTTTTGAAACAGACATTCTTAATACTTACAATAATTTTTCTCGTGAAGATATATCATTACACATTATCGAAGGAGGTGAATCAATTTTATCTGCTTTTGATAGTGGATTATCAAGTCATGCTCATGAATCACTTGAAAAAAGAAATGTGAGTATTCACTTAAATGAACCGGTAACTCAAATTACTAAAGAGTATGTACAGACTAAACAAAACTCTTATACCGGAGCTACTATCATCTGGAGCACCACCTTAAAAGGTAAAACTTTAGGTAATTGGATGGCAGGTCAAATAGAAAGGGGGAAAATTTCTGTTTCGAAAGATTTATCTCACCCAGATTATGAAAATATATATTTTGCTGGAGATATTTCATATATAAAAGCTAACCCTCTGCCAGGATTAGCTTCGGTAGCCAAACAACAAGGTAAATATTTGGCAAAAAACATAATAGCTAAAGATAATAATAAAGATCCGAAAGATTTTAGATATAAAGATTTAGGTACAATGGCTATAATTAAAAAACATGAAGCTATAGCTGAAATTTTTGGTATGAAATTTAAGGGTAAGCTTGGATGGTTTATATGGGGAGGTGTTCATATTACCTTCCTAATTAGCTTAAGAAATAAGTTTGTTGTAAGCTTTAATTGGTTGAGTTATTACCTTTTTAAAAGAATAGGATCAATCGAATTTATTAATCGAAAGGATAAAAATACTGATTAAAATATCCACCCTATATCTGCCGACAGATTAAAAGATAAAATAACTCTTATCACAGGCGGGTACGAGATGGGAGTAGGTAAGGTTGTAATCTTACATTACGTTAAAGAAGGAGCTTTTCCTTACCACCCAAATAAAAAGAATGATACCTATGAAACTATAGCCGAACTCCAGGCTATAGTAAGTGATGAAAATACTATATTGAGTATTGAAGCTAAACTTAGAAGTAGAGAGCATAAAAAAATAATTTCACAATATATCAGATTTGCTTATTTTTTTCATAGCTATTGAATCTAGCTAAATATAAAATCTAAATATTACAGATATAACAAAATATTAATATGATAAATTTAAATAATTATAAACCAATAGATTTCCCCTGGGATTATACTTGTTTTAGTTCTACAGATAAAAATCCAATTAGCTTACAACTGCCCTTATATCATATTGATGAACACTTATATACCAAATTTAAATGTTTACCTAATCATGTAGGTTGGGAAAATGTTATTCATGGTGGAGTTATCGCTCTGATATGTGATGATATTCTTGGCAAACATGTTTTAATGATAACAAAGTCATTTTGTGTAACACGCAATCTCAATGTAAAGTATTTAAAACCCATGTATAGTAAATACTTCTATATATTCAAAACCACAATCATCCGTAAAAGCAAAACAACCGTTTGGATAAAAGTTGATATTTATGATGAGAAAAATAGCTTATGTGCTTATGCCGATGCTGACTTTGCGATTATAAGCGAAGAAGATGCTAAGAATAAAAATATAACTAGTTATAGTATAAATGAATTAACATCAAAAACTTAAAAATCTTATAGGATAAGCAATGCTTTCTTGATCAAGAATTTTCTTCACTAGAACTGTAAACAAGACTAGTCACAACACAAATTAGCGTATTTTTACTTTGTGTTCCATATCTTTTTTATCCCTTTGATATCAAAGTGGTAACTTGTATTGGGATTGATATAATTCTGTGTCAAACTGGCATAATTAATTTGACACAGAAAAAATCACTAATGAAATTAAAAATATATTTTTAGAACAGATAAGATTCTTAATACAAAGTTTTATATTTTTTTCCATACACCGCTGTTAGCTGGACTATTACCTTTAGTCCACCACTTAGCTTGGTACTTTTCACCTTGATAAGTTACTACTTGACCACTTGTATAGCTATCATTAATTTTCCATTGTGATCCAGCTACATATGGTTTTGACCAAGCACTACTGCTTTCAGGGTTTTGCCCTTGACTCCACCATTTTGCAGTATATGTAATGCCATTTACAATAACTTTATCGCCGGTGTTATATATTTTTTCAGCAGTCCAAGCTTGGTTAACTACAGGGGTATCTTGATTATCAGACTGATTATCTGTACCAGAATCTGTAGTGTTATCCCCATTTTGATTAGGATCCACTCCTAGTTGACGCCATACACCCCACTGCCCTGAATCTGAAGGATTTTCACCTTGAGTCCACCATTGAGCCTCATAAGTCTTGCCATCAATGATAACAGTATCACCTTTATTATAGACTCCATCTGTAGTCCAACTACCATTAGTAGTAGGTTCTTGACCTTCAGTCTGCTGATCATCTTCATTTAATTGATCTTCTTGATTTTGATCGTCAGATTGATCTTGGTCATCGACTGGATCTTGCACATCTTCAACAATAGCACCTAATGTTTCAAATACAAGACTATCCTCTCTAGTGGCTAAAGTATTTCCATTAGAAGCAGTAGCTATAACTTGTACTTGATATTGCTTCGCCTTGTCAAGGTTAGTTAATACATATTCCTGACTAGTGATATTTTCAGCGACAACTTCGCCATCAAGTACAACCTTATATGTAACAGAACCATCAAGCTCAGGCTTATTCCATGAAACTTTAGCTGAGGTTTCAGTTACACTGTTTACTGAAGCATTGATAGTATCAGCAGCATAGACTTTTGCAACAGCATTAATTAGAGATTTATTAGGGTCTACAGAATCATTATCTGCTTGCCAAAACATTGTACCACCAAGATTTCTGCTCTTAGTGTATTTAGTTTTTTCACTAACTGACCAAACGTCATCAAAAGTTATAAATGATTTTGTTGACGGACTATATGCCCATGGTTGCATAGCTTCTTTACCATACTTGTTAAAGATATCAATATTTGAACTAGTATCATAGAAAACTAAATCAGATAATGCACTAATAGGTTTTGCCGTTCCACATCCTGTTGCAGGATCATTAACAGGATTGACTAAACATTTGTAGTCAAAAACACCTTTTTCATAATCACCTATACCAGGTGCTGTAACGGTTTGGAACAAACCACCATTCGTATCATTATCTACAGTCATAGATCTTGCATATAGTGGCAAACCTACAATTAGTTTTTTAGCTGGAACACCAGCTTCAATATATGCATCTATTGAATCTTTAATTGACCAGCCGCCTTCTTTACCAATTGCTTGATCTAGTGTAACTCCTTCAGTACCAGCATTAGTAACATTATCTTGAGCATCTACTGGAGAAGCTCCTGCAGTATATACTCTATTTGAGTATGGTGTTTGCTCAGGGAAAGTTGTAGATGCCTGGAAATATGCAGGGAAACCTGTACCCCAACCACCTTGGTAATCATAGTTCATTACATTGATCTCATCCATCAACTCACCAGTTTGCTTCCAGAAGTCTGACACTCTATTAACATTGCTAGAGCTTTCCATAGCTTCGATACGGCTTTTTGCACCATTAACAGCTATTGCTAAATAATACTTTCTACCGTCTTCTTTACCAGCCTTATCAAGTTCAACTCTCAACACTTTAAAGAAAGCTAACATTTTCTTAGATGGTGCTTCATTATCACCATAATCTGACCACCACTCCCAGTCAATGTCTATACCCGTAAAGCCAAGTTTATGCATTAATTCTACGGCCTGTTTAGCAAAATTTTGCATACTTTGCTGACTTGAAGCTAATTGATCGAACATTGGAGCTGTAGTTACACCATTATTTGTCCAGCCACCAAACGATAGATAAGATTTTAGGTAAGGGTATTTCTTAGCTGCTCGTGCTGCTGCTGAAAGTCCCCATGTATCTGCAGATGCATCAAGAGTTTTGATGTTACCAGTGTTTTTATCAAAGCCTATAAAAGCATAAATAATAGTATTTAACTTATCGTATTTAAAATCATAAGGGTTGTATTTTCTACCCCAAACAGCCCATTGAGCATAGTAAGAAGCATTAGTGTAGCCTGGTGCAGGATCTTCACAAACATTATTATCACATGGTCTTTCGATTGGTAACTCTTTACCATCAACCTTAACACTATCAACTAAAGGTACTACTACTCCTGGTAATACAATAGCATTCCCAGAATCAGTTCCCATAATATCGCATGATTGAGATAAATCGAAAGTAGATTCAGGATCTTGTAGAGTCATTTTAGTTACATACTGCCCCTTAGAGTTTTGTGAAGTATCATAGTTAACTAAATCTGCTCTTGTTCCGAAACAAGTACCCCAACCTGTTTTAGGCTTAAAGTTACTTACAAACTCAATAGTTTTTGCAGTTGATGCATTATTTATTTTAAAAGCTATTTTATTATTATAATCTTTAAAAGGAGCTTTAAAATCATAGCTCTCAACATTATTAGAAACATCTGCAAAGCCAAAGCTACTCATTCCCATAAGTGCGCATATAGTCGCTGATATTAATCTAGTTTTATTTTTCATGTGATTATTTCCTCATAAGTATATTTATCACTTAGTAAACTTACTCAAAGATCTTGATGATAACTAAAATCATGTATTACTTCGAGTGATATAGATATTAACAGAATTAGTTTTGATACGAATTATCAAAAATTAATGATACTATTTAAAAATTAATAGACATTGTAGAACAACAAAACAATCATCTCTAGAATGCCTATTCATATAGGATAAACACAATAAAACCATTAAATCAAAAGTATGACGCTTAAAAAAACACTGACAATTATGAATTTATTAATGGCTTTAAAGTTATAAATGAGAAACCCACTAAGATCAAGCTGCACTGGATTACAGCATAAATCTATCAAAGAAGTTCTTTATTTGTCATCTCGGGTAAGAATTTATATACCATAAATATAAAAATAAGCGTGCAAATTCCCATAAAGTAAAATATCGACGCAAAACCATAACCATTGGTAAGCTCTAAAAAGCTCGATATAAACATACTTTCAATTAAAGCCTTAGATACTAACGCTATTGATATCCCCATTGCTCGTATTTGCACGGGTAAAACTTCTGAAAGAATAAGCCAAATACCAACACCTGGACCCACTGCACCACCAAATACGACAAACACTAGTAATACCAATGTTATGCTACTATTTCCTCCAATCTTAATATAAGCAGCAAGTATAATGGATATAAACGAGATAACTAATCCTCCTATAATAAGCTTACGGCGACCAATAACATCAACTAAAAGTAATCCTATAACAGTAGCAATAAGGTTGACTAATGTCATTGCAGTCCCATAATAGCTAGCACCACACTGAGTGCATCCAGATAACTCATCAAATATAGTAGGCCCAAAGCTTATGAATGTATTTATACCAACAAAGCCATTTAAAACTGCCATTGCACTTATCATAGCAATAGATAAATAATACTTATTTTTGAACACTACTCTAACTAGTTCCATAAAGCCTATTTTGTCTTTAGCTATTGGCGAACTAATATTTAAAGCCAATTGCTCACCTATACTTAGCGCAAGCTTGCTACGGCCTTTTAACATTAACCATGACGGTGAGAATGGTGCAAATAAACTTACAACAAACAATCCTATAGAGAAAGGTAGAGCACAACCAAATATAAATCTCCAGCCAAACTCATATACAAACATACTAGCAAAGACATTTGCAATAAATATTCCTGAAACTAAAGATAGTTGAAATATAGCAATCGCTCTACCACGAAACCTAGCAATACTTGTTTCTGCTATATATATTGGCACAACAGTTAGCAAAAAGCCTATAGAAACACCCTGTAAAAGTCTTGACAACATAAGTGTTGTAAAAGTATCTGATAATATCATCAAAACCATAGACACTGAAAACACAAAAGAACCAATAGCTATAACATTTTTTCTACTTAAAAAATCCATTAAAATGCCTGAGACTAGTTTTGATATAAGTGCACCAAAAAACACAATTCCAGCTATCTCTGATAATTGAACATAGTTTAAAGAAAGCTCTTGTTTTATCGCAGGTAATGTCCCAGATATAACACCTATATCGAATCCTGAGCACACACCGGTTAAAACGATAAGTGCCATTACTAACTTCTGGTATCTTGTTTCTAACATCTTGAGTTTTGAAAATAAATAAAGCTATTCTGATACTAACATTAAATACATTATTTTTATATCAAAACGAATAATTTTTTCATTATGAATTTGGTAACGTTATATCACTAAGTTAAGTAAATAATACCAAACGCGTATAATTAAAGGTTATACATAATATTTGTTGAGGTAAGAGTGTTTATATTTTCCTTACCTGGAACTACCAATGTTGTACCGTTTAACTGAAATGTAAGTTGTAAACTAAAGTTTTTATATAACTCAACAGATAGTGCTGAAATACTTTGATAAACAGATCTATTTTTCTGATCATAGTTATACAAAAGGTTTTGCTTAAAGTTAGACTTATCTGTGAAATTCCAAACATAATCAAAAGTAGCCTGAAAACCAGGCTCACTTGCTTGAAAATCTTTTCCAGTAATTCTACTTTGCATAAAACTAGGTCCAGCAGATATATCAATATACATAGTTTTCTTTTCATTATCAAAAAGTCTTCTTTTATAACCTACGGACTCAGTGAAAATATAATCATAAGAGCTCAATTCATCATTTAAATAAGTTAATCGCCCATAAGCTCCATTTAATTTTGTAAAATCCCAAGATGTTTCAGCTCTCACTTGAGCTTTATTAATTTTCACTGCTCTTGTCTCAGCACGATTATCTCTACTATAAACATAGTTGAAAAATAGCTTATTATTCCACTTTTCCATTGGTTTATAATTAACATTAGCAAGAGCATTAATATTTGTTGTAGCACTATCACCAGTTGCTATAGTTCCACCAAGACCAAAATTTGTTCCTTTCCATGGTTCAGTAATAGCATCTGATACTATTTCTTTTGGTGTAGACACCTCTTTTTTAACTGGTTCAGTTGGTTTCTTTTCTATAGCTTTATTTTCTACAGCTTCTTTAGACTCAGCTTTTGAAGTTTTAGCAGTATCTTTTTTATTTGATTCATCTGCTAACTTTTGATATTTTTCATATAGTTTTTTATATTTTTCAGCTTCTTTTTGGTAATCAATATTTTGAGCATCACTATTTGTATCAGCACTTACAAAACCATAGCTTAAAAAACATCCAACAAATAATATTATTTTTTTATTTGAAAAAAACATTTAGTAGCTACCCTAATAAAAAAATGCTTACACTATAAAATAAATGCTTTAGTGCATCTATCCTTTCCATTAAGGTCTTTGATAGTTTGTATATTACAAAAACCATACTGAGCAAATATCTCCCTAACTGCTTTAGCTTGCATATATCCATGCTCTATATACAGACCCCCCTTTTGCTTCAGATGAAAAACAGCTCCTTTAACTATAGTTATAATATCAGCTAAACCATCATCCTCTGAAAACAATGCCTTCGCAGGCTCAAAAGCTTCCACACACTTATCAATATCTCCATCATTTATATCGATATATGGAGGATTTGATACGATAACATCAAATTTAGTATTCTTCAAACTTTCGTACCAATCACTTTGAATAAACTCAACATTTGGTAAATCATTTTCTACTGCATTTTTTTTAGCTACTGCTAAAGTTTTAGATGAATAGTCAACAGCTATAACCCTAGCATTAGATAATTCTCCTACTAGTGCTAAAGCTATAGCTCCTGTACCTGTGCCAAGATCAAGTATCTCTAGTTTAACCTTTTTATCGCCTATATCACTTAAAACAGCTTCTATAATAACCTCAGTATCTGCTCTAGGTACAAGAGTATCTTGCGTTACAAAAAGCTTTTGATCCCAAAAATACTTATATCCTAATATATAAGCTAAAGGCTCACCTGATTCCAGTCGAGAAATCTTTAATTTCAAACTATTAACAATATCACCGCTAAGAATTTTATCCGCATTAATATATAAATAGGTTCTATCGACATCAAGCTCATCACAAATTAGAGTTTGTATATCTTGTTTTAAAGTAGCTTTTGAGGAAGCTTCCGAACATTCAAAATTATCAACGGAAGATTTAATAAATTGAGATATTGCGAGGTTACTCATCAGACATTGTAGCTAAAAGATCTGCTTGGTGTTCGAGTATTAGTGGTTGGATTATACTGTCAACAGAACCTTCCATAACTTCATCAAGTTTATAAAGAGTAAGATTTATACGATGATCTGTAACCCTACCTTGTGGGTAATTATAAGTTCTGATTCTTTCAGACCTATCACCACTACCAACCAAGCTTTTTCTAGCATCTGACTGTTCTTGGTTTTGCTTATCAATCTGAGCTTGCATAAGTCTAGATTTAAGCATCCCCATTGCTGCTGCACGGTTTTTATGCTGAGATCTTTGATCTTGACATTCTATAACCACTCCTGTCGGAATATGTGTGATACGAATTGCAGAATCTGTTTTATTGACATGCTGTCCACCAGCCCCCGAAGCCCTAAAAGTATCCACTTTAAGATCAGCTGGATTTATATCTATGCCTTCTACTTCATCAACTTCTGGCATAACAGCTACAGTACAAGCTGATGTATGAACTCTGCCTTGTGATTCTGTTGCTGGAACACGTTGTACTCTATGGGCTCCAGACTCAAACTTAAGCTGTGAATAAGCTCCATCTCCATTAATTTTGGTTATAACTTCTTTATAACCACCGTGCTCACCTTCACTAGCCGAAATCACCTCAATTCTCCAACCTCTTTGTTCTGCATATTTTGTATACATCTTAAATAAGTCACCAGAAAAAATTGAAGCCTCATCACCACCAGTACCAGCTCTTATCTCTAAAAACACATTCGCATCATCATTAGGGTCACGAGGTAAAAGTAGTACTTGCAATTCTTTTTCAAGGTTTTCAATAGCTTCATTAGCAAACTTCAGTTCTTCTTTAGCCATTTCAACCATTTCAGCATCATTTTCTCCCATCATTTCAAGAGCTGCTGCTTTATCATCAATCGCCTGCGTATAATCTTTAAAGGCCTTAACTATAGGTTCTAAATTAGAGTACTCTTTTGATAGCTCTCTAAATTTGTTTTGATCAGTAATTACATCAGCATCACTAAGTAAAGCACTTACCTCTTCATGTCTTTCGACTAAGCTTTGTAATTTTGCTTTTATAGAATCTTTCATTTATTTTTCCAAATTTAAACCAAACATGCGCTTCATACACACTAAGCATTCATTTCTACCTTGCTTTGAGGCTTCTTTCATTCCTACTATTGGGTAATGTAAAACTTTCTTCTTAATCTCATGAGCAAATCTTTTCATTATCTCTTCTGCATCTTTGCCATTTCTGATCTTAGTCAAATTTTTCTCCAGTGAGAAGTCAACCATATTATCAGCCTTCTGAAAAAGTTCATATATAGCGTTGTTAGAGATAATTTCTTTTTCTTTTTCGAGATACTCTTCAAGAGATTTTACGATTATTTTGTGTGCTCTTTTACTCTCTTGCTCCCTTCTTCCCTTACCTTCTTCTACAGCATTATTAATATCATCAACACAGTAGTAAATACTATTTTCGCTCAATGCGGGGTCTAATACTTGAGGAATAGATAAATCAATAAAAACTCTAGCTCTATCCCCAGCATTTGCTGGTGTGACTATATATTGATTTAAAGATACTGCAGCAATCACAATATCAGCAGCATTAATTAAATCATCCAAGATATCAAGGTTATAGCTTTCAGCGTTCTTAAAATTACTAGTGATTTTTTCAGCCTTTTCAATACTTCTATTAGCCAGCATTATTCTTTTAGGGCTCAAGGCTGTGATATGTCTAAAGAGTAACTCACCTGTTTGACCAGCCCCAATTATCAATACATTTTTAGTATTTATATGTTCAAGCTGTTTCTTAGCTAATGAAATTGCAGAAAAAGCTACAGATACTGGACAATGGCCAATCTTAGTCCCACTTCTTACAGCTTTAGCTGTTGAAAACACCTTTTGGAAAACTCTATCTAATTCTTTACCAAGTGCTTCATTCTCTTTACTTTGCGTATATGAGTCTTTGACTTGACCAAGTATTTGAGGTTCACCTAATACCATTGATTCAAGTCCACAGGCTAATTTCATAAGGTGCTTTATAACCTCTGTACCTTGACGAAGTTTAAAATAATCTTTTAATAAGTGTTTTGTCTTGCCGACTCGGTCTTGCCACCATACCAACACATCATCCACAACTCGCAAATCTGCTATTTCAAGATAGATTTCTGTACGGTTACAGGTTGAAAGTATCACAGCATAATCAACATCTTTAATCTCTAAAACTGATGTATATAAGTCTGCGACATTAAAACTAGACAGAGCAAACTCGCTTCTTACTTCTGTTGCTGATTTTTTATAGTCAATTGCTAAAGATATTAATGCCATAATAATAATTTAATTTATAGTAATTTCAGTAATTTCAACTAGGAATGAGAAGAGATATTTTAACATAAAAGTTATTGGTTTTATATCATAAATATTTCTAGCACAGGTAGAATCGCTGTAACAATAAAATTTAACATCAAAAATACTTTTATGATAATATGTTGTAAGTTTATATAAATTAAAAATAATTCTCGAAATGAGCATAAAAGATTTATCACCTAAGCACAAGCAAGCTGTCTATTTAGTATTAATAATTGTAGCTGTTGCTGTAATTATAGTAGGCATACTTCAATATTCTAAATCTAAAAATAGTGAAAACATGCTTGAAGCTTCTTCACTATACCAAAAAGCTTTAATTACAAATGAAAACCCTAGTATTTCAAATTCTCAAAAAATAGCAAGTTTTGATAGCGTTACTACAATGTACCCTAATACTAGCTATGGGATTCTTGCTAGCTGGCAGGTTGCCGATCTCTACATAATAGCAAAAAGATTAGACTCAAACAGACCTGTTTCAAAGAATGATTATAACAAAGCTATATTAGCACTAGCCAATAGTGCTAACAATAACCCAAAAGATAATTTGACTAATATTACAAATACGAAGTTAGCTAGTCTTTACATACAAACTAACCAGACTGATAATGCAATTAAAACATTACAAAACATTCCTGATTTAGATAATAATGCTTATCCTCTTATGATACTAGGCCAAGCCTATGCTCAAAAAGGAGACAAATCAAAGGCGTTGAAAGTCTGGAAAGAAGCTTCTCAAGATCCAAACAGTACTCCAGAATTTAAACAAATCATTTCTCAGCTTATAAACAATACTAATTAAATATGAAAATAATTCGTTTTGGCTTAATTGCTACTCTCTTAGCATTTTTAATAAGTAGTTGCTCAAAGAGTAATGTACCACCTCCAACTCCTCTTGATAAGTTTCCTCCTCGTGATGTTACAGTTCATGTAAAATGGCGAACTAAAACAGGAAATGGAAATGATGGGCTTGCAAACTATCAAGTAGCTCCTATCTTTGAAAATGATACGGTATTTGTGCCTAATCAAAACGGTAAGATTTTCGCTCTTGGAATAACAAACGGCAAGGTCATTTGGCAGAAAGATACCCAGATGAATATCTCTGCACAACCAAACACTATTGCCAACGCTTTAATCTTTGGCTCAATAAAAGGTGATTTAGAAGCTGTTGATGTTCAAACAGGTGAAACCTTATGGCATGCAAATATGCCAAGCAGCTTATTTGCTCAACCAACTATTTACGATAGTATTATTTACACGCATACTCATGATGGTTCAGTTGCTTCATTTGATGCCAAAGATGGTAGTAAAAATTGGAGTGTTTCAAACAATGTCCCAGAGATTTCACTTCCAGGCAACTCTTCGCCAATTGTATTAAACAACACAGTGATGATTGGTTCTGAATTTGGTACTGTGCTTGGCTTTACTGTAGATGAAGGCGATAGAACTATAAACATACCAATAGCTATAGCACATGGCTCTTCACCTGCAGATAAGATGGTAGATATAAATGCTAACCCTATGCTATACGGCGACTATCTTATATTCGCTACTTATCAAGGAGCTATTGTCGCTTTAGATAGAGATAACGGTAAAATGTTATGGGCTAAAAAATCATCTATCATAAATAATATGGCTATAAATGATAATGTGATTTTCTCCACTCAAGCTGACAGCCTCTTGAAAGCTTTTGATATCGAAAATGGCAAAACGGTTTGGACAAATGATACTTTAAAATGGCGCAAACTAACGGAGCCTGTTTATTATAAGGGTTTAATTGTAGTTGGCGATTATCAAGGCTATCTACATTTTTTCAACTCTCTTAATGGTGAGTACTTAGGACGTTATAAGCTAACCCCTAAAAGCAAAATATTTAACCATGGGATATCAGCTAAACTAGTTCCGACTGAAAAAGGAATCATTATCCAGTCTGATAATGGCAACGCATATTTAGTTGATGCCTATAGTGATAAAGTAATATATGATACTATATTAGGTGATTATACAGTTGACAGAGGTTCTGAAATTAAACATATAAATCAAGCCAAAGAATTTATATCTAAAAACCCTATCCCTGTGACAACAGATAAAGTCAAAAGACTTAAAAAAGCAACTATAGTAATCGGTGATTTCACTAAAGATGACAAGTAGAGGATAAATGTATAAAGCAGCAAAACCATCGATTTTCATTTTAATTTTAATGGTTTCATTGGGTCCATTTGGAGACACTATTTATGCGCCTGCTCTGCCTGAACTAAAGAAAATACTTGCTACAGATTATTCGCATGTACAGCTTACAATTACATCTTATTTGGTTGGATACTCAGTAAGCCAAATACTATATGGACCTTTATCTGATAGGTTTGGACGTAAGCCTCTTATCTTGATTGGTTCTGCACTTTTTATTTTAAGTTCTGTTATTTGTATCATAAGCCCAAATGTTGATACTTTAATCTACGCAAGACTTCTACAAGGATTCGGAGCTGCTGCTGGAGGTGTAATTGCAACAGTTGCTGTTAAAGATGTTTTTAAACTCAAAGATCAAGGTGCTGTATTCGCAATTATGAATATAGCCTTTGCTCTTGCACCTGCCGTAGGAGCTATTTTAGGAGTATTTTTAACTCCAGAATTAATCTTCTGGGTTTTATTTGCTGCTGCAACAATGTTATTTATAAAGGTTTCTATTTTCTTCCCAGAAACTATTCAAGAAAAAAACTATGACGCTCTAACACCAAGAAACTTATTCAAAACATATCTATCACTATTTAAAGATCATCAATTCTTTTTTGCAACATTTGTTTTAGGGATAAATATCAGTGTAATTTATGCTTGTCTAATAGAGGCTCCTGATATATTTGTCAATATTCTTCGGTTAGAAAAAACAAGCTTCTTATACCTGCTTATTATAATGGTTGTAGCTGTAGTTCTTGGTTCACTTTTTTGTGCTAAGATAAGTAAATTAGTCCGCTATAAATTCCTAATAAACTTTGGTATGATCTGCACTCTTATTTCTGGGATACTTTGCGTCTATGCGTTCAAGTTACTTACAGGAACAGAACTTTCAATAGCCTTAACATTCATACTATCATTAACTTTTATAGGGGTATCTTTTAGTGTTCCTTTACTAACACCTATAGCATTAGAGAATTTTTCAACTACTGCAGGAGCGGCTTCTTCTATAATGGGTTTTATGCAAATGGGCATAGCTTCTATAACTACAGCCATCATGAGTCAACTCAACTTTGGTAGTGAATTTTGCTTAGCTTTTGCTTTTGTAATACTACCGACTATTGGCCTAGCGATATTTTTACCTTACAGCTGCTATTTTTTAAAAAAATAGACTTTAAACTTTATTATCTTTAAGCCAAATAGATTGATATTACCTATAACGAATATTCTATGATAAAATTTGATTCATAAATATTTATCTGCTTAAATTTTAAAAATGCAAAATTATAACGCTAAATCCATTGAAGTTTTAACGGGTCTTGATCCAGTTAAAAAAAGACCTGGTATGTACACCAATACAGAAAGTCCAAATCATTTGGTTCAAGAAATAGTTGACAACAGTGTTGATGAAGTTTTAGCAGGTTTTGCAAGTAACATTGAAATAAATCTTTATGAAGACAATAGTATTGAAGTTATAGATAATGGTCGAGGAATGCCAGTTGATATCCATCCTGAACACCAAATTTCAGGAATAGAACTTATCATGACTAAATTACACTCTGGTGGTAAATTCAATAATAAGAACTATACTCACTCTGGTGGTTTACATGGTGTTGGTGTATCTGTAGTAAATGCTCTTTCATCAAAACTTGAAGCTGAAATCAGAAGAGATGGTAAGCTTTATCAAATAGTTTTTGAAGATGGTATCAAAACTCAAGAACTACAAGTAATAGGAACAGTTGGCAAGAAAAATACCGGTACAAAAGTAAGATTCTGGCCAGATAAAAAATATTTTGATGATATTAAGATAAACATTAAAGCATTAAAAAACTTATTAGAAGCAAAAGCAATCCTTTGCAAAGATTTGACAATCAAATACTCTAACATCGCAAAAAAAGAGAAAATAACTTGGCACTTTAATGCTGGACTAAAAGGATATTTAGACCATAAATTAGATGCTGAGACTTTACCTGCTGAACCTTTTTTTATAGATAACTTTTCGAACGGCGAATCTTTTTTAGATGCTGTCTTTTGCTGGTGTGATGCTCCTCTTGAACAAATCAAAAACAGCTATGTAAACCTCATCCCTACGCCTCAAGATGGTACACATGTTACAGGGCTCAAAAATGGTGTTTATGATGCCATCAAAACATATATAGATAAAAACTCTCTTGGACTTAAAAACATCAAAGTCACAGCTAATGACTCATTTGCTCAACTAAACTATGTGATTTCTGTAAAAATCACCAATCCTCAGTTTGCAGGTCAAACTAAAGAAAAACTTTCTAATAAGGATGTAACAGCATTTGTAGCAACTACAGTTAAAGACTTACTTACAATATGGTTAAACCAACACCCTGATGAGGCTACTGAGATAGTCGAAAATATAAATAAAATTGCTCAAAAACGAGTAAATGCTGATAAAAAAACTGCGCGTAAACGCATTATGAACACAACTATCCGTTTACCTGGCAAGCTTACAGACTGTATTAGCTCAGATATAAATTCTACCGAACTTTTTATTGTTGAGGGAGACTCTGCTGGAGGCTCGGCAAAACAAGCTCGTGATAAAAACTTCCAAGCTGTAATGCCATTAAAAGGTAAGATACTAAATAGTTGGGAACTCGATGCTGATACTATTATGAACTCTCAAGAAGTACATAATATCGCAACTGCAATCGGAGTTGACCCTGATAGCGATGACATCTCAGGACTTAGATATAATAAAATTTGCGTATTAGCCGATGCAGACTCAGATGGTCTACATATCGCAACCCTACTGTGTGCAATGTTTTTAAAGCATTTTAGGAAACTTATAGAAGAAGGACATATCTATATCGCCCAACCTCCTTTGTTTAGAATAGATATTGGCAAAAGTACCTTCTATGCTCTTGATGAGTTAGAAAAAGATAATATTCTTAGAGAAAATTCTAAGCTTACTGGTAAGATAAATATTATGCGTTTTAAAGGTCTAGGCGAAATGAACCCCACTCAATTGCGTGAATCTGCAATGGATGTATCGTCTCGTAGACTTTTACAACTAACACTATCTCCTGAAGATAGCGATAATGAAGCTCTTGATAGACTTTTAGCTAAAAAACGCTCTAAAGATCGCCGTGATTGGCTAGAAGTACATGGTGATAAAGCTGAAATAGAGTAGATGAGTTTTTAATCTTTCTGCTTATTTTAAGAAAAAGGCTTAAAAATCATCGTAGATGGGTCTGACTTAAACTGATTATAAAGTTCTATAATATATCTATCTGTCATTGAAGATATATAATCACTAATAATCCTAGCTTTAACTTGCTCGTTTTGTGCGCTATAAAATATAGCACCAATATCATCTGGAAGTAAACTCTCTGCAGGTGTTGATTCTATCAAAATATCAAAGATTTCTGAGATTATCTCTCTACCCCGGTAACGCAAAACATTAAGCTTTGGTGACTTTATAACTTTAAAAAGAATATATTTTTTAAGCACCTCAACTTGTTTAGTGATTTCATCACTCAAATAAACCTTAGAAAGTATTGGTTCTTCCTCATTGAAATCAAAAGAGATGTTTTGAATGCAACTATCAACAAGCTTAGATGTAAGCTTTGTTCTTAAAAGACTATTATTTGCAATATTTTTAGAAGCCTGATAGATATCTCGACAATCACCATCAAAATCTATTTTTTCGGCGAAAATATTTTTTAGAATACCTTTTACATCCTCTGCTGTGATGTTTAAATTATCCGGCACAGCATTTAATATTTTAGCTATAAGCTTATCATCAATACTTGCCATAGATAATGGATCTATAAATCCGCCTTTTAATGCATCTTCCACATCATAAGTTGAGTAAGCAATATCATCTGCCACATCCATAATATAGCATTCTATAGTCTTGAAACTTTCATTAGACGCTGTACTTTCATTTGTAAGTAAACTCTTTTTAATATTCTCTACTAGTCTTGACTCTTCTTGGTAATATCCTTTTGTAACTTTGTCAGCTTTGACTGGAATTAAATTATCATACTTTATAGTTGCAGCGAGAGTCCTATAAGTAAGATTTAAACCGAAACTCTGTTTCTGATCGATATCTTTTTTTGCTGTGTGAGAAATAAGTCTTAGAGTCTGCGCATTACTTTCAAACCCTCCGAACTCTTTCATTTTTGCATTTAATGCAACTTCTCCATTATGCCCAAACGGAGGATGCCCAATATCGTGACAAAGTGCTGCTGTCTCTATCAAATCATAATCTAAGTTCAAACCATAGTCATAGTTAAGCTTAACAGCTATTGATTTCGCTATTTGAGCAACTTCTAGTGAATGAGTCAGCCTGTTTCGAAAAAAATCATTTTCAAAACTTGGAAATATTTGAGTTTTTGATTGTAGCCTTCTAAAGGACGACGAATGTATTACCCTTGCATAATCACGCCTAAAAGGTGAAAAATTTTCTTTTGCTTTAATATTGTTATTTTGTCTAATATAGTCGTTTTCGCAGTATAGATTTATATTCATTACAATCATTTAAAGATAAGCTAGCATAACCATATTATAACTGTTATTAGACAAATATTTGACTCTTATATTAGAAATATGAATTAAGTGTTTCCGCTATGCCTAAAAATTAGCAAAACTTGAAATATCTGTCTCAAATGTTAGCCTATATTATCTACGTAAAAATAATCTGGAGAAAACTTAGTAGTTCAGCAGTGTGATTATAAAACTCAACCACTGTTTATTATAAATCAAAACACTTTGATTCACTTTCAAACTACAATTGTTATGTTCAAACAAATCAAAACAACCTTTAAACACTCATTTGGTAATATTATTGAATGGTATGATTTTTCATTATATGGCTATTTTGCGACCATCATTTCTATTCAATTTTTTCCTAACTCTAGTCCTTTTATAGCACTAATTGCTACTTTTGGTGCCTTTGCTGCTGGTTTCATAGCAAGACCAATCGGTTCAATATTTTTTGGTAGACTCGGTGATCGGCTTGGTAGACACTACGCAATGAATCTAGCTATCATCATGATGGCTGTACCAACAGTTATAATGGCTTTCTTGCCTGGCTATAACCAAATTGGTATTTGGGCTCCGGTATTGCTAGTAATGGTGAGGATATTCCAAGGTCTTTCAGCTGGTGGTCAATTTGGTAACTTAATGACAATAACCGCAGAAGAAGACAATCAAACTCATACGGGCTTTAATCTTGCAGTTGCTTATTCAACATCTGTTGTTGGTTTTTTACTTGCCTCTGGTGTTAGTTTTCTAACTATAAACTTACTCCCAGAAAGCCTACAATACTACGCTTGGCGAGTCCCTTTTGCTTTGGGTTTTCTACTGTTACTACTACATTTGTTCTTTAGAGAAGGTGACAAAATCCAAGAAGAAATAAAAGAAGATGAAAATAGTAATCTTGAAATTAAACCTATGCAGGACCTCCTTAAACATTATAGTTGGAGACTTTCTTTGGTTGTAGTCCTATCTACAACAGCAATGATTCTATACTATTTAGATGTGACATATATGGTTACTTATATGGAGGAAGAATTAGGTTTAAGTCTATCAACAGCTCTCGCAATAAATACCATAAGTATAGTTGCCATGTGTATAGTTATGCCCATTTTCGGGTATCTATCGGATATATATGGTAGAAAACTAACTCATATAATTGGCTATCTACTACTACTTATATTTACAGTCCCAATGGTTACGCTAATGCAACTACAAGGTGTATTTATAGTAGCTAGTATGGTTATATCCATGGCTGTTTTAACTGCCATTATACAAGGTGTTTCAACGCCATACTATACGGAGATTTTCCCTCCTCGAGTAAGAGCTACAGGTTGCTCAATAGGGTTTGGATTCGGTGCTTCACTTTCTGGATTTGCCCCAATGATTGCAACTATAATTATGGGATACACATCTGCTACAGTTGGCTTATGTATTCTTTTAATCACTGTTGGAATTATCGGTCTAATAATTGCAATAATTATTCCTAATGCCCAAGTAGAAACAAGAAGACTTAATAGTCTAACAAATGACTAAAGCATAATAGATGAGGTCATAATTCTTCTATCTAAGATTTAACATAAACAAATCTTTCAACTAGTATTTCTAGGGAAAATTCTTATACTTAATACTAGTTCTTTATGATGGATTTAAAATTGCTTTTTAAAATACTTTCAGCTACAACAGACTCACAGTTCTCACTAAAAAAAGAATGTCTTGGCGGAATAACCACATTTCTCTCAATGATGTATATAATAGTTGTTAACCCAATGATTTTATCTCAAGCTGGTGTGCCATATGATGGAGCCTTAACAGCTACACTTTTAGTATCTTTTATAGGTTGTGTATCAATGGGAATTCTTTCAAACAATCCTATTGCTGTTGCTCCGGGAATGGGAATTAATGCTTTTTTCACTTATGCTATAGTTCAGCACATGAATGTTAGCTGGCAAATATTAGAGCTATCCTAATAATGGCTATCCCAAAACAGATAAGACATGCAGTTGTCGTAGGCATTGGACTATTGATTGCTGTAATTGCTTTAAAATCTGCAAATATAATATCATCAGACCCTGTAAATATGATCCAAATGTCTAAACTCAATATTTCATTTGCTTTATTTCTAGGTGGATTATTATTCACTGGATTCTTAATATATTTAAGATACTCAAGTGCAATGATTTTAGGTGTTGTTCTTATAACTGTTATTTATTTACTAATAGATTCCCTATTTCCAAATCTAGCTCTTTCAACTCATTTTAATGGCATTTTATCGATGCCAAACTTCTCTACATTTGCTCAACTAGACCTTATCAACTCTCTATCCATTGCTCTTTGGCCAGCAATGTTTGCTTTCATTTTTACAATTTTGTTTGATAGTATGACAGGAGCTATAGGAGTCTGTGAGGCTGGTGGACTAGTAGATAAAAATGGCGACCCAAGAAACTTCAAGGAAATACTAGCTGTTGATGGTATTTCAGGTGTCATATCAGGTATTCTGGGTACTAGTTCGGCTATAGGTTATATCGAGTCTGTTGCAGGTATTGAGGTTGGGGCTAAAACAGGTATTAGTGCTATTGTTACAGGTTTTTTATTCCTTCCATTTTTGTTCTTATCACCTCTACTTGCTTTAGTTCCAGCTGTAGCTACGGCACCTGTACTTTTTATAGTAGGTATACATATGGTAAAAACTGTTCGAGATATTGAATGGGAAAATATCCAAGAAGCAATACCTGCATTACTCACTATCTTAATAATCCCCTTAACGGGATCTATAACTCACGGAGTTATTTTAGGGTTACTACTTTGGAGTGGATTTAAAATAATGACTGTCGGCATTAAAGGTGTTTCTAAAACTCTTTTAGTTATAAATATTTTATCTATAGTACTTCTTGCATTAGATGTTATATCTTAACCTAGAAATTTATATGCTTAGATCACGACCTTACTATATATCACAGCAACTTTTTTCCCACAAAAAACACAAAATTTCGTTATAATATAGCAATTAAAATATAAGACTTATAGTTTATGATTTTTTATAACTCTCTTTCCGGTAAAAAAGAAAAATTTAAACCCATAAAACCTAACAAGATCAGTATGTATGCTTGTGGTGTAACTGTTTATGATGATTGCCATATTGGTCATGCCCGTACTTACATCGCTTTTGATGTAATTAACAGATACTTCAAGTACCGTGGTTATGATGTAACTTTAGTAAGAAATATCACAGATATTGATGACAAAATCATCAAAAGAGCTAATGAAAATGGTGAGTCTACAGAAGCACTAGTTGCTAGAAATATCAAAGCTATGCATGATGTATTTGCTAGTTTAAATATTCTAACTCCAGATCACGAGCCTAAAGCTACCGAAACAATCACTGAAATGGTTCAGATGATTGAAATTCTAATAAATAAAGGTTTTGCATATCAAGGTACCAATGGTGATGTTTTTTATCGTGTAGATAAGTTTGATGGCTATGGTAAACTTAGTAAACAAAATATAGAAGCTCTACAACAAGGTGCAAGAGTAGAAATATCTGATATTAAAGAAAATCCTATGGACTTTGTTCTTTGGAAAATGGCTAAAGAAGGTGAACCTGCTTGGGATTCACCATGGGGTGCTGGTCGCCCAGGTTGGCATATAGAGTGTTCTGCAATGTCGAAGAAACTACTTGGTGAAACTTTTGATATTCACGCAGGTGGTTCTGACCTTAGATTCCCACATCATGAAAATGAAATCGCTCAATCTGAAGCTTGTAATGAATGTACATTCGCTAATTATTGGCTACACTCTGGTATGGTGAAAGTAAACGCTGAAAAAATGTCTAAATCACTAAATAATTTCTTCACTATTGTTGAAGTATTAAAAGAATATCATCCAGAAGTTGTAAGATACTTTTTAGCATCAAATGTATATAGAAGTGAAATCAACTACTCACAAGAAAATCTAGATAATGCAAAAGCATCTATAGAAAGGCTATTTACAGCTATGCGTGGAGTTGAACCAGTCGAAGTAAACTTACCAGAAGATGCTACAGAATATGAGCAGAAATTTATCAAAGCAATGGATAACGACTTTAATGCTCCTGAAGCATTAGCAGTATTATTTAGCCTAGCAAAAGAAATTAACACTCTAAAAACTACAAACAAATTCAAAGCTAGTGGTTATGCATTTTTATTGCGTAAATTATGTGATGTTTTAGGCATATTATTTACAGATGTAGAAGAATATTTCACTCAAGATAATAGCATTGATGCTACTGAAATCGAAAAACTTATCACGGAACGAGCACAAGCAAAAAAAGATAAAAACTATGCTCGAGCTGATGAGATTAGAGATGAATTAACTGAGCAAGGTATTGTCTTAGAAGATAGTGCGACAGGTACAATTTGGAAAAAAGGTTAGTAAATGTATAGTATAGAAAAACAACAAGATAGTATAGAAAAACAACAAGATATTTTAGAAAACTTACACACAATCAGAGATTTTATTCGTTGGACAATGACTGAAATGACTGCTGAAAAAGTTTATTTTGGACATGGCTCGGACAGTATGTGGGATGAGGCTGTACATTTAGTTCTTTCAGCAATACACATGTCTCATGATATAGATACAAGCATGGTGAACGCAAACCTTCTCTTGGAAGAAAAGAAAGCTATAGTTAGCTATGTATATCAACGAGCTCATGAGCGCAAGCCACTTTCATATATCCTAAAAAAGGCTTGGTTTGTAGATATGGAGTTTGACATAGATGAAAGAGTAATTATACCTCGTTCTCCTATTGCTGAACTTATTCGCAATGATTACTCTCCTTGGGTTAGTGATATTGATAGTGTTAAAAATGTTCTTGATCTTTGCACTGGCAGTGGCTGTATTGGTATAGCTTCTTCTTTTGTATTTGAGAATGCTGATATTACACTGGTGGATATTTCTGATGATGCTTTAGAAATAGCCAATCATAATATTAAAAAACACCAACTTAGTGATAGAGTAACAGCAATTAAATCTGACTTGTTTAACAATCTTGAAGGTAAAAAGTTTGATGTAATAGTTTCAAATCCTCCTTATGTTGATAGCCAAGATTTAGAAAGCATGCCAACTGAATACCACTTTGAGCCAAAACTTGCTCTTGAAGCTGGTGATGATGGTTTAGATTTAGCAAAAAGAATAATCTTGGAAGCTGATAAACATCTCACAGAAAACGGTGTATTAATCGTTGAAGTTGGTAATAGTCAATACGCTCTAATGGAAATGTGTCCAGATATTCCATTCACATGGTTAAGCTTTGCCGAAGGTGGTGATGGCGTATTTTTACTAACTTATAAAGAGCTAGTTCAATATAAAGGTTTATTTAAAAAATATTTTAATAAGTAAAGCCTTCCTATTATTATCTCAGTACCTTCTTACTAGATCACTTATTTATAATATCATCAATATAGATAGAAAAAACTTGATGCGAATATGAGGTTGGGTGTACTTGACCTTCAAAAAGGTATTTATCATATATTCCTGAAATATAATTTTTAGGAATACACATTAAAGAATTATCTCCATAAAAATCACATGCTGATTGAGTTACATTTAAAAATGAATAATTAGCGCTATTTATTTTTATAGCCTTGTCTTTTACAATTCGATCAAAAAACTTTTCAGCATAAATAATATGTGCATTAGTTTTAGAAATATCATCTTGTAACTGTTGGTTAAACGCTTTTGATAGCGATTCAAAAAGCTTAACTTTAAAACTATTCATATTTTGCCCATTATCTGTAGCTTCTGGAGTTATACCTAAATTGGGTAAATTAATGATATAGATATTATTAGCGTTTGCACCATGCTTCACTAGATACTCAACATCATAAGCTATATCGTCTGCTGCACTCTGCATTTTAGAAATTTCTTGCACTGGAGATACTTTATTAACTATCAAGTATTTGGCAAACAGATATAGTTTGCTTAATGTGGAAGTATTATTAGAGAAATCTCCAAGAGCTAGAAATGCATTATTAGCTCCACCCCATATTATGTATATAGTCTTTGAGTTAGCCTGATTATTATTTTGATTTAAGTAACTATCTATTTGATTATGTTCTTGAATACTAACTTCACTTTCATCACAGTACTCTCCTTTTCGCAATGGTCCTATTGGAGGAGGAGCATAATCACCATCTTCGCCAATCCCCTTACAAACTGTAGCTGAACCTCCAGCCGCATAATTATTCCCTATAAGTTTTGGTATCACAGATTGATTTATATTTAGCTCAGGCGTATTAATATTGTTTGAGATACCGATATTCTCATTTCTGTACTTTAGGGCTAAAAACTGAGGCCATACAGTTTCTCCAACCTTCGGGCTTGTGTATGTAGCCTGCTTAAC
The DNA here is from genome assembly GCF_003290445.1 of Francisella adeliensis. Taxonomy (NCBI): domain Bacteria; kingdom Pseudomonadati; phylum Pseudomonadota; class Gammaproteobacteria; order Thiotrichales; family Francisellaceae; genus Francisella; species Francisella adeliensis. The sequence goes on along the minus strand of NZ_CP021781.1, from coordinate 510,000 downwards.
AATAGTAGGGGTTTCTGGTATATCCGGCCAATTCTTTTTTATTTTATGAAAATTATTTGCATAACCGACATCACTTAAACTATCTCCAAAAATCACGATATCTTTAGAAGTAACTGTAGAATAACCAGTTTTGATACCACTAAATAAAACCAAAAAAATACCAAATAAAATAACATACATTAGTGATAATGATTTTTTCATTTTTAGAAATTATCTACTATTTACTAATTTGATATTTATAAAGGATACACATCTAAACTAAAATTATAAACATTATTTTTGTAAGCAAAATATATTCGATAAATCCACCTATATACTGACAATCTTATTTTGTTTTCTCTCTGTATAAATAAGCAACGTCAAAACAAATATCAGCAATATATTCATAAATATAATTACAGTAAATACGCCTGTCCAAGAATAACTAACCTTAACTAATGCAATTGGTAAACCTGCCATTGCCGCACCTAAATATGTAATAAACCCCTTAAGCCCTGTTGCAGCCCCTGCAGCATTTTTATGAACTGACTCTATAATACCTAAAGCAAACAATAATTGTGGGCCATATATACCTGCACCAATTGCCATAAAAATAAGGGATGTTAATAGATATGATGTATCTATAGCAAACGGTAATAAAATAAAACTAACAAAAAGAATTAGTACATATACTGCACAACTAGTCCATCTATTCGATTTGAAGAAAATATCAGAAATAAACCCACCTACCAGACCACCGACAATACCACCAATCTCAAACCAAAAATTAAGAGAATTTGATTTATCTAAGCCCCAATTAGCAACCTGCGTAAAGTAAATAGCAGACCAATCATTTACAGAAGTCCTAACGACATATATACAAAGATCACCAAAAATAGCAAATAAAACTACAGGGTTTAATAAAACATATCTTATAAACATCTGCCATGTAGACATAACGATAGCACTTTTTGCTTCTACTTGAATTTCAGCCTTATCCTGCTTCCATTGTCCAATCGAGGGTAACTTATACTTTTCAGGCTTATCTTTCATAAAAACCAAGGCAATAATACCCATAGCAATTGCAATAACTGCAGGAACATAAAAAGCCATTCTCCAATTACCAGTCATCACAATAGCTTGACTAGCAATCAACGGTGCAAGTGCTCCACCAATATTGTGAGATGAGTTCCAAATACTATACCACATCCCTCTTTCCTTCTTAGAAAACCAAAAATTTAAAGATTTAGCTATTGGTGGAAAACCTGAGCCTTGAAGTATTGCAGTAAGCCAATATAAACCAGTCAGTATAATAATACTAGACGAGCTGCCTAACAGAATATTCACTATACCAATTAAAATAAGCACAGGGCCCAATATAAAGCGTACATTAACATTATCTGCTATAAAGCCACTACCGAACTTAGATAACCCATAAATAATATAAAACCCTGAAGACATAAGACCAAACTGAGTGTCCGTCATACCAATACTGCTCATAAGAGCAGGTGCTGCAGCTGCAAAATTTTTCCTCGCAATATAAAATACTATATAACTAAAAAAAGTAATACTAATTACTTCCATTCGCATTTTTTTATATGAGGCATCAACTCTTGATAGCACGTTATTCTTCATAGCAAAAATATTTGAAAAATAGAGATAAATTAATTTTAATAAAATGTCACAGAAATAACCACAAAAAAACCTACTTTAGAGTTTTTTTGAAGTTTTATAAGAATTAAAATTTTTTTGAGAAATTTAGAGAATTACTTCTTCTTTCTTTGAGGAGGAAGATCTGTTGCAGTACCTTCAAATACTTCTGTCGCCATCATTAAGCTTTCAGAAAGTGTAGGATGCGGATGAACTGTAAGAGCGATATCTTCTGCATCACAACCCATTTCAATTGCAAGAGTAGACTCAGCAATAAGTTCACCGGCATTTGTACCGACAATTGAAGTACCGATAATTTTATGATTTTCATCATAAAGTACTTTAGTCATACCTTCAGTACGATCAATACTTAATGATCTACCACTAGCTGCCCATGGAAATACACCTTTTTCATACTTGATGCCTTTTGCTTTAGCAGAAGTTTCAGTTTCACCAACCCAAGCAACTTCAGGATCAGTATAAGCAACTGATGGGATTACTAGCGGATCAAAACTATGATTAAGACCAGAGATAACCTCAGCAGCAGTTCTACCTTCCGGCACAGCTTTATGAGCAAGCATAGGTTGACCAATCACATCGCCGATTGCAAATATATGCGGCACATTCGTACGAAGCTGCTTATCTGCAGGAATAAATCCTCTCTCATCAACTTTAACACCAGCTTTCTCAGCATCTATAAGCTTACCATTTGGCTTACGGCCAATAGCCATAAGCACACGATCGTAACGCTCATTCTTAGCAGCATGGTCGCCTTCCATAGTTACATAGATACCATCTTTTTTAGCTTCCATAGCCGTTACACCCGTCTTCAGGCGAACTTCATAGCGAGCATTCATTTTTTGGTATGCTTTAACAATATCCTTGTCAACACCGTTCATTAACTGGTCAGCAAACTCTACAACTGTGATTTTAGTACCAAGCTCAGAGTAAACTTGAGCCATCTCAAGACCTATAATACCACCGCCCACTACAAGCATAGTTTCAGGAATTTCTTTCATCTGCAAAGCGCCAGTAGAGTCAATAATTCTGTCATCTTCTGGTACAAATGGCAGATTTATCACACTTGAGCCAACTGCAATAATACAGTTATCAAATGATATAGTTTTTGTGCCTTCAGCAGTTTCTACAGCAATCTCTTTATCAGAAGTAAACTTACCATAACCTTGTACGATATCAACCTTACGAGCTTTTGCCATGCCTTTTAGACCAGTAGTTAACTTACTGATCACACCATTCTTATAATCAACGATCTTGTCTTTATTGATACCCATATCGCCAACTTTTACGATACCTAAAGACTCAAGGTGACGAGCCTCATTGATAACTTTTGCAATATGTAACATAGCTTTAGACGGGATACAGCCCACATTTAAACATACGCCACCAATTTCACTATATTTTTCAACTAAAGTTACTTTTAAACCTAAATCTGCTGCTCTAAAAGCTGCACCATATCCACCAGGACCACTACCTAATACTACTAATTGTGTTTTAATATCACTCATTTTTTTTAAACTCCGCTAATATTGAATTTACATTATAATTTCGCGTAAATCAGAAAGAATCTGATTATATCTAGTCAAGAACTTAGCAGCTAACGCTCCATCAATTACTCTATGATCTGCTGACATAGAAAGTGGAAGCATAGTTCTTGGCTCAAACTCTTTACCATTCCAAACTGGTTTAACAGCAGCTTTAGATACACCCATAATAGCCACTTCTGGCATATTGATAATAGGCGTAAATGCTGTGGTACCTAGTACACCAATACTTGAGATTGTAAATGTAGCACCAGACATGTCTTTACTACCAAGCTTACCATCTCTAGCCTTACCTGCTAGTTCCATAATATCTTTAGAAATCTCAATAATACCTTTTTTATCGGCATCTTTGATGACTGGAACCATAAGACCTGCTGGTGTATCTGCAGCAAAACCAATATTATAATATTTCTTCAAAATTAAATCTTCACCATCATTTGAAAGAGAACTATTCATTCTAGGGAATTCTTGCAACGCTACTGCAGCTGCTTTCACTAAGAATGATAATGGAGTAATTTTTACACCCATCTTTTCAGCAAATGCTTTTTTAGATTTCCTAAACTCTTCAAGATCAGAAATATCTGCATCATCATAGAAAGTTACATGAGGTATTTTCACCCAGTTTCTATGCAAGTTTTTAGCAGAAATTTTATTGATACGAGTTAATGGTTGTGTCTCAATTTCACCAAACTTAGAGAAATCAACCACAGGATCAGCTAACAAATCAAGACCTGACCCACTTGCAGCAACTTTACCTGTTTGAACTTGTGTTACAGCATTTTTAATATAGTTATAACAATCTTCTTTTGAAACTCTACCTTTGCGACCAGTCGCTTTTACCTTGCTTAGGTTTACATTCAAGATTCTTGCAAGCTTTCTAACTGCAGGTGATGCATGGGCATTTGAATTATCAACTTCATACTGGTTTACAGTATTTTGAGTTGATGTTGCAGGTTTAGACTCTTGCTTCTTAGGTGTTTCCTGCTTAACTGGTTGACTAGACGCTGGAGCTGCGGAAGCAGATCCCTCTGTTTTAACCTTTAATATAAGCTTACCTTCACCAACTTTATCACCAATATTTACTAGAACCTCAACTACTTCTCCTGCTACAGGTGATGGCACATCCATACTAGCTTTGTCAGTTTCAAGTGTAATAAGAGCGTCTTCTTCTGCAATTTCATCACCAACTTTTACAGCCATTTCAATAATTTCTGCTGCATCATAGTCACCAATATCTGGAACTTCAACATCAACTACTTCACTAGCTGATGATTGTGTCGCTGGAGCATCATTAGAACTAGTATCGCTAGAACCTTCAACAGTGGTGCTACCAGTTTCTACTTTAAGAATTAAATTACCTTCACCAACTTTATCACCGATATTAACTAAAATTTCTACTACCTTACCATTAACAGGAGATGGCACATCCATACTAGCTTTATCAGTTTCTAATGTAATTAAGGGATCTTCTTCTGAAATTTCATCACCAACTTTTACAGCCATTTCAATAATCTCTGCTGCATCATAATCACCAATATCTGGCACAGCTACATCAACGACTTCTGTAGAAGAAGACGTAGTTGTTTGAGTTTCTGCAGGTTTAGCTTCTTCAGTAGTACTCGCTCCTTCAAGCTCAACTTCTAATATCACATCACCTTCACCAACTTTATCGCCAGTATTTACTGTAATTTTAGTTACTTTACCTGCAACAGGTGATGGAACTTCCATACTAGCTTTGTCAGTCTCTAATGTAATTAGAGCATCTTCTTCAGCAATACTATCACCGACAGCAACATTTATTTCAATAATCTCTGCTGCATCATAATCACCAATATCTGGTACTTTAACTATTTCTATAGACATCATTATCTCCTTTAATTAGCTATATAATGGCGCTAAACGCTCTGGGTCTATATTGTACTTTTTGATAGCTTTCTCAACTTCAGCGTCTTTCACCTTGCCTTCTTTAGCAAGACCATAAAGAGCAGCTACTACCACATGGTATCTATCAACCTCAAAGAAGCTTCTTAATGCTGCACGAGTATCTGATCGACCAAAACCATCTGTACCTAAGTTTACAAGTGTATTTGGAATAAATTCTCTTAACTGATCTGTATAAAGCTTGATGTAGTCAGTGGATGCTATCACAGGACCTTGCTCATTCTTAAAGCACTTAGTCACATAGCTTTCTTTTTGCTCAGCTGTAGGATGTAGCATATTTTCACGAGCAACATTTTTAGCTTCTCTATAAAGTTCGTTTGAGCTAGTCATACTCCAGATATTTGAAGTTATACCATACTCATCTTTTAGCATTACAGCAGCAGCTTCTACTTCTTTCAAGATAGTACCAGAACCCATAAGCTGTACATGCTTGTCAGCAGGCTTGTTATCTTCAAGCTTGTATAGACCTTTAATAATACCTTCTTCAGAACCTTCAGGCATAGCTCTATGAGTGTAGTTTTCATTCATAACTGTGATGTAATAATAAACTTTATCACCATCAACATACATTCTCTTCATACCTGAATCTAAGATTACAGCTAGCTCATAAGCATAAGTAGGATCATAAGATACACAGTTAGGGATAAGACCTGCTTGAATATGACTGTGACCATCTTCATGCTGTAAACCTTCGCCATTTAGAGTTGTACGACCCGCTGTACCACCAATCACAAAACCTTTTGCCATTGAGTCACCAGCTGCCCAAGCTAAATCACCAAATCTTTGGAAACCAAACATTGAGTAGTAAATCATAAATGGAATCATTGGTACATTATGTACACTGTATGAAGTAGCCGCAGCTATCCATGAACAGAATCCACCTTGTTCGTTAATACCTTCTTGTAAAATTTGACCATCAACGGCTTCCTTATAAAACATTACTTGTTTTTTATCTTCTGGAACATATTGCTGACCTTTAGGATTATAAATACCTAACTGTCTAAACAAACCTTCCATACCGAAAGTACGCGATTCATCAACTGTGATTGGTACTAAGTGTTTGCCAAGTTTTTTATCTTTTGCTAAATGAGTTAGCATTCTTACGAAAGCCGTAGTTGTTGAGAATTCTCTCTCACCACTATCTTCTAATAATTTACCAGCAAAGTCTTGATAGTTAGGAATCTCTAATGCTGTATTATTTTCGCGTCTAGCGGGAATATATCCACCAAGAGTTTTTCTCTTAGAATGAAGATACTTCATTTCCTTAGAGTCTTCATCAAGTTTAATAAGCTTATAATTCTCAACATCATCTTTAGTTGCAGGCACATCGAATCTTTCTTTAATATACTCAAGTGCATCTGTATCAAGTTTCTTAACGTTATGCGCGATATTTTTAGACTCACCGTATTCACCAAGACCATAACCTTTTACAGTCATTGGTAAAATAAGTGTAGGCTTACCGTTAGCTTCTTCAGTAGCTTTTTTGTATGCTGCAAATACTTTAAGAGGATCATGTCCACCACGGCGAAGTGCTGCAATATCAGCATCAGACATGTCTTTAGCTAGAGCTTCTAAATCTTCATCACCACTAAATACAACTTTACGGCATTCTTCGGCACCATGAGCTTTAATAGTATGGAACTGTCCATCATTTAGTGAGCTCAATCTATCTGCTAATTTTTTACCAGCTTTTTGGTCAGCAAGAAGCTTATCCCAATCACTACTCCATAACACCTTGATAACATTCCAACCAGCACCTTCAAACACGCCTGCTAATTCTTCAACAATATTACCATTACCGTTTACAAGACCATCTAGTCTTTGTAAATTACAGTTCACTACAAATATAAGGTTATCTAAACCTTCTCGACCAGCTCTTGTGATAGAACCAATTGACTCTGGTTCATCCATTTCACCATCACCACAGAAAGCCCACACTCTACGATCAGAAGTTTTAGCTAAACCTCTTGCCTCTAAATACTTCATGAATCTAGCTTGATAAATAGCCTGTAACGGACCAAGACCCATAGAAACTGTTGGGAATTGCCAGTAAGTTGGCTGTAAATAAGGGTGCGGATAAGATGAAACAGCATTATCACCATCAAATGCTTGCTTACGGAAATTATCCAATTGCTTTGATGATATACGACCTTCAAGGAATGAACGAGCATATACAATTGGAGATAAATGTCCTTGATAGAATATTAAATCACCTGCATGGTTTTCATTTGGAGCCTTCCAGAAGTGGTTAAAACCAATTTCATACAGAGTCATAGCACCGGCACCAGTACCAATATGCCCACCAATAGAGCCATCCTTTTTATTTGCAGCTGCAACAATAACTGTAGAGTTCCATCTATTTATTGCTTCAATGCGTTTCTCAAGTTCTATATCACCTGGATATGCTGGTTGATTACTCACATCAATTGAGTTTATATAGCTTTTTACTTTAGCGCCAGCATAAGAACTTTCTATACCAAGCTCACTACTTTTAGTAAGTAACTGCTCAAACAAAAACTTAGCGCGATCTGCACCTTCTCTACTGACAACATCTTCAAAAGCCTCAAGCCACTCTTGGGTTTCTAAAACATCTATATCTTTAGTGAAATCCGACATCGTATATCCTCCGAATTTATCGAACATTGTTAAATGAAATTACATATAAGTGAGATTATAAGTTAATAGCTTATCAACATCAACAAATAACACACTAAGTGAATTAATATTATTTATTCAACGAGACACTAATTACTTAATAAGAATAAACCCTTAAAATAAAGAATTTATAGAAAATTATCACCTATCATTATCTTTACACTATCTTTTAGGTTTTTTTTATACTATTATTGTCAGGGTAAGGATAACTTGTGACTATAAATATATTTTCCAGATATTCAATTACAAATGGTGTAAACAACTTCGTTTACTACTAAATTTAAATAAACAAAATAAGAGAATAAAATAATGAGCAATCAAGAAAAAGGTACAGTAAAATTTTTCAATGAACAAAAAGGTTTTGGTTTCATAACTCCAGAATCTGGTAGCAAAGATATCTTTGTTCATATCACAAACCTAAATGGTGGAAGTCTTTCAGAAGGTCAAACAGTTGCATTTGAAACTCAAGAAGGCAGAAAAGGTCCTGAAGCTATAAATATAGAGGTACTATAATGCCAAGTATTAGAGTTGACGAGCGTAAGCCTTTTGATATAAGCCTAAGAAACTTTAAGCGTGCTTGTGAAAAAGCAGGCATTAAGCAAGAGCTAAGAGATAGACAACACTATACTAAGCCTACTGAAAAAAGAAAAATAGCTAAGCGTTTAGCTGTTAAAAGAGCAAGAATTGCTACTCGTAGAGCTTTTGCATCTTAATAACTTTTTTCAATCTATCTATCTCTAAAAACCATTCTTAAACATAACATTTCAGTTATAAAATTCTTACAAGTAAAATAATATCCACATATGCGGATTAACCGTATATTTTGCCATATATTAAACATATATTTAACGACTACTCATTAAAAAAACTTGATTTAGCTGTGCACACCATTTTATAAACACATATTAGAGGCATTAGCTTTTCTAGGGCTTTCAACAAAAATTATTGATAGGTTTAATAGCTTTTTTATAGATTCTGTTCAAGTAAAATATTTTCTGAGCCACCTTCTTTTACAACCCATAACAGCATTGTTTTATATGGCTTGATAGATATAGTTTCAAGCTTATCATTAACTCTTATAGTATATACACCTTTTTCTAAATCAGCTGAAAAGACTGATACTGCCTGCGGCAATAAATTCCAACTTCTTTGATCCGCTTGAGTCGTTGTCATATTGTAAATTGACGTCCCTATTGCGGCAAGCGCTGCGTAATCACCCGAGCTCTGAATTGCTGCTGCTGATATAGCTGTTTTTGCAATAAGTCTCAAAACCTCTCTTGTAACTATAGCTGGATATCTATCAGATAATGATTTAGCTGCCATTGCAGTAGTATCAACTAAAATTTCAGTTTCACCTTTTTTAATCGACTTACCTGACTTCATTACATCTATACTTGCAGGGCTTCCAAGTGTATAAGTTTTATAGTAAGGCAGAGAAATTTTCTGCATTCCTGCTACCTGGAAAAACAATATAATTGGTAAATCAAACTTTTGAAGAGATTCAACCCAGTCATTCTCGTAGAGGATTACTAATCTTCCTTGATTGTCATCATAGAGCTTACCCGTTCCATCAAATGCCTGCTTAACTCTCTCAGCATCATGCTTCACATAAGAATTATTAGGAACTACATTTAATGCATTCTGCATAGAAAGGTTAGTATTATTAAGATCGGTATCATAAGCTTGATATATCATTGCAGCTAAATAGTATCCAAAAGCATTCTCATACGAGTTGTTTATCTTACTGGCGATACTTGATAACTGGCGATACTGATTAGAAGTATTTATTTCTGAAGATATTTTCGTAGTATTAACGTGTCGCATCTGACTATAGTTAGTTCCAGATACGGTGCTAGATAATTGTTTAGATTGGTATGTGGCATATTGTGCATACGAAAGATTTCTTATACTTACAGCTGCATTCTCTAGATCATTCATTTTTAAATAATTCAATGACTGATATGCATATAAAAATGTAACTTCATAATCAGAAAGATAATAATATCTCTCTTTATCACTTAATAGCGTAGCCTGTACATTTTTTATAACATTTCTAACTCGAATTTTAGCTTCCGCCTCTGATTTAGTAACATAAGCTGTGGCTTTAGAATATTTATTTAAAGAAGTATCAACATTGCCAACAAGCTGTTCAAACCTACCTGTTTCTAAAAAACCAAGAGATGCATTGACACCATCCTCTGCAAAGGAATGCAAAAACTTATTCTCGATAATACTTGCAGAGTTATTTTGAAGAGCTTGCTTTGCATTATCAACCTTACTAGGGTGGCTACCACTAAAAGTTGCACACCCTGAAAGACTTGAAAGTATAATAGCAACACTAATGATCTTAGTTTTCATTTGTTTAAGAACTCTGTTATTTGACTAAATAAGATCTCGCGCCCTTTTGAATCTTGCTAAGACTGCCGTCAACAACTATACCTATGGAGTACTTAGGCATAACATCAGTAATTCTTACCTTAGCTAAGACTTTTGCATCTAGCACAACATGTTGTCCAGTAGCCTCATCAACCGTAGTACCCCCACTCTGGCGTACCTCATAGATACTACCTTCTTTAACCCTATTACCACCTTGGTTAAAATAAATTTCTCCATCAATAACTTTCAGTACTTGAAGAGGGTATATTGCTCCAATAACTTCATCAGCAATTCTCGAACCAATCTGTTCATCAAGATAAGTAGCTATCGCAGAAAACTGTCCATCATTTGATTGCATTGTTTCATTTGCAACATTAGTTGGCACATTAACTTTCACAACGTTAGACCATTTAACTTCCATAGTCGCAAGCTCTAACACTCTATAAGCAACTGTTGCAGAGACACTCCATGTAGTAAAATGCTCACCATAGTACGATGTTTTCTTTTGATGTGAATTAACTGACAATACATTTCCAGTCAAAATAAAATCTGCACCTATTTTCTTATTTAACTTAGTTCTATCATCCTTAGAATCACTATTTATAATCTTCTCTATCTCTTTTTGATAAGCCTTATCGTCCGTATCATCCCTGCTTGCCACTCTAAATTTACGTGACTGCGTAAATTCAGCAACAATAGCTTGGTTTAGGCCTCTTTGAAAAACTTTAGCATTCGTATCTTTAGGCAATTTAGATTCATCAACCTCAAATGGTTGAATAGCAATACTAAACATTTCCAATTTATCACGCTCATCGACACTCTTATAAGTACTTCCTGAGTTTAATTGCGCCTTATTAGTTGTATCAGCAAAGCCGCCTGTCAGACTCAATAAAGCTGCAATACTTAAGGTTATTATCTTTTTCATATCAACTACTTAAAACTGATTTAAATACTGATTATCATCACTTTGCCTAATAATAACCTTGCCATTTAAAGAACTTTCGCCTTGTTGTTCTTTTTTAGTATGTTTACTACGATATTCATCATAGTTGAAATTCTTGATTTTATTAGCCGTTGCAACTTGTTTTGGATCCCATTTCAAAACCACCCCGTAAACTGTATTTTCAGTACTTGGAAGTTTGTATCTCCATCTTTTAACTGTTTTCAAACCAATAATATCAAGCTTAGCTTTTGTTTGATAGTAAGTAGATAAACTCTTCTCAATATTAGAGCTATCTATGCGGCGAGTCTGGTTTGTTTTTGTATTTTTAGCTAGTGTGCTAGAGATGTCTTCAGATAAGGTTAGCGCCTCTTTAGTTGACATTTGTCCAGCTATTAAAGTTACAATATTTGCTCTAGCTTGTATAGCTGCTTGCTTATAACCATAATCTCCTGCTGAAACTCCTTGAATTGATGGCCCAGTATACGAGCCTTGCCCGTAAGATAATATATACGGCTTATTATCTTCACCAAAACCTACACGAATACCATAGTCACCCATCATATCTTCACCTGATTTATCTTTATAGAGATCAGATGGAGCTTTACCACCGTTACCAACTATAACAGGCTCATTTCCATGCTTAATGTCTTCAAACATGCCTTTTATTTTATCCGAATAAATAACCACAACACCAATAGCTGCATTACCATTTTTCTCAACTACAAAAGTTTTAATTGGTAATAAGCCAGATAAATTACCAAAACCAGTTGTTAAACTCTTAACTGTCATTTGCTGACTTAGAAGTGCTTTCTTCTTTTCATCAACAGAGGTAAAGCTATCAGGATCTAGACCTTGCTCTTTTAACTGTTCATTAAGCTTAGCTTCTTCAAGTGCAGTTTTCTTGGCATCAACAGCTTCTTGCGTACCTTCTTTTGGCTTGTTGTTACTATCTTCCATAGTATTTGCCTTAGTACCTTGATTACTATCAATGCTCATACTTTTATCAACTTGAGTATCTGCTGATATAAATGATATATATTCTGCTTGAGCTTTAATTAAAGCTTTCTCAAACGCTAATTGGGCACTATCAACATAATTTGAGTTAGTCTGATTTTGTGATGATACTCCAATAGCTGAGCCAACATAATCATACCTATCACGCAAATTATTTTCATCAATATAGCCTTCCATCACATCATTTAGAATTTCCTCTGCTGATCTTTTATCTTCGGATGCTTGAGCAACTGGCTTTGACTCAGCTGAAATGGCTGAATTTAAATTTGCTACATCTGCACCCATATCTACTTTAGATGTCGCCGATTCACCTTGCTGTTCTGACTGTTTTTTCGCTGCGGAAGTTTCTTGAACCTCATATGCAAAAACACTGGTCGCCATAATTGACGACAAAATTATAGTACTTAAAATATTCTTTTTCATATCATATCTCCTAATAGTTCAACAACTACTCATAAAAGAGCAATTACCTAAAACAATCGCCTACCAACCAAATGTTGATTTAGTTTGTGATTTACGAATTTGCTTATCATCCTGCCAAATAACAAGACCAGTTTTTAAATCCATCATTTTCAATGTCGCCAAGAAAAACTTAGATCTTTTATCTTTATCAACACTCGTATTATCTATATCTTGAATACTACCATAAACCATATATCTAGCACCTATATGCTGACCTATCTTCGTAGCCGTACTTTGATCAACCATACCACTATTTGCCTGATACCCAAGCTGCTCTTTCACATTTTTAATTTGTGTCATATCTGTAACTTGAAAAAGCCCAGACTTAATAATTTGTGTTTGCACAGTGTTTGAAAGCATGGTTGTATTTATATGCTCACGAGTTTCATTTCTAATATTACTAAAGAATAACGTTGGCGTATCCATCGCTGTGATTTTCTTAACTGATCTTGAATTTAGCATATCTTCGGACATATCTTTCGTCATAGCTTGTAAATCTGTAGAACTAAAGTCTATCGATGTAGTATCTATTCCATTAGCATCTTCATAAGCGACTGTTGTTTTACCGCATGAAGCTAAAGATATAACCAGTCCTACTGCAAATGCAGTTGTAAGCATTTTATTTTTCATTTATTTAATAAATATAAATTCCTTATAACTTCGATTATACATAATGCAAATCAAAATGTGGAATTTATATCGAGGTATTGAAAAATTTACTCTACGGTTATTAACCCTTAACTATTAGCTATAAAGCCATATTTAACCAAAAAAATACTGATAAATGGAAATGTTATGTAAACTAGAGTAGTTATTTTATAGGATGCGACATAGAAAAAATACAAACTGATCCTACTTGGCTTATTTCATGATTTTCAAAATTTTCTTTTATGTATTGCTCAATTTTTTCGTAAGAATCATTTTCGTTATCAAAAATACCCTTTTTATTAAACTTATCTGCAACATTTATAGCCATTTTTGAATCATACCCATTAATAATAGTAGAACCAAAAGCCACGCCTGTAGACTTCAGCATCTTAGCAAGATTTTTAAAGACCATATCTTTAGTATTGTTATCTGGCAAACAATGTATAAGGTAATTTGCACCAATTGAATCAAACTGGTTATGAAATGATTCTGGCACATTCACAAGTATGTCCGTCTGAACTTTGCTAACTTCTTTATCTTTTAACACATTTTCAACATAATCAAGGCATGTCGGATTTAAATCCATTAAAGTAACTTTATCTAATTTATTTCTAACTTTATTAAGCAAATAACCAGAGCCAACGCCAACATCCAAATGATTACGGCTAACATTCTTACTATAAAGATCAACTAAGTTAGAGGTTTTGCATTTCCAGAGAAACCTATTATTAAAAAATAAAACCCAAAAATTATAGATTTTTAATACTGTTTTAGAATAAATCTTTTGTCCTGCATCAGAGCTTTTATTAGACATATAAATCTCTCATAGAATGATTTCTTTAATCTCATATACTAGCATATAGACTATATTCTGGATAGAACTTTAATCGTTATAACTTCAAATCATCAAGCTTATCAGCTGGAACTTCTTTCTCGACAGTTTTTACACTACCATTATTATTGGTTGTTTTAATAACCTTAGCCGTTTTACCATTTGAGTTTATAGTTATAGAGCTAGACTTCTTACTAACTTGGGTATTAGCTGTCGAACCACTACTAGGAATATTCGTAGAAATATCTGCATCAGCATCTATGCTATCCATCATTTTTTGAAAATGCTGTTGCATCTTTTGCTGCCTTTCTTGAAACCTTGCAAAGACTTTATCTACCATTCCTTGCTTACTAGCTTTTTCAACTGCTGTACCTTGTTCAATCCAACCAACTTGGCCCGTAGTTTTGTCTACTATTTCAACCCAGCTGTTTTTTACAAAAATAGCCTCATATTTAGGACTATTATTATCAATCCTAGCCACTTTTTTTGATGAGGTATCAGGTTTTTCATATACAGTATATGTTTCTGCAAAACCACTTGTTACTAAGCCTAAACCTAAAATTATCATAAGTGCCTTTTTCATAGTCTAATCTCCACTATCTTATTTAAGGAATTCAATTACAACATATAAAGTAATTTCTATTATTATTTTTTTCAAGATTTTTCATTGCGACTGATATAATTACTTTGATATCCATAAACAATACTTTTTTATGTCCGATAAGATAAATGTGCTAGTAGCTGATGATGATAAAGAAACTGCCAACTTCATAAAAACTAGGTTTGTAAGAAATAACATCAACGTAACTGTAGCTTATGATGGTAAAGAGGCTCTATTTCTGATAAACACTAATGAATACGATGTAATTGTTATTGATTGGATGATGCCTTATCTTGATGGTATTTCTCTACTTAAAATATTACGCAAACAACAAGTAACCACACCAGTCATAGTACTTAGCGCTCTTGACAGTACCGAAAATAAAATCACAGGTCTTACAGCTGGTAGTGATGATTACCTGACTAAGCCTTTTTCTATTGATGAATTGATGATTAGAGTAAA
Source organism: Francisella adeliensis (assembly GCF_003290445.1). Taxonomy (NCBI): domain Bacteria; kingdom Pseudomonadati; phylum Pseudomonadota; class Gammaproteobacteria; order Thiotrichales; family Francisellaceae; genus Francisella; species Francisella adeliensis. The sequence goes on along the minus strand of NZ_CP021781.1, from coordinate 494,875 downwards.
TATTTTACACAATCGAACTAAGCAGTTATCACAGCCGACTACACATAAAATAACTTGTAATGATATAGTGCTTGATGAGTTAGCTCATGAAGTTCATCGTGATGGGATATTGATTCCGTTACAACAACGAGAGTACAAAGTTCTACACTTACTCCTAAAGCATCAAAATGAAGTTATTAGCAAAAATATGATTCTCAAAGAAGTATGGGACTATGATTTTGACCCTCAGACTAATGTTGTTGAAGTACACATTTCTAGGCTTCGTAACAAGCTCACCGAAAATGGTGGTGATGACCCAATAAAAACTGTAAGAGGCTTTGGCTATGTCATACAGGACCAATCATAACCAACCAATTCAACGACAATACATAATAAGCTCTAGTTTTAAAATGGCTATACTTTTCACAGTATTGCTTGCTATGAGTATAATATCTTGGGGCTATGTAATATATTCATCTGTAGGTAGTAAAATACTTGAGCATATCGTTCCACTAAGTATCGGAATATTTTCAACTTTAAGTGTAGTTATTATAAGCTTTGCTATAAGTGTCTTTGTTGTTAGAACTATTAACCACATATCAAGCTCTGCAGCATCTATTGTAAATACTGAAGATTTTAGTCGTCGAATTGAGACAATTTCTAACTGGGATGATTTAAGTAATCTATCAAACATGCTTAACATACTTTTTGGTAGTATCGATGCACTTTTAAACGACATAAAAAGTGTTACAGACAATATCGCACATGACTTAAAAACCCCTCTCACACGACTTAGAAACAAACTTGAAAGCATCCACGAAGCTAACCCAAACCAAGAGACACAAGAAGCTGTAGATGAGTGTGATAAGCTGTTAGAAATTTTTAACAGTCTACTTAGGCTAAATAGACTTGAGCATGGTCGTGAGAAACTTCAAAAAAAGCGTATAGAAATATCTCAACTTGCTAATGATGCCATAGAGCTCTACGCACCTGTTTTAGAAGACAAAAATATTTCCATAAAATCTCAAATTACTCATAAAAGCTTAAATGTCGATAAAAACTTAATATTTCAAAGCATAGTTAATATCTTAGATAATTGTTATAAATATGCTGGAGAGAATACTTATATTTCTATAAATGGATTTATAGAAGGCTCAAGTTATAATTTAGAAATCTCTGACTCAGGTAGTGGTATTAATTCTGCTAATATTGAGAAGATATTTGAAAGATTTTTTCGTGAAGATATCAGCCGAACTCAGTCTGGTAACGGACTAGGATTGGCTCTTGTTAAAAATATTATTGAACTACATGGTGGTAGCATAGAAGCTAAAGCGAATACACCTCATGGCCTAAGCATAATTATTAAGCTACCATTACATTAACAAACTTTAACTCGCCTTTTAATTGATTCATATTTATTATTCCTAATATAGTAAACATATATTACTTAAGTTATCATGGAAAAAATTGCAATTATTGGTAGTGGGATATCAGGCTTAGCCTCAGCATATCTTTTAAAAGATAAATTTGAAGTAATTTTGTATGAAAAAAATGACTACTTTGGTGGTCATGCTCGCACTTTAAATGTAAATGATACCCCTGTTGATACTGGGTTTATAGTTTTTAACCATGAGACTTATTACCACCTTACAAGATTTTTAAAGCATCTTGATGTACCTACGGCTAAAAGCAATATGTCTTTTGGTGTCTCAATTAAAAATGGTGCTTTAGAATATGGTTCAAATGCACTTTCAAGCTTAATAGCTCAAAAATCAAATTTACTAAAACCTAGTTTTTACAAGATGGTTAGGGATATTTTTAAATTTAATAAAATATCTAAGCAACACCTAAAGGATAAAACTCTTGATGAAAACATTAGTCTTGCAAACTACTTAGATACGCTAAAAGTTGGTAAATGGTTTAGAAACTACTATCTACTTGCCATGGGAGCTTGCATTTGGAGTACACCTCTAAAAAAAATGTATGAGTTCCCTGCTCTTAGTTTTATTAGATTTTTTAATAATCATGGATTGCTTACTGTAACAATGCCTGTCCAATGGTACACTGTCCAAGGTGGTAGCAAAACTTATGTTACTAAAGTTGTTGAAGAACTTAAAAAAAGTGGTGTAAAGTTTGAGTTTGGAGCATCTAAAGTTGTGCGTAATGAAGCTATCGAAATAACTTCCTCTGATAATGTGACTAAATATTTTGATAAAGTTATATTTGCTTGTCACTCTGATGAAGCTATTGAATTACTCGATAAACCAACTAGCGATGAAAATACTCTAGTCGGTGCAATCAAATATCAGCCAAATAAAGTGATATTACATACAGATAAAAATATAATGCCAAAGCGTAAAAAAGCTTGGTCAAGTTGGAATTATTTGAGTAAAGATTTAAATGACTCACGCAAAGTGGTTTCATTAAGCTATTGGATGAATAACCTACAGCCTTTAAATACCAGCACCGACTATTTTGTAACTGTAAACCCAGACCAAAAGCCAGATGCAAGTAAAATAATTAATGAACATAACTTCTCTCACCCAGTGTTTGATAAAAAAGCTATAGATGCTCAAGCTAAGATTCCAAGTATCCAAGGTGACAATAATACTTATTTCTGCGGAGCATATTTGCGTTATGGTTTCCATGAAGATGGTATACTTAGTGCAGTAAATGTCGCAAAAATATTAGGGGCTAATACTCCGTGGTAAAAAACTTTATTTTAAGTTCTGAAGTATTTCATAAAAGGCATCATCCAAAAGTTAATTCTTTTAAGTATAAATCTTATTATATCGTTTTAGATATGCTTGACTTACAATCAGACTCTAAATTTTTCAGCATCAATAAGCCTAATATATTTAGTTTTCATGACAAAGATCATGGTAATCGTGATGGCTCAAAAAGTGTTGATTGGGTGATAAACCTTCTTAATCAAAATAATCTAGAGTTTGATAATATTAAACTTGTAACAATGCCAAGAATTTTAGGTTATCTTTTCAATCCAGTAAGTTTTTGGCTCTGCTACCATCAAAACAAGCTTATTTCAGTAATTGCAGAAGTAAATAACACTTTCAAGGAAACACATAGCTATATTTGCCACAAAAATGGCGATGAAATATATGATAAATGCTGGTTTAAAGCAGAAAAGGACTTTCATGTATCACCTTTTTATCGAAGACAAGGGCACTATAAATTCAACTTTAAACTTAATTTTTCAGATAATGCTAAAAATCAAATCATTATAAACTACTATGATGATAAATTACAACTTGGTACATCTATCTCAGCTAACGCGAAAGAATTAGTCAGCTCAAACTTAATAAAACAATTTTTCAGATGTCCCATTTTAACTTTTAAAGTGATCTATTTAATACATTGGCAAGCTTTGAAAATTGTATTTAAGAAAATCAAATATATACCAAAACCCGAGCAAAAGAGTTTTAATATTTCTAAAGCAAAATATATTGAAAATAACCAAGCTGATAATTTCTAACTGAAGTTACAAACTTAATTCTTAATACTATTTAACCATTAAATCTATTTTATTAACAGCAGTTTATGTGTATATTCAAATCTAGGCAGATTATTAATTTTCTCAAAGGATAATTCAATGGATACCGAAAATGCAAAAAAAATGACTTTGTTCAGTGCTGTTTTAATTGGCGTAACATCTATGGTTGGCTCGGGTTGGCTATTTAGTGCTCAGCTCACTGCTAAAGCTGCTGGTAATTGGGCTTTTTTATCATGGAGTTTAGCTGCGATCATGATAATGATGGTTGGACTATGTTTGGCAAAAGTTGTCTCAGTATATCCTGTTAGGGGAGCTACCACTAGGTCAAGTGCATTATCACATAATAGTGTTTTCGCTATGCCTTTTGCTTTTGCGAACTGGTTTGGAATAGTCGTAATGATTTCAACAGAAGCCCAAGCAACTACTCAATACCTAGCAGGTTTGGAGAGCTTTCACGGGCTTATGCAAAATGGTGTAATGTCAAACTATGGAGTTATGCTTTCATTATCTATACTTATGATTTATCTTATAATAAATTTCTATGGAGTTAAACTTCTTGCAGGCGTGAATAATGGCATTACAATATTCAAAATGTTTGTTCCAGCAATTATTGTAATTATATTTTTAATATATGCATTCACTCATACAGGTAATCATCACAGCCTCATATCCACAGAAATTCCTAACAATAATTTCACAATATCAAATGCTCTAACAGCGATTGTAGCTGGTGGGTTAGTATACACATTTAATGGCTTTCAAATTGTAGTAGCCTATAGTAGTGAGATTAAAAATCCCTCTAGAAATGTTCCTCTTGCAATAATATTTTCTTTACTACTGGTACTTGTACTATATCTTGGACTTCAATATGCTTTTATGCAGGCTGTACCTCATGATTACCTAATTTCAAAAGGTGGTTGGGCTGGACTAGATTTTGAATCACCATTATTGCAAGTTGCAACACTTATTGGTCTTGGCTATATAGCTATATTACTAATTATTGATAGTATTATTAGTCCATCTGCTACGGGATATAGTTACCTAGGAGCATCTTCAAGAATGCTTTATGCTATGTCTGCAGAAGGCCAAATGCCTCGCTACTTTGCTAAATTAAACCAAAAAGTAAATATCTCTCGCAGAGCTCTTATTGCAAACTTCTTAATTTGTGCAGTTTTCCTAATATTTTCAGATAGCTGGGCTGCATTAATGCTAATAGTTACAGGTTTCAATATAATAGGTTATATGGCAGCTCCAGTGAGTATGGGTGCGATAGCTCCTAAAACGCGTATTTTTGGTGTGATAGTTTTTGTTCTATTAACAATGCTTCTAAATACTGTAGAGGTTGAAACAAATATTCATTTGAGCATCATATTAGTAGTTCTTATGACAATATTTGGTGCTTTTGAATTTCGTAGGATTGGATTAAAGAACCTCATGGTACTTGTAATGCCATTTATAATTTTTGTATGTATAGTTTCTCCTATGGACCACACTCTTTTTGAAGGATTAATTGGAGCTATATTTTACTTAATAGTTACAGATAGACGCTATGTGGCTTTCTGTAAAAAAACTGCTAATGCTGCCAACAAGATTGAAGATTAATACAGAACTACTACAATTACCTTTATTTATATTGATAATGTCACTAATATTGCTTGCTTTTATAAAACTATGAAAGAATAATCCAACAAATTAAGAAAATATTATTTTGAAGCTTCTAAAGCAATTTAGAACTTTGAATCATTTATAACCACAAATATTATCGTGTTTGTTTTTACTAAAGTTTTTATAAAACGCTTATGGTGCTTTTCAAAATAAATAGTAGTCTTAAAAAAATTGCTCACTTTGTAAAAAATAATAAATCACCTAAATTTTAACACACTAACTTAGGGTAGTATTTATACTATAAATGCTACTTAAACTTAGATATACTAAACTCAATACCTTTATTAATTACCTCTAGGTTTATGAAAGAAAATACTCTGTCTTTCTTAAAAGTATCCTATGGAAATATACTTGAATGGTACGATTTTTCATTATACATTTTTTTTGCAACATATATATCTTTAAACTTCTTTCCTTCTGATAGCCATCAACTGTCATTATTGTTGACTTTTTCAGTATTCTTTATCGGCACTATTATTAGACCTGTAGGTGCTTTAGTTATGGGTTATCTAGCAGATATCTTCTCATATACTTATGTCGTTAATGCTTGTACTATAGCAATGGGGATTTCTACAGTACTTATTGGATTAATTCCTAGTTACTCCGAGATAGGGATATTAGCCCCCATTTTACTTATAATATTTAGGATCATCCAGGGCTTATCTGTAGGTGGGCAGTTTCCAACATTAATAACACTAGGGGTAAGTGATTCCAAGAGAAAACCAGGCATTTCTGTAGGTTTGATCTTTTCAATTTCTTCAATGGGTTTCCTATTAGCTTCAATCGTTGGAGCAATCTCTGAATTATTATTTGAAAACCATAATCAGCTTATCTGGAGAGTACCTTTTATTTTTAGCGGTGTGCTTTTTGTTATATATTTATATATAAATAGAAATGAAAACCATATGCACCAACCAACTCACAAAGACAACCAGAGTGGATTATTTTTTTCTCTTAAAAACCAATATAGTCAGATAATTATTGTCTCATTAATTACATGTATGTGCGCATCTCTATACTATATGGTATTTACTTATTTAGTAAACTATCAAATAGAGTATTTGGATGCTTCTGAAAGCTATGCTTTATTACTCAATAGTTTTATACTATTGTTCGCATGTATATTATACCCATTATTTGGCTATTTGGCAGACAGGCTTGGTTACATGAAAGTATTCTATGTATCGTTAGTTCTGCTAGGTATAACTTTTTATCCACTAATAATGTTGCTTGAAGTTAATAACTTCATAGTAACTTTCTTTTCCATGCTGGTGTTTTGTGCCTTAATGGCTGCTATACAAGGCTCAGTATCTCCGTATTTTTCGTTAGTGTTTGATGAAAAGTGGCGAGCTACTGGGTGCGCTATTAGCTATAGTATTGGTAATGGTTTCAGTGGGGCAGCTCCATTGATTGCTAGTATCTTCACTGCAAAGTATGGTATTTCAGGACTAGGAATCTATACTTTGATTTTAATAATTGCTGGAATACTAGGCGCTATAGGAATATATAAAACTATGCGCTTGAACGTTATTTAATAAAATATTTTAGTTTATTTTCTATAATAGCTTTGACCCACTAGTAGACATCGTCTTTTTTTATAGCTTTCCATAGATCTTTTCAAATCTTCATAATCTAAGACTGACACCAAAAAAACTAAAAACTAAAGCCTTGTATTAAATACTTTTTTTGAAAAACGAAATCTCTGCTATAATAGTCCGCTATCTAATAAAATTAAAAGATTATTCTTATGTGGAAATATTCCCCTTTAAAAACGATTTTTATTCTTGGCCCAATGGTCTTCTCATTTGCATTAGCTATGGATATATATATGCCTGTATTACCAGAAATGCAAAAAGCATTACATACTTCTCAGCAAATGGTTCAAATCACATTATCTCTATTTCTCATCGTCACTGGTGTTGGACAACTTATATTAGGACCTCTATCTGATCAGTTTGGTAGATTTAAGATAGTCCTAATCTCATCAATTCTTTTTTTGTTTGGCTCAATACTATGTGCTATTTCAACATCCATCGATTTTTTGATATTTTCTAGAGTAATACAAGCTATAGGATGTTGTGGGCTTTCTGTATGTGCATTTGCAATAATTAGAGATGCTTTTTCCGGGAAAACTAGCTCTATGATTTATAGCCTTATAAATGCTATTATTTCGGTCTCTCCGATTGTTGGACCCTTAATTGGTGTACAATTAGCAACCCATTTTGAATGGAATTCTGCTTTTATACTACTATCTGCCATGGCTTCTATAGTTCTTCTAACTGTAATTTTTCTAGTTAAAGAAAGCTTACCTATAGAAAGACGCAAGAAAGTATCATGGAATGTCTTTCTAAGGTATTTTGAGGTTTTAAAATCACTACAGTTCTGGGCATACTCACTAACTGCTGTATCGGGAATGTCTGCATTCTTTATATTATTCTCAATGACTCCATATATTATCACTTATCTTGGGTTCCCTATATCTAAAATATACATAATGTTCGGCTCTGCTGGTGTAGCATTTTTATTTGGTTCATTATTTGCTGGAGGAATTGTGAATGCACTAGGTGTTCATAAAACTGCTTTACTTGGCGTAGTTTTAGTATTTATAGCAGGTTCACTATCGCTTGGGATATACCTTGTATATGGCTTAAGCTTATGGGGCTTTTTTGCACCTTGTTTTTTTGCAACATTTGGCTGTGCTTTAGTCGTAGGAACAGGTGCTAGTGGTGCTATGGAACCCTTCTATGAAATGGCTGGCGTGGCTGCGGCATTATTTGGTACTATGGAGTTTGCACTAAGTGGTGTTATAGGAAGTATAGCTATGCTTTTCCCTGCAACAAGCTCTCTTCCAATTGCCATAACAATGCTTCTAATGTCTAGCTTATCATTCATCTTATTGCTTCTGGTAAAAAATAAAGCCTAGAAAACTATAAGTATACTGCAAGATCTAGCGTTAATGTGTTCATATGCCTACCATCATAAAAACGCTGGTATGCATATTCTGGACCAAATAAAACATAATCATCAAAATATGCACGCTGAGCTGAAAATATTAACTGTTTTTCTATGCCTGTTTGGGCAAGACCATCTTGTAACGGACTAGCTGCTATACCCATAGGTATAGCAGCTGCATTATAGCTTTGCCCGTATGTTGCATTAAAGTTCGTACTTCTACCAGCAAGGCTTAAACTATAGTTTGTACCAACATACCAAGCCCCTGTTAACACATCATTACCATCACCATTAAAGTTATCTTTACCGGTTGTAGTCCCCCAACCAGTATTGATCTGAAAGACTCCTCCTCCAACAGTATAAGCTATGTTAGTATCAATATTAAAAACACCAACTGTTTTACCATCTGATACAACTGATTCAATAGTAAAGTTTTCCGCACCATTAAGATCATAAACATAACCGGCGTTGAAACCAACAGATAGACTGTCTGTCCAAGAGTCTGCATAAAAAAGACCTGTAGAAAAGTTTGCTTTTTTATCATCTGTACCAAAAACTGCTACACTTGCATTTAAAGTACTTGTCTTATAGTTTAATGAAATATTTGTTGCTCGCCCTGTACCAAGAAAACCTGCAACAGAGCCCGTTGATGATCCTCCTCCACCAATTGAAGCTACTGAAAGAGTACTCCTACCAACTGTTACAAAAAATGGTGATGCAGACATATTACCAAAAATAACAAATGCATTTCCGATAAAGAAGTTTTGTAGCTGATTTGTACTGACATCATATTCAGCTGTAACATAATCACCAAGATTAGATAAAAAGTACAGTCGTGATGAGGTCAAATAAATATTTTGCCCACTACCATTAAACGATGAGGTAGGTGTACCATCAAAATTCACCCTTGGGATATTATCCCCATACCAAGCCTGGGCGTCCATACCAATAAAGCCACCCAAAAATATTGAGTAATCGTCAAATTTTTCTTTTTGCGTTACTAAACTAGAGGCAAAAAGCTTTGATGGTAACATCCCTATAGGTATATTGTTATTACCAGAATAGGAACCCAAATAAGAAACCTCACCACGAGTTGTAATTGGTGCAGAATTAGAAACATCTACACCATCTCCATCACCAAATATATTATTCACACTATCTGTAAGATTTATTATATTTCCATCAACACTTATATTTTTCATAAGATCGATGTTTTTTAGTGCCCTTCTCTCTTTTAGTAACTGCTCAGTATTTTTATCATCAACAACAGAACTGTATGTATGCAAAGTGGGAGAGTTATTATCAGAATCAATCGTGTTTATTTCTTGTTGTAAATCTTGTATTTGCTCTTGTAATGCAATTATAGGGTTCTGTGAATCAATCTTTTCATCCCTAGCATACAACGATGACGAAGCTGAAAGGCATAGTAATAAAACTTTTGGCAAATGCTTCTTCATGTAAGATCTAGTTTATAAAATATAGAATAATTTTAGTCTATTATAATACTATGCTAGCATTTAATCTAATCTATTTTTTTAAAAGAAAAAACTACGCAACCAATATCAAATAAAGTAAAAGTATAAGCAATACATATATGATAGGAAAAATAATTCTAAAGAAAATATCAAGATTTCGGGCTGCTTTATCTTTGTTGAGTTTAACCAACCAATAAACTCCTAAACTTTCAACAATAGTTGAAAATAATATCGCAAAAGAAATAAGTAAAAAACCATCCACAAATGTAAAATAATCAATCCTCGGCATATCCCCTTCCACAAGGAATTGATATGCAATTACAGACAAAATCCCTATAAATGAAATATTCAATCTATCTGATAGAGCCTCTTTATTCATCCAAAAAATTGACCACATTGCTAACACAAGAAGTGTTAATGGCAATAATACTTTCCAAATAATATTCATTGGTTTTCTATCTAAAGATATTGTTAGCGTAAGCATTGAAATCTTATCTGAATGTCCATAGTATTGTTTAATTGGATCACTTACATTAAGCTTATAATCCTTGAGTCTCCATTCTGAAATATCAACTTGAGGGTTATTTCTTATATAATCCTTAACGAGAATCTGATACTTAGGATTAACCCTAAGTTGAACTTCACTATTTTCAAAACCAAAAGGTATCAAAAAACCTTTAAGATCCTGTTTATCAAATGGAAACTTCTGTAGAGCCATAGGTGTTTCTAACGTTAAAGTACGATGCTCTTTAAGTATTACATGCCCATCAGGATAAACCCTAACTTGTCTTTCTTTTATTTGAGGACTTCCCACTTCATTTATTATAGATACTTGTGGGCGCCAACCTTCATAGACTTCATCATATTGAAAATCACCCTGGTACAATTGATATTTTTTACCAACTTTTTGCTCATCATAAGCTAAACGAGAATCTTCCCATTCATACTGAAGTATCGCATCAACCTGAACCTGTTCATTTAACTCATCAAGGTTTTGAATATCTGTTATAAATGCTGTTACATCAATGATTGTTGGTGATGCTGGTGGTGGGTTTCCCGCATAGGACAGCGATGAAATCATAATAGATAAAGTCAGTACTATAAAGCTATATATTTTCATAATAATATTTTTTTAAGTTTAGTCCCTAAAATGAGTATACTAAACTCATATAGCCTTTCAAAGAGTTAAGCAAATATCTTTTATTACAAATGATACAGGTAGTTTCAAAAAGATATTGCTTGAACAATATCTAAAATAATCGAAATAAAAGGTCTCATTATTTGTGATAGTAAATTGCCTCCATTTAGGGGAATTATTATTAATGCAATTAATATCATAAAACCATACCTTTCGATACTATTATATTGAAAGGCCATTTTAGAGCTCATAAATGAAGAAACTACCTTACTGCCATCTAATGGAGGAATAGGTAAAAGATTTAATACCATCAATACGATATTTATCATTACCCCATAAAGTGCCATAGTTGATACATAAGCATGTAAGTCTATATGATTGTAAACAGCAGCCCAAATTACAGCCATAAGAAAATTTGCCATTGGGCCTGCTAGAGCTACTAAAGCCATATCTAATCGTGGTTTTTTAAGCTGCCTATAATCAACAGGCACAGGCTTAGCCCAACCAAAAACAAATGGAAAGCCTGTAGAAAGTGTTGATAGGAGCATCACCCCTGGAACTAAAATAGTACCTACTAAATCAATATGTGATACTGGGTTTAATGTTACTCGACCAAGCTTATATGCAGTACTATCTCCTCGTAATTTAGCAACTAAGCCATGCGCTGCTTCATGTAAAGTAATTGCAAATATAAGAGGAATACCAAACATCAGTAGAGTTATGAGTATTTGATACACATCCATAAGATATCTCTATTTTTTGTTTTATTATACTAAAAATTTTTAAACTTATTTTTTATTTTTTCAGCCAAACAGGTTGTGTTGTAATATCTGCTATGCTATAAATTATATTGCTTAAGGCAAAAAACTTTTAAAAGTTTACATTTTAAACTATAAACTATATGAGGATTTAAACTATGAAAAAAATTATTGCAACAATTATTGCGGTTAGCTTATTAGCTTCATGTGTCAGTACTTATAAGCCTATACCTCAAGACAATAATCAAACAGCTAGCGAAGCAAGCTAAAGGGAGATTGATATGAAAAAAATAGCCGTAATCGTACTATGTTCAATGGCTTTAATGTCATGTGTTACATCTAATAAATGTGCAACAGCTACAGATGCTCAAGGAAATAAATATCTTGATAAAAATAGTTGTACTCAACAAACTTATTTAGCTGGTTTAATTCCTGTCGGTTAAATAATTTTTCTTCTAATTTTCTACGGACCATATATTTATAGTAACTTAAAATAAAAATATGGGATAACTTTTCATAGCACTATATCAAAAGTACAGCAAACGTATTGTTATCTTGCCTACCTGCTAAATATTAAATCAGAATTTATTTAAACCCTATATCTGAAAACTATTTTTTATCATAATTAGCTTTATTTAGTTAACTCTTTTTTAAAATATTTTCTTATAAAAATTGCACTAACCTAACACAAAAATTAAAGTAAAAAATCTGCTGTATAAAAGCTTGAGAGAGCTTTTACAACGTGTATTATAAGAGACTCATGCGAATTAAATAATGGAGGGCTTGGATATGGCAAATCAATATACAGGCAATTTTGAACAAATCATAACACGAAAATTTAACTGCTCCGCAAAAGAAGCTCTTTTAATATGTCAGTCAAAAGGACTAAGCTATGAAGATGCTGAAGAATTTTTAGGTTTTAAGCATGTAACTATCAGAAAATGGGCTAAACGACTTGATGTTAAACTTTCACCAACATCAAAAACATACAAATCTGAAAATATCTCTAATAAAGGGACTGAATATATAAGAAACTGTAAATCTAAAACGCTGAGCGCTAAAAACTTACTTAGTAAATGTTGGATAAATATGAGTCTTTACTCTACTATTAAAGCCAAATCCTGATTAACCTGAACTACAGAATCTTTTTCATCAAACTGAAATTTTATTTTATTATTAGGTGCTAAAAAAATCACAGTTGAACCAAAGTTAAACAAGCCAATTTCTTCTCCTTTTTTATAATCTAACTGAAATTTATCACAATCATATGACCACTCTTGTACTCGATTATAGTAGTTAGGTGCAATTTTTCCATGCCATTTAGTTTCTATTCCAGCAACTAATAAAGCACCAACAAAAATCACAGCCACTTCGCCTATAGCAGTTTCAAAATAGCAAACTAGTCGCTCATTTTTCGCAAATAAACTATTTATATTATTTGCTGTAGTCTTATTAACAGAAAAGAGCTTACCTGGTATGTAGACCATTTTAGTGAGTTTACCATCTATTGGCATATGAACACGATGATAATCTCTTGGAGATAAATACACTGTCGCAAAATCCGTAAACTTTGTCTCAGAACTACCTGCGACAAGAGACTCTAAAGAGAAATCTTTTCCTTTAGCTTGAATCAATGTATTATTTTCAATTTTACCAAACTCACTCAAAACACCATCTGCTGGTGAACTGATCGTATTTGAGTCAATATTTAACGGTCTAAGACCATCTTTCAACTCTCTTATAAAAAACTCATTAAAGCTTGCATAATCATCAAGATTTGATGACTTAGCCTCTTCAATATTTATATTAAACTTTTTTATTGCTAGCTTTATCAAGTAATTTTTTAAAGCCTTATTTCTAGACTCCGCCAACTTACTAACTAACCGAGAAGTTACAGCTTGTGGGATCATATACTGAAAATATATAAATAAATCATCTTTCATAATTGTTTTACTCAAAAATATTACAATTTGGTTTGTGATATTTAGTATATCACTGTGTTATAATATTTAGCCAACTTAATTGGCAAATATCTTTTAATGAAAAACATAGTCAAAACATTAATTTTGATAAATTTTATTGCCTTAATACAAGGCTGCTCATCCAATAATGTTGAGAATGACTTCACCTATGAAAGTCTTACTGACACTGTTGATGGAACACCTTTCAGAAATAGAAAGTTTGATTACGCAAGAGCAAAGGTTGAAGAAGCTCCATCCTTAAAGATACCTGTAGGTCTTAATGGTCAGTCAATAAAACCAAGATTCAAACTACCAAGTGGTAACAATAATTTTGCTAAATCTCAGGTTCCTGAAGCAGAAGAAGAAATGTTACCTCCTAACTATGTTGATAAATTTGACATAAATAAAATTATTAATGAGCAAATATCTAAAGTTGCTATAAATGTTGTCTATGATGATAAGGGAGCTTTAAAACTTGTTTTCCGTGAGCCATTAACCATATCCATCAAGCTACTAGATGAGTATTTTGAAGGCCTCCCTAAACAATTTAAGATTAATTCCGAAACAGATAAAATGCTTTCTGGACATATTATCTCAGTCAGAGATATCCAGAATAAACAAATATTCAATATTAAAGTAAGAAAAATTGATAATCTATCTAGTTTGGTTACCGTAATTTCAGTGCTTGAAGAAGATGGAGATACCATTGTTCCTGACCATATAAATCAAGGGGTTAAACTTTTAAATGGTGTAAGAAAATCTATAAATGGTAAATCCATATCAACTGGAGATCTAAAATCTGTGGAGCAAACCACACGACAGGTAGCTGTTCAAGATAGTCAACCGAAAAAGAAATCTAGTCTGGGAGGATTATCAGGATCTGCCGGATCATTTGGGTTTGGTTCATATGATAGAGCAATTAAACAAGATAAAGAAAACCAGATAAGCAACTCTCAAACAGCAGATTATCAAAATATTACAGCACCTTCTTCTGGAAGTAGTGTTTATGATAGTAATGCAGAGGCTCAGGTCTTAAATACCGAAGCTCAAGCTCTAAGTACAGGTAAGTCTTCTTAATATGTATAATTTAGCTGTTTTTGTTGGTCGATTCCAACCGTTCCATAAAGGCCATCTTCATAACGTTATAGAAGCTTTAAATGTTAGCGAGAAATTGCTAATAATTATTGGAAGCTCATTTAATTCTCCTAATATCAAAAACCCCTTTTCTTTTGAACAAAGAAAAAAAATGATCAAAGAAGATTTAAAATATTCTTCTATTGACTTAAATCAAATAAAAATAGAGCCTTTAGCTGATTACTTTTATCAAGAAGAGAAATGGGAACAAGCTCTGCGCAATAATGTATCAAAGCACTCAGACCCAAAAGATAAAGTTGCAATTATTGGGCATGATAAAGATGAGTCGAGCTATTATTTAAAAAGTTTTAGTGAATGGGGATTTGTCCCTGTTACAAACTACAAAAATTATAATGCCACAGACTTCAGGCAAAAATTCTATCAAGGCAATATCTTAATTGAGTATATGTGTGCTAATACAAACGAGTATGGAACACATAAATTTTTATCAGCCTTTCTAAAAACAGATGCTTACAATGATTTGATTACAGAAAACCAGTATGTTATCGAATATAAAAAATCATGGCAAAATGCTCCCTACAAACCTAATCTAGTTACTGTAGATGCCTTAGTTATGGTTAACAATCATATATTACTAGTTCAAAGAAAAAACTCCCCAGGGAAAAATCAATGGGCGATGCCTGGTGGATTTTTAGAGTGTCATGAAACCATTTTATCTGCAATATTAAGAGAGCTAAAAGAAGAAACAAGTATAGAACTAACTATAGAACAACTTGAATTGGCAAAAAACTCCCAAGAAGTATTTGACTATCCTTCTCGATCTGTCCGAGGTCGTACTATAAGCCATGCCGCTATATTTATCTTAGATGAATGGCCTGACTTACCAAATGTTAAGGCAGCTGATGATGCAAAAGATGTCAAATGGTTTTCTCTTGCAACAATCACCACACAAATGTATGATAAAATGTTAGAAGATCATTATCAAATGATTAATGTTTTATTAGAAAGATGTAATAGAAATATATAAGGGGATCTCATGGGATTATCAGTAGTGATTTTAGCGGCTGGAAAAGGCTCTAGAATGAATTCAAACAAGCCAAAAGTACTACAAACACTAGCAGCGAAAACGCTTATTGAAAGAGTCGTTGAGAGTGTTGAAAAGCTCAATGCCGACAACATTATCGTTGTAACTGGCCACTTAAAAGAACAAGTTGAAGTTGCCTTATCCGGACACAACATAACATTTGTTCATCAAACAGAGCAGCTCGGAACAGGTCATGCTGTACTGCAAGCATTACCTCATCTTGAAGAGCAAAAAGTCTTAATTCTATATGGTGATGTCCCACTTATATCTTCAGAAGTTTTAGATAATCTTGTAAAAACCACACATGATGATGGTCTTGGTATTTTAACAGCGTTTATGGATAATCCAACTGGTCTTGGTAGAATAGTTAGAGATAAGTTCGGGGCAGTTTCAGATATTATTGAAGAGAAAGATGCTACTGATGCACAGAAACAAATTAAAGAGATAAATACGGGTATTTACTGTGCACACAAAACTAGCCTTACTAAGTGGCTACCAAACCTAAACTCAAACAATGCTCAAAATGAGTATTACTTAACAGACATCGTTAGGTTTGCAAAAGATGATTCTTTATCAATAAATGTTTCACACCCTATTAATGAGTTTGAGATTCTAGGGGTAAATGATCGCATGCAATTAGCAAACCTTGAGCGAGTTTGGCAAAGAAATGTTGCTGAAAAAATCATGGCTCAAGGTGTGAGTATTGCTGACCCTAATAGGTTTGATGTTAGAGGTGATTTGCGTGTAGGAAAAGATTGTTGGATTGACATTAATGTTATTGCAAAAGGCAATGTTAAAATAGGCAATAATGTTGTAATTGGTGCAAACTGTATTTTAAAGAACTGTACTATAGAAGATAATGTAAAAATAAAAGCAAATAGTATGGTTGATGGCTCTATAATTAGAAATGGTGCTATAGTTGGACCATTTGCTAGAATTAGACCAGAATGTGATATAAAAGAAAATGCGGTAATTGGCAATTTTGTTGAAACAAAAAAAACCACAGTTGGTAAAGGCTCAAAAGCATCTCACTTAACGTATCTAGGGGATGCCGAGATTGGTGAGTTCTGCAATATAGGCGCTGGTGTTATTACTTGTAATTATGATGGCATTAATAAACATAAAACCTCTATAAAAGATGAGGCATTTATTGGTTCTGACTCACAATTAATTGCTCCTGTTACTATTGGCAAAGGGGCTTTTGTTGGTGCAGGATCGACAATAGCTAAAGATGTTCCAGATCAACAACTAGCGGTGTCTAGAGCAAGACAAAGACATATTGAAAGCTGGGATAAACCCGTAAAGAAGACTAATAAGTAATTTAAAAGTAAGGAATAGATATGTGCGGAATAGTTGGAGCAAACTCAACCAGAAATGTCACAAACATTTTAATTGAGGGCTTAAAAAAACTTGAGTATCGTGGTTATGATTCAGCAGGGCTAGCTATTTTAAACAAAAAAATAGAGATCTGTAAAGAAGTTGGCAAAGTAGTTGAATTGGAAAAATCTGTCAATAAGAAAGATAGTTTTGTTGGGAATATTGGTATAGCTCACACACGTTGGGCAACACATGGCAAACCATCTCAAGCTAATTCACACCCACATAGATCTGAAAAATTTTGTATAGTTCATAATGGTGTTATCGAAAACTTTGAAGAGTTAAAAAACTCACTCAAAACAGATGGATATAACTTTGTCTCAGATACTGATACTGAAGTTGTTGTTCATTTATTAGATAGAGATTGGGATGATAATAAATCAATAATAGAGAACCTTTCAATCATCACAAAAAATTTAAAAGGTGCTTATGCTTTAGCAGTAATTTCTGAAAAATTTCCAGATAAAATAGTTGCTATAAGATCTGGATCACCTTTAGTGATTGGCTTAGGTATTGATGAAAACTTTATATCTTCTGATGCCCTTTCGTTACTTCCTGTTACAAATAAATTCGCATACCTTGATGAAGGTGATGTTGCTATTGTTGAAAAAAATAATGTAAAAGTATTTGATAATAATGGGATCTCTAAAACATTAGAACCAGAAGAATATAACTACAGCTCTGGTAGCGTCACAAAAGATGGTTATAAACACTATATGCTCAAAGAAATATATGAGCAGCCAGAAGCCGTTTCTAACACCATAGCAGCGAATTTAAATAGTGATGGTCAACTATCTTTAGAAAATTTTAACAAAAGTACTATTAACCTTCTAGAAAAGACTAAACATATTTGTATAGTTGCATGTGGTACTAGCTATAATGCAGGACTAACTGCCAAATACTGGTTAGAGAAATATGCAAAAGTTTCTTGTAGCGTTGAAATAGCAAGTGAACTTAGGTATCGTGACAATGTTGTAGTTGATGACTCACTTTTTGTAAGTATTTCTCAATCAGGTGAAACCGCCGATACTTTAGAATCTTTACGCAAAAGTAAAAAACAAAACTACATAGGTAGTATGTGTATTTGCAATGTGCCAAATAGCTCACTTGTAAGAGAGTCTGATATTTCATTTATGACAAAAGCTGGTGTTGAAATAGGTGTAGCCTCAACTAAAGCTTTTACTACTCAACTTGTAGCTTTAGCAATGTTTAGCTTAACTGTCGCACGCATTAAAGAAGTTTTGACCGAAGAATGTATTTCTGAACATATGAATGAAATTAAGAATATTCGTTCTTTGATAATGGGATCACTGAAACTAGACTCAGAGATTGATGAAATTAGTGAGTACTTTGCTGATAAAGAACATACTCTATTTCTAGGTAGAGGTCTTTATTATCCAATCGCAGTAGAAGGATCTCTAAAGCTTAAAGAGATTTCATATATCCATGCTGAGGCATACCCTTCAGGTGAGCTTAAACATGGCCCTCTTGCTCTTGTAGACAAGAGTATGCCTATAGTTGCTGTAGTACCTAATGATAACTTGCTTGATAAAACCTTATCAAACCTGCAAGAAGTTCATGCACGAGGAGGCAAATTAATTCTATTTGTTGATTCTGCTATAAAACATAGGGTGAACTTTGATAACAGTATTGTATTAGAAATTAATGCTGGTGGTGACTTTAGTGCTCCTGTAGTATTTACCATTCCACTACAACTACTTTCATATCATGTAGCCATTATCAAAGGGACGGATGTTGATCAACCCCGTAACCTAGCCAAATCTGTAACAGTAGAATAGTGATTAGGATTTCAGATAATATTTGTTTAGAAAAACTTTCATTAACTGATGCAGATAAAATTTTTCAATTGGTTGAAGAAAATAGAGAGACACTTCATTATCTAGACTGGGTTAGTAATGTTAGATGTGTAATATTCGCTCAAGAATATATATCTAAGCGAATACTAAATACAAGTGTAAATTCTGAATGGTTCAAGATAACCTTAAATGGCAAAGTTGTTGGAGTTTTTGGTATAAAGTATATTTGTTATGATAGGTCCGAATCAGAGATTGGCTATTGGTTAGCTAAGAAAGCACAGGGTTATGGTGTTATTTCTCAATCTATAAATTCAATTAAAAAACATTTAAGAAAGAAAAGAATTAAAACAATAAAAATCTCTTGTATTAGTGAAAATAAGAATGCTATTGCTGTGGCCATTAGAGCTGAAGGTGTTAGAGTTAATGTCGTGAAAAATTATAAATCTATAAATGGAAAAACATTTAATTTAAATGTATATTCTATAAGAGTGTAGGCACAATCTATTTAGTTAATTTATATAATCAATTCGATATATATAAGGTGAAATTATGAATTTTAATAAATCTCTTTCACATGAAGATGTACATCTTCAGATAATGACAAAAGGTGATTTTAATAGGTTATTTGCTGTTGCTAAAGACCCTGAAATTTGGGATCAACATAATGATAAAGAACGATACAAACTAAATGGATTTAAGGAGTTTTTCGATAGTGGAATAAATAATCTTCAAAACTGTTATTTGATATTCTATAAAGATGATTTGGTTGGATCTACAAGATATTATGAATATGATACAAAAAAATCATCGTTAAAAATAGGCTTTACATTTTATGCAAAAGAATATTGGGGTACAAGTTTAAATAGAAAAGTTAAAAAACTAATGCTAGATTATGCTTTTAGATTTATTGATAATGTTCTTTTTGATGTATGGCCTGAAAATTTTCGCTCACAAAAAGCCGTTCAAAAGCTATGTGCTAAACTGTATAAAATAGATAAAAATAAAGAAAAGTATACCTTCATATTAAGTAAGGAAGTTTGGAAAGGTATTCATAACTAAAAAACCTTTATCAAAACAGTTTATTTAAAAACTAGTCGTCAATACTTCTGTTTTAAAGCATGTAAATAAGTACTTTATGTATACAAGGTTAATGATCTAATATATAAAACAGAAAGTTATAAAAAGAAGAATTATTAGAATATAGTTTTGAGTTTAAGCTACGATACTAGCTTTATATTTTTTCTTAGCATCGATGAATTCGATTTTAAGATCTTTATATTTAGATTTAATAGCTTTAATGTCGGCTTTAGAAAGTACATTATCTTTTTTAGCTTTAACATATTCTTGCTTAGCACTATACATGCTTTTAACATTAGCAACTAATTTGGCATACTTTTCTTCTATACCAAAATGTGAAGTCTTTGTTTTTCTTAAAAGAGCCTCATCTAGTTTAACCCTTGCTTTTGCAATTTCAATTAAATGCTTAGGAGTTCTTTTAAGGTCAGTACACCAGCCTATTTTAGCTAAACCTGCGATAAGCCATTTAGAAGGATCAAAATCAAACCATCTAATACCATTTCTATAGTCACCAGCAAATGCATGGTGATAATTATGATAACCTTCACCACCAGTAACTAAAGCAGTTATAAAACTATCTCTAGCAGTATTTTTAGTATTATATGGCTGTCTACCTAGTATGTGAGCTAATGAGTTGATACAAAAAGTAGCATGATGCACTAATATAACCCTAACAAGACCACCTAAAAGTACAAAACTTAAAGTTCTCCATAAGGCTGCAGAAAGCGTACCTTCACTTGCAAAGCCATATATGAAACCAGCTAATGCAGGTAAACCAAGACATGTTAGTGTCGCAAGTATTGTATAATGCTGGTGCTGAAATACTACAGCCTTATCTTTCAAAAGATCATTAACGCCACGGATTTCTTGTACATCTGCATTGTTATATTTGAACAACCAAGTAAAATGAGAGTACCAAAAACCACGCGTAGCCGCATAAGGGTCTTTGATAGGATCATCAACGTCTTTGTGATGTTTTCTATGGTCTGACGCCCACTGTAAAACACTATTTTGAAGTGCTGCAGTACCAAACACAAGCAGTATATAAGATACTATCTTATTTGCCTTGTATGTTTTATGAGACCACAATCTATGGTAACCCATAGTTATAGATATACCCGTCAGGATATAAAAAGCAAGTAAACACATATAGTCCGCTTTTGTAAAGCCAACGCTATAAGCGAACCAAGGTACAACAACTAGAGCCACTATTGGAAGTATTAAGAGTCCAACAATACTCTTCCAGACAATGCTGCCTTCTTTTTCTATTTCTTGATTTATTATTTCGTTATTCATTTAAGTATTTTATCCCTTTTTTATGAAGTCATATTCAAACAACCAGAAGAACGTTTAATCTACAGTCGCTTGGCATTTAGTTTTTGCAGTGTAACACACTTAATGAAAAATAGCTAATCGGTCTTCACCCACCCACAAAAATATTATCTAAAAAACCATTAAAACACAAGGCTTTCAGCCCTACCAACAAAAAGTCATTAATTTAAAAATAGTTTTTTAATGCTATCTAATTTTGTTTTTATCTTACTTTCAAAACCGTGACTTGTTGGGTTGTAAAATGTTTTACTTATGTTGCTTGGCAAATATTGCTGCTTTACAAAAGAATTTGGATAGTCATGGGGGTAGATATATTTACTATCTTTATAATTCTTAAGGTGCTGAGGAACTTCTATATAAGTAAGTTTTTTTACAGTTTGTGAAGCCTCTGCTAAAGCTTTATAGCACGCATTACTTTTAGGTGCTACAGCAAGATAAATAGCTGCCTGAGAAAGTACAAGTCTACCTTCTGGCATTCCTAATTTTTCATAAGCATTCCAAGCATCCATAGCTATACGTAAAGCTTGCGGATCCGCATTACCTATATCTTCAGAAGCTATACAAAGCATTCTTCTAGCAACCACAAGAGGGTCCACTCCGTTATCAAGCATTAAACTTAACCAAAATATTGCTGCATCAGGATCTGTCCCTCTTATAGATTTATGAAAAGCTGATAGTTGCTCATAAAACTCTTTGCCTTCTCTATGAAAATCTTTTGAGGCTTCGCCAACAGCTGTATCAAATAACTCTTTACTAAAACTTATAGTCCCAGATTTAGTACTTAAAAGATACATTCTTTCTAAGAGATTCAAAACCTTACGACAATCTCCTTGACTATAGCTAAAAATTGCTGAATAAATACAATCATCAATCACAATTTCTTGCTCCGATAAAATCTCATCAGTATTTATTGCAGATTTAACTAATTGCTCTACTGCATGGTGATTAAGTCTTTTCAATCGTAAAATAAATAGCCGAGAGATTAAGGCATCATTTAGATAGTAAGTAGGATTTTCAGTAGTTGCTCCTATTAGGATTATCTTACCTGATTCGACATAAGGCAAAAGTAAATCTTGTTGCGATTTATTAAAACGATGTATTTCATCTAAGAAAAGTACAAAACTGTCTAAAGCTTGGTTTTCAGCTATAATTTTTTTTACTTCCTTAACCCCTGAATCAACAGCTGATAATTCAAAAAAATCAAGATCTTTTGATTTTGCTATTATTCTCGCTAATGTTGTTTTGCCAACCCCTGGTTTACCACATAAAACTAATGAGCAAATCCCTTGACTTTGAAGTATCTTAGTTAGCACTCCATTACTTGAAAGAAGATGTTCTTGACCAATTACATCTTCAATTTTTTGTGGTCTTAGTCTCGCTGCTAATGGGATATACTTCATGAAATCGTTATCTTATATTTATTTTTAACCAACTCATAAAGCATCCCTTCTCGTACCGCCCCATTAGACAAAGACATCTGTGATATGCCCAAACTTTCAAATACTGCATACAAGATTGCAACACCTCCGGCAAGTACACTTTCACGATCCTCACGAAGCCCTTCAAACTGTATATGCTCAACAAACTTTTTATCCATCATTTTTGTAATAAGGTCATTTAGAAATTCTTTAGTGATAATTGGGCTACCAGTCATCTCTTGGCAGATTCCTGTAACAGAAGTAATCGTCCCAGAAGACCCTAACACTGTATTCCACGAAATGCGCTTATATTTCGTAGCTATTGGATCAAGTATCTTTTTAGCCTTACTCACAGCATTATGAAAATTATTAAAATTAAGCTTTTCATCTATAAAGCATTCTTTCTGGGCTCCTACACAACCCATATCCAAGCTTTTAGCAACAAGTATTTTATCTCCCTTACCAATGACACATTCCGTAGAGCCTCCACCAATATCTATTACTAAGGTTTTTTTCTTTATATCATGATTATCTCTAGCTCCAACATACACAAGCCTGGCCTCTTCTGGTCCTGATATAATCTTGATCTTAGTCCCAAGAGCTTTATCTAATTTCCTTTTAAACCCTTTAATTTTATTTTTAGCTTTTCTAAGAGTGTAAGTACCAACAGCTTTTACATGTTCAACATTATAGTTTTCTATCTCTTCCGCAAAAAACTCTAAACATTGTATAGCTCTTTCTTGAACATCTTTGCTGATAGTTAGATTATTGTTCAAACCAGCTCTTAATTGAACCTTTTGCTTTTGTTTTGATAGTGTAACAACCTCACCATCAGACATAATCTCACTTATTAGCATGTGAAAACTATTAGACCCTAGATCTATTGTAGCTACAATTTTTGACATCAACGCACAACCAAACACTTAAAAGATGTACCAATTATAAAAAAAAAGCGTATAAATAGCTAAAATAATTTTGTCTAGCCGTAATTATTTGTTTATAATAACTCTCAGTTAGTTAAATCCTTATAATCAACATTTAGCAAAATTCTTGCAAAATCAAATTAAAAAATCACACAAGGAAAAATCAAAGCATGTCAAAATGTATAGATATATCAGATAGCCAGTTTCAAGATGAAGTAATTAATAGCTCTACTCCTGTAGTTTTAGATTTTTGGGCACCTTGGTGTGGTCCTTGTAAAATGATTACCCCTATACTTGAGCAAGTTGCCGAACATTATGGTGATAAAGTTAAAATCTGTAAAATCAACATTGATGATAACGAAGATACTGCAATGAAATTTGCTGTACGCGGAGTACCAACACTTATGATTTTCAAAGACGGTGAAAATAAAGAAACTAAAGTTGGTGTTGTTCAAAAGAGCCAATTAATTTCTACAGTAGACAAATACTTATAAACTCATATTAACCCCTCCCCCTTTACACAATAGAGAATCCTCATGAATTTAAATGAATTAAAGTACAAATCAGTAAATGAGTTAATGGATATTGCACAAAGCTTAGACTTAGATTCTTTGCGTGCAAGAAAACAAGAACTTATATTTTCAATCTTAAAATACCATGCAGATAAAGGTGAAGACATTTATGGTGAAGGTATATTAGAAGTACTTCAAGATGGTTATGGTTTTTTAAGATCTTCTGATAGTTCATACTTTGCATCACCTGATGATATATATGTATCCCCAGCATTTATAAGAAAGTTAAATCTAAGAACAGGCGATAGCATTCTTGGTAAAATTCGACCTCCTCGTGATAATGAAAAATATTTTGCTGTTAAACATATTGATAGCGTTAACTTCGATTCTCCTGAATTAGCAAGAAAGAAAATACTTTTTGAAAACCTAACTCCAGAATATGCTAAAGAAAGACTTACCATGGAAATTGGTAATGGTTCAAATGAAGACATTACAGCTAGAGTTATTGATTTAGCAGCTCCATTTGGTAAAGGTCAGCGTGGACTAATCGTAGCACCCCCAAAGACTGGTAAAACAATCATGATGCAAAATATCGCAACTTCAATTGCAAAAAACCATCCTGAATGTAACCTAATCATGCTTTTAATTGATGAAAGACCAGAGGAAGTAACAGAAATGCAACGCTCTGTGCGTGGTGAAGTTGTAGCAAGTACATTTGATGAACCAGCTGCTCGCCATGTACAGCTAGCAGAGATTGTAATCGAAAAAGCTAAAAGATTAGTTGAGCATAAACAAGATGTAGTAATCTTACTTGACTCAATCACAAGACTTGCTCGTGCATACAACACAGTATCTCCTGCATCAGGAAGAGTCCTTTCTGGTGGTGTTGAAGCAAATGCTCTTCAAAAGCCAAAAAGATTCTTTGGTGCAGCTAGAAATACTGGTGAAGGTGGTAGCTTAACTATTATCGCAACAGCGCTAGTTGAAACAGGCTCAAAAATGGATGAGGTTATCTTTGAAGAGTTTAAAGGTACCGGTAACATGGAGCTTCATCTTGATCGTAAAATATCTGAACGCCGCGTTTATCCTGCTATTAGCTTTGATAGATCTGGTACGCGTAGAGAAGAACTTCTTACATCTCCTGAAGAACTACAAAAACTTTGGGTATTGCGTAAGATTCTTGGTGGTATGGAAGATGTGCAGGCTATGGAATTCCTTACAGAAAAAATGAAAGGTTCTCTTACTAATGAAGAATTTTTCCAGACAATGAAGAAAGGCTAATTTTAAACTGTTAATCTTTTTTAGCTATATAAGCCCCTGTAGCCCCACCGACAACACCTGCTGCCATAATCCAACAACTATTAAGTGAAAGTGCAAGGAAGCACGCTAGTGATATATAAATGATTTTTTTCATAATTGACCTATATAATAAAAATGATTATTTTATATGATACATGCTTAGTGCACTTTTTTGTACACTCAATTTACTCTCAAGAATAGTTATATTTTAATTGAAGTTATGACTACTCCTACATATAATGAAAAGCATCTTAATTTTTTCATACATAACCTATGTACTTCGGCGTCGACTATTACCCAGAACAATGGGACTACTCCCTTATTGATGAAGATTTAAATCGTATAGCCAATTCAGAGCTAAACTGTATCCGTGTTGCTGAATTTGCTTGGCATCTTATGGAGCCAAAAGATGGTGAGTTTGATTTTAGCTTTTTTACTATGGTTTTAGACAAAGCTCACAAGCTAGGTTTAAAAGTTATGCTTGGTACCCCTACTGCTACAGTTCCTGCTTGGCTTTATAAAAAAGATCCCAAGATATTTGAAATTGATGAAAATCTGATCCAAAAACATTTCGGAGGAAGAAGGCAAGCCTGTCTAAACTCACCAACTTATAATAAATATGCTAATCGCATAACACAAAAGATGGTCGAAGCTTATAAAGATCACCCTGCTGTCTTATTGTGGCATATAGATAATGAGCTTGGTCATGAAACAAGTGATATGTGTTATTGTGATCAATGTGAAATTGAGTTTAAAAAATACTTAAAAGAAAAGTTCAACAATGATATACACTCTTTTAATGATGCTATTGGTAGTGTTTTTTGGTCACAAACTTATAATGATTTTGATGAAATAAATATTCCTCGTTCAACAATTCCAGCAACTAACCCTGGAATGATTTTATACTTCAATCGCTTTAGAGCAGATACTACAACTAACTTTCTTGCTCGACAAGTTAAGATAATAAAAGACATAGACCCTGCCAAAGAAGTTTTACATAATTATACAGGTGACTACTTTTCAAAAGCTCAAGACCATACAGACTTATCAGAAAAACTTGATGTTGTAGCACTAAACAACTACCCTGTTTGGGGTGGGCAACACATACCAGTAGAATCATACAAAACTGCTTTAAAGCTAGATCAAACTAGAGGTTTTTTAAATAAAAACTACTGGATAACCGAACAATTAATTGGCGCTCAAGCACATAACATCATGGGGTTCGTTCCTCGACCAGGACACGCCAAGCTATGGTCATTCCAAGCAATGGCTCGTGGTTGCGACAATTTAATCTACTTTAGATGGCGTACAGCAACAAAAGGTGCTGAGCAGTTTTGCTATGGTGTGTTAGACCATGACAACAAGTATAATCACCGTTACAATGAAATGTTAGAGATTATTAAGCTCGCAAAACAACACAAAGAAGCTATAAAATCCCCAACAAAATCTAAGGTTGCTCTTTTATACTCTATGGATAATATCTATAGTTGGCGCATTCAACAGCAATCAACAGCTTTTGATATTCAAAATGAACATACTCGCCTTTACAAACCATTTTATGATAATAATATTAGTGTTGATGTGTTAGATATTCGTCATGATTTTGGTGATTATTCTGTAATACTTCTTCCGGTAGCAATGCTTATAACAGATAAAAACATCGCTAGGCTTGAAGAGTTCATTAAAAATGGTGGTACAGTTATTGCAAGCTTTAGAGCAGGCTTAAAAGAGTATCATAATGAAATTCGCTTTGGTGTTGAAAATCCTATTCATAAATTAGCAAATGTTAGCGTAAATTACTTCGAACCATTACCAACAGATACTAGCTGTACCGTAAATTATAAAGGACAAGAACTACAAGCTACTGTCTGGCGTGATATGTTAATACCTAAAGAGAATACGCAATCACTATGTAACTATACAGATGAGTTTAAAGATTATAGTGGTGCAGTAAAATCAAAAGTTGGCAGTGGCGAGATTTACTATATTGGTACAGGTATTGATGATGATATTTTTTGGCATGATATTGCAATAGAATTAGCGGATGAAAAATCTATACAGTATTTCAAATCCCCTGATAGCTTAGAGATTGTAGTTAAAGGAAACGATAATGATAAAATTGCTATCTTATTAAACCATAATCGTTTTGATGTTGAGTATCTTGGAGAAACTATCAAAGCCCTTGATACACAAATATTAAAATATGATAATTTCCAATGTAAATATTCAAAATACTATGGGTAATACTATGAGTACCATAATAAACTTGCATGGTAAGAACTCTTCTTTCATAATCAAATGTAACCCTAAAAATCCTCCTCAATGTATTTATTGGGGAGAAAAACTTCAACTTAATCAGGATGAAATCAACCAACTTTTAGCACAAAGCTCTGCTATACCTCAAGGCACAATAGATGAGCCTAGTCACGGATCACTAATCCCTAATCTTGCTCAAGGTGACTTTCATATAAATGCTATTGAAATAATCTCTAGCACTCATTGGTCACCAAATTTTAAACTTATAAATACAAAGATTAGTTCTCAATCAGCTAAACTAACTCTAAAAGATGAGATTGATAATGTTGGCTATGTGATGAAAGCTCTTCCTAGCTTATGTAATAGTGATATAAGGTTAACCGGTAATATTTTGGCTAATATTGGCTTAGACATTCCTTTACTGCACCCACAAAGTGCCATTTTAGTAGAAATTAATGAGGTTAAAAATGATTAAATACAATACACGCCGTTGGAACCCTTTCCTAATAGCTATACCAGATATTGGTATTGGTATGTTTTGGTCTTTAACAGGAACTATTGGCTCTTGGATTGCATATCAACATACAAGCTCAGCTCTACTTGTGGGCTTACTTTTATCTATGGCTGCTTTCACTGGGATATTCATGCAAACTATTGCCGGCATAATTTCTGATAAAACACCAATTAACTTTATGTTTGGTAAAAGGACTACTTGGTTGTTATTTGGACTTATACTAACTTGTATTTTTCAAATGCTTTGGGCTTTTGCTCCAAATTATGCAACTTTATTTATCATCGCTTTTTGTACCTATGCAAGTATTAACTTTTTTCAAGGACCTTACTATACTCTTGTAGTTGAAGTTGTAGATTTTGATCAAGTTCCTTTTGCAATACTCTTAGCTCGTACTACTGCTCAAATTGGCACAATATTAATTGGTCTTATTGCAGCATTTATGTGGGATGCTGGCGGTGCTCTTATAAGCTGTATAGTTATATGTCTTATACTCATTATCCCTACAGTAGCTATATTGCCAACCATCGTAAAAGAAAGACCTGAAAATCAGACTAAGAATGAGTCAAAGTTAAGTCTTAATGTATTTAAAAACAAAAATAATAATATGCTTTTTCTTGCAACATTTTGTGCAATGACAGGTTTTGGTGCTTTTATGCCGATGATGGGTGGCTACATGAATGAATACTTATCATTTAACATAAACTTTACCGGTTCATTAGTAGTAGCATTTGGTGTTAGCTCAGTAATTATTGGCTTTTGCGCAGCAATAGCTTTAAAAAGACTCAATATCACTATAAAGAAGCTTTTCGGTGGTGGAATGCTAATATTTGCAATATCTCTTTTTGGAGCATCCTTCTTGAAAGAAGATTGTTATTGTTGGTATACAGTTACAGTTTTTGTAGCACTTGGGTTTATCTTGACACAAGTTTCTAGTTATACAATCATTGCAAGACTTGCACCTGATGGTAAACTTGGTGAATATATGGGGTGGTTAAATATGTTTTTCTCACTACCTCAACTTCTAATACTTATCTCCGGAGGATGGCTAATAGATGCTGGGTTTGGTTCTTATCTATATATTATAGCTAGCATAATTCTATTTATAGGCTTTATTGCTGTGACACAAATAAAACTACCTACAGAAACTATCCATCAAGAAAGCTAGTCTCTTTCTTCGCTTCTCTTTTATAAAGATTCCGATGCTTTAAAATTTCTTTTTTTTGTGCTTCTGATTTTTGAGGATTTGTTTTATCAAACTCTTTTAAGAATTTACCTGCTTCACTCACATACTCTCTATCTTTTTTATTATCAAAAAGATGTGCTAGCCTTAAAATTATTTTCATCATAGCGAAACCTCTTATTAGTATTTTATCTTGTAGCTTGAAGGTAATTATACTAAACTAAATGACAAAGTCACCTTTTAACTGTTAAAGCTTTAAGCACAATTATGGGATTAAGCCAAAAGCCAAAAATTATTGGAATTTTCTTAATGTTTTTGAGCATTACTATGCTAAGTCCTGTAATTATCGATCATATTTATGAAGAAAATACATCGTACCCTTTTTTAGTAAGTTTCGTAATCACTTTTCTTTCTGGGTTTATGATGTGGTTTATAGCTCGAAAATCAACAAAAAAACTTTCAAATAGGGATGGCTTCCTTATAGTTGCGTTAGTATGGGGCTTTGTGACATTATATGGTGCGATTCCCTACCTAACCTTTCCTGGACTAAACCTTACATTCACTCATGCTGTATTTGAATCAGCTTCTGGGTTTACAACTACTGGTGGTACTGTTATATCTGGTCTTGAGTATTTGCCTCACAGCATATTATTTTACCGTCAGCAGACTGAATTTTTTGGTGGTATGGGTATTATTGTACTATCAGTCGCGATACTACCTCTTCTTGGTGTTGGTGGAATGCAGCTATATAAAGCTGAGATCTCTGGTCAATGGAAAGATGAAAAGATAGCTCCTAAAATATCAAGTACAGCTAAAGCACTTTGGTTAGTATATTTACTCTTTACATTTTTATGTTTCTTATCGTACTTACTCGTAGGCATGAATCCATTTGATGCAATTTGCTATACATTCTCAACCGTATCTACCGGAGGCTTTGCTCCAACAGATGCTAGCATGACTGACAAATCTACTGGCGTGCTTATAGTTTGTGGGATATTTTTATTTCTTGGTGCTACAAGCTTTAAAGCTCACTATATAGCTCTATCACGACTAAGCATCAAACATTACTTTAAAAATGTTGAGTTTAAAGCGTATTGCTATCTGCTTTTTTTCTCATCTGTAATCGTTGCTATAACAATGATTTCATTCTCTAATGATCTTGCAAATATTCCTAAGACAATA
Organism: Francisella adeliensis; assembly: GCF_003290445.1. Taxonomy (NCBI): domain Bacteria; kingdom Pseudomonadati; phylum Pseudomonadota; class Gammaproteobacteria; order Thiotrichales; family Francisellaceae; genus Francisella; species Francisella adeliensis. Next base: position 464,370 of record NZ_CP021781.1, on the reverse strand, counting down.
ACAGATAGTATCTTCCAAGTAGTAGCTCTTAGCTCAAGTGCCGGATTTGTTTCTGACAATAACTTCTATCTATGGCCTAGCTTCTTACCCATCATGCTAATGTTTTTAGCAATTGTAGGTGGTTGTGGAGGCTCAACTGCCGGTGGCCTAAAAATGATACGAGCAATATTATTTAAAGAGAAAGCTGTATTAGAAGCAAAAAGAGTAATTCATCCTCAAGGTGTTTTTACTGCGAAACTTGGTGATATTCATATATCTGAGCAAGCTTTAAATAGAGTTTCTGGCTATATCTCTGTATACATAATAATTTTTGGTGCTGCTTGGCTTGCCTTACTTGGTTGTGGGCTTGATGTTACAACAGCTTTCTCAACAGCCGCTACTACTCTTTCAAATGTAGGTCCAGGACTAGGTGAGATTGGCACAAGCTTTAGCTCTTTACCTGATAAAGCATTATGGATATGTGACTTAACAATGATCGCCGGAAGACTTGAAATATTTACTATACTAGTTTTATTTATGCCTGAGTTTTGGAGAAAATAATTCATACCAGTCACATTCACTCTTCCACAAAAGAGTTTATATTCCTCTCTAAAATCAATATATAATGCTGAAAAATGCTAAATAATTAAAGAAAGCATGAAAGATATCAATGCATTCTAAGATGAGTATAAGATTTTAAAGAAATTAGAATTCTGATGCTTCTGCCATATATGATAAATTGCCAATTCGAGAATAAGTAACACCTTTAGCAATTGCTGTTATTTTATAATCTATATTAGACTCTTTACCAACACAGAATACTTTCACAAGTGTATCTTTAGGTGATAAATATGCTTTGAAACTTGAAGTGTTAGTCTCCTGACCTTCTTTACCATCTTCTGATGCCGTATAAATCACTTTACAGTCTTTGTTATCACCTACATATAATTTAACTAAAAATTCTGTTGGTGATGCTTTATCTATATTATTTATTCCTGAAGGGACTGCATCATAGTCAAAACCTAAGGTCTTATATGCCGTAGCTTTAGAACTTATAAACTGATGATCTGTCAAAGTCAGACCTTTATACTTATTTTTAACATCTTCACTAATACAACCGATTAATAATACTATCAAAGAAATTAATGTAAATATAATGCCTATTTTTTTCAATTTAACTATTTTTTTTCCCATTTTCATATCACCTAAAACACTTAAATCCTTGTGTTATAAGTAAATATACCCCCTAAGTACTATTATTTCAATAGTTAAAAATTAATTTTTAAAGAAATTATTACTAATCTTCTGATTTGACTTCTTCTTCATTCTTTTGTTTTTTGTGTTCATAGTAATCTTTCATACTAAGACCTTTAGCTCTAAACTCAGCCTTTTCAGCGATTTCATCAAGCCTTCTCTTAGAGTATTCAATATGCTCTGGAGCATAATCTTCAACTGGTTGACCATGTAGATTAAACCTTTGTTTTAATTCAAATACAGCCTTATGATAACGAGTATCTCCAACATAGCGACGCAGTACATTTCTTAAAACCATCTTATCTAAAGGTGAAAAATGCTCATTTTGATAAATTATTTCAATTTCTTCACTTATTCCAACTTTTAACGGCTTCTTATTGATAGGATCAAAACATTTTGAAAAGCGAGTACATAACCATTTAAAAAGTCTTGCCTCTTCTTTCTCTCTCTCTTTTGCAACATCAACCTTGATCACTAACTCGTCATTATCTACACTAGTTGGATTTTCTAGCTCGTTAATAACCTTGTTGTTTATTCTATGGCCATACTGAGGAATACGAATAAAAGTTTCATCATCTGTAGCTCTAGTATTTGTTTTATTCACATTTTTACTAGTTTTATTTCTTGAGATATTTTTATCTCTAGCCTGCTTCATTCTTGAAGTTTTTTCTTCTATTTTAGAAGAACCACCCAATAAAGATTGTAATAAAGAGAAGTCGTTTAATTTATTTCTACCGTCAGACATATTTTTATACTTTTGTTTTAAGCTTTTGCTTTAGTTAAATTAATTAGCTATATCGTACTACAAACTAATCCCTTTTGGCAAGTAATAAACCCCTTTGAGATATTTTTTCATAACAGTGCTCAATTATCATTGACAATATCCATATTTTAAATATAATATTCTACATCTTTGTGGCTATGTAGCTCAGCTGGTTAGAGCACAGCATTCATAATGCTGGGGTCGATGGTTCAAGTCCATTCATAGCTACCACAAGTTTTTTCCTTTATTTTCAATACTCTCAGAACACTGACAAACCATATAAGCAAAACCTCGAAAAAGCTTCTAGGTAACAAATAGGTAACAAATCTCTAATTTTTTCATCTAAGTAAATCTTACAAATGACTGTAATATTAGTATGTTTAGATAACATTGATGAAATAAGAAATAGTATATATTTAAATCCTATACAACTTCTCAATATTCTTTAAGCTGATACAAGATCATTTTGGTGATGAACAGCACTTAACTTTCATCCATTCCTAGTTCACCATTTTTTTTATAAAGACTAATAACTTCTGTTAGATGTTTTGAACGATAACTGATCTAACTTAAAAAGTATTATAAATCGTTTTTAGTGAACAGCTTACAGAGAATTCATTACATACTATCTAATGTAGTTGCTTACCTATTCCTCTTCCAACTACTAAGACTAACACATAAAACTTACATAAATTTTGATATCTATTTTTCTATATCTGAACGTGATTTTGATGGTTTTGATTTTGTTGATCTCACATATAAGCCAGATATACCTTCTTCTCTAAAACGATTTACATTACTAAATAGTTTTCCAGTTTATTCTAAGAACTATGCCCATTTACTCTAAAAGACAGTTGATTTAATATTCAATTATATTAAAGTACTTTACAGAACATCTATATAAAATAACTAATAATCTATATCGTGACCACCATCAGCTTTAGCTAAAGGGTGTCTCCAAGCAGCAATATGATGACCTGGCACTGGCAGAAAAGCCCCTAGTTTCATTTTTCTCATGTCATTTCCTTAATTTTGATTTTTATTAATCTAAAGTTCGAATAAAATTATTAGAAATAAAAGCATTAATATTTTCAACAGCCTGAGTAAAATACAATTTATAATTTGTATCCGCCACATAACCTAAATGCGGTGTTGCTATAACATTATCTAGCTGACGTAAAGGATGATTTTGTGGTAATGGCTCTTCTTCAAACACATCTATACCAGCACCTCTAATTTTTTCCTCTTTAAGAATTCTTATCAAATCTTCTTGATTAACTATTTCAGCACGGGAAGTATTAACTAAAAATGCCGATGGTTTCATTAGAGACATCTCTTTATATGTAACTAGGTTTCTAGTTAGATGACTTAATACCATATGTATTGATATTATGTCAGAATTTATAAATAAATCTTCTTTGGATTCTATAAGAGTAACTCCTACTTCATCACAACGTTCTTGAGTAAGATTAGGACTCCAAGCAATAACATTCATTTCAAATGCTTTGGCTACTGGCACCATTAGTTTACCAATGTGCCCTAATCCTAATAAACCTAATGTTTTACCTTGTAAACTAGTACCAAGTGTTGACTGCCAAGGACCATAGTTTTTAACAGCATTAGACTCAGCTGTTATATATCTTGATAAATTTAAAATTAAAGCCCAAGTTAACTCCATAGGAGGTCGTTTTAGACTTTTTGTACCACATACTATTATATTTCTTTCTTTTGCAGCTTCTTTATCAATAGAAGCATTTCTCATTCCAGAAGTTATTATTAATTTCAATTTTGGTAATTTTTGCATTAGTTCACGAGTGATTGGTGTTCTCTCACGCATGACTACAATTATTTCAGCATCTGATAAAGCCTTTACAAGTTCATTTCCTACTAAATGTTGATTTAAATTGCTCACAGATATATTTTTCAATTCATTCCAATTAGCCGATTTTAAAGAAACATTTTGATAATCATCCAATATAACACAGTTCATAAATAAGCTCCTTGATTTAGAAGGTCTAAATAGATTTTAACACTAAATTAACCAACACATTTTATACATACAATTACCTTAACTATTCTAGTATTTTTTAAAATGTTAAATTTTGCAAGTAAAATTATAGAAAACTCAAACAATCTCCAAATTTCATCAGTTAACCATCTACCTCTGATATATCTATAGTTTTGCTCTATGGCTTGTAAGTATATCTACTGACAGATAATCTTATCCAAAAGCTGGCCATATTTAGGCTCACTTATCTCCTCTACTTCTATCAAGATGATTAGTTTAAACCATACCTTAAGATGAATTTACACCTGTTACTTCTTTTAGGATTTGCTTATTGATATAGACTTCATCAGCTAATAAATCTAAAGTTAGTTTAATACTCTTATTATTTTGCTCTATAAGATCTTTTCTCCTTCCAGTCTCAATCATAGAACTTCCATGATATTTTTGTTATCACCTTTCAGGTTTGTACTTGATTAATAAGGCTCTGCTTATATAAGAGTTAATATTCAAATGATCTTCCCTATCTATTTAAAAGCATGAGAACATAAATATAAATAACTCTTTGATGCTTAATCTTAAAGTTTGAACTCAAAAGTTTGTTGTTCACCATTTAACATTGTAAAGCCAATGTAATATGCTACGCTCAAAAATGGGAAAAGTATCATCGCTCACCAAAACTAAACATAACCTAAATGAAAACCAAAGCCTCCTAATATTCTCTGAAAAATTGCAAATAATCCTTGTAGACTTAAACTCCTTGCTGATATTAAAATGGCTATAGCTGAGATTCCTGGAAGGAAAATTAATACTGTCGGTAGTAATTGTATATTGTATATTGTATTTTTACATGTATATTGCTTCATTTTTTAATTACTAATCTGAAACGCTAGTTAATTTAGATAGCCCTGAGGCTATATAAATCTTTTACAATAGCGTTTCTAAGTATTAATCATGCGAAGCATTACGCATTGCCCACCGTCGGCCCGATAGGGTTGACCAACGGGTTTTACCAGTGAAACGGGAGGGACTTAGACTAGCAAACTTGTTACTGTGCCCTTAGCCTGCGACAGGGTGCTTTGCTCGGCTTTAGTCCATCGTGTAAAACTCGTTGGTCAAGCGTAGCGTAGACGGTGGGCTGAGCATTCCCCAAATGAAATTGGGGAAGCGGCGAACTGTTAATCTATATCGGCTTGCTCCAACGCCCTGCGACACATACAGTGTGTTAAGGGGTGGACGATATGGATTATAAAGTAGCCTAAAGGGGTTTATATTTGCTAGTGCTACTAGCTTGATTATTTACTTGCTTTGACAAAAGTAATAAATCATCTAATACTCATAACTTTTTTACAGTTATAATCTCGCCAAAATGTTGTTGAAGAGATCTCAAATTCTGCTAACATTTTTGCCAAAGCATTTGCATTTATAGGTTTGCCCCGTAGCCAAGCTAGTCATGCTTATTAGCATTCCTCCTTAGATAAGATGAAATATAAAGATTCCCTCATTAATTAGTTACCTTAAATATCTCAGAAATAATAGGTGTCAATTATCCATAGTTTGATTATAAGATCGGGCTAAAATAAAAACATATAAAATTATTTTATAGACATAGCTATATATATCAATGTTTACCCTGATGTTTAGCCATAACATCATGACTTTTTTTATTAAATTCCTCATATTTATATAAAGAACCAAGTTTCATTAAATATTCCGAACAGAACCTTTTTTCAACATCTTTAATAAGTTTCGTAATTTTATTTGTATAATCATAATATCCTAAATATTCTGCTATACTTTTACTTGAAACCTCAAAACCAAAATATTCTGATAACAACAAAATATCTAGTAAAAAAATAAAATTCCCTTCTAGAAAGCCTCCTCCTTGATATAATATCGACGGTTTATAGCCATCTGTTTCATAAAGCTCTGGATATTTATTTTTTTTTGCTTCACTTGATTTCACTTTATTAACAAAGAAACTATTCATAAAATCTGTTGCAAATTTATAGCAAAATGCTTGTGGCTGCTCATCAAGTCTCTCTATATTTTTAGATTTATCTAAACCTATTGGGTTTTGGTACCAATACGGTATTTCATGCAGCCTTAAATACCTAGCAGAAATAGGATCATTTAGCATGTCATAAAAAAAAGCACCAATATCAGCATATTTATTTAGCAATAAAACATCTTTACTTTTAAAAGCTTCTTTATTTGATTGAATCTCTCTCATCCAACAAATTACAGATAAACGATGAAATAATATCTCAAAAAAGTCATCACAGTTTAATCTTGAAACGTCTTTATATTTACTAGGATCAAAACTTAATGTTTGACCAATCTTAGTACCTATATTTTCAATATGTCTCATAAAACTCTTAAAACTTGCTTTTTTGTACTGCTTGTTTAGCTTTTTATCTTCAAATTTTTGAATAACATACGTATGACCATAACTAATATGAAGATGATCAATTTTATAATTAGTAAACCTGTCTGCATACTTTACATAAGAATCTAAAAAAACATCTAATAACCTATCTTTATATATTTCTCTTGATAATTTCTCTATCCTTTTATGCAATGAACTCTTTGTTGATATTTTTACCCATTTTGGAAGCTCTTCATATAAGTCATCGATTGTTTTTGATACTTGTAGTGCGTCAGGAATATCATAAGCATCTAAAGAAATATTTTTAGTTAATAATCGTCTGATATATTTTGCTTTCTCATACGGGTTTATTACATAATTTGACTCTTTTAGTTTTATATATATTTCATTAAATAAAGAATCTTTAAAAAAGCTAAAATCATCTATCTCTTCTTTTGTATACATGTTTACCCCTCCATTAAACTAAGAATCACTTTTTATTAAACTGCATATATGTGAAAGTTGAGAAAGATAATCAAAATTGAATCTCATATCAATATCTCTCTCAAAGGATTTCTTTTTCTTAGACGACTTGAATTTGTCATGAAAGACTTGATTCTCTGGTAAAGATAAGCCAAAAACTTTTGATAAAATAAAAACATATAACATGTATAAACCATGTTCATTAATCCAAAATTTAATTAATTTCTTTTCTATTACCTGAGGATCATATATTAAAAAGTCTTCTTTATTTTTTTCATAATATAAATCATCTCTATCATAAAAAAATTCAGGAAATGGGCTTTTTATATCTTTGCTATATTTATTCAGATAGTTTTTATATAACTTAGAATTTTTAGTTTTTCTAGCATAAAAACTCTTTGTCATAGATATCTCAGAATCATTGAAATATACACTTTTATAATGTTCTTTTATAAAAGCATCTGCCCCCTCTGATCTTTCTGATATTTTTGATATTGAATCAGTATTACCCATAGGATTATCAATATACTTTACTTCATTTATCAAATACTCAAACTTTGAAGTAAAAGGGGACTCATAAAAATCCTTAAGGAAATTCAAAGCTGAAGTCATTGACCCACACATTTCTAATAGCTTAAAAGATATACACGACTCTTTCGTAGGTCCTACAATTTTCAAATACATTTTTTTTAAGTCATTATTTTTAATCCAGGCATAAAAGTCTTTTTTATTGAGCAATATACTTGCCATAAATTAAACAAAACTCCAAAAATATCATTTACTGTAAGGTTATTACAAATAAATTTATCTACATCTGGTAGTTTTATTACGTATTTATTACCTCTTATATGTGATTTAAAGTATGATGTGTCAAATACTTCTTTATAATCCTCGAACATTCTAGAAAGATTTGGTTCAGTAGATTTTAGCCAGAATGTTTCATAATACTTACAATTTTGAGTTTGTAAAAATGTCTTATAAAGTTTAGCTACTGTAGTAACATTATCTCTCTTTAAGCCTACAGTAGCATTTGCTAAAAAGCTTTGTTCAAACGCTGTTGGTTCAAATACTATCGATTTATAGTTACATAATTTAGATATTTTGAATCTATCAGAATTATTTACATACCATATTATAAATAATTTTGCTTTTTCAATTTCTTCTTTAAAATCATCATAGAAAAACTTTATCAATTTAGCGTGCTGGTAAGGAGTTAAATATGAATTACTTGATTGCACATCTTGATATGTTAAATAAGCTTCATTTAACGAAATAGAAAATAAGCATTCTAAAAATTCATTTACCAACTCATTTGGTATATTATTTTTAGTAATATACTCTCTTAAAGAACCATATTCATATTCATATTTATACTCATTAAATGAAAACATGTTAAATGTTGATAAAATAAACACAACTAGCTTGTTTGAAAAATTATAATCTTCTGACATAAATACCCTTTTTTCTAAGAACCTTATTTGTTATTAATTAATATTAAACATTCCTTAGCTCATTTTCATAAGCAAAAACATATACTTTTTACTCATTTCATTTGTTGGTAGTTATGATAAAATCTATTATATTTTTTTAAAGAGAAAAAGTTTTATGCTAGAAACTATACTATTATTTGGTGGAGTAGATAATGAAAGATTAGTATCTATAGCATCTGCAAAAAATTTAGCTCTAAGTTTTGATTTTGATACATATCTCTTCCTAGATAAAAATTACCAATTATATATAGTTGAAAAAGCAGATTTAATTCAACATGATTGCGACTTCATTTCTGATTTTACTATTAAAGATAACTATAAACACATAGGTGATGTTTATAATATAGCTCTTAATGTAAAGAAAAACTCTATATTTTTCTTAGCACTTCATGGTAAATTTGGTGAGGATGGTGAAATTCAATCAATATTAGAGAAACACAATTTTAAATTCACAGGCTCTTCTTCTAAATCTTGTACTATTTGCTTTAATAAAAAACTATCGAAGAAGGTTGCTAACGATAATGGCATACCAACACCCAAAGTTATATCTTCTAACTCTGATTTTACCCTTAAAGAAAAAGCTATAATTACTAAGCCTATAAAAGGTGGCTCTAGTTCTGGAATAAATTTTTATAGCTCCATATCTGATATCCCAAACCACATACTCGATGATCCTAATATCATATGTGAAGAACAAATTGATGGGAGAGAGTTTAGTTGTGGAGTTATAGAAAATAATTGTAGCCTAACGCCTCTTATTCCTGTTGAAATAGTTTGTAATAACCATTTTGGATATGAAGAAAAATATATTTCTCAAGATACTAAAGAAATAGTTAACCCTGATATTGATATTGAAGTTAAACAGCTTATTCAAGATTTTAGTTTAAAAATTCATAAAGCTTTAAATTGTACAGGATATAGTCGCTCTGACTTCATATTTGATGGAAAAAAATTGTTTTATTTAGAAACCAACTCATTACCAGGACTCAGTAAACAATCAATTTTGATAAAAGAACTAAGATACAATAATATTAGTATGCACGATTTTATTTCAGATCAGTTTTCAAAGGCTTCTGGATAAAGCTTTTCGTAACACCCTTCTAACCTTTTGTGATTCAATGTACACAAATGTTTTAAGTTAGGAATAAAGGGAATACAAAGCGAGCAAAAAAAGAGAATTATACCAGAAATTGTTAAGACCTCTGACATACTATATATGTTACTAATTTGTGTGAAAAATAAAAATCCTATTGGGATAAGAAGTTTACATATAAATATATAGATTGATTCAATTTTATTACGAGCAAATTCTGGTGTTGCAACACTCTTTAGATATGTAATATTTACATTAAATACGCATACGCTAATTCCTAATATAAGAATTAAAAACCATACAATATATATTTTCTGAGAAACTAATAAGAGTCATTGAGAAACACGTAATAATACTAGAAAATATTATTATGTAAAAAGAATTAAAAAAAGTACCCAAAAGCTTTGAAACATATATCCCTCCTAAAACCATACCACATCCAAAAAATGTCTCTGTTATTCCTACATAAAAAACAGATTCTTTTAAACTATGTAAAATAAAAAAAGGTAAAAGTACCGCTATGAAAGGAGAGATAACAAAATTATATATAGCTGTAATTATTGCTAAATAAAATTCGTTTTTAATTAAAAACAAAACCCTGAAACCATTCTTAGTTTTACGATAGTGTTCTTTATTTTTTATTGGTTTATTTAATTTGATTTTATATAAAAGTGATAAGGCTGTTATAACTAACAAAGATCCAATAAATAGTAAGTTTTGATTACTGATTATCAAGATTAAAAAACCTGAAATTGCTGGACCAAGAACCACATTAATAGATGAAATACTCCCAGCAATTCTAAAAGCTTGTTTTTTAAAATCACGAGTACAAATGCTTGATATAATACTATTTGTTACAGGAGTAAAACAAACGTACACGGCATTTAGATAAATTATCAATAATGACATATAAATAACATTAAACAATGATAATACCGAGCAAAATAATAATAATATAAAACTAACAAAAAAGTTTAAAAGTAATACCTTTCTCACAATAAAAATACTAGATATCTTTGAAAAAAAATAAACCACCATTAAATTAATAATCCAAGATATAAACATTACAAAGCCTATAAGCTTAGTATCAGCAAAGGTGCTTATCATATACCAGGCAAAAAAAATCATATATCCTTTAACGGTTATAGAAAAAGTTAGGTTTGTTAGGCATAAGAAAAAAAATTTACTATTATGGTTCTTTAGTTCTATTCTTCTTTGTTTCACTTGATACCCCTTATATCTGTTTTATTTTATTAGTATCATGCTTTCAAATCGCTAAGTATTAAGTCAGCTGCAGTTTCACCAATCATCATACAAGCTGCATTTGTATTTCCTGATATAATATTTGGAATTACTGAAGCATCTGCTACTCTTATGTTTTCTAACCTTTTTACTTTAAGGTCGGGGTCTACTACCCCATAATCTGAATCGAAGCTAGTCATCATACAAGTGCTAGTAGGATGGAAAATAGTAGTCCCAAACTTCTTTATATATTCAGCTAATTTGTCATTATCATTAATAACATCTCTATTAGGAATCATTAATTCATCAACCGTACTAGTAGAGTTTTTTAGGAAAAATTTGTCTGCTAAAAACCTTAAACCATACATAATCGATGTTAAATCTCTTTCTGAGTTCAAATAATTAAAAACTATTTGTGGTTTCATATAAGGATCTCGACTTCTTATTGAGACCTTTCCTCTTGAATCTGGTCTAAGCTGTGTTATTGAACATGTCATTCCAGGAGTTTTATGTAGCTTCCCAGGAGATTCCGCACTAAAAGGGATAAGGTGTAATTGAAGATCTGGATATTCTTTATTATTTTCACTAGAAAAAAACATGCCTGCAACACCAGCTCCAATAGTCAAATCTCCTTTTTTAGTAAGAAAATATTTTAGGCCAGACATTACTTTTCTATAATTACTGTTATATATACCATTCATTGAATTATTTTTAGATGTTTTATATACCAACCTTGCTTGATAATGATCTTGCAAATTAGATCCAACATCTTTATTACTTAGAATAGTTTTAATTTGGTTTTTTGATAATAAATCATCTGGACCAATTCCAGATCTTTGTAAAATTAAAGGAGTTCCAATAGCTCCAGCACAAACAATGACTTCTTTAGTACAAAATATTTTATGTCTCCTCATCATCCAAATATCTTATTTTTGACGAAGACACTGTTTTTAGCTTCAACTTACTAAGGCTATTATTATCAACATACCCAAATTCATAAGCTTTACTCATAGCACCTTTCAAACAGGCCATAATTCTATTTACACGACTATCTGATATACCTTTTTCTTTTTGGTATTTATAAAGTGTGTTGTTTACTAAATTAGGAGAAATATCACTCAACTTTGTATTATGAAGAGATACCAATTGTTTAACTAAAATATCATTATTAGTCTTATATGATTTTCTGTTATCTTTATACCAGTTGAGATAAAAGTCATTTAAATAATCTTTAAGTAAAGGATCTTTATCAGAATGATTTTCATTTGACTGAATATCCTCACCTTGCGATATCAACCCATTTAATCGCTGAGCTTCTAATTTAGCTTGCGTAAGGGTTAGCGAATTATAATTGGCTATAGTATATCTCTTTTGAACTTTGTTTTTATTTCTATAATTCAATCTCCATGTCTTACCACCAGAGGGGGTAACTCTTAAGACTAACCCTTTATACTCAGGATCAGTATAATCAACTATGGCACTTGATGATTTAATCTTATTAAGCTCACTTTTAGTAAATTTTATATTTGGCACTCTATTTATCCATAGGTAACAAACTGGGTAACAAACTGGGTAACAAACTGGGTAACAAACTGGGTAACACAAATTATAAATAATTTCTCATACCAAATATACAAAATTTTCACAAAACCTTTATTTTAAAGAGTTTTTCGCAAGAATCCAAATATTATATATATGGTGATATACATATTATAAAGCATTCATAATGCTGGGGTCGATGGTTCAAGTCCATTCATAGCTACCACGAAGATTTTCCCAAAACTTTTAATAACAACGCTTTCAAAAAAAAAACAATAACATCACAAGTAGTGCATATTAGCACAAAACTATTTATTTATATTAGAATCAAAATATAGTTATCCCATACAAAGAGGTAGTAAAAAAATTTGTAGTTTTTTATGAATTTAATTAACTAAAATACTTGTAATTTTAATGGCTGCTAGGCTATCGAAATATATTATATTTGAAAATTAAGCGTTTATGAGAAAATCAGAGAACTATAACTATATCCCATATGGAACGAATCTCTACATTAGTGATTTTACCAGTTTCTTTAATAAAGCAGAGTTCCAGAATTTGATTAATTTAGGAATATGTTCTAACCAATCAACTTTAGCAACATCATTAAATATAGGGCTAAGCAAAGTATCTTCATTTACTTTTACATAAAATTGTTTAATGAATATTTCAATTTGTTGCGATGATATATTCATAACTAACCTCTGTTTCAAATTAAGTCTAAACTTTTAAAAATGATTCTCTGTTCATTGTTGTTAGATGGCAATACATCTTTTAGCTTATATTTTTGTAATACCGATGTATAAGCACCAGATGCTTCAGCTAAAATAGCTTCGAGTTTACACATGCCTGCAATTGGGCAATTGATCCCAGTACAATCAATAGATTTGAATGATGATTCAAATTTACTCATAATCTCGAACAAATTTAATTCCAGTGCATTAGGATGAACCTTTATTCCACCACCATTACCTCTTTGAGTGATGATGTATTGGAGCTTAGCTAATTTTGCAATTATTTTAGTTAAATGATTTCTTACGATATTAAATTTTTTTGAGATTTCATCTAACTTTACTAAATCATCATGAGACTTAAGGGTAAGAAATATCAGTACTCTTAGTGCATAGTCAGTTTGACGGTTTAATTGCATTTATAGTTACTCCGATTAAGATATAATTTTTTCCTTTCTATCTATTCTATCAGCTAAATCATGATTTACATCTCTATGTTCTTCTTCATCTGCTTTTACTACAATAACAACATCTCTTAATCTTGCTGTTTCAGGTGAACTCCAATAATCTGTAGCTATCTGAGGTGCTGGGACATTCTCTATTCTGCCGGCATCAATTTCATCTAAGTAATGTTGATAACTAATAACAGCTTCTTCTAGATAACCAACAAATATAATAAAGCGCTCAAACCAGTTTGGTTGGGCAATATGAATAAATGTCATCAAATGTATACGTTCATTTTCAGCTTCATTAAGTAACGTTCTAATCCAGCTTTCATCATTTTTAATTTTTCTAAGGCATTTAACGTGAAAGTTAGCTGCTCCAATCATATCTGATATAGATACAACAGTTCCCAAAACAATAGCACGAGCCGTAGCATTTTCTGAAAAAGGTATCTGCAAAAAGCCTAAAAATTTAACTAAACCATAAGCGACCTTATCACTTATTTTTTTGCTGCTCGATGTTTAATGCTCATATTAACTCCTGTAATCTAATTTATTTGTTTTAGTAAATAAAGGCATCACTATAAATATTATTGGAAGCTATCCCTGCTAAAAATGCTGCGGTTTTTAGTTTCTTCGTAATTTCTACAGGCCCACATACATATGCTTTTGCTGTTTTATATTTAGCGGCATGCTGTAGAAAAATTTTATCTATAGTCCTGCTATCTTTGTCATCCAACACACTAGAGTAGTATTCTATGTTTGAATAAGCTTTAGCAAAAGCTTGTAGTTGATCATTATAGTAAAGATCTTGGTTACTACAACCACCATGTATTATTATCATTTCACCTTGATGATTTTGTTTGATTGCATCTTTTACAATACCTATCAATGGGGCTAACCCTGTACCTGTGCCAGCTAATAGTAACGGATAGCTTTCTTTTTTTGGATTATAATAAAAACAATCACCACTAGGGCCTCTTAACTTTACAGTAGAGTTAACTTTAGCATCATTCTTTAGCCAATTGCCAATCTTGCCATTATCTATAATTTTTATATGTAACTCTATATAATTATCACTGTAAGGAATATTCGCAATAGAGTAACTCCTAGCATCTCCATCATTATTTATTAAATTAATATATTGCCCAGCTATCCAAGCCGAAAAATCATCGACAATAAGCTTCACGCTCATAACATTGTAATTTAGATAGTCTAATTCTTTGATTGTAGCTGTAGTTTCAATAACATCATTTTCAGAAGTACTAAATGTGATGCTAGATTCTAGCTTAGCAATACATGGTAAGAAATAACCTTGTGATTGAAGCGTTTCTTTTAAGCCTTTTTGCCATAGAGAATTGATATCACCAATCGAAATTTTTGCAATACAAGATTGGCATATGCCAGATTTACAAGAATGATTATATGAAACATTATTTCTTAATAAACAATCTAATACTGTTTCATCATTTTGAAGTTTATAGGCTTGGCCCTCATAATAAAAAACCATAATTAAATCACCTATCTAATACATCATCCCTAACACTATTAGCTATATTAGCCACTTGTTGGATATCTTCATCACCTACACCAAGCTCACTTAATGTAGCACCTAGATGTTCTATAATAATATCAACATGAGTATCGTTCAATCCACGAGCTACTAGATGCTTGTGGCCTTGACGCATGTCTTTGCCTGTATAGCTATTAGGGCCACCGAAAACCATAGTTAGAAAGGATTTTTGCTTTGGAATCTGTTTGTCCATATCAACATCATCAAAAAAAAAGTTAACTCTCTCATCAAGCAATACTTTGCGATAAAAAATATCTACTGCTGCATCAACTGCCACTTGACCGCCCAATTTTTCATAAAGTGTTTTTTTCATAGTTACTCCTGTTGTTTAAAGATGCATTTTAAATACATCTTTAATTGTACGGTATAATTTTTATTAAAGCAATGTCTTTGAAAGACTTAAATACAAACAGTTAAAAACACCTTAGAGTAGCATTGCAATTGGAAAGATATGTTAACTTGTTAAACAACATGATTAGCTAGTTCCTAACTAAGCGTTTAATTAGAAACTAAACAGTTGGTGCATTTCAAATTACAATCTATGTATTGAGAGTTTTGTTTTTCAATGTTTTGATAAGACTACTCTTATCAGTATCATAAGGATACAAAATAGATACTTTTTTATTATTCAAATCTTCTCTATATTTTTATTTGGAATCAAGAATCTATACTAATTTATTTAACTCAAGCTTATTTACTAGACTTAAACACCTATCTATAGTATCTATAGTTAACAATACTAAAAGTATATCTTGATATGTAGGTGAAAATAGTGATTTTTTGAAGGATTAAATAAGTATATTGTTAAGGAAAACTAATCAACTATAACCATATCTCTTGTAGAACGAATCTCTATATTTGTAAACTTACCAGTTTTTTTAATTCTACCAAACACAGCAAACTTAGCGATTTTACTTTTATCAAAACCCAAATATTGCACTTGATTTGGTGCTATAAATATAGAAAACCTTGCATCTTGATTAACCTTAAAAAGCATTTTTACACTATCTCCTACAAGAGATTTAGATATACCAGAGATACCATATACAAGTCTATACTTACCATTTAAGCTAGCTGCATTTTCTTCTGTTAATTCAAGAGCATTTATCGTTGCAATGTCTTGTTTCGCATATTCTTTAATTCTATTATCAGCTAAGTGTTGTTTTTTTTGTGGCATTAGCTCAAGAGTCTCATCATCTCTTAGCTCACCTCCAACTTCTAACTTTGTTAGTAAATTTATAGTCTTCTCAAGATTTTTATTTACAAGAAAGTTTATCTTGCTCATATCTTTTTTAGAATCACTATTAAGTAGCTCTTTAATTCTTGCTTCATCTACTAACTTAGCTACTCTTGGGCAAGCATCATCATGTAGATTATCTTCATCCTTAATAACTTCAAAAAATGATCCTTGATTTGCCTTTCTAATTATTTTAACTTTTGCTTTACCACAATCTAAACAATAGATATTTCCCGAGTGAAGCTTACTGCTATATTCATTTGTATTTATAAAGCCTTTCTTATATCTAGCTATGTTCATTTTTAACCTTAAACTTTCTCAAAAAGTATATCTGAAATTGTATGACCTAAGTTTTGCCCTCTTTTCTCAAACTTAGTTAGCGGTCGCCATTCTGGACGAGGTGCATAACCATTATGTAGGTTTTGATAATTCTTATCTTTTTCTAACAAATCAAGAACATCTTCAGCATATGGCAACCAGTCACTCGCATAATGAAGTACTCCACCTTTTTTAAGCTTCTTAGCAAATAAATCCAAGTTATCCTGATTTACAAGTCGGCGTTTATTATGTTTCTTTTTATGCCAAGGGTCAGGGAAATATATTTGAACCCCACTTAGAGTTCCATCATCAATCATTTTGGTTAATATTTCAACAGCATCATAACTCATAATTTTTAGATTATTAATATTTTGATGTTCGATTTCATATAAAATATTACCAACACCTGCTTGATGTACTTCGACACCAAAATAGTTTTTCTCAGGGCTTTCTAAAGCCATCTGTACAAGGGAGCCACCCATTCCAAAACCTATCTCTAAAATTACAGGGTTAGTATTACCAAAAAGCTCATTAAAATTTAACTTTTTTTCAGAGTATTTGATAGCATGTTTATCTGCATAATTATCTAATGCTTGTTGTTGTTTTTTGGTAACTCTACCGGCTCTTTGTACGAAACTTTTTATCTGTCTCAAGTTTTCTTGTTCGTTTTCTGACATTTTTGTAGATTTATGGCTTATTTATTACTACTATTCTATATCAACTAGACAAAAAATAAGAGTCTAACAGTGCTAATCTTTCTAACAATCCTTGTTTTGCAAGTAAGTTGTCTTATCTTACCAGGGCCAGATTTTTTTATAACGATAAGTAATTCAGTAAAATTTGGCTATAAAGAAGGACTTACTACCGCTTTTGGTGTATCTAGTGGAATACTTATAAACACACTAATAGTCTATTGGTGTGGCTCGTTTTTGCTATATAAAGAACCTCAATTATTTAATATACTGATACTAGCCGGTGTAGCATATCTAGCTTATATTGCTTTTAACTTATACAAAGATATATTTACATCTACTCCTGAACTAAATCCTAATGCAAGTGAACATATAAAAAATATAAAATCTTTTGAGAAACCAACAAACATACAACTATATGTTAAGGGAGTTTTCACAAATCTAGCTAACCCTAAGGTTATGGTATTTTTTAGCTCAATGCTTAGCTTGGTTGAAGAGTTGCCTAGTTTTGGTAAAGTAGCTATATGGCTAGCTATTGGAATTACAACGCTCATGTGGTTTTGTACTGTAGCAATATTTTTTGGTAATAATAAATTACGACAGTTATTTTTTAGGAATATTAAAAAAATTGAGTTTGTATCGGCAATATTTATAACCGGATTTGTAATAATAATCTTAGTTGAACACTTCTTCTAAAATAACACCTTACCCCAGCCCAACTTTTCTCTAAGCGTCGCATAATAGTTATAATCTTCTAAGTGAAGTATTTTTACGCTCTTTTGTGCTTTTCTAATTGTTATTTTTTGATGTGCATTAAGAATTGTATCATGTCGACCATCTATACTAAGTACCGGCTCAGGATTATTATATTCTGTGATATAAATGTCTATAACACTACTATCAGAAATAACTAAAGGTCTACTATTTAAAGAATGAGAACAAATAGGAACTAAAACCATACTATCATGATTTCGACATAAAATTGGGCCTCCTGCTGACATAGCATGAGCTGTTGAACCTGTTGGTGTTGATATTATAAGCCCATCACCACGTTGATCAAAAGCGTACTGACCATTAATATACACTGTTAAGCCAAACATCAAACCTCGAGATGATGTTATTGCGATTTCATTAAGAGCTATTGATTTTTCAAGAGGATAACGAGTTTTATCATCTACCTTACATTTCAACATAGACATTGATGATTGAACACTTTCGCCATTTAATATAGATAGCAATGACTTCTTAAGAACTCTTCTATCGGGACTTATTGTTGTTAAAAATCCTAGTTTACCCTTATTTACACCAACTATATCGATATCACTATACAAAGCTAAAACTCTTGAAGCTTGTAAAAAATTTCCATCACCACCAACTATTATCGCCAGATCACAATCTGCTGCAATTTCATGTAATGTTTTAGTTTTTAGATTCTTTATAGTCAAATCACCTGCTGATACAGTCTCCACACAAGCCTCTATACCAAGCTTGTATAAAATCTTATATACAGCAACTACTGATTCACTTATTTCTTTATTATAGTGCTTACCTATAATAGCGACTTTGTTATATGCAAACGACATCTGTACTTTTTTAGAACCCACCTAATAATAATTATAACAAATCATAAATTACTAAAGTAATATTCTTTTATGGATTTTTTATGATGAAAAGGCTAAAGTATCTTCTATATAGAGGTAAAATAACAAATACTATGAATAAAAATGAAATGGTAAGCATAATAATTCCCGTTAAAGATGAGTCTGAAGGTGTTGACTATCTATTTGATCGCTTAAATATAGTTTTAGAAAAACTACCAGTTAATTATGAGCTTGTTTTTGTTAATGATGGTAGTACTGATAATACTCTTGATTTACTTTTAGAAAAACAGCAACAGATTCCTCAGATCAGAATAGTTGATCTCTCTAGAAATTTTGGTAAAGAGTCAGCTTTATATGCTGGATTTGCTAACTGTAATGGTGATGCTGCTATTTCCATTGATGCTGACTTACAAGATCCTCCAGAACTTATTCTTGATATGGTTAAATACTGGCAAGAAGGCTATGAAGTTGTTACTGCTGTTAGAGAAAATAGGGATTCTGACACTAAAACCAAAAGAAAATCTGCCGGACTTTTTTATAAGCTGATGAATAGTATAAGCGATACTAAACTTACGCCTAATGCTGGTGATTACAGACTGCTTAATAGAGCTGCTATAAATGCCTTTTTAGAACTCAAAGAAAAAGTTCGTTTCAATAAAGGGCTGCTTAGTTGGATAGGTTTCAAAGAAAAAACTCTATATCATGCTCGTGAGGAAAGAGCCGCTGGCCAAACAAAATGGAACTACTGGAAACTTTTTAAATTCTCTATCGATGGTATTACAAGCTTTAGTAAAACTCCTCTTGAGATATGGTCTTACCTAGGTGTACTTATTGCACTAAGTGGGTTTGTTTATGGATCATGGTTTATATTAAAGACCATTCTCTTTGGTGCTGATTTACCAGGTTACCCATCATTGATAACATTTATCTTATTTTTCAGTGGATTACAAATGATAGGTATTGGCATGCTTGGCAGCTACATTGGTAGAATTTTCATAGAAACAAAACAAAGACCTTTATATATTGTTAGAAAAGTTTATTCAAAAGAAAATACCAAATAAACTTAGAAATCATTTTTCTAATATAACTTTACTCGTATTGATTGGAATTTCAATGCCTAGTCTTTCAAACTCTTTCACAATAGCTTGTCTTAAATTGCTCTCAATAACTAACCTATCTACTCTTAAGCAATACGCTCTTAATGTAAAATCTAATGTATACTCACTATATCCTTCAAATATAACAAAAGGTTCTGGATAATTCACTATACCCTTGTATGTTTTAGTAATAGACATTAGTAATTCAAATATCTGCTCTACATCTTGATTCAAATTAACACTAATTTTGAGATTCATCCGAGAAAGTGGATTATATGTCTCATTCTTTATGGAGCTATTCATAAATTGACTATTAGGCACTACGATAGTATTTAGATTAAAATCTTGAACTATTGTTGATCTCAAGCGTATTTTTTTTACCTCATTTAATATACCATCAAGCATAACATAGTCACCTATTCTAATTGGTCGCTCAACTAACATCATAAATCCAGCAAAAAAGTTTTTCATAAGATCTTGTAAAGCAAAACCTACACCTACAGACAAGCCACTAACTATAAATGCTAATGCTGTTCCACTTATCCCCATTGATGCTATGAAAAAGATAATAGATAAAAATAAACCTATATACCACACAGCTGTAGAAATTGCTTTTTGGGTGCCTTTGCCCATCATTGTATACGGAAGAATATTTTTAGCAAAAACTCGTTCCACTACTTTTGAAAGTGATAATCCTATAAGAATCACCAATAAAGACTTTAACAATGCCGCAATAGCAAAATAATTCGTTCCACCAACTCGAATACCAGTAAAAAATATTGTATAGAAAAAATCTCTAATTTCTTGATATGGAATTCCTAGTATTACTAAAGAAATAACTATCGCGATAACTATAAAAACCATCTTGATTATAGTCCTTACCCAATATTCTGGTAAAGTTTCTTTTTCTTGATTTTTTAAACGGTTTATTAATGAGGTTTGACTTCCTTTATTATGAAGAGTTTTTGAAGCAATATAATGCAAAAGCATTACTATGACACTATACATAGAATGAGAAATTATAGCTACAACAAATATTTGCAAGAAATTAACCATCAATAACGTTGCTAAGCTATTTAACCCCATAAATGTTAGTACACAATAAATCAATGAAAATATGATTAATGCCATTCTTAATATATTAAGTTTTTTATTTCTATGCGTGAGCTTTCCAAGCTGGAAATATATAATATAAGCTATAAATAATTGCATTATTGAAATAATGAAAGTAACAACTATATTTCCATAAAGTCCAAATACAGGCTGAATTATAGTCACTGCCGAAAAGAAATTCACTCCTTGCAGAAAGATTAAAAGCATTAGTATAAATACATAACTTTTGAGCCAAATTTGCACTCTATTTCCTGGTGAAACTTTCAAAAATCTTAAGAAAATAACCAAACTATTCTGTAAAATAAAGTAAACACATATTGTATATGCCGCAAAAAACTCTTCTATCCTATGATACTCAAAAAGTTTCCCAAGAATCAGTACCAAAACTGTTGCAATTAAAACATTCCAAAAAACTCTCAAGAAAAAGCTTAAGCTACTAATAATAACTCGATAACGACTAAATTTTAAACGAACTAATTTAAGACTGATATAAAAAGCTATAGAGCAAACCTTATAAATAACAAAAACTAACGCTATCGAAAATAAATATTTTAAAAGAGATATAAAGCTTATTTTATACTCTATCTGACTAAGCCCTTTTTCCCATGAACTATAATGACCAAGGAATGCTCCTTTCGTAAAGAAATCTCTATTCCGAATCTTTATTCTAGTATCTAAAATTAATTTAAGATCTTTACTCAAGGTCTTCTTAACATCTCCAACATAAGATAATGCTTGCTTTGTTTCAAGATAGCTTTCAACAAGATACTGATACCTTTTCTGGATTATATTCGAATCAAAATCAATATCTTTATAGTTTTGTTCTGTATGGTGGTTTTCTTTTGATGGTTTATTTCCAGCAACAACTTTATAAAGGAAATTATCACTTAGCTCAAAGCTGCCTTTATTTTTATCAGAATCTAAAGAGATATATTCTCTAAGACTGTCTTTTGTCTGCTTAATTTTAGTTTCAAGAGCATTTTCTATTGATGTTAATTTATCATATTGTTCAAGGAGTTTGACCTTATAATCTGATAACTTCTCATCAGATAAGTTTTTTTGTTCATAACTATTTTGAACATAGGTCTCTAATTTTGAGCTGGTTCTCATGACTTCAGCTGTTTGTTTTATATATTGTTGTATAGAGAAGTCACTTGCATAAATTGATGTAAATGAACAAAAAACCACCAAGAAACAAAATAGCAGTTTTATTATATAATTATTTTTTTTCATATCAACTCTAGTTAAAATAAGGTGTTTACAAAACTATCTGCAATAAATATTATACAGAAACACTAATTCTCTAAAGTTGTTATTATAACATTTGTGAAAAATAAATTTGAATGAATCATTTTTTGATTACTTAAGGCCTTTTAGCTAAATATCTTTCTTAATAAATATTCCAAAAAATATAGAAACTAATAGAGTTACTAATGTCTTGATAATTATTAAAGATAATACTAGCTCAAGAACTATACCGTATGGAAACATTCCCACAAAAGCTAAATGCGTAAAAATAATTGAATCTATAAGTATTCCCATTACCGCAGCAGAAAATATTTGAACGGCTAGATTAAGCTTAGTTTTTTTAAAAAGACTTGTACAAAAGCTTGTTGTGTTTTCACTTAATAAATACGACATAAAAGAAGCTAATGCTATTCTAAGCTCTGTAATGCCAAATACTTTTCTGTAGGCTTCTGTAAGAGAGCTGTTAACCTGTATATTAGAGAGCAAGCTTAAAAGAGCTGCTACAATCACAAGTGCAACTAGTGTCACAAGAATCAAGCTACGCATAATTTTATAGCCATATCTTTGTGTAATCACTGAGTTTAATGGGAATGTCGATGCCATAAAAAACACCCCTCCTGATGCAGTTATGCCAAATATAACAACTGTTTTAGAGGCCATAACTTGCCCACAAATTGATAGCACTCCATAAAGCATAGCTAAAGTTGCAAGCATTATCATTTTAGAATTAATTTCTGAGTTTTGCATATAAATAAATTAAGTTTTTTTAAAAATTAGAGTTTATGTTTATATTACGGTTTTAAGCGAATGCCTCTGCTTAATAGATACCACGCAAGATAATAAAGCATTAGTGTAAATGCAATAATAGCACCAAATGCTATATAAGGGTTTACGGTTGAAACACCGATAAAGCCAAATCTAACAAAATCAACTATATAAAAAAGTGGGTTACAAGATGATATAAAGTGCCAGAAGCCTGTTAGATTATTTATATCATAAAATACACCACCTAGATATATAAGTGGAGTCAAAATAAATGTTGGGAATATTGTTGTATCATCAAATTTTTGTGAGAATATCGCATTTATCAAGCCACCTAAAGAAAACAATGCTCCACAAAACACAAAACCAAACAGTACTAATGGTAAATCATGTATAGTAGAGAAACCTCCTAAAAAGAAAGCTGCGATACTAACTAAAACACCAACGATAAATCCTCTAAATATACCTCCAGAGATATACCCTAAAATAATTATATGGTTACTAACTGGAGATACTAAAAGCTCTTCAATAGCCTTACTAAACCTCAAACCAAAAAATGAACTTACAACATTACCATAAGAGTTTTGGATCACCGCCATAATTATCAAACCTGGAGTGATATACTGCATATAAGTAATACCCCCCTCCATCGTACCTATTCTTGAGCCAACTACTTTACCAAATATTAAGAAATACAGTATTATAGTTATAACTGATGGTAGTAGTGTTTGTGCCCATATTCTAAATATTCTTTTACTTTCTCGATTAAAAATCGTGGTATACATTATCCAATTATCTTTAAGACTCATTTTTCCACCTATTTATTTTTAGCTATATCTATAAACAGCTTTTCAAGTTTAGCTGCTTTAGTACGCACATCTAAAACTTCTAAATTATATTTTGAGGTTAATTCTGCAAAAATATCGTTTAAAACTGCTCCTCCATCAACCTCTATTTCAAGTGTAACTTCATCAATAATCTTTACAACACCAAATTTAAGAGTTATCTGTTCATTGCAACGATTCTTTAAATCAAAAATATATGTCTGCTTATCTGCTGTTTTCAAAAAAGACTTCATATCGGTATTTACATGTACTTTACCTTTGTGGATAAGAGCTATACGATTACACATAGACTCTGCCTCTTCTAAGTAGTGAGTAGTTAATATAACTGTTAAACCATCTTTATGAAATCCTGAGATCATTTCCCAAAGAGAATTTCTCAATTCAACATCTACACCCGCAGTAGGTTCATCTAGTATTAGAAGTTTTGGCTTATGTATAAGAGCTCTTATAACCATTAACCTTCTCTTCATTCCTCCAGATAAAAATCTTACTTGTGTATCTTTCTTATCGTATAAATCAACTTTTTTTAGCAACTCTCCAGCATAAGGTTTTGATTCTTTTTTAGGTATTCCAAAAAAACCTGCTTGGGTTATTAATATATCCATAGGTGTGTCAAATATATTAAGATTAACCTCTTGAGCCATAACACCCAAATGTCTTCTAGCCTGATTAAAATCATTATCAATATCATGACCAAAAATCTTAATCTGACCTGAAGTTTTATTAACAAGAGAAGATATCATCCCTAAAGTAGTAGACTTTCCAGCACCATTAGGACCAAGTAAAGCAAAAAAATCGCCTTTATTTACCGTGAAACTAATGTCATTAACGGCTTTAAAGCCACCTTTGTAGACTTTATTAAGATTATTTATTTCGAGAGCTTTTTGCACTTGCATATACAATAAACCTTTTTTAAAAAATTGAGATGATTATACCATTTTAGTAACAATGGTTAACTATATTTTTCAAAAAGTAAAAGCTGACTAAAAATTAACTCTATCCCAATTAAAGCCAACACCTGGATCTGTCTTTCTTCCAGGAGCAATATCTTCATGTCCTGTAATGTTTTTTATAGACGGATAGTTTTTCTTCATATCTAAAAGAAGTATATTTAAGCTTCGATATTGTTCTGACTGATAAAAATCCTTATCTGTACCTTGCATTTCAATTCCTACTGAAAAATCATTACAACCCTGTCTGCTATGATATTCACTCACACCAGCATGCCAAGCTCTATCATCAACAGATACAAACTGAACCACTTCACCATTTCGCTTTATATAAAAATGGGCTGAAACTCTTACATTCTCCAGACTTTCTAAACTATCATCTATAGAAATATCTAACCTATTTTGAAAGAACTGTTCAACATTGTCATTTTCATAATCTCCTTCTGGCAAACTGATACAGTGAATAACTACCAAATCAATACCAGATTCTGTAGGTCTTGAATTATGATTGCAGCTCTTAATATGTTTTGCTTTTTGATACCAACCATCTTTAAACATTAATATTTCAAATTTCTTTATGCTAAGATATACTTTAACAGCTAACAAAATATATTTGAATAATAATATGAACTGTATAGATTGCAAGCTTGCTAAAAGAACTATTTTTTATGCTGTTTTAACTATAGTACTAACAGCTTTGTGCTATAACTTTCTCGACAAGAAAGTCACTGATACTATATACAGCAGCGACCTCTTCGGTACAGGTATAAATACTTTTGCTTCTCTTTTTTCAAACCTGTTCTCACCAAAAATCTGGGCTATTATCATAGTACTGGCTACAATTGCATGTATATACAAATATATAAAAAAACAACAGTCTAAAAACCTATATATATTATCCTTATCTCTAATTGTGACATTCTTTGTAGCAGGAACATTAAAAGTACTATTAGCAAGATCTCGACCAGAACTTTGGCTTTTCGACCAACAATTTGGTTTTCATTTCTTCTCTTTTAAAAGTGTTTATAACTCTATGCCATCAGGACATACTACTTTTACATTTGCTGGACTTTTAGCAATTGCTAATTTTTTCAAAAATAAACGGATTACTGTCATTGCAATAATTGTTGCTGCTATAGTAGGTGTTAGTAGAATACTAATACTTGATCATTTCGCTTCAGATATTTTAATATCTGCATATATTGGTACATTTTGTTATCTTTGGTCAAAAGCTTTTGTTGAGCATAGACTAACTGACTAATACCAATACTAATCTTATAAAAAATCTTTAAAATAAGTTAATGCTTCTCTATAAACTTCTTGTTTAAAATTCACAACATGATTTATAGGGTACCAATAGTTAACCCAGCGCCAATTATCAAACTCTGGCGAATCAGTAGCTTCTAAATCTATGTTTCTTTCTACTGTTTTAAGGCGTAACAAAAACCATTTTTGCTTCTGACCTATACATATAGGTTCTTTGTTTCTAACTAAATTATCTGGAATATCGTATTTAATCCAATTACGGGTAGAACCAATAACTTCAACATCATGAGGCCTTAAACCAATTTCCTCATGTAATTCTCTATACATTGATTGAAGTGGTGATTCACCCTTTGATACTCCTCCTTGAGGGAACTGCCAAGAAGTTCTATTGCGACGCTTAGCCCAAAAAACCCTGTTTTGTTTATTGATTAGGATTATTGCAACATTAGCTCTATAACCATTTTTATCTATCATTATCAAAGAAAAATTTCTTCTACCTAAAATCTATTGTAAACTAATTTCTCTAACTTTGATAATTTTATAATTAGAACTTTGCTATCATATCTACGACTGTACTAAACACAGTTTTGAAAAAAGAGAATGATTTATAGAATGAATCATTGATCTGCTGCATTTTCAGGTTTTTCATTATAATGCCCAATAGCTGCTCCAGTACCACCTCCAACTACAGCACCAGTACCGCCTCCGACTATAGCACCTGTACCGCCTCCGACTACAGCACCAGTACCAACACCTATAGACATACATGGTACAACTCCTAATCCTAAAGTTAGAATAGTACATGCAACCCCTAAGGCTCCTCCTATAATGCCTCCAGTAATAGCTCCAAAACCAGCTCCGCCAATAGCTCCCACTCCTGCACCTGTGCCAGCTCCAATTTCTGCACCTTTAGCAGTTTCAGATTGAGTTGAACATGATGTAGTCATAAAAGTCATTAAAAATATCATCAATACTACTACTATTTTTTTAATCATATTTTCCATTAAAAATGATTCCTATCAGAACTAAGACAACAATTACCAATCAATTTTTTCCTTTGACACCCATTTATTTAACAAGCCTTTATACTTTGCCTCTAAAACTTCTTTTGGTGGAAGTTCAGGAAGCTTTGAATAAAGATCTGCTTTCTGGAAAGTCTTTAATAATGGCAATAATAACCAATCCTTTTCACCAGCTAACTCTTGATAAGCTAAACCACCATTTTGCGGTGTGTGCCATGGATAAAAAGAATGATACCTAAGCAAATACAATCCCTCATAAGGAATATCACTACCTTGCTCAAAAACTTTATAAACATATTCATCATGCCCAAAACTCATTTGTACATCATCAAAGCCACAGTTTTTTTTATATAAGCCGTGGTGAGTAGCTGTAGAACTATTATAAGTAATATAGTCACTAGCTTCTTTATAAAAACCGCTATCATAAAAGACATTTGCTTTTGCAAATGGGCAAGCAACTGGGTATGTATCTCCTACTGTAGACCATTGAGGTAATTCACCATATTGAGGCAAAGTCATAATCTTACCTAAATCATGAATAAAGCCCACTAATGGCAACCATGACCAATCTTTTATATGCGAGTATAGATTAGCCAGAGTTTCTTTCTCTGTATAAAACTTCTGCCACTCTGTTGGAATACTTTGCCATTCATGTTCTCTAAATAAAGTTCTAATCATCGCATTATCTCTAATCTCTGTATCACTTTTTAGGAATTTATTCTGGCAGGCTTCTGCAGTTTGGTAAGCATGCTCTATCTGAGGTAAGTCATTATCAGGATCACTCTCATCATGTACATCTTCTAAAAGCTTAAAAACATCATAGACATCCATATTACCAAGCTCTAGCTTAAAGTACTTTTCTTTCATACTTTTCACATATTCTAAAGACTGATTTATATGCATTTCTCTATAAGTTCTTTCGACTCTGTCTTGAAACTTACTATCTGTATAGTTACGAAATTCTCCAAATGAATTTTCTGCTGATTGAGACATAATTTTACTCCTTTAAATACTTTTCACAATTTGATAATCTTCTACACCCAGATGCCTAGTTGATACACCTCTATTGAGGTTATTCTCAATAGTTTCAAGATGTACACCCTTTGTTTCTGGCACAAAAAAGTATGTAATAACAAAAGCTAGTGTGGCTACACATGCATATATTCCAAATGTGAATGAAACACCTAGGGTTGTCAATATACTTAAGAAAGTTGCTGCTACTACAAAATTTGCTAACCACTGAATAGATGCTACAAAACTCATAGCAGATCCACGAACATTTAATGGGAATATTTCTGAAATTATCAACCAGAATAATGAACCCACACTTACGCAGTAACCAATAATATAAACTAACAGACAAATCAAAGCTAAAACTGCTGTAGAACCATTTGAAGTATCTTTTAGTAGATAAATCATAGAAAATAAGCTTATAGCAGCCATTGCTGAACCAATTAACAAGAATCTTCTTCTACCAAGCTTATCTATAAACATAATAGTTACAATAGTTGCTACAAAGTTTACAAGTCCTAGAGATAAAGTCATAAGCATGTTCATCTCATCACCCTCAAAACCAATACTAGACATAATATGAGGACCATAGTACATAACTGTATTAATACCAAAAAACTGCTGAAATATACCCAAAGCTAAACCAATATAAAGTACAGGTCGTACTTTTTTATTAAAAATAGCAGAAAATTTTGCTTTAGTTGATTTCTCCAAGTTATCTTGAATAGCATTTAACTCTTCTGATACATCTTGCTCTGTTTCACGAATCTTTGTTAATGTCTCACGAGCCTCTACTTTCCTACCTTTAGAAAATAACCATTTAGGTGAATAAGGCATAAAACACATACCTACAAATAACATTACAGCAGGCACAAGACCTGTAGCAATCATCATTCGCCAATCACCACTTGCTGTAAGTGAATAGTTAACCCCGAATGCTATAACCTGCCCCCCAGTAAGGAATGCACCATTCCACAACACTAAAGAACCTCTTTTACTCGCTGGAGCCACTTCTGCTATAAATAACGGTACAGCATAAGATGCTACACCAATTGCTGATCCAAGTAAGAACCTACCAAATGCTAGTATTTCTATATTTGGTGCAAATGCTGCAACTAAGGTACCAATAATAAAAAGCAGACTTGTAGCTATCATTACACGCTTTCTACCGAATCTATCTGTAAAAAATCCGCTTAAAATAGCACCAAAGAACGCTCCCAACACACAGAAACTCACAACCATTTCAATCTGCCAGTTTTGTGCAGTAAACTCTTTTTGGATAAACGGTGTTGCACCAGCTATGATAGATGTATCAAAACCAAATAATAGTCCTCCAATTGCAGCAACAGCTACAATCACCAAAACATATAGTTTAGTAGACTTTTTAGTTTGCATTTTTTGTCTCCAGCAATCTATCAAAATTAAAAACTTTAATATTTTGTGTATAAGTCAAATCATAAGCTACTTCAAATGCATCTGTTTTTGATAATCTACCTGCTAAAACCATCTCAGCTAAATAAGTAGCATCTACACGACGAGCTATATCATGCCTTACTGGTATAGAAAGTAATGCCCTAGTATCATCAATAAACCCAGAGCAATTATAAAATCCAGCAACCTCTGTCACAGCATGACGAAATCTTTTCATACCTTCAGGAGAGTCATTAAACCACCATGGTGGACCTAGAAACACACTAGGATAATGCCCTGCAAGTGGTGCTAACTCACGGGTATACACAGTTTCATCCATTGTAAATAAAACCACTTTGAAATTGCGATTATTACCTATTTTTGTAAGAAGTGGATGTAAACCATTTACATAGTCACATTTCACAGGAATATCACATCCTTTATCATTACCAAACTTACGCTGTATTGACTGATTATGGTTCCTAAACACACCTGCATGAATTTGCATTACAAGACCATCATTTGTTGCCATTTTTGCCATTTCAGTAAGCATTTGACCACTAAAAATTCTTCTCTCAGTATCAGTAGCTGTATTTGAAATTATTTTCTTAAACAAATCTTTACATTCCGATTTATCAAGATCATAAGTCTCTGGCACAGTTACTCCATGATCTGAAGCTGTTGCACCATTTGCTTTAAAGTACTCTCTTCGTTCGGCTAATACTTTTAGAAAATCACTATAAGTATCTATCTTAGTATTTAGTTTCTTTGCTAGTTTTTTTATGTTCTTATGAACTGGGTGTAGCTCAGGATTAGTAACACTATCAGGTCTAAAGGTTGGTACAATTTTACAATCAAAACTAGATTTTGCGATATTTTTATGATGCTGTAAATCATCACCAACATCATCTGTTGTAGCAATTGCTTTTATATTAAATTTTTTACAGATCTCTCTAGGCAAAAATTCTTTCTGCTTTAAGCAATTATCTATGTGATCATATAACTCATCAGCTGTTACTGGAGTAAATGGTTTATCAAAACCAAATACATCTTTTAGTTGGGCGTCAAACCATAAGCCAACTTGAGTACCACGAAACAAATACCAGTTTTCTGCAACTTTTTGCCATATTTTTCTTGGATCAGTTTCTACTTGCTTACCATCTTTGCGATCTATACCGAAATCCTCTAGTCGTAACCCTTGAGAATAAAACATTCTGAAAATATAATGATCAGGCTTAATCAAAAGCTCTACAGGATTTTCAAAAGGCTTATTTTCATCAAACCACGCTGGATCTGTATGTCCATGTGGGCTAATGATTGGCAACTCTTTAATATGATTATATATTTCTAAAGCTAAACCTCTTGTTTGCTTATCTGTAGGCATTAAAACATTTTCATCTAACATTACTCACTCCCTTTAGATTAGTGATGAACTTCCGATTGCTATAATATTCTTTTGATCTAAATATTCTTGTTGGTTAAAAGCAGTAATACCTCCTGTAGCACAAAATTTGATATCAGAAAATACACTGCTATAGTTTTTAAGCAACTTAACACCACCCATTGCCTCGGCTGGGAAAAATTTAATTATCTTAAAGTGGTATTGTATTGCTGTCATAATTTCAAATGGTGTAACTGCTCCAGGAAGGTAGTCAATATTATGCTCTCTTGCAAACTCTAAAAGCTCGACATTTGACCCTGGAGATACATAAAAATCAACTTCTAAAAATCTTGCCTTACGAAACTGCTCTATAGTCACAATAGTTCCAATTCCTATTACAAAATCTCTATTTTCTTTTTTAATTTGCTCTATCACATCAAAAGCATTTGGAGTTCGTAATGTGAATTCGACTATTTTTATCTTTTTAGCTCGCAACTTTTCTAAAACTAAATTCGCTTCCTCTATTGTATCTGCTGAAACTACGGGGATTAATTGATTATCTTCTAAAATTTTTTCTAAATGCATTTTGATAGCTCCTGTAACTTCTGGGTATATTTTATAGTATATTGTTTATCTATAATGGCTCCTCGATGCTGAATAATTTCTGCAGCAAATTCTTGAGCAAATTTAATTGACTCTAGCATACTCATACCATTTTCAATAGATGCTAAAAATGCTGCATTAAAGCTATCGCCTGCAGCTGTTGTATCTGTTGGATTTGAGATATTTAATGGTGTAAGTTTTGTGACATCATTATCATTTAAAACAATAGTCGGATTACTACCATGTTTTATTATAATAGTATCTACATTCTGCTTAATATACCTCTCTAGAGTTTGAGTATAGTCAATATCATCAAAAAGTAACTGTTCATCATCAAAAGTTGTAATAACTGTAGTTACAAATGGTAATATTTTAGCTAAGTATTCTTTAGCTTGTTGAGTATTACCCCAACATCTAGGACGATAATTTAAATCAAAGATAATTTCTTTATCTTGTGAGTTTTCCCTAAATTGCTTAAGCCAATTACTAAAGACTTCAAGTTGCTTTACATCCCATCGTGATATAGATATCCCAGAGAAATAAATATATTTATATTGATTTGTAAGAGCTACTAAAATATTTTTATCTAAGTAGTTAAACAAATCTTTAATCGGAGCTTCTTCACGCCAGTAATGAAAACTTCTTTCACCTTTCTCATCAGTTTGAATAGCATATAATCCAGGAACTCTATTTTGTAGCTGTAGTACTGTTTTAGTATCAATATTTTCATCATCCCAAGCTTTTATTACTTGATTAGAAAAATCATCTTGCCCCATTGCCGTTAAAAATGATACGCTACCACCAAGCCTTGCATAATAAACTGCTGTATTTAAAACATCTCCTCCAAAATTTAGCTTTGTTTGTGAACCTAGTTTCATATTACCACTAAGCTCAAGCATACATTCTCCTATAGCTAAAAGTTTACTATGCATTTTTTAACTCTCTTTTCACAGCATAAGCTACTCCACGCACTTCTGCTAGACCTTTCATCCTACCTATGCATGAATAACCTGGATTAGTTTTTTTATCTAAATCACTAAGCATTTGTTGACCATGATCAGGTCGCATATATACATCTTGTCCTGTTTGCTCAACCTTTAAAATTTCTTTGATAAGTGCATACATATCTGTATTACCACAAAGGTGTTCTGCTTCATAGAAGCTACGGTTATCTGGATCTAAAGCAACATTTCTTAAATGAGTGAAATATATTCTTTTACCAATTTTTTTTGCCATAAGTGGTAGGTTATTATCCCATCTTGAACCTAAAGACCCTGCACAAAATGTAATTCCATTTGCCATAGATGGCATATTTTCAAACAACCAATCATAGTCCTCTATAGTACTGATAATCCTTGGCAAACCGAATAATTCAAACGGAGGATCATCTGGGTGAATAGCTAGTTTAGCTCCAACTTCTTCAGCTACAGGTATTACTTTCTTTAAGAAATAAACCAAATTCTCGCGTAAAACTTCTTTTGTGACATTTTCATACTCATCTAAAGCTACTTGAAATTGCTCTAATGAAAAACTCTCTTCTGCTCCAGGTAAGCCCGCGATTATGTTAGCTGTCAAACCATCAATTTGCTTTTGACTCATGTTATCAAAATACTCTTTTGCTTGAGATACTACACTAGTCTTATAAGCATTTTTTGCCCTAGCTCTCTTAAGGATATGAATATCAAATGCTGCAAATGCTACCTCATCAAAAGAAAGTGTTTTTGCACCTGTCGCTGTCTGCTTACCAAGATCTGTACGTGTCCAATCAAGCACTGGCATAAAATTATAAATAACCAGTTTAATACCGCATTGAGCAAGATTTCTTATACTTTGACAATAGTTTTCAATTAGCTTATCTCGGCTTGATTTACCTTTTTTTATATCCTCATGAATTGGTACACTTTCAACAACCGACCAAGTCAAATTTGTCTTACCTAACTTAGAAGAGTTCTCAACCTCATGTTGTCGTTTTTTTATATCTTCAATTGGCCAAACTTCACCATTTGGAATATGGTGCAAAGCTGTAACAATATCTGTAACTCCAGTTTGCATAATATCTTCTATACATACAGGATCATTTGGTCCAAACCATCTCCATGACTCTATCATTCTATTCTCCTACTTTTGAAAGAGTTTTTATAACACCATTATTTTTTATTTCTATTATAAAAAATTCTACTTTATCTACAAGATTGTTATCTTTAATAAGCTTTTCAGTAAAGATACTGTCAATAGCTAAAAAGCCTTTTACAATGTCTTTAGTTGAGCTATTTTGAGCATATATTCCTTGATATTTTTCTTGTAACGGATCGCTTACTTGTAGTGAATTACCATTTTCATCATTGCCACCACAGAATAAAATCCAACCTGCCAACCCTATAGCTAAGATATCATAATTACGACTATTATCTAAAAGATACTCCAGCGAACCTAACCACCTTTGTGGAACTTTTTTAGATCCATCCATCGCTATTTGTTCAGTCCTATGTTTTAGATGTGGATTTGCAAATCTGTGTAAAAGCTTATCCGCATAATCAGTTGTAGAGACTTCTTTAGGTAAACCCTCAACTAATGGTGCTGCTACTTCAAGCATATATTTTTTTATAAAGTTATAGAATTCTTTGTTTGTTATTACATCATCAACTGTCTTTAACCCAGCATAAGCACCTAAATAAGCGATCAAACTATGGCTACCGTTTAGCATGGTAAGCTTTAACTTTTCAAAAGACTCAATATCCCCCACAAATTCGACGCCCACTTTTTCAAGACTAGGTCTACCATTTGCAAAGTCATCTTCTATCACCCACTGACTAAACTCTTCAGTAGATATTGCAGACTTATCTCTCATATCTACAAGTTTTTTGATGCTATCAAGAGTCTCATCAGTAACTGCAGGAACGATTCTATCTACCATTGAACTAGGAAAAGTACAGTTTTTTTCTATCCATGTAGCAAGCTCTTTATCTATTTTATATGCGAAATCTAAAATTGCTTGCTTTAAAATTGCTCCATTATTTGGCATGTTATCACAACTCAAAAGTGTGATTGCCCCAGCATTTTGCTGCTTTCTCGCATGCAAGCCCGCTACTGTTATCCCTATTGCCGTCTTAGGTGAGTTAAAATTCTCGATATCATAAATTATTTCATCATCTAGTAAGTTTAGTTTCTGAGTTGATAAATCAACAAAGTACCCTTTTTCTGTAATAGTATATGTAATAATTTTGATATCAGATGTTGCTATATATTTTATAAGTTCATCAGAATGGCCTTCACCTGCAAAGTAGGCATCTTTTAAAGCTCCAATAACACTATTAGTCGTACCCGACTCTGAATTAGCTGAAAGGATATATTGACAATCATTCTCTTTTAAATCATTAATCAATTTTTGGTTAGTTCGGATAGTCCCACTTATATAACCCCATTTAAGTGCCTCTTTATCACCCAAATTTAAAAGCTTATCAATATAACATACTTGATGAGCTCGATGAAAAGCTCCTATTCCTATGTGTAAAATACCGGCTTTTAATTGCGACTTATCATAGCTTGGTAGACTACAATTCTTTAGATTATTTACATCAAACATTGTATTTTAAATCCTTATTCATATTTATAGCTTCTAAATCTAACACCTTAAATTTATCACAACCCTTATAGTGCCATTCTACTTCTAGCATATCATCATTATTAGTAACTTCAATTAGCAAAACACCACTTTCTCCATTAAGATATTCATTAGTTTTACCATCATCTATATAGATGTTATGTGTTGTTATATTCTCACTTAAACTTGGGTAAATTTTGTATGCTATATCTTTTTCAAAGTTATTAAAGCCGGCAGTTAATTTATTAATAGGGATAACGGCTCCTTCTCTGACAAACACGAGGATACTTTCAAGACTTACATCTACTTTTATGGTTTGTCCACCTGCAAAAACCTCTCCGGTATAATAGTCATACCAATGAGAATCTTTCGGTAAATAAACTTCTCTGACTTTTGTATCTTTTTCTAGAATGTTTGCAACCAGCAAATCTCCAACCATAAAATCTTGATTAGCCTCGAAAGTTTTCTCATCTTCTTCAAAATCATAAAAAGTTGGCTTAATAATTGGCTTAGCATTTGCATGAGCTTGATAACATAACTGATAAATATAAGGTATTATTTCATTACGTAAACTAAAGGCTTTTTGAATTATTGGTAATCCCTTTAAATGCATCCATGGAGTATTTACAGATTCATCATCATTCCAAGAATGTATAGTAAACCTAGGGTAAAAAATACCATGTTGGACCCATCGAACAAACAACTCCAAGTCAGGAGCGGGCCCACTAAAACCACCTATATCATGACCAAAATTATAAATCCCAGATAGTGATAGACCTTTTGCCATCTCAAGGTTATATTTAAGAGTTTTCCACTCAGTACGATTATCACCTGTCCATGTTTGTGCATATCTTTGCAAACCTGCACAGCCTGATCTGGTTATAAGATAAGGGCGCTTATTAGGAGTAAATTTCAATTGTGCTTCATAGCTTGCTTTTGACATAAGTAAAGCTTGAACTGGTTTAATATGCTTTATAGATATTTTATTACCAAAACCATTACAACTTGCTTCACCGTTATAGACTTCAAACTCATTATTATCGTTCCAAGTTGACTCTATACCTTTTTCTAACAATTGTTTTGTAACGTTATCTTGCCACCAATCAATAGTTTCAGGATTCGTAAAATCAAGATAATATCCAAGCTCATCCCAAAACTGTACAAGCTCGGGTTGTTTGTATTGCTCATTATTTATCAGGCCATTGAAGCTTTTAATCTCACCCAATTTAGGGTGATCTTGAAGTAAGCATGGTTTAATATTTGCACAGAGCTTTATGCCATTATCACTATAATGTTTAGTGAATTTTGACACATCAGGAAATTTTGTATCATTCCAATTGAAAACATAGCGTTTATCTCCAATCGAAGTGTAACCAGAACTTAGCTGAAATGATCCACATTGGATATTATACTGCTGACAATCATTTATGAAATTTGACATTTGATGCTGAGCATCAGGTAAATCAGTATAAGTCATTGTTGAACCAGAATAATACAAACTCCAATATGGTGGAAGAATTGTCTTACCTGTTATTCGGCTGAATGTTTCTGTTACTTCTGCTATCTTTTCTCCAGCAATAAAATAATAATCTAAATCTCCAGCTTTTGCCTCATAACTGATATATGGGCCATGATAATTATCTATCTCTTTGCCAAAATTAAAAGCACTATCACTTAAATTATCGTAGAAAAGACCAAAGGATGTTTTTTGTTTTGAATTGTGAGTTATAAAAAAAGGAATGTGTTTATACAACGGATCTGAACTTTCTGCATCATAGCCCATTGGATCGATAGACTTCATTTCGTAGCGTTTTTTATCGCGATTAAGCTCACCAGCCTTCTCACCTAAACCAAAAAACTTCCAGTCAGGAACTTTCTTTATAGCATGATAAGCTCCTCTATCAGACCAAAAACCTAAGTTATAAGCTTGTGTATTAAGATCTTCAGATATTTTAATCCAGTTTTTCAAATCCTTCTTATACCAAGTAAAATGTAATCCTTGTAGCTTTATTTCTGCTTTTAGTTCATTAGTTTCTATTGTCAGTAACCCATCATCCAAATCAACTTTGAAATCCGGACAACTAAAACTAGAAGTATCTAGTCTATCAATACCTTCAAATGGTATATCACCCCTTGTAATTGACCATGTCTTCGCAAGTTCTAGCTTATTTGACTTAGTAAATAATACTCTAAAGATATTTTCCTCTAAAACAAAAACCTTAACAAATATAGCTTTTTCAACCAACTCTAGTTCTACAGAGTTTTCTCTAACTTCCTTGAGCCTAAATGTACAAATATTTAGCATCGACACTCTCCATTTAAAGATTAATTTATAGCTACTGAATTATTTCCCCAGGTCTGTTTATGCTCCCAGCCTGTAAGTTCTTCGACAACTTTAACTGCATCTAAAGGTGCTTCAGTAAGATTACCGCCAGCTCTCAATCTTTCTAACTCTAACACCAAAATAGTATGTTTAGTTTGATTTAGTCTAAACCTAGATGCTGCAATAGCTCCCATCACACAAAAGAATATAGTTCCCCCTACAAAGCATAAATTTACACCCAATAATGCTGTAGATGACTGTACAGTTTGACCAGCTTCAAAACCAAATATAGATAAAGTAAAACCGACTAAAGCAAAAGCTAAAGCTTGGACTAATTTACGCGAAACTGTCATTGTACTAGCAAAAGTACCTTCACGCCTTTGGGTAGTAAGAGCCTCATCTATATCTGCAATAAAATTATAGATATTCCAAGGAGTAAAATAGCATCCAGCTCGTGCAAATCCTAAAACAAAAACTATCAACACAAATGCAACAAAAGCAACTACTGGACTAAAAGTAGGTATAATTATAAAACTTAACATACTAAAAATTAAACAACAAACAGCTAATCTATAGCTCATCACACTACCCAATCTTATACATAAAAATGCAAATATAGGTACAGAGATAACTTGTATAACTGAAAAGCAAGTATAGATAATTGAAGCAGAACTAATATTATAGTGAAGAATAAAGGTAAAGTAATACGCGAAACTAGCACCAAATACATCTAGAGCAACAAAAGCTCCTATATACATCAATAAAGTAAGCCTAAAAGCTCGCACTTTAAGAGTTGAAAATATATTTTTAAAAATGTTTTTAAACTCACCCAAAAGAGTTGTATCTAGTTTCTTTGAAATCACAACATCTCTTTCCCAAGTATATTTATATACAAAGAACCATGGAAGCATAAACAAAATTGCACAGATTATACCCATAATAGCAAAAGAGATCTGTTCACTAGCAAAAAAGTACATAATCGCTGCAGGTAAAAATCCAGCCACAATATTTGAGCTTTGTGAGAACAGCATCCTAATACCAGTCATTTTTGAACGGACTTTATAGTCATCACTCATCTCAGCTGCAAGTGTTTCATAAGGTACTTGGATCATTGTGAATATGAAATTAAATGCAATATATCCAAATAAATAATACCAAAAGCTAAGACCCGGCAACCAAAGTAAAGCAAAAACCAATACTAAGGGAGCTCCTACTACAAAGAAAAATCTTCTTCGACCAATAGGTCCATGCCAGTTATCAGAAACATACCCCATAATAGGGTCAGCAAACACATCAAGTCCACGACCAATAGCTACAATCATTCCAGCCTCTGCAGGAGATAACCCAGCAACATTAGTATAAAAATACATAAGCCATAAACCAAGTATGGTAAATGCTCCTCCACCAAAAAAATCGCCTGATCCATAGGCAATCATATTAGATAACTTAACTTGTTTCTGGGACATTTATAATGATTTACTGAATGAACAACATAATTAAAATATAAACTATTATAAGAGAAATTAGAATAACTAAATAAGCTTAACAAAGGATTCGGGCAACTAATAAAACCTTTTAAATTACTTACTGAATAATAATATCAGCAGCTCTCTCAGCAACCATAATAGTCGGAGCGTTTAGATTGGCATTTGGTATAGTTGGAAATACTGAAGAATCTACCACTCGAATATTTTCCAGACCGTGAACCTTTAGATTTTCATCAACTACTGCCATCTCATCAAAACCAATCTTACAAGTACAAGATGGATGATAAGCACTCTCGACATTTGCTCGTACAAAAGCATCTATCTCTTCTTCAGACTGTACACTACTGCCAGGCTGAATCTCATCACCACGATATTCATCAAACGCCTGTTGATTGATGATTTTGCGCGTAAGCTTCACACAATCTCTAAAACCGATCACATCATCAGGATGCTGTAAGTAATTAAATCTAATTTCTGGAGCATTGTTTATATCTGCTGATAATGCTCTTATATACCCTGTACTTTTAGGTTTATTTTGCCCTACATGAACTTGAAAACCATGCCCTTTAAAAGCAGCTTTACCATCATATCTCATTGCAGCCGGTAAAAAGTGATACTGAATATCTGGCCAGCTCTCATCACTCAAACTTGATGGAATAAATGCACAAGCTTCAAAGTGATTAGTTATGCCAAGACCTTTTTTAAACAATATCCAATTCACACCAATTTTAAACTTTGACCATAAGTCTATCTTGCTATTTAGCGTAATTGGCTTTTTGCATTTAAACTGAAAATAAAACTCTAAATGGTCTTGTAAATTTTTACCTACACCAGGTAAGCTGTGAATAACTTCAATTCCTGCAGCAACTAACTCTCTCTTATCGCCTATACCAGATACTTGCAACAGATGAGGTGAGCCGATTGAGCCTGCACTTAAAATCACTTCTTTTTGAGCTTTGACTACTTCGATATTACCTTTTCGATTTATCTCTACTCCAATAGCTTTTTTACCCTCAAAAATAACTTTTTGAGTAGTTGCTTTAGTAAGTATAGTTAAATTTTCTCGATTTTTTATAGGATCTAAATAAGCATGACTTGTAGAGCATCTGACACCATTTTTAACAGTCATTTGCATCGGACTAAAGCCGTATTGTTCTTTAGCGTTATAATCATCAATTTTAGGGTAGCCGGCTTGCACACCAGCATCTATAAACGCTGTGTACAGTGGATTGGTCATATTGTTACCATTAGTGATAGTTATCGGCCCTGTTGCACCACGGTACTCATTACCACTAGCATAGTAACTTTCCATTTTTTTAAAATACGGTAGGCAATTACCATAATTCCAACCATTTGCACCATGCTCTTGCCATTCATCAAAATCTTTTTTATGCCCTCGAACAAAAACCATACCATTGATAGATGATGAGCCACCCAAAACCTTACCACGCGGACAATGCATTACACGATTATCAAGATACCTCTCTTTCACTGTATGAAATTGCCAAGCGTATTTTTCGGTATTCATTGGGTATGAAAGAGCTGTCGGCATTTTTATAAATATACTTTTATCACTACCACCACTTTCTATAAGTAGCACACTTGCATCAGGATTTTCACTAAGTCTATTTGCTAGCACACAACCCGCTGAACCTGCCCCTACGATTATATAGTCGTATTTTTTTAACATTTAAAATGGGCCTTCTAATTTTGCCATTCCCACATATATAGATTTAGTTTGAGTATAATGGTTTAATGCTTCTATACCATTCTCACGACCCACACCAGATAACTTATAACCACCCACAGGCATCTCGCTTGGCGAAGCTCCATACGCATTTATCCAGCAGATCCCTGCTTCTATCTGATGAATTACTCTATGAGCTTTGCGAATATCATTTGTAAAGACCCCTGCAGCAAGGCCTAGCTTAGTGTCGTTTGCACGAGAAATAACCTCATCTTCACTACTAAATTTTAAGATACTCATCACAGGACCAAATATCTCTTCTTTAACAATAGTCATATCATCCGTACAATCAGCAAATATAGTCGGCTCTATAAAGTAACCATTTAATGAACTTATTCTTTGACCACCAGTTAGAAGTTTTGCACCTTCTTTTTTACCTATTTCGATATAGCGAAGTACTAGCTCCATATGCTTTTCACTAATCAATGCTCCAAAATTTGTATTTATATCAAGAGTATCACCAGCAATGATATTCTCTTTTGTCCGCTTAACTAGCTTTTCAATGAACTGCTCATAAGCGGTCTCATGGACAAACACTCGCGTACAGTTTGTACAAATCTCTCCTTGTGTGTAGAAATTCCCAAGCATCGCAGCCGTTACAGCTTCATCGATATTTGCATCCTCAAATACTATAAGCGGTGATTTACCACCTAGCTCCATTGTCACTTCTTTTAAGCTTGCCGCTGCCGCTGACATCACTTTTTTACCAGTACTAACTTCACCTGTGAATGAAACCTTTTCTACCTCTGGAGCATTTACTAAAGCCTTACCAACCTCAGCTGCACCTTGTACCACATTAAACACGCCTGCAGGCACACCCGCTTCGATGAAAACTTCTGCAAGCTTTATTGCTCCTAGCGGAGTCTCTTCTGATGGCTTAAATATCATCACATTACCACTAGCTAATGCAGGTGCCGCTTTCCAACAAGCAATCTGTAGTGGATAATTCCATGCCCCTATACCTAAAGCTATACCTAGTGGCTCACGACGAGTATAGAAAAAATCATCTCCTACTTGCTGTTGAATACCTGTAGTACTATGAGCAAGGTTAGCAAAGTACTCAATAGCATCTGCACCTGTTTGAATATCTACTTCTATAGCTTCTTGTAAAGGCTTACCTGTATCTAAAACCTCAACTTTTGCTAACTCATCATTTTTTTTACGCAAATGATTTACTACTTTTTGTAGCAGCCTTGTTCTTTCTATCTGGGGTAAGGATGACCATTTTTTAAATGCTTCTTGAGATGACTTTATTGCCAAATCAATTACAAAATCATCAGCTTCTTGCATCTTGTAAATCACTTCACCAGTAGCAGGATTTACTACATCAAACGTGTTTCCTGATTTATTATCAATAAATTCACCATTTATGAAACTTTTATAAGTCTTCATCTTTAACCCTCAATAAACATTATTATTATCACTATAACCAACCTTTGATTATCATTAATCTAAATATAAAAATCAATACTATATCTACCTATATATATTTATTGTTATATAAGCTTGTAAACTACTATTATATGCTCTATCGTTACTAATTAAAATTATTTACTACAATCAGTTAAAGATATATGCAATGTAAAAAGCGAGCTTTCATATTTGGGACAATGTCAGGAGTATTTTGGGGATTAGACTATACACTAGCCGGACAAATCCATACACTTCTAGCCATGACTTTTTTAGTATCAATGTGGCTCACATCAATTCATGACTTAGGAGTAGCTGCCACTGTTAGCGTAGTATCAAAATCATCAGTAAAAAAAGCTAAAGATCTAAAGCTATGGCAGTTTATAAGCATCTGCTGTATTCCTCTCTTAGGTGGCTTAGCCATGACAATGTATATGCTTTCAACTAGAGACATCTCAACAGGAACGGCAATAATTATCTCATCTTGTTACCCAGCAGTTGGAATGATTGGTGCTAGGATTTTCCTCAAAGAAAGTCTCAGCTCACTTAAAATCACTGGGTTTTTAATCGTTGTAGTTGGTATTACACTTACAGCTTACAATGGTCTTTTTGATCATGCAAATGGTCTTCTAGGCTTAACCTTTGCAATACTTGCAGCTATATTTTGGGGATTAGAAGGTGTAATTTATAAAATGGTTTTAAATGCTGACGTCTCTCCAAACACCCTTTTATTTTTACGTAAGTTATCGACTATTGTGATTTTCTTACCCTTTACCCTGATAATAATTCCTACTGTTAGCGTTAATGTCTTACTACTAATGGCAGCTGTTGGTATTATTGGCTATGTTGCTGACCTTGCGTATATGCAAGCATTTAAATTTTCAGATGTTACTTTAGCAATGTCACTAAACATTACATATATAATATGGGGACCACTTTTTGCATTTATACTATTTGATCAAAGCATTAGCATAATACTACTAATCATTTGTGCCATACTAATATTCTTAGGTAACTTCTTAATATTTAAATCAAAATCGGTTTATTAATGACTTTAAGAGCTGCTTTCATCTTTTGGATCAAATTTCTTAAAATTTCCAAAAATAATCGCTCCTTTTAAAGAAAATAGAAAATATCTGTATCTAAATAACTGAAATGCCTAATTGTTCAGCCATTGCCAACTCATTTCTTTCAACTATTTCCTCTATAATAAATCCATCATTATCAAATTTAAAATAAGTAAGACTAGTCCATTGAACATCTTTCCCACTAACTTCATGGCCTTTCCAAGTGTTTGATCCTGTTGCAAAATGAGTTAATGCTACAACAACTTCATTACCAGAAACAATTTCTTTTTGAAATGTTGTATTTATAGTTTCATAACGATCTGTTACACATCCTCTTAATGATTTCTCAAAAATATCTAAACCTATTAAAGGTGCACTACAGTCTGGGCGATGTATCACTACATTTTCATGAAAATATTTGGGTATTAAATTAGTCTGCT
This sequence comes from Francisella adeliensis, assembly GCF_003290445.1. Classification (NCBI taxonomy): domain Bacteria; kingdom Pseudomonadati; phylum Pseudomonadota; class Gammaproteobacteria; order Thiotrichales; family Francisellaceae; genus Francisella; species Francisella adeliensis. Next base: position 420,776 of record NZ_CP021781.1, on the reverse strand, counting down.
TACCATCAACACAATATTTAAAATACTCTTTAACTTTACTCAAATTATCACTCATTTATATTTCCTCATGTTCTTGTTTGTTTACATGAGAAATATTAACATGTACTTTTGTGTAAACAATGTCCCGCACTGTTGATACAATGTATACATTTATGAAACAATAATGATTATGATAGATATACTAACATGCATTAAAGCATTTAGAGCCGTGGTAGAAGAGAAAAGCTTTACTGCCGCAGCAAAAAGATTAAACTTGTCAAAAGTTCTAGTCAGTCGCTACATTGCAAACCTAGAAAAACACTTAAATTCTCAGCTACTAAATAGAACAACAAGATCTATTAGTCTAACATCAGTTGGGCAAACGTATTATAATCGTTGTGTTCCACTAGCTGATGAGATTTTGAACATCAATAGTTCAATTTATGAAGATAAAGAAAACCTAATAGGCACATTAAATGTACTAGCTCCTAGCTCACTTACTGAAATGTATTTAATGCCTAGCATATGTAGTTTTAGAGATAAATATCCAGATATAAGCATCAACTTATGCCTAAACAATAAAGTTATGGATTTGTTCACAGAAGGTTTTGATGTCGCAATTAGATCTGGGAACTTTGTGAATCGCGACTTAAACCTCATATCTGTAAAACTCATGGATAACGATGTGATTACTTGTGCATCAGCTAAATATTTAAAAACCAATAAAATCATAAAAATACCAGCAGATCTTTTGGATCAATCATTAATTGTTGATAACAATCTACACAACCAAGACTTTTGGGAATTTAAAAAAGATAATAAGGTAGAATTAATCAAAGTGAATAGCAAACTATCTATTGACAGTATACAAGCAATTAAAAAAGCTCTACTTTTAGATCAAGGAATAGCAATGATGCCTAAATTTGCTGTTGAGGAAGAACTTAAGCAAGGAAGTTTAATTCACATCTTAAATGATTATAGTATTGAGAAAAGAAGTGTTTATGCATTGTACCCAAGTAAAAGATATGTACCATCAAAGGTCAAGCTTTTCATTAAAGAACTAAAACTGAATAGTCAGCGATCAACAAAAACCGACTTATTACCATAAAGATAATTTGTCAATTCGCAAGTGTATTTTGTAAATCCACCTATTAAGTCTGAAGGCTGATCACCTACAGATATCAATATTTTAAATCCCAAAGATTCAATATAAGCTCGTCGTTCTGATTTGAAATTTGTAAACTGATCAGGATTGTAATTAGCAATTTCTTTTGGAAACACAAACACATCTTCAAACTGGGTATAGCCTGCATCTTTTAGAGCTAATTTAGTAACATCAATGCTATCAGCAACCCTCGCACTTACAAAAAAAACTTTCAGCCCTTTGTCTAAACAAAATTTATAGAAATCTAAAGTAGCTTGAATTGGCGTACCCGTATCTGCAAATATACATTCATTCCAAACTTTATGATTATCACCTTGAGGGAAACCATATTCTTTTAAAGCCTTATAATGATTCAAAGATGTCTCATCGATATCTAAAATCAAAGTAGTTTTCTCTAATATATCCACAGAATTCACAATATCCCGAGCTTGTTCTAGGATGCAAGATATCTCTTGCTCATGAGCACCACTCTCATAATAATCAATAACTTCAAGCTTAGTCATATCTTCTTATTTTAACCCCAACTCTTTAAGTCTTTCATTTAAAAATAATTCTGCAGTTGAGTATTTTTCTGACAAATAAGTTTCAGACTTTGCATGAATAAAACATGGTGTAGATACTCTATCAATATTTTTTGTTTCGCTCTCTGGCTTAACAACTCTATGCTTAGTCGCTATATATTCGCCATTAGTCATTTCCTGTAGCATATCACCGATATTTACAATTATAGACTCACTATCGCATGGCACATCATACCATTGGTCTGTTACTGGAGATAAAACCTGTAAGCCTGGTGAAGATGCTATAGGCAACAAAGTTATAAGGTTTATATCCTCATGTGCTGCAGCTCTTACCGCACCAACTTCTTCATCACCTTCTAGAGCAGGATAATGAAGTATTCTTAACAGTGTATTTTCTGGAGATAAAGTATCTTTAAGCCTTTGTGATAGTTTACTGGCAACCTCTGGATTCATATGCTCATCAATCCACTCAAGTAGCGTTTCACCAAGTGCTATCATTGCTTGATACATTTCTCTAGCGGCATTACTAACTTCATTAGGGTATCTACCATTAGGAAAGTACAAATGGTAAAAATGTTTGATATCTTTAACCTTTTCACCCTTAGCAACTTCCGATACATCTTTAGGAAAATATCCATCTTGATTCTCTTTATCAAAAAGATATTTATCAGCTTCACCAGACTTTAGAAAATCCTGCCATTCTTTGTAAACAGTTTGAATAAGATTCCAGTCAATTGGATGCGTTTTTAAAACAGCAAAACCCGTTTCTTTTAATGATGTTGTAAAATCTTTAGCTGCATTTTCTGCATAGTAATCTACACTTAGGATATTCATTTTTACTCCAATTTTTTATAAGAAAAGATATGTGAAATTCATAGGTATTATATCAACAATAATTTTCTGATGCATTAGTTTAAACTTTTCAGACATAAAATTCCTAGAAAAGATTATTTACTACGCTTTTTCTTATTTACTTTATATTTTTCAAACTTTTTCCTAAAAGCAATTTCTACTTTATCTAGCAGCTTAGCAAAGCGATTACTTATTGCTACAAATGGTAAGAGAGATAAGCAGATAAAAAATAATCCAGGTCCTGGCATAAATAACATAATTAACCCAAGAATAAGCGCTACACAAGAAAATATTATTGATATCAATGAAAGCAAAGGACTTGATAACTTTCTTCGAAAATACCTATGTAGCAAGTAAAACCTTTTTCCTGGCTTTAATTTAACGATCCTCTTAGAAAAAGCATAAAACTTACCCATATTCATATTTTCTTATTAGCCTCGCGGATGATGCTTTTGATAAATTTTTTGGAGCCTATTTTGTGAGATATGTGTATAGATTGTCGTTGTAGATACACTACTATGCCCCAACAACATTTGCACAGAACGCAAATCTGCACCATGATTTAAAAGATGTGTGGCAAAAGCATGGCGAAGTGTATGCGGTGATATATCTGTACTTATTCCAGCTGCCAAAGCATAATTTTTTATGCGATGCCAAAAAGACTGTCGCGTAATTCGCTTAAAATGCTTACTAATAAATACAGCCTGTTCTTTAAATCCTGTTACAAGATTAGGACGAACCTCAGCCAAATATTTTTCCAAATACTCATGTGCATACTCACCAATAGGAACTATCCGCTCTTTTGACCCTTTACCTATAACTTGAATCACACCTATATTGGTATCCATATCATCAAGATTAAGGCCTACCAACTCACTAACTCGTAGACCTGTTGCGTACATCAGTTCTAGCATTGCTTTATCTCTAATACCCACATCTACAGTCAAGTCAGGAGCTTGAAGAAGCTTTTCTATATCATCTTCTGTCATATCTTTTGGTAAACTTTTCGCAAGTTTTGGCAATGTAAGTTTAATAGTTGGATCTTGAGAAATCTCTTTAGAAGCAAGTAGCCAGCCATAAAATTTTCGCATAGTTGATATCATGCGAGCATTAGAGCGACCACTATAGCCTTTACGAGAACGATAAGATATAAAAGCGTACAACTGATCAAAACCAAGGCTAGATACTTCTAGTTTGGAATAGTGTTTTTGTAAAAATTTAAGATCAGTTCGATAAGATGAGATAGTGTTTTGACTAAGACCATGCTCAAGCCAAAGATTGTCTAGAAAAGTATCTATATGAGCAGACACCCTCTAAGACCTTAGAATTATACTTTTTCTTTAATTCTAGCAGCCTTACCAGTAAGACCACGCATGTAGTAAAGCTTAGCTCTACGAACATCAGCTCTTTTCTCTACAGTGATGCTATCAATCAATGGAGAATGAGTTTGGAATGTTCTTTCAACACCCATACCTGAAGACATCTTTCTTACAGTAAATGCAGAATGAAGACCACGATTTCTTTTTCTTAACACAAAACCTTTAAAAGCCTGTACTCTTTGCTTATCGCCTTCTCTAATCCAAAGATTTACAGTGATAGAATCACCAGGATTAAACTCTGGAAGATCTGTTCTATACTGCTCTTTTTCTACTAATTCTACAAATTTGTTTTTCATTTTTTTGCTCCTTTTGTGCTTACCTTATCTTTATTATTATCTTCCAATAATTGCTTATCTTCTGGTGATAGGCATAGGCACTTCATTAAATCTTTACGACGCTCATAAGTTCTTATTAACTTTTGTTTACGCCTCCATTTTGCTATATTTTTATGGTTGCCTGATAACAAAACTTCTGGTACTGATTTACCATTAGGTAATACAGCAGGTTTTGTATAATGCGGATAATCTAAAAGACCATCATAAAAAGAATCTTCTATCAAAGAATCTTTGTTACCTAGCACATCTGGCAATAGCCTTATTAAGCTATCCATTACTAACATAGCAGGGAATTCACCACCACTTAATACAAAATCACCGACAGAAATTTCTTCATCTATATAATCTTCTATTAAGCGTTCATCAACCCCTTCATACCTACCACAAAGAAGTATCAAAGAATCATTTTTCAAAAGCTCTAAAGCCTTAGCATGATTAAAGACACTACCTTGAGGTGACAAGTATACTACTTTTGTATCACAACCTAAAGTATTTTTTGCATCCGTAATTGCATCTGCTAATGGTTGATATTTCATTACCATACCAGCACCACCGCCAAAACTAGTATCATCGACAGTTGAATGCTTATCTGCAGTATAACTACGAGGGTTAAAAAAACTCATCGAAACTTTAGATCGCTTAAATGCCCTAGATGTAATGCCAAAATCACCTAAAGCCTTAAACATTTCAGGAAAAATAGATACTATACCAAATTTCATTATATCACCTATGATTAGCTACATTTCTTTAGCAGCAGATAAAGCACTAATCATCTCAGTTGACAGATTATTAAAGCCCTTCGGCGAATTTGGTGTAAATATAACATTCGATTTACCATTCTTAGTCATATTTTCAAGAGTATCAAGATACTGATACATCATCACAAGAGAAGATACATATTCATTAGACATACCATCTTCGGCACCCTCTTTCACATCCTCTATAGACTTACGCAAACCACGAGCAATCGCTTTTCTTTGCTCAGCAATACCTTCACCTAAAAGTTTCATTGACTCTTTTTGACCTTCGGCTTCTTTAATCTTAACAATTTTATCTGCCTCAGCCTTTGCTTTAGTCGCTTCAAGTTGTCTTTGAGCTGCATTAATCTCATTCATTGAGCGTTTTACATTTTCTTCAGGGTTAATATCCACGACTAATGATTTAATAATAGTATAGCCATAATTACTCATCTCTTCAGATAACTCTTTTTTTATGTCCATCGCAATACTATCTTTATTTTCAAAAGAATCATCTAAACTCATGCGTGGCAATGATGATCTAATAACATCAAAAACATATGATTCCATTTGAGCTCTTGCATTAGTAAGCTTATAAAAAGCATCTGTAGCTTTCGCTTCTTCGACTAGAAACTGTACAGAAACTTTCATATGCACAAAAACATTATCTCGAGTTTTTGTTTCAGCAACTATATCTAACTGCTGTATTCTTAAACTCACACGACCAGCAACTCTTTCAATAAAAGGAATCTTAAAATTAAGACCAGCCTTTTGGATACGAACGAATTTACCAAATCGCTCAACTATATTCACAGACTGGGTTTCAACCAAATTGACTGAAAAAGCTAGTAAAAATATAGTTACAAAAACCACAAACATTAAAAAAATCATAAACATTTAAGCTCCAAATTTGATTATTAAAATAAAAACTACTTATTGTTGAGGAAAATCTACAATAATTTTATTACCATTTTTACTATCTTTCTTCCAAAGAAGTAAGTCATGCCCCTTAACAACCTTACCACTTGGACTATTCCATACAAACTCTAAGACCACTAATTGATGCTTTTCATCAATTTCACGACAATACTGATAGTTAAGTTTTATTTTACCCATATTTTTTTTACCATCAGCGGCAGTAGAAAAACCATCAACATAATGTTTTAAAACATCTTGTTTATCTGTATATAGTTTGCCATCTCCCATATAAATAAAATCATTATCATAAAAAGATACTACTTTTTTTAAGTCTGCAGCATCCCAAGCTTTTTCCATTTGTGTAGCCTTAGACTTAATATCATCAAACTTCTTGTCTGAGCAATTACCTGTTGCAAATACACTTGAAAAAACACTTAAACTTAAGATCAATATCCAGATTTTTTTCATAACACACATATATTTCCTGTTAAATTTAGTTTGACAATATTACCACTTTCTTTACAAGAGGCTTCACGTTCTTTTTAAAAGGCTGAAAACATTCAAATCTCAAAACTATCTTCTGAGGTACATCTTCAAATTCCGGCTTTGTTTTAAATTTAAAGTGATCAACCCCACCCCATTTTGAGTTTTCAACATCAATACTATCATGCTTAAAGCTTATTGCATTTACATAACCATATTCAGGAGATACTAAGAACCACTTATACCCTTCCGTTGAATCAACAGGTAAATCAATATTGAAAGTATGCTGTTTTTCACTTAAAACTATTGGATCAGCATATACACCTTTAAAATCTTTTTGAGTCATACTCGCATATCCAAACAATGGCAAAATCACGAACATCAACAAAAGCTTACGCATATTTTAACAATACAAACTTATCATCTTGATAAATTTATTATACAATTAGTGTTGTTACAAATATACACATTAATTGAGCTAATATGGCAATAGAAAGATTTGAATTAGAATTAGTATCTTTTAAAGATATTACAGATACCGTAAGACACCTAGTATTTAAAAGAACTGATGGGAAACCATTAAACTTTATTGCAGGACAATTTATCACTTTCACATTTGATGGCGAAGATGGCAAAGTTAAGCGAAGAAGCTATAGCTTAGGGTCTCTTCCTACTGATAACAAATTACTTGAAATAGCAATAACATATGTAAAAGGTGGTATTGCTTCTGAAGCTTTCTTCAACATGCAAGTAGGCGATATAACTCCAGCGATGGGCCCTGCTGGTAGACTTATCTTAAAAGATGAGGATGTCAAAAAAATTGTTCTTGTTGGAACTGGTACCGGCATTGTCCCTTATAAATCAATGTTTCCAGAACTTTTAGAAAGGGCTGATAATACAGAGGTTCATATATTACTTGGTGTACAATATCGTAAAGACGGTTTATACCAAAATGATTTTATCGAGTTTGCAAATAAACATCCAAATATAAATTTCAAACTTTGTTTAAGCCGTGAAATCGAAAATCTTAAGGATTATGAAATATCAGGATATGTTCAGCACCAATTTGAAAGCTTAAATCTAAATCCTGAAACAGACGTTGTATATATCTGCGGTAACCCTAACATGATTGACCAATCCTTTGAAATGCTCACAAATGCTGGGTTTGGTATTAAAAGTGTGCGTAGAGAAAAGTATATTTCTTCCAATTAGACCAGATTTTGGCTTGCAGGATAGGCAAATATAAACTATAATCTTTGGGCTATTCTATTTATTAGAAAATAAAGGGATATGGTGCTTAAATGAGATAGTTTAAGTGGCGATGTCAAATTATAAATATCAAGGAAATAAAAAAATGAAAAACGAAATTCATCCTAAATATAACGAAGTTGCTGTAACTTGCAGCTGTGGTAACAAATTCACTACAAAATCTACTATTGGTAAAGAAGCTATGAACGTAGATATATGTTCACAGTGTCACCCTTTCTACACAGGTAAGCAAAGAGTTGTAGATACTGCAGGCCGTGTTGATAGATTCAACAAGCGTTTTGGTGGCATGAAGAAAGTATAATTTACTTTTAGAAAAACCAAATAATTAAAACCAGCCTTGTGTTGGTTTTTTTATGCCTATAGAAAACTTACCTTTTGAATGAAGTTACGCACTAAACATAAATTTGTACGATTATGCAACCTTGTCTTAAAAGTTTTACGAAATATTGATTATATCAGCAACAATCTCCAGACTCATAGTACCTTCTAATATATTCATCAAGAGAAATACTATCCTCTGCTCTAAGAATCTCTTCTGCTTTAAATGAATCTTTAACTTGATTCTTTAATTTATCACTTGTCTCAGTAGAAAGCTTATTATTTCTAAATTTAGTTGTTATAACTTCAGAAAGACCTAATACAGCTTTTTTGTAACCATGTTCTTTAGCTAAGCCGATTAGTTTAGCTGACGGTGTTTTAGTACTATCTAAAACCTTCTCTTTTTCAAAGGATACAGCTCTTACAAACTCATCTCCCATTTGCTCAGCCACCTCTTCAATTTTTGTAAATAGCTCCAAAGCATAATCTTTAAGCTTAACTTCTTTACCCAATAAATTTTGAAGTTTTAAACTAGGGTTTCTACCATCAATGGCTACTTTATTTAGGTTTTGTTTAGCTCTAGAAACATGTTCTTTAGAATAATTGTTAAACTTACTATCAAAACAAGTCATAAGCATTGCTTCTATAAAAAGAGAAGTGTTTTTACTAACCCCATTAGCATCAAAAGGATCAACATCAAGAACACGAACTTCAATATACTCAACCCCTCTGTTTATTAAAGCACAAGCAGGTCTTTCACATCTTTTAGCTATTTGTTTTGGTCTTATAGGACTATAGTATTCATTTTCAATCTGCAGAATACTTTCGTTGAGCTGAATTCTTTGCCCACTATCGTCATATAAACCAATTTGCTTATAATCTTCAAATACTTCTGCTGTCGCACCTATTAAATCTGTCACGTAGGGTTTAACACCTTCATATGAGATATGTAAATCTTTTTGGGCTGGACTAGTATAACCTAAATCACTCATTCTCAAACTAGTAGCACGTTCACCAATATAAAATTCATCATCTAAACTTTTCAAATAGCTCGGTTTATCTTGGACTGAAGTCTTTGCACAGATAGGGCTAGCTCCAAATAAATATGGTAACAACCACATATACTCAAAATAATTATTTATAACTCCAAAATATACTGCTGACTTAGAAATACCCAACTCTTTAGATTTTTGTAACATTAAAGATTTATCAATTGAGAAGTTATAGTGTATTCCTGATATTATTTGCATAACTTTACCATAGCGTGCAGATAAGCCCTTACGGTAAGTTTGCTTCATCATACCGGAGTTTGAGCTACCAAAATTAGCCTCAGATATTTCGTTCTCTTCTGCTGATAATGGCATACTAGTATTTAAAATAATCTCATCTTGAAAAATATTTTGTAGAGTAAAAGCAGTTAAACCATTAAGTTCTTCAAGTGTAGCATCAACAGTAGTATGAGGACTAGTAATAAGCTCTAATAAGTCCTCTGAAAAATCCACAGTAATACTATCGTTAGTAAGCTTATGCCCTAAATTAATACTATGAGGAGTTTTAGCTAAACTACCATCTCTTTTAATTCGTAAAGTTTCTCTCTCTACACCTCGAAGATTCGTGATATTTTTATAATCATACATATTCCAAACCTTAAAATTAAATTTAAGCTTTAAGTTTTAATGAGCTTTTAACACCCAACAACCACAAAACTCCAATAAAGCTTATAATTCCAGATAGTATCACTATCACTATATGCTCTACTCTACCAAAGAATGACAAACTTATCCAATAACTATCACTAAGATCAAACATTTTTAATACAACAAACATACAGATACAGCCTATTAGTACTTTACATAAGAACCTAAACGGTAAATAGGCTTCTACAAATTTATTAAAATTAAACTCTACCATAAGCAACATTTGTGATAATAAATTCACTAAAGCAATAAATGAACTAGAGTATGCTAAGTATAGAAAGGCATTTTTATCACCAGCAAATACCTTAACAATATAAATATCAACCAACACACTGATTACCAAACAAGTAACACCTATATAAAACACCTTATGAGCCTGATTTTGCACATATAAGCCAGAAACTATAACTCTTACTATTACAAAACAAAATAATGCCAACAAATAGCCTAACAGTGCTAATTGAGTCGCATTAACATCTGTGACACTAAATTTACCATAATAAAAAAGTGTTATAACAATAGGCTTTGATAATACACATAGCCCAACAATAGCAGGTATCGTTATAAGCATGGTTACCTTCAAGATCCATGCTAAATTCTTATAGAAAATTTTAGCATCTGTTTTACATTTAACTAGGTAAGGTATCATTACAGTAGCAATCGCTGTACCAAACACACCATATAAGAACTGATTCACCCTATCTGCATAATAAAGCCATGCTAAACTTCCTGAAACTAAAAATGAAGCAAAAAATGTTTCTACTAGACCATTGATCTGTAAAATAGCACTACCAAAAAATGCCATCGGCATTTTCCCGAGAAAAGACTTTGCTTCAATATTTTTTAATAAAAATATATCTCTTGATAAAGCCAACTTTCCCGCCAACCTATATAATGCCCACAAAGCCATAATCAGCTGAATTACACCAGCAACCAAGACACTATAAGCTACAGCGTATATAGCAACATTAAAGTATTTAGAGCATACTATGCCTACAATCATAACCAAGTTTAAAATAATTGGTAACATTGATGAAACAAAATATTTCCGGTGACTATTAAGTACCGCTGATATAAGTCCAACCATGAAATTAAATAATACATAAGGTATCATAATAACAAACATTATTTCGATAAGGTTTTGTACACTAGTATCTTTTGAAAAACCATATGCATATAAATCAACAATAAAATCACTAAAAGCAATCATTAATATAACTATTAGCAATAACACTACAGCTATAAAGTATAATACCGTAGCAATAAACTCTCTTTGCTTAGCCGAGATACTATCCTCTAGATGAGGATTCATGATCTGCGTAATAATTCCTGAAGATGTTACTTTACGAATAAACTCAGGAAATCTAAATGCAATTAAAAAAGCTTGCATTGCTCCACTACTGCCAAAGAACATTGCCAATAGCATATCTCTTAAAAAGCCAAGTATTTTTGATAGCAAAAGAAAACTAGAGACTAGAAAACTTTTAGAGAAGAATTTTTTCATAATAAAGCTCAACTAAGAGTGAAGGAAAAACTATTTAATAATTTTTAATAATAATAAACATTGATTATTTTTTATTAGTTTGTGGCCTATGCCATTGATCTATAATTTGTCTAGTTAGCTCGTTTCCTTTAACTTTTTCTTCATTAGTCAGCTCAATTTGCTTAATACTTTTCTTAGCATAGTTAATGCCTTTCTCTGATAGGTCTGGGAGACAATATTCATTAAATTGTTCCCAATATTTTATGTCAGGTCTTTCAAATAAAGATATAGCAACAGATAAATATGCATATTGTTTAACTTTATCATTCTTCTCTAATTCATACATTTCAACAAAAGCCGGGGCATAAGGCTGAGTAATGGCCTCTTTCGTATACATCATAGCCTTTTCCATGTCACCCCTTTCTAAATATACTTTAGCAAGCCCAACTTCAACTGGAGATATATGATCTACTTCATAAGCCTTAGCATACCACTCTAGAGCTTTGTCATGATTTTTACGCAATCCACCAAATCCTTCAAAGTATGCATCACCTATATATGTTCTGCCTTGAGATATACAGTATGGATACTCTCCAATGAACTTCTCTTCATTGTTTAAAATAAAAGCTTTTCTTGCATCTAAAGAACCATTAGCTATAGCTAACTTATACCATCTGTAAGCTTTTGCAAAATTTGTAGCAGGGACATCACCAACTCTGACATAAAGATTTGCTAATTGATTCTGTGCAATATCATATCCTAAATGTGCAGCTTCACGAATATACAGATAACCTTTATCCTGATCAACAGGAATATCATCACTACCAAAATAGTATAATTCCCCAATCAAATAAATAAGATAAACATACGCCTTCATCCCTTCAACAGTATTAGGAGTTCCATTCTTTTTATAAAAATCGACAGCCCATTCAGCGTCATCAAGTGCTAACTTATCATCTTCATCAAGTTGAACATTAGCTTCCGCGATAAGTCCTGTTGCTCGTGCGTCTTTCTTTTGATAAGGCTTACATGTATCAAGTACTTTTTCATACTCTTCATCAGCTCCGTCTTTATAACACTGCTCAAGTGTAGCAAAAGATGAGTTATAAAATAATACTCCAAGCAAAGCAAATAAAATTTTAACTCTCATTAATACTCCAATAGTTTTTAAGATTTCTTATGTAGAAAAGATGGTAATAGTATATGTTTAATAATAACTTTTTTATAGTACTTTTCCACTGAAAACTATGAAAATATTAATTCTCTACCATCATGTAAATAATTAATATAAATATTACTACTTGGCTGAGATAAAAAACCTTTTCCTTTTTCAGGCCACTCAACAAAACAAATACTATTTTCATTAAAATAATCTCTAAGACCAACCCATTCCAACTCTTCTGGATCTGCTAGTCTATAAAGGTCAAAATGATGAATTGTCACACTTTCAAATTCATAACTCTCAACCAAAGTGTAAGTTGGACTTTTAACATTACCATTATAACCTAAGGAGCGTAATACACCTTTCACAAAAGTAGTTTTACCCGCACCTAGATTACCATGTAAAAAAACCACATCACTAGCTTTTAGCCTACCTGCATATTCAGTAGCAAGTTCTAGCATTTGCTGTTCATTATTAGCTATTTTTATTATATTCTTCAAGAAACTTACCTGCCATTACAAACGATCCAAACACAACTGTTACCGTATTTTTTTTCGCTAAATATAAACTAGTTAAATCCTGATGATAATCAGCTATAACTATATTTTGCTTTTCAAACTCAGCCCTAATATCATCAATATCAAGTGCACGAGGATCAATATTCTTAAGATTGACAACATTCCACTTATGTATATATTGCTTTGAAATATTTAAAACTTTTCCTATATCTTTAGATCCTAAAATCCCAAATACAGCCTCATAGTTTAGACTATGAAATTCTGTCTTCTTCTCTAAAAGATCAAATAAATGCTTAACTGAAGCAGGATTATGCGCAACATCAACTATAACATAGCTTTTGTAAGTATTATCATTTTTAAGCTGACAAAATCTCGCTGGAGCTTTAATATGCTCCAATCTTGGTACATAATTTATTGCTAAACTATGAAGCAGACATTCAGCTATTGCCATAGCTATATTGTAGCTATGAGTAAAACATTCTATTGATTCATATTCATAATTTTTCTCATAAACAATAGCCCCAACTTCTTTTGCATATAAATATACACTCTCAGGCATTTTAGAACCTAAAAACAAAGGTATTTGTGACCTGCAAATGCCAGCCTTTTCACGACCAATTTTATCAAGAGTATCTCCTAGTATTTCACAATGATCAAAATCTATATTTGTAATTGCTGTAATATCAGGTTCTAAAAGATTAGCCGCATCTAATCTACCACCTATGCCAACTTCTAAAATCAAGTAATCAACATGTATCTTTTGGCTATACATACAAGCTGATAAAAAAGCTATTTGATAATAAGAAAGCTTATATTCATAACTAATTTCCGCAAGTCGTTCTAGAATCTCTAGCAGAACAACCTCATCAATAGGTTTTTTATTTAATGAGATTCTTTCATTAAATTTAAAGACATGAGGTGATGTATGAGATAAAACGGATTTATTATTAGCTACCAATAACTCTTCAAGCATTGTTACCGCTGTGCCTTTACCATTCGTGCCAGCAACAGTTATTATTTTGAATTTTTTATGAAAATTAAATTCTTGAAGAAGATCTTTTAACTCATGTAAAGCACAAATTCGAGCATCATTAGCCATTATATTAGCTATCTTGAGATCGACGCTCATTTTAGTATTATACTTCCGCTTGTGCAGATTTATGTTCTAAAGCTTGATTATGGTTAATTTTAGTAAGATTAGGCATTAATTTATCTATCAATTTAGAAATTTCTGATCTTAAATTTCTACGATCAACAATCATATCAACCATACCTTTCTCAACCAAAAACTCACTTCTTTGGAACCCTTCTGGTAGCTGCTCTCTAACAGTTTGTTCAATCACTCTAGGACCTGCAAAGCCAATTAACGCTTTAGGTTCAGCAATATGAACATCACCAAGCATAGCTAATGATGCTGATACACCACCCGTAGTTGGATCTGTAAGAACTACTAAGTATGGAAGCTTGGCTTCTGCTAATTTTTGTAATGCTGCACTAGTTTTAGACATCTGCATTAATGAGAATAATGATTCTTGCATTCTTGCTCCACCACTTGCTGTAAAACAAATGAAAGGAACTTTCTTTTCCATAGCAAGTTTAACGCCACGAATAAACTTTTCACCAACAACAGAACCCATTGAGCCACCCAAAAACATAAAGTTAAATGCAGCAGCTACTACTGGAAAACCTTCAACAGTTCCCTCCATAACAACTAATGCATCTTGCTCTTCTGTTTTCTTCTGAGCTTGAGATAGTCTATCTTTATATGCTTTAGTATCTTTAAACTTTAACATATCTACCGGAGAGATATTTTCAAAGTGTTCAGTCATAGAATTTTCATCAAAAAATATGCTTAATCTATGTCTAGCTGAGATTCTGTAATGATAGTTACAACTTGGGCATACAGAATTATTATTTGCTAGCTCTTCTGAGTATATAGTTATCTGACACTGTGGGCATTGACTCCATACACCTGAAGGTAAATCTTTCTTTTGGGCACTCATACCCAAACTCTTTCCAATTACTCTAGTTAACCAACTCATTTACTAATCTCCTATAAATATATAGTTTAAGCACAAAGCTTATATCTTATGCGAATATCTCTATATCACTAAAGAAATATCCGATCTCTCTAGCAGCTGATTTTTCAGCATCTGAACCATGTACAGCATTAGCATCAATACTATCAGCAAAATCTGCACGAATAGTACCTGCGTCAGCTTCTTTAGGGTTTGTAGCACCCATTAAGTCACGATTCTTAAGGATTGCGTTTTCACCTTCAAGGACTTGTATCATTACAGGGCCTGAACTCATAAACTCTACTAAAGCACTAAAAAATGGTCTTTCACTATGTTCAGCATAAAAACCTTCTGCTTCAACTCTAGACAAATGCTTCATTTTTGCAGCAACCACTTTAAGACCTGCTTTCTCAAAACGACTATAAATATCACCAATTACATTTTTAGCTACAGCATCTGGCTTTATTATTGATAACGTACTTTGTTTACCCATTTTATTTTATTCTCCTGTATTTAGTTAAATCAAATTATAGCATTATTATTTATGAAATATCAAAACAACAAGCTTATAATTCATTATTTTTGCATTGCAGCCTCTATATAAGACTCAAATAATTTATGTCCATATCTTGGTGTTGATGTGAATTCTGGATGAGCTTGACAAGCCACAAACCACTTATGTTCTGGCAACTCTACTATTTCCATTAGACTTTTATCCTCTGATTTGCCTGAGAAAATCAAACCAGCTTGTTCTAAAGCTTCGACATACTTATTATTCACCTCATAGCGATGACGATGTCTTTCCACCACTTCCGCTTTTTTATAAATATCTCTTACTCTTGAACCTTCATCCAATACCGCTTTATAACCACCTAAACGCATTGTGCCACCAAGATCTGAATTTACAGTTCTTTGATGAATCTCACCAAACTCATCCTGCCATTCTGTTATAAGGGCTATAACAGGATTCATAGTTTTTGAATCAAGTTCACTAGAATGCGCATCTTTTATGTTAAGGACATTTCGAGCATACTCGATAACAGCTAGCTGCATACCTAAACAAATACCCATAAATGGCACATTATTCTCTCTAGCATATTTAATAGCAATTATTTTACCCTCAACACCTCTATGTCCAAAGCCACCAGGAACAAGTATTGCGTTTATATTTAAAAACTGTTTTTTTACATTTTCAGTTGTAAGTTTTTCAGAGTCAACAAATTTTATTTTTACTTTAATACCTTTTTTATAGCCAGCGTTATAAAGAGCTTCATTTAGAGACTTGTACGCTTCTGTTAAAGACACATATTTACCAACCATCGCAACAGTAACTTCACCTTTAGTCTCTTTTATTGCTTCAACTACACCTTGCCATTCAGATAAATCCGCATCCTGTGCATCTAGGTTCAAAAGCTCAACCAATTTAGAATCAAAACCTTGCTCATGGTATCTAAGAGGTACTTCGTAGATAGTTTTCACATCTTCAGCAGTAAATATAGAATCTTGACTTACATTTGTGAAAAGTGCTATTTTACGCTTCTCGTCTTCACTAAATATTTTTTCACACCTACATACTAATATATCTGCCTGAATTCCTATACCTCTAAGTTCTTTTACTGAATGCTGAGTAGGTTTAGTTTTCATCTCACCTGCAACTCTGATATAAGGTAGAAGCGTTAGGTGAACAAACAAGGTTCTATTTCTTCCTAGCTCAATTCGTAGCTGTCGAATAGCTTCAAGAAATGGTAAAGACTCTATATCACCAACTGTACCGCCAATTTCTACTATTGCAACATCAATATCATCGGCAATGCCAGAACAAACTCGGTTTTTTATCTCATCAGTGATATGTGGAATAACTTGAATCGTTGCCCCTAGATAGTCGCCTTTCCTTTCTTTTTTAAGTACACTTTGATAAACCTTACCTGTAGTAAAATTACTAGCTTGAGTCATTTTATTACGAATAAATCTTTCGTAATGTCCCAAATCAAGATCAGTTTCCGCACCATCTTCTGTTACATAGACCTCTCCATGTTGTAGAGGACTCATAGTACCAGGGTCAACATTTATATAAGGGTCTAGTTTCATCATCGTTACATTTAAACCTCTGCTTTCCAGCAAAGTTGCTAATGATGCAGCCGTTACACCTTTACCAAGCGAAGATACAACCCCACCTGTAACAAAAATAATTTTAGTCTTTGGATTCATTTTGAACACATGAAAATATAGAAAATCATGGAGTCTAAGTATAACATACTTAACTAATATTTCTATTGAAAATAAGTAAACATCTAGGTCTAAATGCTCAATATTAAGACTTTATCTTACCACTGCCTTTAACTTTGGCCAGAAACTTCTTCTTATAATCTCTTAATGTGTATTTTCTTAATTCAGAAGGTACTTTAACGATATACTCTTGGTAATCACTATAAGGAACTGGCATCCTCCATGGCTTACCTGGCTTGCCTGCATAATGTACTATAGCAGGGTTTTCTTTAGCATATAAAAGCTCTTCATCAGTGTATACATTTTTTATATACTCGTACTCTTCAGATTCAGACAAATTGTCTAAATAATAGACACTCTGCAAAGTACAGTAATCAAAAGGTACATCCTTAATCTTACTCGAAACAAGATTTAATGTATCCAAGTCAAAAAACTTTAATCTATCATTATATGTATTAATAACATCAAAACATCTATCAACAAATTCATTTTCACGCATTAATTTTGTGTTCATGACAATAAAACCAGACCAATAGATAAATTCATTATCATTTTCTTTGAAGTACTTATGACCAATCATTTCAGATGAATTTCTTTCAGCTCTTACTGCTGCAAACTCATACCCACATAGATTTAACTCATAAACTTCTTTCATATCTTTCATAAACAGCACATCAACATCTGAATATATAACACAATCATATTGAGGTAATAGTTCAGCTATCAAAAGTCGATAATAAACAATCTCCGTCCAACTTCCACCTTTATTTATTGGTGCATGCTTAAATCTTGATTTATCTATAAATTCAAACGATATTTTATGCTGGGTATTAGCTAACATTTTCTCAAAGCATAAAATAGTTTTATCATCTATATCAGGATGAAAAACATAAATATCATAAACAGTATCATCATTAGCTGTTTCAATTAAACTTTTTATCGCTACTGCAGCACCTAGAACTATTCTTTTATCAAATGTAAAAACTATTGGAATATTTTTATTCATTATTTTAATACCTTTAAATCACTTTTTAGCTATTAATTTCTGTAAATTGTCTTTTGATGATAGAAAAAGCTGTGAAGCATATTCATCAAGTTTGTTTTGCATATTTCTATAGTTTTCTTGAGTCATCTCAATAGCTCTTATCATTTCTAATGAATACTCGCTATCGTCACTGTATATAAGACTGTTTTGATCATCAAAACCATTAATTTCAGCAAATTCAGTCCGAATAATAATAGGCTTTAAAAAACCATAAACTAGCTGAAATGTCCCACTAGTTTTTACTGTTATATATTTTCTGTGAATATCAGTGTTTTCATATGCTGAAAGAATAAAATCAGCCTTTTCTATTTGATCATACATCTCATCAAAGTTCAGTCTACCTTTAATATCAAAATATTGTCGCAAACTTTGAGGTAAACTAGAAAGTTTACCTTTACCAATAACCGTAACTTTAAAGTTAGTAAACCCTTTAGTAACCATATCACTTACTGCATCCACAAGGATTTTAGTATTCTTTCTTTTTTCAGAGAGCTCGCCAATTGTGACAAAATTAGTAGTTTCATTTTTAAGGTTTGACTTTATAACTCCAAAATAATGAGGGTTTACAACAGTTGTCTTAGCGCCTTTATAGTCGATTTCACGCAGTGTAATTATTGATTCCTTTAACTTTCCATTATCGACTAACTTATCAATCTCATGCTCAACAAAAAATATTTTTGATTTATCTACATTAGGATGAAAACTTTTGTATGCTGATTCAATATCTTGAGTGCTAAGTTTACCAAGAGTAGTAACTAAAATGCCTTTAACATTACTAATCTCATTATTTAAGAAAAATTTTCTGATCTGTTTTTGTGTCATCACATTATATGAAATATTCTCATTTTCAAAGCGACAAAAAAGTCCTTCATCATATCTTTCCGGGGTTACTAATATAGAGACATGGAAGCCTAACTCAAGCAAATACTTTGCGAATCCAGGAACAATTTCAGCATGGCTACTTGAGCATGGTTCCCAAACTATAAAAGTATTTTCTTTTATTTCAGGCTCTTTCTTTTGACAAAATAGGTTTTTCAAAGTTTTCAAACAATTCATACAAAAAGTTTTATAAGGAATATAATATTCATTATCGCATACATATATATATGATACATAATAAATTTTTAAACTTAAGTGCTCAATATTTACATAATTAAACTTAAACTCGAGTAAGTCTTGATACAGATGATTAATGGTAGTATAAATACTAGAATGAATATAGATTGAATCAAAATAAATGAGCAAATCAAAAACTATAAAAATGCCAGATACATTGCTGATACTCTTTTGTATGGCAATATTAGTTTCCATCACTAGTTATTTTGTTCCTGTCGGAAAATTTGATACTCAAACCATCAAATATCAGTCTAATGGACAGACACTCTCAAAGGAAGTCTTGTTAGCAAATAGTTTCCAATTCAAAGTCGATTCAAGTAATAATCCTAAAACGTCTCCAGTAAAAGTATTTTCAGCTAATGATTCAGAAAAAGGATTTACAAATTTCGTATATGAAGGGTTAACCTCAGGATCTAGAGATGGTGGTGCTATTTCAATTATTGCATTCCTGTTGATCATAGGAGGCTCATTTGGCGTACTATTAAAAACAAAAGTAATCGATCAATCAATCTTGAGAGTAGTCAGTAAATTTCAAAATAACAAAATCTTTTTACTTCCTGCTTTATGCTTCATTTTTTCATTAGGTGGTGCTGTTTTTGGCATGGGTGAAGAAACTATCCCTTTCATTATGCTTTTAGTTCCAATATTTGTTCTTATTGGCTTTGATGCAATAACCTGTACACTAGCAATTTATCTGGCTACTCAGATTGGTTTTGCAACATCGTGGATGAATCCTTTCTCTGTGAGTATTGCCCAAGGTATAGCGCAAATACCAATTCTATCAGGAAGCTTATTTAGAATAATTCTTTGGCTTATTTTTACTCTTTCAATATCAATTTTTACTGTATTTTATGCTTTGAGAATACAAAAAAAACCATCACTATCTCCAATGTATCAGCATGATAATGTCTATAGAGATTCTAGTGATTATAGTTTAGAACAAACTCAGAAAATATGCACTTACTCATGGCTGATATTATTAAGTCTCTTTATAACAATTATATGGCTAGTCTATGGTGTAGTAAAACTAGGTTACTACATCCCACAAATAGCTACTTTATTTACTATTCTTGGTCTAGTCACAGGTTTTCTAGCTGTAGTTGGTAAAGTAAATGGTATGACACTATCAACAGCCATAAACGCCTTTAAAGAAGGTGCCAAAGATTTATTACCAGTTTGCTTAATCATCTCGTTTGCTTACGGCCTTATATATCTAATGGGTGGATCAAACCCAAAAGATTATACTATGCTAAATACACTGCTAGAATATGCAAGTAAAAGCATTTCCGGTACAAATGAATATGTTTCTGCTCTTGGAATGTTTTACTTCCAATCAATATTTAATTTCTTTATAACTTCAGGCTCTGGTCAAGCAGCCTTAACAATGCCTATTATGTCACCTCTAGCAGATTTAACTGGTATAAGTCGACAAATTGCTGTTTTAGCATTTCAATTAGGTGATGGTTGGACTCATTGTCTAATGCCAACATCAGCAACCTTAATGGCTGTACTTGGTGTTGCAAAAATACCTTACGGTGTATGGTTAAAATTTATCTTTAAATTCTACTTATACCTTATGGCACTAAGCTCTTTTATGATTATAGTAGCCGTATACATAGGCTATAGCTAAGCTATTCAATTAAACTTGCATCTCAAACTTATAGTGCTTATCGAAATTATTTACCTCTGAACATAATAAACTAAAGCTTTAACCTCATGGTTACTAAATGTAGTCGAATGTATTCACTCATTTTATTTACAAGTATAAATAATAGATACAAAGTATCAAAAACAAAAAAACCCAGAAAACTGGGCTTTTAATAATTATTCAAAGAAAATAAAAGATTTTAAGATTTAGAAATCTAATGATTCAAGAGCATTTCTTAATGATTCTTCAATATCTTCATTGATGTCTTTCTCTTCTTCTACTTGAGCTTCTTCAGCAGAATTTTCACTAACACCAAATGAAGAAGACACATCAGAAAGTAGTAGATTATCATCTACCCCAAGTTCTTCACGCATTTTCTCAATTTTGTCAGTTTCTTTTCTTACTGCAAGACCTGTACCAGTAGGTATTAATCTACCTATAAGTACATTCTCTTTAAGACCTCTTAAGTTATCCACTTGAGAGTGAATAGAAGCTTCTGTAAGAACTCTAGTAGTTTCTTGGAAAGATGCTGCTGACAAGAATGATTCTGTAGATAGAGAAGATCTTGTAATACCCATTAACATAGGCTCAAAAGTTACTTCTTTCTTATCTTCACTACGAAGCTTGTCATTCTCTTCGAAAATTCTAACAAGCTCAGCAACTTCATTCTTAACAAACTTACTATCACCTTGATCAAGAACCTTAGCTTTTCTCATCATCTGTCTAACAATAGTTTCAATATGCTTGTCATTAATTACAACGCCTTGCATACGGTAAACTGATTGTGCTTCAAACATTATATAATCAGCAAATGCTTTCAAACCACGGTACTTAAGTAAATCATGTGGATCAGTAGGGCCATCAGCCAATACATCGCCTTTAACAACTTTCTCACCATCAAACACAACTAAATGTCTTGATTTGTGCATTAAGATTTCATCAATAAGATGACCATCTTTATCTAAAAGCTCGATTCTTTGCTTCTCTTTAGTATCTCTATTACCAAGTCTTACTGTACCATCACAAGGTGAAAGTACTGCAGCTTCTTTAGGTCTTCTAGCTTCAAAAAGTTCAGCAACTCGTGGAAGACCACCAGTAATATCTTTGTTTTTTGAGCCTTCTAAAGGAATCTTAGCAATTACATCACCTATATCAACCATAGCATCATCCGCAACACTTAGTACTGCTCCAATAGCTAGAGATATAGACTTAATAACCTCACCTTTTTCATCAACAACATTAACTACTGGCTTTAAGTTTTTAGCTGTAGTTCTTTGTGAAATAGAAGTTATCTCAATAGTTAGCTGACCAGTTAAATCATCATAAGTATGCTTAGAAGTAATACCATCGATAATATCTTCCATTGCAATTTTACCTGCAACATCAGTAATTAACGGCTGAGCATGCGGATCCCAAGTAGCAATTACATCACCTATTTCTACTGCTTTACCTGATTTTAATGGTAAAGATGCACCCATAGGGATCTTATGTTGCTCACGAATACGACCCATACTATCTGATACAATAATTTCACCAGCACGAGATATAACAATCTCATTGCCTTCTTTATTTGTAACTGTACGGATGTTTTTATGCTTAATCTTACCTGCAGTTTTAACTTTGATGTCAGAAACTGTAACACCAAGTGATGCAGCACCACCTGTATGGAAAGTACGCATTGTAAGCTGTGTACCTGGCTCACCAATTGATTGGGCAGCGATTACACCTACAGATTCACCAACGTTTACTTTTCTCTCACGAGCCAAGTCACGACCATAACAAGTAGCACATAGTCCACGACGAGTATTACAGCTAATTGGCGATCTAAGTTTGATCATATCAATAGCATTATCATCAAGTAACTCAACAAGATTTTCATCAAGTAAAGTACCTGCTTCTAATAAAACATCGCCTTTTTCAGTGATAACATCAGCAGCTAAAGTTCTACCTAACGCTCTTTCAGCTAGAGGTACTTTAACTTCACCGTCTTCAACAATAGCTGAGAACATAAGTCCGTCTTCTGTACCACAATCTTCTTCGATGATAACTAAATCTTGAGCTACATCTACTAGTCTACGCGTTAAGTAACCTGCGTTAGCAGTCTTAAGAGCTGTATCGGCAAGACCTTTACGAGCACCATGCGTAGATGTAAAGTATTGAAGTACTGACAAGCCTTCTCTAAAGTTTGCAGTAATAGCAGTCTCGATCATCGTACCATCTGGTTTAGCCATCAATCCACGCATACCTGCTAACTGACGCATTTGGTTATAAGAACCCCTTGCACCAGAATTAGCCATCATATACACAGAGTTAAATGACTCAATGTCTTTTTTCTCACCATTTATTGTAATAGTATCTTTAGAAATCTCATCCATCATCAAGGCGCCAACCTCATCAGAGACTTTGCTCCAAATGTTAATGATGTTGTTATATCTTTCATTTTCAGTAATTAATGAAGACTGATATTGTTCAGTTACTTGTTTAATCTCTTCTTCAGCAGCTTCTACTTTAGCTTCTTTAATATCTGGAATAGTCATATCGTTGACACCCACAGAAATACCTGAAATAGTAGAGTATTTGAAACCAGCATACATAAGTTTATCAGCAAGAACTACAGTAGCTTTACCACCTAATACCCTAAATGCTTGGTTAATTACTTTAGAAATTTCTTTCTTAGCTAAAACTTTGTTTATGAATGAGAAAGATATACCATCTGGTAAGATGTTTATTAGTAAAGCTCTACCAACAGTAGTATTTACCACACCCTTTTCATTATAGGTATTACCTTTAGTATCAAAAACTTGTCTATCAATTCTTAGCTTAATTTTTGTATGAATTTCAATAGTACCAGAATTATACGCTCTTGCTACATCATCATAACTAGCAAATAACTTACCTTCGCCTTTAGCACCCTCTTTTTCACGAGTAATATAGTACAATCCAAGTACAATATCCTGTGTAGGAGTAATAATCGGCTGACCAGATGCTGGAGAAAGGATATTATTTGTAGACATCATCAACACACGAGACTCTAACTGAGATTCTACAGTTAAAGGTACATGTACAGCCATTTGGTCACCATCGAAATCGGCGTTAAATGCCGCACAAACTAATGGATGAAGCTGGATAGCTTTACCTTCTATCAGCTTAGGTTCAAATGCTTGAATACCAAGTCTATGAAGTGTAGGAGCACGGTTAAGAAGTACTGGATGTTCATTAATCACAACTTCTAGAATATCCCATACTACAGCTTCTTCAAGCTCAACCATACGCTTAGCTTGTTTGATAGTAGTAGCGTAGCCACCTAATCTTAGCTTAGAGTATACAAATGGTTTAAACAATTCTAATGCCATCTTCTTAGGTAAACCACACTCATGTAACCTAAGTGAAGGACCTACCGTAATTACCGAACGACCAGAATAGTCAACACGCTTACCTAAAAGGTTTTGACGGAAACGACCTTGCTTACCTTTAATCATATCTGCTAAAGATTTAAGTGGACGCTTATTAGAACCTGTTACAGCTCTACCGCGTCTACCATTATCTAGTAAGGCATCTACAGATTCTTGTAGCATTCTCTTTTCATTACGCACAATAATATCTGGCGCGTTAAGATCAACTAGCTTTCTAAGTCTGTTATTTCTGTTGATAACTCTTCTATAAAGATCATTAAGATCAGAAGTAGCAAAACGACCACCTTCAATTGGTACAAGTGGTCTTAAATCAGGTGGTAGTACAGGCAATACTGTCATTACCATCCATTCAGGTTTATTACCAGATGCTAAGAAAGTCTCAAGAAGTCTAATTCTTTTAATTGCTTTTTCTCTTTTAGCAGTGGATTTACTTCCTTCATATTCCGCTTGTAAAGTTTCAATTTCAGTTTCAATGTCAGTTTCTGATAACAGCTCGCGGATTGCTTCAGCACCCATTGCTGCTTCAAATTCATAACCATAGTTTTCTAAAGCTTCAGCATACTCATCATCTGTAAGAAGTTGTTTCTTTTCTAATGGAGTCATACCAGGATCTGTAACTATATATGACTCAAAATATAGAACTTTCTCTACATTTTTAAGAGGCATATCTAAAAACAGGCCTATTCTTGATGGTAGGGATTTTAAGTACCAAATATGTACAACAGGACAAACTAGATCAATATGACCCATTCTCTCTCTACGCACTTTAGCTTGCTCGACCTCTACGCCACAACGCTCACAAACTACACCACGATGCTTAAGTCTTTTATACTTACCACAAAGACATTCATAATCTTTTACTGGGCCAAAAATTTTAGCGCAGAATAAACCATCTCTTTCAGGCTTAAATGTTCTATAGTTAATAGTTTCAGGTTTTTTAACTTCACCATGTGACCATGATCTTACGACCTCAGGTGATGCTAAAGATATTTTGATTATATCAAACTTTTTACCATTGTAATCTTGCTGTAGGATACCGTTATTCACAGGTAATTCTCCTATACTTTATATTTATAATAACAAAATAAGTAGCTTTAATAGATGCTTATTCTTCCTCTGACGAATGATCGAAGTCCATATCAATACCTAATGCTCTAACTTCATTTCTTAGTACATTAAATGATTCTGGAACATCAACATTCATAGTCAACTTACCATCAACGATATTCTTATACATCTTAGACCTACCTGTAATATCATCTGACTTCACAGTTAACATCTCTCTCAACGTATAAGCAGCACCGTATGCTTGTAGTGCCCAAACCTCCATTTCACCGAATCTTTGGCCACCAAACTGTGCTTTACCACCTAATGGTTGCTGTGTCACAAGACTATATGAACCTGTTGATCTAGCATGCATCTTATCATCAACCAAGTGGTCAAGTTTAAGCATATACATATAACCAACAGTCACAGCTCTATCAAATGCTTTACCAGTACGACCATCAAATAATTTCATCTGACCATTACTAGCAAACCCACCAATTTTTAGAAGCTCTTTAATATCTTCTTCTTTTGCACCATCAAATACTGGTGTTGCAATTGGCACACCATCAGTTAAGTTTTCAGCCATAGCTATAACTTCACTGTCACTTAATGATTTAATATCTGCTTTCTTATCGCCTACAGTGTTGTAAACTTCTTCTAATGTTTTTCTTAGATCATCAGCTTTTTTAGTTTGCTCTAAAGTTTTCTCAATCTTTTTACCGAGACCATAAGAAGCAAGACCCATATGAGCCTCAAGTATCTGACCGATGTTCATCCGCGAAGGAATACCTAATGGGTTCAGACACACATCTACAGGTGTACCATCTTCCATATAAGGCATATCTTCAATTGGTAATACGCGTGAAACCACACCTTTGTTACCATGACGACCAGCCATTTTATCACCTGGCTGAATACGCTTCTTGATAGCCACAAAAACTTTTACAGTTTGTAACACACCAGGAGAAAGCTCACTTGACTGCATAATAGAACGGCGCTTAGTTTCAAACTTAGCATCTACAGCAATTTTTGCTTCATCATAGTATTCTTGAGCTTTACGAACTTTTTCATCAAGCTTTTCATCTTCAAAAGAGATTTCCAACCATTTTGAAAATGGTAATGTTTCTAAAAATTCTTTAGTTAAAATAGCGCCTTTTTTAAGCCCTTTTGCTTTAGAAATCTTAGAACCAACTATATCTTTTTCTACAGAAGATCTTACAACAGATTCTATTACTGCAAATTCTTCATCAAAGTCTTTACGAGCTTTATCAATAAGTTGTTTTTCAATCTCTAATGCTCTTTGGCTCTTACCACCCTTATCGTTTTCAAATACTTGAACTCCGATAACAGTACCACCAGTACTACTTGGCATTCTTAATGAACTATCAGCAACGTTTGAAGCTTTTTCATTAAAAATTGCTCTTAGAAGTCTTTCTTCTGGAGTTAACTGTTGTTCAGCTTTAGGAGTAATCTTAGCAACTAAGATATCACCAGCTTCTACATTTGCACCTATATGAACAATACCAGACTCATCTAATTTAGATAGCCCAGATTCACTCACATTCGGAATATCTGAAGTTATTTCTTCAGGGCCAAGCTTAGTATCACGAGCCACACAAGTAAACTCTTCAATATGGATACTTGTATACTTGTCATCTTTTACAATTCTTTCAGATAATAAAATTGAATCCTCAAAGTTATAACCATTCCATGGCATAAATGCAACCATCAGGTTATGACCAAGTGACAACTCACCAAAGTCAGTAGCAAAACCATCAGCTAATATATCACCAGCTTCAATCTTATCACCAATATTTACTATTGGGCGTTGATTGATACAAGTGTTTTTGTTTGATCTTTTGAACTTAGTTAAGCTATAAATATCTACTAAGTTATTATTCTTAGATTTTTTAGTATTTACCTTAACTACAATTCTATTTGAATCAACTTCTGCAATAGTACCAGGGTTTCTAGCAACGATACAGTTACCTGAATCTCTAGCAACAATCTTCTCCATACCAGTACCAACCATTGGCTTCTCTGATTTTAGAGTAGGTACAGCTTGTCGTTGCATGTTTGCACCCATTAGTACCCTGTTAGCATCATCATGCTCAAGGAATGGGATTAATGCTGCAGCAGCTGAAACCATTTGTTTTGCAGATACATCCATGTACTGAACACGACTTGATTCTGTAAATATAGCTTCACCACCAGAACGACACTGAATTAGCTCATCAACAAAATGGTTTTTATCATCAAGCCTAGTTGAAGCTTGTGCAATTACGAAATTACCTTCATCAATTGCTGATAAATATTCTATTTTATCTGTAACTTTTCCGTTTATAACTTTTCTATAAGGTGCTTCTAAGAAACCATAATCATTTACACGAGCATAACTTGCCAATGAGTTAATTAGACCAATATTTGGACCCTCTGGAGTTTCAATCGGACATAATCTACCATAGTGAGTAGCATGTACATCACGCACTTCAAAGCCTGCTCTATCTCTAGATAAACCACCTGGGCCTAAAGCTGAGATTCTACGCTTATGCGTAACTTCTGACAATGGATTATCTTGATCCATAAATTGTGACAATGCACCAGAAGTAAAGAATTCTTTGATAGCTGCTGTAATTGGTTTAGAGTTTACGATATCTTTAGGCATAAGCTTTTCTTTATTAACTAAAGTCATGCTTTCACGGATACCTTTTTCAACTCTATATAAACCAACTCTAAATTGGTTCTCAACCATTTCACCAACAGATCTTACTCTTCTGTTGCCTAAGTGATCAATATCATCAACACTGCCCTTACCATCACGAATCTTCATCAGCTCTTCAAGAACGCCCATAATGTCGCTGTTTTCAAGCGTATACACATCTTTAGCTACTGAATCATTTCCAAGTCTTGCATTTAGTTTCATTCTACCGATATCAGATAAACTATATCTACTTTCGATAAAGAACAAACCTTCAAACAAAGCCTTCACAGAAGCTGCTGCTGGAGGATCACCAGGTCTTAATACCTTATATATTTCAACTAAAGCTTCATCAGTGTTTTTTGTCAAATCATGCTTAAGCGTATCAGATATATATCTACCTCTTTCAGTAGTAATAAAATCTATAACATCTATTTCAAGCATACCATTAGTAACACAGTTCTCCAATAAAGACTCTGTCACATCATCGTTTGCATATGCAATAACTTCACCCGTTGCTTCATTTATCATGTCTTTAGCAATACGAAGCGTACTTACTAGATCAAGATCAATAGCAGCTGAATCAACACCTGCATCTGTAATCTTTTTAATATCTCTAGTAGTTAGTTTTTTATTTTTCTTAACTAAAATCTTGTCATCTTTATCAAAGATGTCAAATTTAAGAACTTCACCTTTCATTTGTGAAAGATTATCAAGCTTAAGACCAAAACCTTTTGAATCAATCTTGATAGTTTTAGTATCAGAATAATACTTAAGTATATCTTCTTGTGTTAAACCTAAAGCTTTTAACACAACTGTAGCACATATCTTTCTCTTTCTATCTATACGCGCCCATACAATACCTTTTGAGTCAAATTCAAAGTCCAACCATGAACCTCTGTATGGAATTATGCGAGCAGAAAAAGCCCCTTCTTCTGAATCATCTTTACTAAAGAATACACCAGGAGATCTATGTAATTGTGATACCACAACTCTTTCAGTACCATTAATAATAAAAGTACCATTTGTTGTCATTAATGGGATATCACCCATATAAACATATTCTTCGCGAATATCTTCAACAACCTTTTCATTTGGAAGTGCCTCTTTATTATATACAACCAATCTCAGTTTCACATTAAGAGGCGCATCATAAGTAGCTCCACGAATTTGACATTCATCTCCGTCAAATGTTGGTAAACCTACTTGATAGTCAACATAATGAAGTTCATACTGACCATTTTTGCTCTCAACAGGAAAAGACTGTTTTAGCACTGTTTCTAAACCGGAATGCACTTTACCTTTAGCTTTATCAGCATTAAGGAACTTTTTATAAGACTCTGTCTGTATAGAAAGTAAATAAGGAACATCCAAAATATGAGGTAAAACCCCAAACTCTTTACGAATTCTTTTTTTCTCAGCGTATGAGTAAGACATCAAAAAACCCTTAAGATTTTGTTTACAAAAAACAAAAAGCAAATACGAATATATTTGCACCAATTTATATTTAAACCACTAAAACTATCTTTTTAGTTAGACACTATTTAGTGACTTAAATACATGTATCTTTCAATACTAGAAAGACTAGGGGCCAAATTAATGACCACTAGCCTATATTTCTAAAAACTAATTTCTAGAATATTCTTATTTAAGCTCAACAGTAGCGCCAGCTTCTTCAAGTTGCTTCTTAAGCTCTTCAGCTTCTTCTTTAGCAGCACCTTCTTTTACTGTGAAAGGAGTACCTTCTACAGCAGCTTTTGCTTCTTTAAGACCTAAGCCAGTTGCCGCTCTTACCGCTTTAATAGCAGCAATTTTGTTTGATCCAGCACCAGTTAAAACAACATCAAAGTCAGTCTTCTCTTCTGCAGCTTCAGCAGCAGCAGGGCCAGCAACTGCAACAGCAGCAGCGGCAGATACACCAAACTTCTCTTCCATCATTGAAACTAAATCACATACATCCATTACACTCATGTCTGCAACAGCGTTTAAAATATCTTCTTTTGTTATAGCCATTTTATAAGCTCCTTTATTTATTTATCAACTAATATTATTTACCATCTTCAACAGTAGCAAGCCGTTATTCAGCCTGTATTGAAACCTCTTTAAGAGTTCTAGCAAGCTTAGTAACCGGCGCTTGCATAACATTAAGCAATATTGCAAGAGCCTCATCCTTAGTAGGAATTTTAGCAAAGTCATCCAATTTCTCTGGACCATATAACTCACCTTCCATAACTAAATTCTTAACTTCGAAAGACTTATGGTCTTTTTGGAAGTTTTTGAATAGCTTAGCTGATGCGCCTGGCGATTCCATAGAAAGAGCAAGAACAAGAGGACCGACTAAAGCGTCATCAAGACACTCAAAGTCAGTTCCTTTAATTGCTAAACGTGCTAAGTTGTTGCGTACAACTCTTAAATAAACTCCAGATTTACGAGCTTCAACTCTTAATGAAGTCATTTCATTAACTGTTAAACCACGATAATCTGCTACTGCTGCAGACAATGCTGAGGATACCTGTTCAGCAACTTCAGCAACAATCGCCTTTTTGTCCTCTATTCTAAGTGCCATAATCGACTCCTTATTTTATTGTCTACACACTTCATTTACTTATTAACACGATATTTAAAAAACCAAATTGGTTGATTCAACATCGTCTGCGTAGGATAACTATTAAGTCAAGCAAGCTCGACTCCTACGGTCTCTGAACGCTGTATTTTCATACAACCCAAAGAAATTCAAAGCATCATTCTATATAGTTAAATCTGAAAAGTCAAGAGAAATTCCTGGACCCATAGTACTAGATACAGAAACTTTTTTCAGATATACACCTTTAGAAACAGATGGCTTTGCTTTTTTCAAATCAACTAACAAATGCTCTAAGTTTTGAACTAGCGCTTCTGTGCTGAAATTAACTTTACCAATAGTAGTATGTACAATACCCGCTTTGTCAACACGATATCTAACCTGACCAGCTTTAGCATCTTTAACTGCTTTAGCTACATCCATAGTTACCGTACCAACTTTAGGATTAGGCATAAGACCTTTAGGGCCAAGGATTTGACCTAATTGACCTACAACTCTCATCGCATCTGGAGATGCCACTACAACATCAAAATCCATGTTACCTTTTTTAACTTCGTCAGCTAAATCTTCCATACCAACAACATCTGCTCCAGCTTCTTTAGCTGCTTCTGCTGCAGGACCTTTAGCAAATACTGCAACTCTTACAGATTTACCAGTACCATTAGGAAGTACAGACGCACCTCTAACTACTTGATCAGATTTACGTGGATCTACACCCAAAGCAACTGAAACATCTACCGCCTCAACAAACTTAACAGAAGTAAGCTCTTTTAAGATACCAAATGCTTCATTAGCAGAATACTTTTTTTCAGCTTCAACTTTAGCAGCGATATTTTTCATTCTTTTAGATAATTTAGACATTATTCAACTCCCTCAACTTTTACACCCATACTACGAGCAGAACCAGCAATAATTCTTACAGCAGCATCTATATCAGCAGCTGTTAAATCAGGATCTTTTACTTTAGCAATTTCTTCTAATTGCTCACGAGTAATAGTACCAACCCATTCTTTTGAAGGTGTTGAAGAACCAGACTTTACATTGATCGCTTTTTTAATCAAGAAAGATGCTGGCGGTGTTTTCATCTCAAACGTGAAACTTCTGTCACTATATACAGAGATTTCAACTGGTACTGGTGCGCCTGGCTCCATACCTTGAGTCTTAGCATTGAACTCTTTACAGAATCCCATAATATTAACACCATGTTGACCTAGAGCAGGACCAATTGGTGGGCTTGGGTTCGCTTTACCAGCTGCAACCTGTAATTTAATAATAGCTTCTATTTTTTTCTTAGCCATTTTTTTCTCCATTTAGTAGGTTAATAGCGCTTATGTCAATGCACAAGCTCCCTGTGCCTTAGTCAATAAAACTAAGACTCTTTTTCAACTTGTGAAAACTCAAGCTCTACTGGCGTAGATCTACCAAAGATAGACACTGCAACCCTCAATCTTGACTTCTCGTAGTTAACTTCTTCTACCACACCTGTAAAGTCATTAAATGGTCCCTCAAGAACCCTAACAACCTCACCGACTTGGTAAGATTTTCTTAGACGCGGCTCCGCATCTTCAACATTTGCTTGCATGAAACCAAATATTCTTTCAACCTCTGGCTTACTCAAAGGAATAGGCTTCCCTCTAGAACCAATAACAGTTAAAACTCTAGGGACAGCCTTCACAACATCCCAAGCTTCCGTAGTTAGCTTAGCTTCAATCAAAACATACCCTGGAAAGTATTTCCTTTCAGACTTACGCTTTTGACCGCCACGCATCTCTACCACATGCTCTGTTGGCACTAAAATACGACCAAAACTATGCTGCAACTCATTTATCTCTATGTTTTCTTCAAGCTGAGTTTTAACCCTTTTCTCATAACCTGAATGAACTTGAACAACATACCACAACATACCTGGCTTTGTCATCGGTTCAGAATTATCTTCATTTTGAGCAGAATCCACTACAATATTTTTATTATTTTCTTCAGACATTATATAAAACCCTTAATTAACCTAAGAAATATTGGATGAAGTTTTCAAAAATCATACCAAATATAGATATCAATATTGCAAAAATGATAACTACCACAATCACCATTGCACTAATTGTCATAGTTTCCCTTCTTGTAGGCCAAACAACTTTTGCCAACTCTAACTTAGAAGCATTAAAGAACGACCAAAAACGACGTCCTTGATTAGTAAACCTAGCAACAACCAACGAAACTAAAACAACCACTACAGCTATAGATGTATTATATGCACCAAGATTGAGACCTAACACCTCAGAATACATTGTTATAGCAACGCCAAAAACTACTATTGCCATAGTTATTAACCAAAGAAACGTATTAGCTCCCTTTGAAATAGTAGAGAGCTCAGTGGGCTTAGTTGCACCACTAACCCACACTTTATCATTAATGTTTTGACTTTTTTTCACTAAATAAATCCTTTATAGAGAGTTTTGTAAATTTAGATTATTAAAATTTGTAGCCTATAAAATACCATAACGAGAATATAATAGCAAGAAAATAAAAAAGGCGGTGTACAAATAAATGCACACCGCCTTAATTATTTGGCAGGCCAGGAGGGACTCGAACCCCCAACTTGCGGTTTTGGAGACCGCTGCTCTACCAATTGAACTACTGACCTTATGTTTTTTTAAATTCTAGCGATTAAGCAAGAATTTTAGCAACAACACCAGCACCAACTGTTCTTCCGCCTTCACGGATTGCGAAACGAAGACCTTCTTCCATCGCAATAGAGTTGATTAGTGTTACTTCCATTTTGATGTTATCACCAGGCATAACCATTTCAACACCTTCTGGAAGCTCACAAGCACCAGTTACATCCGTAGTACGGAAGTAGAATTGAGGTCTATAACCTTTGAAGAATGGAGTATGTCTACCACCTTCTTCTTTAGATAACACATATACTTCAGCTTCGAACTTAGTATGAGGAGTAATTGAACCTGGCTTACATAAAACTTGACCACGCTCAACATCATCTCTCTTAAGACCACGAACTAGTACACCAACGTTATCACCAGCTTCTCCACGATCAAGAAGCTTACGGAACATTTCAACACCAGTTACAGTAGTTTTTTGAGTTGGACGAATACCAACAACTTCTACTTCGTCACCAACATTTACAACACCACGCTCAACACGGCCAGTAACAACAGTACCACGACCTGAAATTGAGAATACATCTTCTATTGGAAGAATGAATGGCTTATCTGTATCACGCTCTGGAGCTGGGAAGTAGTCATCCATCGCTGCTACAAGATCAACGATTTTGTTCACATACTCTTCTTCGCCTTCTAATGCTTTAAGCGCAGAACCCATTACGATTGGAGTATCGTCACCAGGGAACTCGTATTGATCAAGAAGTTCACGAACTTCCATTTCAACTAACTCTAAAAGCTCTTCATCATCAACCATGTCACATTTGTTTAAGAAAACAACGATATATGGCACACCAACCTGGCGAGATAAAAGGATATGCTCACGAGTCTGTGGCATAGGTCCATCTGCAGCAGAACATACCAAGATAGCGCCATCCATTTGAGCAGCACCAGTGATCATGTTTTTTACGTAATCCGCGTGACCAGGACAGTCAACGTGAGCGTAGTGTCTGCTTGGAGACTCATACTCTACGTGAGATGTATTAATTGTTATACCACGCGCTTTTTCTTCCGGTGCGTTATCGATTTCAGCAAAATCTCTAACTTCTGAACCGTTTTTCTCAGCCATTACTTTAGTAATCGCGGCAGTAAGAGTAGTTTTACCATGGTCAACGTGACCAATTGTACCTACGTTTACATGCGGCTTTAGACGTTCAAACTTAGCTTTAGCCATTTTTATTTACTCCATTTTTTTTCAACAAAAAATAAAAATCAAAAAAGTGGTGCTCACAACCAGACTCGAACTGGTGACCTCTCCCTTACCAAGGGAGTGCTCTACCGCTGAGCCATGCAAGCACAATCTCAAGCTTTTTTGATCTACAAATTATACAATATATGTTTAGGTGGAGCGGGTGATGGGAATCGAACCCACACTATCGGCTTGGAAGGCCGAAGTTCTACCATTGAACTACACCCGCATGGTGGAGGGAGCAGGATTCGAACCTGCGAAGGCGGAGCCGTCAGATTTACAGTCTGATCCCTTTGGCCACTCGGGAATCCCTCCCCTAAACTTTGTAATACTATAAGCGTTATTAAATTAAAAATCAAGTGTTTTATACGCGATTTTTATTTAAAAGCCATAGGATAGTTTCTAGGGTGCTTTTATAAAAAAAGTAACCATATAATAGCTTTAGTTTCTGCAAATGTAAAGAGGTTCATTAAAAATAAAACATAAAAAATAATTTCATAAAGAATTCTAATGCCTTTGTGAAATTATACTAATACTATAGCTGTTTTCTTAGGGCGTGTTAATGCCACATAAAACATTTGATTTCTTTCTTTGTGGTTTCGATTAATCTTAAAATCCTTAGTTAAGATAAATACATGATCATATGTTGATCCTTGAACCTTATGACAAGTTACAGCATACCCA
Source organism: Francisella adeliensis (assembly GCF_003290445.1). NCBI lineage: Bacteria > Pseudomonadati > Pseudomonadota > Gammaproteobacteria > Thiotrichales > Francisellaceae > Francisella > Francisella adeliensis. The sequence continues at coordinate 385,620 of NZ_CP021781.1, read as the reverse complement.
TAATCCAAATCTTTTGCAATTTGCTTATCTTTTGTACGAGGGTGACCTTCTCGATATGTATACACACTTTGCATCATTAGATTATCTCTACGGAAATTGTAGTACGCTGCCCACTGTTTTTTATCTCCACGAGCAACCTCAACTAAACTGTCATGCAACTCAGCATAATCATGCAAGTTTTTATGATCTTTATAATCTACTACAAATATTTTTTTCTCATCAAAGCCTTTTAAAAACTTTGATTTTTCTAATATTTTAATAGTGTAACCATAAATGCCATGCTTGTTTTTTTGGCGACGCGATACACCAGAAACACGATAATCCGTACAGTTATTTACATAAAAAGGAATCGTTCGAGTACCTTTAACTGTCCGATATCCTGTTAGAATATCTCCTTTTTGCAGTATTTTTTTAGACTCACCAAAAACAATATTCCTAATGATAATATTTGATTGATTGACAGTTTTATTTCGCCAAGCAATAAGTTTTGCATGATTAATATCGTCAAGATACTCTTTAGAAGTAAAAACTTCCACAAGCTTTGCCCTAAAGTCTTCATTCGATGAAAGAGCTAAAACACCTTCTTCAGCATGATTTAAATCAGTTGATAGATCTAATTCAAAGTTTTCATTATCAATGTTATCACGAAGATTGTCATAGATTGAAATTAAAGGATTTGTCTCAGCCTGTCTAACTAAGGTGGTTAGCTCTCGATGATAAATAGTATCAAACGCAAAAACCATACTAGATTCTTGAGAGATTGGAGGTAATTGCGCCTTATCTCCCATAAATATAACCTTAACTCTTGAAAGATTATTTAGTTCTGACTCTATCAATTCAAACAATGCATCATTAATCATACTAGCTTCATCTATTACGATAAGGTTATAATCCTGTATTGTAGATGGCTTGATTTGACCAAACTGTGGTTCATTAGGGTTAAAATCTTCTAGACTCACATCAGGCTGTAAACCCAGCAAAGCATGAATTGTTACACCTTCATACATTGCTGAGCTTGATATAACCTGAAGAGCCTTATTAGTAGGTGCTGAAACAACAGCTCTACCAGCATAATTATCTAAGATTTTTTTTATAACAGTAGTTTTACCAGTGCCTGCATGACCAGATAAAACAAATATTTTTGAGGTGCTTTTTAGAAATTGATGAATATGCTTAATCGCATCTAGCTGCTGGGAGTTTAAGTCAATCTTAGTTCCATTAGCCAAATACAGAATTTCTAAGCTATCAAGTATTTTAGTCTGCACTTATACTCTCTTTATTTACTGGTAACTTTGTAATAACTTTTGCCAATATAAGGTTATTAGCTAAAACTATCTCACCACCATCTGCAGTAGCCAACCGAGTGTATAAGAATCCAATTGAGCTTACCACTCCTACAATCCCACCAAAATCAACAGTTTCACCAACTTCAAAAGGCTTACTAAATGCAAGCATAATTCCAGAGGCAATTATATTGTATGAGCTTTTCAAAGAAATTGAAACTCCAAACACTATGCCTGTTAACATCCCCGTAATAGGCGAAATTGGCACACCTAATCTAGCCAATGCAACGACTATCACAAGCATCAAAAATACGATATTCGCAAAGCTTGCTATCAACTGTGAAACTGTTGAATCATATTTTTCAAGAATTTTGTAAACAAATGACTTAATGTATTTTGATGCAATATAACCCAAAACCAAAATAATTCCTGCTACGACGAGATTAACCCATAAAGAATCACTAATTTCTGCTACTATCATTTCTCTCTTTCCTTATATATCTTTTTGTTTTAGTAAGCACTAGTATAGCAAACACACTCAAAACTATCGAGATTGAAGAACAAATCATCTCTTCTACTAATACATTATAACTATGTTGAAATGTTAAAGCACGAAACATAAACACTATATTATGGACTATAGATAATGCCATGCAAATTGCAAATGCAGAAATACATATTGTAAACCTATATAAAAATGCAGATATAGTAAACAACAATAAAAGTGGGTATACATAAATATGAAGTATATCTATCGATAATTGATAAACATTCGCTACACAATCAGCATCATAGTCTACTGTTGATAGATATATCAACCCAAAAACTATGAAAGTCGCAAATAATATTGGACTATCCTTAGAAAATACTGTACTGGAAAAGGCTATATAACGTCTCTTAGAAAATAACAGTCCCAATATAGTAATAATAGCTGCACCAGAAATAAAACCATCATATGAGAATGTATTTTGTAGAAATATATGTTGAACAATATGTCCGTAAATAGCCAAAGAACTCAAGAAGCCAACAAGACAAAACCAAAACGGAATATCCCAAACTTTTCTTTTAACTACGATAAAATATAATATCACACATGAAGAACACAAAAAAAATGTTAGTATCAATCTAATAAAATCATCTGCAATCATTAGACTATATTGAGTCTCACACATATATTAGAACACCCCCTCTAACCTAAGCAACAAGTATACACCTGTTGCAATCGAACAACCCATCACAGGCCCAACAATCGGCACCCACGCATAGCCCCACTGTGAAGAGCCTTTACCTTGTATTGGCATAATAGCATGAAAAAGCCTAGGACCGAAATCACGAGCTGGATTTATCGCATAGCCTGTAGTACCTCCAAGTGACATACCTATCACAATAACCACAAACGCAACAGGTAGACCACCTAAAGCACCCATATCTATAGGGTAAGCAGTTACAACACTTGGGTCTCCCACATGCATTACCACTCCGTGCATTGTCAATATAGCAAACACAAGTACAAAAGTTCCTATAATTTCACTGGCTAAATTTGATGGTAAATGCTTGATAGCTGGTGAAGTGCAAAAAGTTGCAAGCTTTAAATCAGTATCATCAGTAGCACTATAATGCGGATAATACACTGCCCATACTAAAGCTTGCCCAAGCATAGCTCCAAGTACTTGGCTAACTATAAAAGGTGCCACCCACGCCCAAGAAAACTTACCTGCTAATGCAAGTGCAATGGTTACAGCTGGGTTTAGATGAGCTCCACTTATAGGACCAGCAACAAGCACCCCTAAGAATACTGCCAACCCCCATGCAAATGTGATAACTATCCAGCCACTATTGTGTGATTTAGTTTTGCTCAACACAGCTCCAGCAACTACTCCATTACCAAGAAGTATCAAAATCATTGTACCGATTAGTTCGGCTATGCAAGCTTCTAGCATTTGCGCTCCTTATTTATACAAACTATCCACATCAAAATTCTCGGCAAATTTCTTAAACTGAACAACTTGCTCTTTTTGCCAAGCTCTGCCTTTGCCTAATTCATTTGCGATTAGCTCGGCAACTAGTGGTGCAACTTCAATACTTGCTTTAATGTCTAAGAATGCTGCTCTAGTTCTGCGAGCAAGTACATCCTCTACAGTCTTTGCTTTTTCTGCTCTAGCTTGGTAAATAACTTCTGCTTGATAATATGGTAAATCTTTATGTAGCAAATCAAAGTTATTTAGTTCCTTTTGAATGATTTTAACTTCATCAGCCATACTACCGTATACACTCAAAGGATAATTCTCTTTTGTTTCGCAAGCATCTACAAGCAGCTCACCTGAAGTCTTCGATATTTTCTGTGCTATCTTGCCACTCTCGATATGATCAAGTACATCTTGCCCCATACGCCTGAAAATAGTCCATTTACCACCAACAACTGTTATCAAGCCATTATCTGACTCGACAACCTCATGCTTACGCGAAATCTTAGCAGAATTTTTAGCTTTCTTAGGAGAAACTAATGGTCGTTGCCCACAATAAACTGATTTAATATCATCAACTGTAGCCTTTTCTTTAGCATACTGATTGAATGTCTCTAAGATAAAATCAATCTCTGACTTTTCTGCTCTTGGCTCTAAGCTTGGGGTTTCTTTTTTAATATCTGTAGTACCAATTATTAGATGCTCATGCCATGGTAATATAAACAACACTCTACCATCTTCTGTCTCTGGGATTAAGATTGCGTGTTCTGTTGGGAATTTCTCACGAGCTAAAACAATATGCGTGCCTTGAGCAACAGATACAAATTTATGAGACTCTTTACTTTTTGCAAGACTAATAGTTACATCACTAAAAGTACCTGTAGCATTTATAATATGTTTAGCAGTAAATTCTGTAGTTTCACCACTCAATGTATCTTCTGCCTTTACAGTATCGACCTTGCCATTTTCTGAGCTAGTTATGCTTTTGACTTTACTATAGTTAAGAGCTGTACCACCCTTAGACTCAAAAGTTTTCATTAAAGACACTAATAATCTAGTATCATCAAACTGACCATCATAATACACAAGACTCTTCATAAGCTTAGAGTCATCTATATTTGGTAGTTGTGCTAAAGTTTGTTTCTTGTTGAGATTGTAACTTTTGCCTATCTTGTATTTACCTGATAAAAACTCATATAGTTTTACACCAATAGTGTATTTGATGGTTTCAAAATAACTACGCGTTGGTATAAGGTAAGATTGTCTATTTGTAAGGTGTGGAGCATTATGTAAGAATGAATATCTCTCTTCAAGCCCTTCTTTCACCAAAGCAAAATCAAAGTTTTCAAGATAGCGTAAACCACCATGTATAAGCTTTGTAGATTTGGAGGAAGTACCTTTACCAAAGTCCTGTGCTTCTAAAAGAAGGGTTTTATAGCCTCGTGAAACTGCTTCTACAGCACAACCAAAGCCTGTTGCTCCACCACCAATTATTATTATGTCGTAATTGTTTTTCATTTGTTTATTATTTTCCGTTATATCCGATCATTTTTAAAAAAGTCTTGTCATTCCCACAAAGGTGGGAATCTCTATAATTCGGCTCAAGGCAGTTCTAAATATAGATCCTGTGGTCAATTTATAGGATGACAACTTTTTTGTATTACTCAGCCCAAGCCATACTTCTTTGTACTGCTTTTTTCCAGCCTTTATAATCGTGAGTTACAGTATCTTCATCACGCTCTGGCCTGAACACTTTGTCTGTAGTTAATATAGTTTTTAGCTCTTCCTTGTCTTTCCAAAAACCAGTAGCAAGACCAGCTAAAAATACCGCTCCAAGACCTGTAATTTCATTAATCTTCGGTTTAGTGATATTTGACTGTAAAATATCTGCTTGGAATTGCATTAGGAAACTATTTTGTACTGCACCTCCATCTACGCGCAGACCTTGTAAATCAAGGCCCGTGTCTTTTTTCATACAATCAAGCACATCTTTTGCTTGGTATGCAACTGCTTCAAGTGCTGCTCTGATGATATGCTCACGCCTTGTATCTCGAGTAATACCCACAATAGTGCCTCGAGCATACATATCCCAATATGGTGTCCCAAGACCTACAAAAGCTGGCACTAAATACACACCATCTGTAGAGTCAATTTTTGTCGCATAATACTCACTATCTTCTGCAGAACGAATAAGTCCTAGCCCATCACGAATCCACTGAATAACTGCGCCAGCTATAAATACACTACCCTCAAGTGCATAAGTTGGCTTACCATCTTCTGCCCATGCAATAGTTGTAAGAAGTCCCGCATCAGAGAAAACTGGCTTATCGCCAACATTCATAAGCGCAAAACACCCTGTACCATAGGTATTTTTTGCCGAACCTTTCTCAAAACAACAGTGTCCAAAAAGTGCCGCTTGTTGGTCTCCTGCAACACCTGCTATAGGAATCCTTGCCCCACCTAAAGTACTTTCATGAGTATAACCAAAATCACCACTTGAAGATCTAACCTCTGGTAACATTGATTCTGGGATACCAAGATGTTCTAAAATTTTCTTATCCCACTTAAGCGTATTGATATTAAAAAGCATAGTTCTTGAAGCATTTGAATAATCTGTGGCGTGAACCTCGCCTTTTGTTAGGTTCCAAATTAGCCAAGTATCAATCGTTCCAAATAGCAAATCTCCATTTTCAGCTTTTTCTCTAACTCCTTCAACATTATCTAATATCCACTTAACTTTTGTCGCAGAAAAATAAGCATCTACAAGTAAACCAGTATTTTTGCGTATATATTCGGTGAACTCTTTATCTTTGTTTATTTCATCACAGATACGAGATGTTCTACGGCACTGCCACACAATTGCATTATATACTGGTTGACCGGTATTTTTATCCCAAACAACAGTCGTCTCTCTTTGGTTTGTAATACCTATAGCCGCAATATCTCTAGGAGAAACTCTAGCATACTCTAATGCTTCTCGAACAATACTACTTTGAGATGCCCATATCTCCATAGGATCATGCTCTACCCAACTACTTTGCGGGTATATCTGGGTGAACTCTTTTTGAGCTATCTTTCTTATGTTACCTTGCTTATCAAATATAATTGCTCGTGAACTAGTAGTTCCCTGATCAATTGCTAGAATAAATTTTTCTGACATGAAATTACCTTTTGAATATTGTATAAACTATATAGATTATATAACTATGGTCTTAAAAAACCGAATAAAAAAATTACTTTATTGTTTTTCTTCCTTAATAAAGAAGGCAAGTAGTAACGATATAGCCATTAATATCGGCAAAATCAAAAGAGCTATCTTAAATGATTGAAGCTCCCCAAAGCCATAATCTTTTAGCGTTGAAACCATAAACCCAACAAACGGCTGTAATACAGCCCCGCTTAATGGAATAAAAAGATTTACTATTGCTAGGCCTGTAGCTATATACATTGGACTAACTTGAGAGCGTAAAATTGTGAAATTAAGCACATGTACAGCCTGCATTCCACCCCACAATACACAAAGTAGGCACATCAAAACTGGATTTACATGAAGGTAAACAATTGCAATAACTATAAAAAATCCAAGAACAGATGCTACGATAAGTAACAACTTTTCTTTATTGAGAATAGTTGCTATCACTCCCCATAATGGGCTAAATATAGCAATGCCCACAAACACCATAGAAGCAGCAAGACCTGCATATTGCTCAGAGTAACCATCTAAACTCAGAAACCTATAACTCCACAAGTCAGCGAAAAGTGCTGTTGTACCATAAATTGTAAAACAGAAGAAACCATTCAGTAAAATCTGTTTAATTTTAAATACAACAGGAATATCTTCTACTTTAGTGTGTGTATCAGCCAAAATATCTGTGTCTTTTTGATTATGAGGCTCTTCTCTTGGAATGAAGAGAAACACACAAACAAATAAAATCATCGATACAATGAATATGCCAGCCATAATTACTTGAATACTATAATGACTTGCTAATATTACAAGAGGTAATCCTGTCAAAGTTCCTGCTCCATACATAAGCATTTGAGTAGCACCAGTAAACATTGGGAATAGTCTTGATGGAAGCCAAATAGCTATAGCCTTTAGTGAGCATAAAAATGCAAATCCTGCGCCAAATCCAGCTAAAACTCTGTATAGTATCAAGTACTGCTCAGATGTGGATAATGTAGCTACGAGTAAACCCATAGAAAACAAAAACGTACTACCGAGCATCACCTTTTTGATACCAAACTTATCTATAAGAATACCCGCGGGTAATTGTGATGCCACATAAGCCCAGTAAAATGCCGAACTAAAAACTCCTATTTCGCCTGGTGAAAGACTATACGGAGCCATAGAATAGCTGTGAAATAGTGAATTACCTGATGCTCTGACTATAAATTCAAGTGCATAAAAAAATGCACATAAAAACCAAACTATAAAGCCTATCTTTGTAACCTTTTGCATTTAAGCTTCCAATCAATAAAATATTGTAATGATTATGCTGTAAAAACTGGTATATGTAAATAATACTAAAACCTAAAAATTCCACTCAAACCCAGCTTTTAGCATTTTAGAACCCTGATATTGAGCTCCATCAAACCCTGAAAACATATTTGTATTTTCTGCCATCTCTCCTGTGAGGTTATATTGTTCCTCAAAAAGCAGCCCAAAACTATCCGATACATTATATCTAGCTCCAGCTCTAGTTCCAGCAAAAGCGGCGATACGATCTCCTGGATCATATACTCCGCCCGTGTTATTTAACTCATAAGGTGATGCCCCTAAAACTGTACCACCATAAAGCTCAAATTTGTCATCCAACATTTTCTTAGTAAGTTTTGTTTCTTGGGTATAAAATTTAGAACTTTTAATTCCACCACTAGAACCTTTTGCAACCAAATTAGTTGAACTCGTATAACTATCAAGAACCAAATCATCAGCGATATCAACACCTTCAGAATCAACATCACCCATAAATATTGAAGAATTGTCTCTATCTATAACCTCATTACCTCTTTCATCACTACTACGATAAAAAGAATTATTTCCTGAAAGATAATATTTCCCTGTTTTAGGATTGTAATTATTCTCACCAAACCCATTTGCAAAAAATATAGTTACAGAAAATAAATATATAATTTTTTTCATGAAATCCCAATTACTCCGACATTAGAGATAAGTTATATTATAAAACATTAATCATGAAAATAAATTTTTTAGACAAATTAAATAGAAATATTAGATGGCAATCGGCATAAAGATTATTGATTAATAAAAATTAATTAGACAAAAATACTTTAAAAAGATAAGTTTAAAGATAGTTATTACTTTAGTCCCTTTATCTTATTATGCACAAGATTAGAATATTTTTCATACTACTTATTGGAATAAGCTTTTATTGTTATGAGTTTTTTTTAAGAATTCTTACAGGAGCATATCAAGAACAAATAGTAGAATATTTCCACATCCAGAGTCATATTGGGTTTTCATTTCTAGTATCAAGCTACAACATTACATATTTACTTATGCAGGTACCTGCTGGAATACTACTTGATAGATTTGGCAGTAAGAAAGTCTTAATCGTAGCTACACTAATCTGTGGGATTGGTAACATATTATTTATTGTAGGAGGTTTTGAGCTAGCAATAGTTGGTAGATTGCTAGTAGGTATCGGTTCATCATTTGCTTTTATTGGTGTATTAAAACTAACCCTAGAGAACTTTGATAGCAAATATTTTGCACTAGTAACAAGTATTATCATCTCACTAGGCACTCTTGCTGCTGCTTTTTCACAAAACATTAGTGTCTATATTTCAAACTATGATATTTCATGGTTAAGTATTTTCATCTACTCCGGTGTATTTGCTATACCTTTAGCAATACTATTTCAAATCTTACTACCAAAACAAAACCAGTCTATACAGATGATGCCAAACTTTTCAAAGATATTTACTATAAGTAAAAAGTTATTGGCCAGTAAACCTTTGTGGAGTAATGCTACATGGGCAGGTCTTGTTTATATACCTACCGTAGTGCTAACATCTCAGTACGGTGTGCTTTATTTCAAGAACATTTATGGTTTTGACACTTTTTATAGCGCCAGTTTAATTACTGCTTTATTTATGGGTTGGGTAGTGTTCTCCCCACTAAAAATTGTCTTGTGTGAAAGATTCTCTACAACTAAAATAATTAATATTTCTATGCTTTTAGCTATAGCTGTTACTATAATTTTTAGCTTGGGATTACTAAAAAATCATGTTTTGATTATAACTTTTTTATTTGGAGCTTTTTCAGCTTCTCAGGTATTAGTCTGGTACTACTTTGGCAAGATTTGTCCAAAAAATGTTGCAGCTGTTGGAATTGCAATCACAAATATGATAATCACACTAGTAACAGAATTAGGTCAATTAAGCACTGGTGCTTTTATGGACTTAGGAAATAAATTAAACATCAGCAATAGCACATCTATATCAATAACTTTTGTGGTGTTTTTCATACTAGGGTTAGTTATGCTGGCATATATGACTAAGAAATATATAAAAGACTAGCTGTTCATTTTATTAAAAGATGTAGCTATATCTAATATTTCATCAAGCCTTTCATCAGTATCTGCAATTACTAAAATCATGATTTTCTGGTTTAAGTCCAAATTACCTATACAGGTAATAATCACACCTTCTTCATCACCATACTTATAATCAATATCATTTGCTTTAAGATAATCATAGTAATCATTAATACCAGCACCTTTTGGAACTGGAACATTATTATGACCAACCCATGGCTTACTCTCACCATTTCGCAATTCATGAGCTAAAAACCCGGCATATATAGCGCCTGTTTGGCGAGCATTTACTTCTAAAACATAAGGAACTATCTCTCCATTAATCTCCCTTATTAGAAGATCAACACCCATAACACCTCTAGCTCCCATACTACGTAAAATCTCAGTAACTTGATCACACACTTCTATTACAGCTGGCTCATCACTGAACTGCGACTTATATTTATTACCTAAATGTGTTTGTCCATCAAGCATTTGATCACTTAAGCCTAAACAAATGTCTTGCTCTTTCGTATCTCCTATACACACTTGAAATGCTGGTGAACCTACGTTATCTAACCAAGGATCTACCATAAAAACCTCTACTCTATGCATCAATTCAAGGATATCTCTTAACTCTTTCTCACTTTCAAATCTATGGATTCCATATCCTGAGCAAGCTCTAGGCATTATTACTGCACACTCATATATACCTTGGTTCTCAAACTTTCTGTACATTTTAAGAGCTTTTTTAACATAATTGTCTGTTATAGTTGAAACTATATTTACACTTGGGACTAAAATATCTTTTTCATGTAACATTTGTCTTAAAAAAGATTTATCATTTAAAAATAAAGATAATGACTCTTGTAACCCATATTGTTTAGCGTATTTTATTCCCATAAGCTCAATTGCTGTAGCCGATGTGAATGGCACTAAACTTGTATAGCTTTGATCACTAAATTCTGGGATCTGATCTGCGTAACTCATAACTACAGTTGAAAAACTATGGCGTCCCACACCCTCTAGATATATAAAATTTTCGTCTGTAATATAATCTAATCCAATATCCGAGAAATAATCCAGCATCTGAGTAACTTCATGTTTAGCTGTATCTGGAAGGATTATCTTATGGTCTTTTGCTAAAAGGCAAAGTGTACGTGTAACATAACTACTTACAAATGAACTAACTAAGTCTGCACCATATATATCAGTGGTGTTAGGTATATGAATGGCTTTTTGCCCCCACATCTTTTCAGCTATTGTATTAGTGGTTTTTATGCTCATTTCTCACACCTCTTTTAGTTTTAATAAATCACGTGCTTTGACAACAGAGCTAGTAAATATGCTTGCCATAATTTCCAGCTTATCATCATCTATTTCTAGATTAGCAATGTCATAGTCTTCATCTTCGGTAGTAACTCTTGAAACTAAGTCTTTAGGGATATCAATACATACCGCCGATAACTCACATACCAAGTAATGTGCCACCAAATGCTCTGCTAAAATATATGGCTTATCAAACTGAACCATTATATCTCGAGCCTGAATTTCTCTATATAAGCTCTTAAGAAGCTCTGTTGATGCAAAAATACCATTCCTTGCATCTCCACTAAAAAGTTCTACACTTCTTTTTTCTCCATCTTTATGACTGTTCTTGTATAAGCTTATATATTTTAAAAGATTATCTGGCGTTTCACTTATAGCCTCAGAATATCTCTCTTGAACTATATCTGGTGAATAGCTTGACATTGTATGTAAATCAATAGCTAAAGCATTATAGTTTTTTGCAACTGCTACTACATGGCATAGTTTAGCCATATATGCCTCATACAAATTCACCAATGATTCCTTAAGGTCGGGATGCTTTTCATAGTCAACAATGTTGCGAATACAGTTTGGATATAATCTACCGGCGTCTAGCACTGATCTTGGAAATGACGGCTCAAACACAAGTGTACAAATACCATGCTCACGAAAAAGTTTGGCAGCTATTTGATGACTTAAAGTATGAGTCCCAAAGTCATACTCTATCGATAGAAAATCTTCAAAATCTTTTTTCTTCAAACCTACTTTATCGATAAGCTCTGGATAATCAACCTCAATAAAGTTTTTACCAAGCTCTGCATGAGGACAAGTGATTAAAAGATCGAATCTCAAATCCTCTCTTGTATAAAAAGACAATGTCGATGCTTCATAGTGCTTAGTATAAAATGGGGTATTATTTCCAGTCATATAAGATAGTGTCTCAATTTTTATTATTTCAGCTAATTTAAATTGATTATAACAACTATAAAACTAATAATAAATTTTAAAATTATCTATAATACAAACATACAAATATCTAAAATATAAAAAACATGGCTATAAAAAAGAAAAAAGAAGGATCAATACTGAGCTTTCTAGTAGTTTCATTTGCAAGTTTCTTTGCTGTTTTTATGTTAGTAATATCAATTTTTAGTTTTTATCAAATAAAGCATCAAAACGATGCCTTATTTGATTATCAGCTAAAAACTGCTGCTCAAGTTATTGAAACTATTTTAAAAGTCTATCCTTTAGAGGAGCATGAAGATGCTAAACATATGATGATTGATAAAATTTCGACATCATTCCTAAATATTAAAAACTACAATCAAAGTGTAGGCTTTATTGTGTATAACCGTAAACAGAGAAAGTTAATTCTTAAAACATCTAATCTCCCTGTATTTAGAAAAAATTATGATGGAATTACTTCAACAACTGGGTTTGAATGGGTTTATACTGATAGCGATGGCAACCAAAAACACTGGTATACATACAGCTTAAAAACAGATAATGGTAATTTCATCACAGTCTTTGCTAATAATGCAGTAAAAGATAAAATTTCTCGACAAATAATTCTCAAATTTGCAGTGCTTCTTGCATCCACTTATATAATACTAATTGCTTTTATATATTACATACTAAGAACAGCTCTTCATCCACTTGAGCGTATAAACCGTAGAGTTGGACGTATAAACCGTAGAGTTGGACGTATAAACCCACGTAAAAATGAAAAGTTAGATGATGACATTGTCCCCTATGAAATTAAGCCTCTTGTTGAGCAAATTAACTCTTTGATAAGCAAGTTCCACCAAACTCTTGAACGAGAAAAGAGGTTTTCGGGAGATGCTGCACATGAGCTTAAAACACCGATTGCCGGTGTAAAGACTCTTGTCGAGATAGCGTTAGGTTCTGATGATATCGATGAAATAAAAGTCAGATTAAATAGAATTAAAAGCTCAACAAATAGATATTCTCACATTATTGACCAGCTTTTAACTTTGACTAGAATTCAGCCAAATGAACAAATCACATTTGCCAAAAAGCTAATGATAAATAAAGTACTTGAGATACTTATTGCTGAAAATGCCATAAAAGCTATAGAAAAAGACATAGAAATATCTTTCCACCCTAGTGAGCATGATATTTACTGCTATAGCAATGACTACCTGCTTGGAATTCTCTTTAAAAACCTGATTTCAAACGCAATAAAATATACTGAAAATGGTGGTCTTGTTGAGGTTTATTCTCATCTTGAAAACAATGAAATAGTTGTCGAAGTCAAAGATAACGGAATTGGTGTGCCTCCAGAAAATATTAATCGAATCTTTGATAGATTTTATCGTGAAACTGGAACAGGAGAAGAAGGTAGTGGTCTTGGGCTTGCTATTGTCACAGAGATTGTCCGACTACATCATGGACATATAGTAGTTAAAAACAACCCAGACAAAGGTATAACTGTAACTGTTAGAATACCTGTTGAGCATAATAATATAGTAGACGAAGATGAAAACCTACAAGATAATCTAAAGTAGCAGGAGTATAATAAAACTCTGTGTCATGATTTATTGATCACATATTATTAATCTAAATCATCTTTCAACCTCTCCTTAAAATGAATAGTAGACTATTATCGTTAGAGAATCATCTCTAGTTTTGTAAGAGTTCTAAACTGACGATGTACAGATTCAATAATAACTGGTTGTATATAATTTTTCTAATCAGTTGAGTATATTTAAAATATTACAAATATCTTTCTAGAGCTTTTTCAATATTATCATCATCAAATCTAAAGCCATTTCCTAGCAACCTCTTAGGTTTGATGTTTTGACTAGAAAGTAAAAGCTCTTCGCCCATCTGACCAAACATTAGTTTTATCATAATCTCAGGCATCGGCATTACAAGTTTAGCTTTAGTAAGTTGTTTTATAACTTTGATCATATCACTATTAGAAGTAGCATTTGGTGCTGTGAGATTGAAAGTTTGATATTTAGAGTGATTATTTTCTATAACGAACTCAAAAGCTTTTACCAAGTCGTGTATGCTGATCCAGCTCATAAGCTGCTCGCCGTTACCAAACTTACTTAGCACGCCTAGCTTAGCTGTCATTGTCATTTTATCTAGCACTCCGCCATCACCGATAACCACACCAAACCTTAGTATAGAATATTTCTGTAATTTAGATGATTTCACTGTTGCTTCCCACTGATTTACAATACTTTGACTAAAGCCTTGTTCCGTAGTGTTATCAAAATATTCATCCTCATTTTGAGGCTTTGTAGAGAAACCATAAAAACCTATCGCACTAGCATTTATAAGCCAAATATCCTTATCTCCAATAAGTTCGATAAGTTTTTGGGTTGGTTCAATTCTACTAGAGATAATTTTATCTTTTACTTTATCATTCCAGCGTTTCTCCCCTATACTATAGCCACAAAGATTTATCACAATATCAAAGTTTGAAATATTATACTCATTTAAATCCTGCCAAACTATAGTGTTTTGATAGCCTTTTATGTTCTGCTTTGTGCGCGAAAGTAGAGTTAAACTATACTTTTCAGAAAGTGCTTTAGCTAAGTTTGCACCAACAAATCCTGAACCACCTGCAATTAGTATCTTCATAACATACCCCTTTTTAATTTAAGAACAAATACTTCTTATTACTTAATTATAAGCTATATAAATATTTTAAATATTACAATGCGTTAATATTACTGTGAGAAAGTTGCAATAAGGCTCTCATTATAAGAGAATATGTCTAGCTAACAAACATGGAAGGATAATCACATGGATTGGGTGGAAATTTTATCAAGAATACAGTTCGCATTTACAGTGAGTTTTCATATTCTATTTCCGGCATTTAGTATCGGACTCTCAACTTTTTTGATGATTTTTGAAGCACTCTGGCTAATCACAAAAAAAGAGAAATACTTACTCATAGTTAAATTCTGGACTAAAGTTTTTGCACTAACCTTCGGGATGGGCGTAGTTTCAGGTATTGTGATGGAATTCCAGCTTGGTGCAAACTGGGCTGGATTTGCCAAAACTGTTGGGCCTGTATTAGGTTCATTATTTACTTATGAGGTGCTTACTGCTTTCTTTATAGAGGCTGGCGCTTTGGGGATTATGATATTCGGCTGGGGCAGAATCAATAAATACATTCACTTCTCAGCAAACTTTGTTATTTTTGTTGGTGTAACACTATCTGCATTTTGGATACTATCAGCAAACTCATGGATGCAAACTCCTGATGGTGTGAATTTTGTAAACGGTCAGTTTGAAGTTTATAGTTGGTATCATGTGATATTTAATCCATCTGTAATACCTAGATTTATTCACATGCTTATCGCTTCATATCTAAGCACTTTAATGGTTATACTTGGTGTTAGTTGTTACTACATGCTTATAGATAAGTTTCATTTATTTGCAAAAACTTGTATCAAATTTAGTTTATTGACAATGCTATTCCTAAGTTTTGCTCAGCTTTTTGTCGGTGATGAGGTCGGTATAGAAGTACACAAACATCAACCACTTAAAACTGCAGCAATGGAAGGTGTATGGGATACTCAAAAAGGTGCACCATTAGTACTATTTGCCTACCCAAGTGAAAACCAAGAGAAAAACCTCTTCGCAATTGAGATACCGAAACTTGCATCTTTAGTAAACACCCATGAACTAAACGGTGAAATGCTGGGATTAAAATCTGTAGCAAAAGAAGATAGACCTTTAGTTGCTGTAGTATTCTATAGTTTTAGAATTATGGTTGGAATTGGATTGCTGATGGTATTTATAGGTGTTGTTGGCTCATTACTTCTAGCAAAACAACGAATATATGGGCAAAAATGGTTCTTATGGTTATGTAGGCTTGCAACGCCTTTAGGTTTTGTTGCTATTATCACAGGATGGTTTACGGCTGAATTTGGTAGACAGCCATGGGTAGTTTACAATCTTGTTAAAACTCAATACTCAGTTAGTGATATTAGTGCATGGCAAGTAGCTTTATCTTTAGGTTCAATATTTGTTGTTTACTTTATTATATTTGGATATTTTTACTTCAAATACTTAGTAAAACTTATTAAAGCAGGTCCAGGAACGAATGGGGAAGAAAGGATGCCGTACTCATATTTCCAGTCTGTTGAAAAAACAAGCAAAGATAAGGAGTAAATTATGGACTTAGGATTAATTTGGCTCGGTATAATAGCTTTTGGTTTGCTTTTATATGTAATACTAGATGGTTTTGCTCTTGGAGTTGGCATACTCTTCCCATTTTTCAATTCAAACCAAAGAGATATTGCAACAAGTGTACTTTTACCTACCTGGGATGGTAACCAAACTTGGCTAGTACTATCATTAGCTTGTTTCTATGGCATGTTCCCAATAGCATTTGCTTTTATATTTCCAAAGATTTATATGTCTGCGGTGCTACTTGTAGTAATGTTGCTGTTTAGAGGTATATGTTTTGAATTTAGGCTTAAAGCTTCAGATGAAGGTATCAAAAACTGGGATAAGCTATTTTTTATATCATCAATTACAGCTACATTTTTAGAGGGCTTTATCGTTGGTGGTCTTATAGTTGGCTATCCAAAAGACTCTGTCACTTATGGCTTAATTTTTCAGGTTTTAACAGGTATCACACTTATAGCAGGTTATGCTTTACTTGGAGCTACTAGGCTTATCCTAAAAACAGAAGGAGCACTTTTTGAAAAAGCTAAACTGTATGCTAGAAAATCTTGCAGAATACTAGCTATACTAATGTTAGTTATTGGCCTTATGACTCCTCTATATATCACATTACCATTAGATAATATTTACAAAATGTTTATATTAGGTGAATTTTTTGTACTTACAATAATCAGCTTTTTTATACTATGGAAAATCATAGACTCTAAGATTCATGCTTTACCATATTGGCTAGCTGTTACAGTTTTTATACTTACTTACCTAAGTATGCTTACGTTAATGTTCCCTTATGTAATACCTTATCACTTAACTTACATGGAAGCTCAAGCTAGTCAAACTACCCTACTATTTACGCTAATCCCAGCAATTATAATGATACCTTTACTACTACTTTACACAGGTTATGCATACTTTGTATTTAAGGGTAAAGTCAAAGAAAAACTGAGCTATTAGGGAATTTATGCAAAATATTGTAATATTTGGTATAACAGGTGCAATTGGAAATGCTGTATTAACAAATCTTTCTAAAACTTACCCTAATGCTAATATCTACGGCATATCTCAAAAACCACCCGCTTCAAAGCTTGCTAATATCAATTATTTACAAGCTAATTATTCAGATGAAAAAAATATCGAAGCTTTAGCAAGTAATTTTGATAAAAACCTAGATTTAGTCTTTGTTGCCACAGGCATACTCCATACAGAAACAGTTTCCCCTGAGAAATCTCTGAGACAAATCTCAACAGCAAATTTTGAACAAATCTTTGCAGCAAATACAATATTTCCAGCATTGGTAGCTAAACATTTCACCCCTAAGTTAAATAAAACGTCAAAATCAGTATTTGCTAGTATATCTGCTCGTGTAGGCAGCACCTCAGACAATAGACTTGGTGGCTGGTATGCTTATAGAATGTCTAAGGCGGCGTTGAATATGTTCATAAAAACAGCAAGTATCGAACTAGCGAGAAGCAATAAAAATGCTATCATAATCACTCTACACCCTGGTACAGTGGATAGCAGATTATCTAAGCCATTCCAAGCTAATGTACCTAATGGCAAGCTTTTTACAGCAGCCTATTCTGCTAGTAAACTTATAGAGGTGATTGAAGGTTTAAAACCAAAAGATACAGGCAAGTGCTTTGATTGGGATAATAAGGAGATAAACCCTTAAACAAATGATTTGAAGCTACTACACCTTATCGCCTCGCTCTTCAACGCAATTTATACCAATTCCAATATAAATTCATATAAATATCGCAAGGTAGTTCGTGCCTAATTTAAGCTTCTAATGTGTAGGTAATAGCTCCCAAAATATGTTTAATGCGTACCATTAGTTAGTAATTTCAACAAAAAACATATTTACAAATACATATATGTAATCTACAATATTCATATTTACAAATTTAAATATATAAATTAATGCAAAACACCATTTCATTCTTAAAAATACTAGCTGATAAAAATCGACTCAGCATCTTATATTTTCTTAGTAAGAAAGAGTTATGCGTATGTGATTTGATGCAACTAATCCCATTAACTCAGGGAGCTTTATCCATACAACTAAAAAATTTGTCAAAAGAAAATTTACTTAGCTCAAGAAAAGATGGTAAGTGGGTTTTCTATAAACTTTCTGAAGATATAAACACCTCACACAAACAAATACTAAACAAGGTTTTTAATGAAATAAAAAATGATAATTATATAAAGCAAACAAGCAAAATCAGGAGTCAATCATGCAAAAACTAAGTTTTCTAGATAGATATCTAACTTTATGGATATTTATAGCGATGGGCTGTGGTGTTGGATTAGGATATTTTCTACCACAAACACAAGATTTTATAAATCAATTTAGTACTGGTTCAGGAAACTGGTTAATTGGGCTTGGGTTAATAGTCATGATGTATCCACCTCTAGCAAAAGTAAAATACTCAAGCCTACCAAAAATTTTTGAAAATAAGAAAATCCTAGGCATATCACTAGTACAAAACTGGTTAATTGGCCCTGTGCTTATGTTTATCCTTGCTATTATTTTCTTCCATAACGAGCCTGCTGTGATGACTGGGCTTATCATGATTGGGTTAGCTAGATGTATTGCTATGGTGATTGTTTGGAATGAGCTAGCAAACGGTGATAATGAATACTGTGCTGCCCTTGTAGCATTCAACTCTATATTTCAAATTTTACTATATGCTGCATACGCTTATATATTCGTTACAATTATACCTAAAATGCTTGGACTAGAATCGCAAGTAGTCAACATTAGCATGAGTGATATAGCTAAAAATGTAGCTATATATCTTGGCATACCATTCTTAGCAGGTGCCTTAACAAGATTTATACTCATAAATAAAAAATCTGAGCAATGGTATAATGAAGTTTTCATACCTAGAATATCTCCATTAACATTAATCGCATTACTTTTCACAATACTTTTAATGTTCGCTACTAAAGGTAATGAGATTATCGAACTGCCACTTCAAGTAGTTAAGATAGCAATTCCTCTAGCTATATATTTTGTGTTAATGTTCTTTATATCATTTTGGTTATCATACAGATTTAAAGCATCTTATGAGCAATCTGTAGCCTTAAGCTTTACAGCTGCATCAAATAACTTTGAGTTAGCGATTGCTGTCTCTATTGCTGTATTTGGTATTGGTTCTATGCAAGCATTTGTCGGAGTGATTGGGCCATTAGTTGAAGTGCCTGTACTTATTTCTCTGGTTAATGTATCTCTATGGATTCAAAAAAAATATTTTTAAAAGTAATCTCTAGCCAATCTTCAGATATAGGACTATATCCTTAACCTTTTTATTCTTCACTTTATTTATCGTCAATGAAAATTTTTCATGCTCATAGTGAGCGCCTGTTCTTAATGGTTCATTTATCAACAATGGCAATAAGTCTAAAATATTATCCGCATCGTATTCAGATAAATCAACATCTGCTAGTTTTTCAATAGCATAAACAGGTGCATTTGTTTTTATTAGAAATTTATTTTTTGATAAAACAATCCAAGGCTCTTTCACTAAATTAAATTCATCTGACATTCTACCTAGTAATATACTCAAAAGATTATCAAGTGTGATAAAACCAACCAAATCATTACTATTATAAACTAATGCAAAATGTGGTTTACCTTGCTGAAACTTTCTAAGTACATCAATGAGCTGATCATGATGAGAAACTTTTAAAACAGCTCTTAAAACTTCCTCTTGATGATAATCTTCGTTAAGTTTAGACAAAATATCTTTAGTATGAATAATCCCAACAATATTTGTAGGGTCACCTCTATAAACAGGGTATCTGGTAAAGAGATGCTCTTTAATAATATTTATTTTAGCATTATTGTCCGTATCATAACCAAGACTAACCATATTTTCAACAGGTTGCATTGCATCAACTGCTTGTAGTTTTGAAAATTCAACCATTCTTAAAAGAATATCTCTATGCTCTTCTCTTAAGGGTTTTTTGAGATGACTACTTTTCAAAATAAGCTTAATTTCTTCTGCAGTATACTCAAAATCTTTATCTGTACGCTTATCTAATCTAAAAAGCTTTAACAAACCATTTGCTGTAGTATTTAGAACCCAAATAAAGGGCAACATAACCCAGTAAAATACATATAAAGGAATACAGGTTACTAGCGACCATTTTTCTGTTTGGCGTATTGCCATAGATTTTGGCATTAACTCACCAATAACTATATGTAAAAATGATATAATCAAAAATCCAATAGCAAATGCTATAAGTCTTGTAAGCTTTACAGACTCAACTCCAAGACTAGACAGTACTGGTTCTAGGATTTCTGAAAATGCAGGCTCTCCAATCCAACCTAATGCGAGAGATGCAAGTGTTATACCAAGTTGGCAAGCTGACAGATAAGTGTCTAAACTTGAATGAACTTTATAAAGAATTCGACCTCTCAAGCCTTTTTTCTTTTTAAGAACTTCAACTCGCGAGTATCTCAACTTAACCATCGAAAACTCAGCGACAACAAAGAAACCATTCAAAATTACAAAAGCAAATGCTATTGCTATAAAAAGAAAATTATCGTACTCGAGTGTCATTTATTGGTTTTTAAAACCTAATCCTTACATAAAATGATAAGTATATAATAACTGATTGTTGCTAAATTATTAACTAAAGTTACCGAGAAAAAAGTGTCAATAAGCTAGAGTTTCTGATTTATATCTTCAATCTTAGCATTACCCTTAGTTGTATTGATAATTTCTTGAATAAACTCAAATTTATCTATCGTATTAATTTTAACTGTCATTGTAACGAAGATATCATAACTTTGACTCACTATTTCAGCATCAAAATGCTTTATAACAGTCTCAACACTTGCTGTCTCTGTATAATCATACTTTATACAAACACTACTACATGGTTGAACCTCTATAATCTCCGCTGACTCTATAACCTTTTTTGTAGCCTGTCCATAAGCTCGTATCAAACCACCAACACCTAACTTAGTACCACCAAAATATCTCACGATAACAACTAAGACATTTGTTAAATGATGTCCTTGGATATGGGAGAGTATTGGCTTGCCTGCTGAACCACTTGGCTCACCATCATCACTAAACCTAAATTGACAATTCTCTGCTAAAGCATACGCCCAACAATGATGATTGGCTGTAGAAAACTCTGCTTTAAGATTTTTTATATGATTTAAAGCATCTTGCTCAGACTCAACTTTAAACAAATATGCTATAAAGCGAGACTTTTTAATTGGCTCGATTTCAAGTTGAATATTCTTAGAGATGGTTTTATAACTATTCATAGAAATATCAAAACCTATGCGTCTATCTCACCAGCACCTTGTCTTGTTATCCCATAAGGTAGCTCTAGCATATTTACAACAGTTGTGGACTCATAGCCACAATACTCAGACTCTACTATTAAGTCTATATGATTAGTAACTTCATCATCTAACTCACTACAATCAGTAACCACCAAGTCATTACCAGGTAAGATAAAAGAACTGACTACTAAAGGCTCACCTAACTCATCAGCTATTGCCTGAGCAATATAATGATCACTAACTCTTATACCTACAGTATTTTTTGATTTTGTTACAAGCAGTGATGATACTTTTTTAGTTGCATTTAGTATAAAAGTAAAAGCACCAGGTGTATAGCGTTTTAAAAACCTATACGCATTATTATCAACTTTTGCATACTCTGAAATTTCAGACAAATCTTTACAAATAAGAGTGAAATTATGCGAGCTATCTAAGTCGCGTATCTTTATGATTTTATCTATACCCTTTTTAGACTTCATTTTACAAGCTAGTGCATACCCAGAATCTGTAGGGATAGCTATCACACCATTTTTATCAAGAACTTCAACAACTTCTTTTAAAGCAGCTGCATTATTTCCATAACTATAAATTTCAATTAATCTCTTCATAATCTCTATAACAAGCGTTATACTTTTAGCACATTATACATTACTTAAATGATTTAACTAAGCTATGAATAAAATGATTAGCGATTTGCTTCCAGCTATCGTGTTTTTTACAGTCTATAAAGTTTATGATATTTTCTACGCTACTGCAGCACTAATAATCGTAACTCTTGCTCAAGTAATTTGGGAATACGCTAAGCATCGCAAAGTTGCCAAAGCACAAATTTTAGTTGCCGTATTAGTGGTAGTCTTTGGTGGTGCTACTTTATATTTCCACAATGAAGAGTTTGTTAAGTGGAAGGTCAGCATCATAAACTGGGTTATGGGTTTTGGACTTATAATATCTACTTATATTATGAAAGAAACTCCTATGGAAAAACTGCTTAAAGATTATGTTGAGCTTTACGACCATAAATGGAAAATCATCAATAATATGTGGGGAGCTTACTTTGTTTGTTTGGGTACTCTTAACCTTTTTATAGCAATGTTTTTTTCAACTAACACATGGATGAATTTTAAAATGTTTGGATTACTAGGTCTGACTTTTGCCTTTTTGATATTACAAACGGTATACTTATCAAAACATATGAAGAATTAGGTAGCTTAGGCTATAATTACAAATAAAATATTTCTAACAACTTAAAAAAACATACTATGAACCAAGAAATAGAAACACCAAAACAAAAAAAATGCCCATATAAAAAAGCATTTGGAAGTATATGTTTAGTAATAATACTAGCTATATTTTGTACACTTGAGATTGCAGTTCTAGGATTAATATTTACGGTATTTTTAGGCGTATATATTGCAATTCTTATAGCTGGTGCGTGCTATCTATCTTATGTCTCCATTAAAAATATAATAAAACACTATTCAAATAAAAGTTCTACACAAGATTAGCTGCGTAAGTTCTAGCTCCTATAAGACCTACATCGGTATTTGTAATTATATGAACAGGGAAATCTTTCATCATACTAGACATCCTACCCTTATCTCTAAACTTATCTAGAAACTTACCTTCTTTTATTTGCTCAATCAACCTTGGTGCAATACCTCCAGCGATATAAAGACCTCTAAATGGTAAGCTTGTCAAAGCAAGATTTCCAGCTATAGAACCATAAATACTTAAAAACATATCTACAGTTCTTAATGCTGAAGGTTCTTGATGCTGGACTGCATGTTTAACTATTACAGCAGCTTTATCTGAATCTGAAACACTAAAAAGTTCCCTTCTAAGTCCCATACATTCAGGCTGACTATATAATGGGTGTTTAACTACATATTTATGGATATTATATATACCATAACCACTACAAAATCTCTCAGGAGATATACGGTGAAATGTCTTTCTTAAAAACTTAAAAAGTTCTACCTGCTCATCATCAACCGGTGAAAAATCAGCATGCCCTCCTTCAGATTTATAGACTCTAGGCTTATGATTTTTATCATAGCTTACCAAACACATTCCTAAGCCAGTGCCGGCACCAACTACAGCACACAAATTATCCTCATCATATTTACCCTTTTGAAGAGTAAAAATATCTTTTTTTCTATCTAAACTTTCAATCCCATAGCCAATAGCTTCAAAGTCATTTATCACTTTAACTTTCTCACGAGCTATACCGAGACCTTCTGCAATGTATTGTTCTGAAACAAGCCAAGGAAGATTAGTAACTTCTACTTCACCATTTGAAACAAAACCTGCAACTGCAAGACAAACTGAATCAATCTTATCTTTTAGATCAATCTCTTTCAGAAAAGTAGATATAACATCTGTTAAACAATTAAAATTTGCACCCTTATACTTTCTTATAGCTAAACTTTTAGTCTTTTTATTCTCAAGAATTGATACTTCTAATCTTGTATTAGTCCCACCAATATCACCAGATAAAATATACATAAACTTACATCCTTTCATTTTCGCCATCTAGCCAATACAAACATAGGATATTCTGCTATAATGACATAACAAATTATTACATAAGCTTTAGTTTAAATGTCTAAAGAAAATAAAACAACAGATTTTGGCTTCTCAGAAGTACCTTGGGAACAAAAGCAACAAAAAGTAGCTGGAGTATTTCACTCTGTAGCAGCAAAGTATGACATTATGAATGATTTAATGTCATTTGGTATTCACCGTATTTGGAAAAAAATAACTATCTCTAAAGCTAGTGTGCGTAAAGGCGATAGAGTACTAGATTTAGCTGGCGGTACTGGCGATTTAGCTTATAAGTTTTGTCAACAAGTTGGTGATGAAGGTAAGGTTATTTTAAGTGATATTAACTCATCAATGCTAGAAGTTGGTAAAGAAAAACTTACTAATAGAGGTTGTGTTGGTAATATCGAATATGTACAAGCAAATGCGGAAAGCTTGCCTTTTCCTGACAACTATTTTGATTGCATAACAATCTCTTTTGGCTTAAGAAATGTTACAGATAAGGCAAAAGCACTAGCTTCGATATGTAGAGTATTAAAACCAGGTGGTAGGTTACTAGTGCTAGAGTTCTCTAAGCCTATAGTACCAATGCTTTCTAAAATATACGATGAATACTCATTTAAAGCTTTACCATTTATGGGTAAAATCATCACTCAAGATGCTGAAAGTTACAAATACTTAGCTGAATCTATCCGTAAGCATCCAGATCAAGAAACTCTAAAGCAGATGATGTTTGATGCTGGTTTTGACAATGCAGAATACCAAAATCTAACAGGTGGAATAGTAGCATTACATACAGGATATAAATACTAAAGTATGATTGAAACTATCAATAAAGCTCTAACTTTATTACCAAAGCTAGACCCTCAAGTACCAGCCCTTTTACTACCATTAAACGGTAAACCTCTTAGTGTACATATCTCAGATTTAGATTATACAATCACTCTTGAAGTTAAAAATCAAACTCTAACAGCAAACACGCAAACCAGTAAGAACTTACTAAGTGGGAAGCTAGCTTTTATTATTGAGCTTGTATTTAATAAAAATCTTCAAGAACTAATAATGACTGATAAGCTAAATTACGAAGGTAGTTTAAAAGATCTAAAAGAGTTCTATACATTTTTTGAGGCTATTGATATTGATATTATCTATAAAATATCTCAAGCGACAAGCCCAGAGTTTGCCAATATAGTAGCAAAACCTTTCACAAAGGCTAAAGAATATCTAAAAACCTCGCGTGGTGAAACTCTTATTGATATAAAAGATTATCTTACAGAAGAAAAAAAGATTTTAATCTCTCAAAATGAGATAGATATTTTCTATCGCGATATAAAGGAGCTAAAACAAGCTGTAGATAGGATAGAAGCAAAATACCAACTACTACAAGGCCAGTTCAATGATTAAGAAATTCTTTAGACTAATCTATATTTTTTATATCATTAACAGGTACTGCCTACTTAATGAACCAGTACGAGCAACTAAAATTAAAAGCTTAAGATTAATACTACTGTTAAACCCATTTTACTACTCTCTAAAAATGCGTAGACTCAAGCATGGTGTACGACTAAGAGAAGCTTTAGAAAAACTCGGTCCGATATTTATAAAATTTGGACAAGCACTATCTATTCGTGCTGATATACTACCACCTGAAGCAATCAAAGAAATTGCTAAGTTACAAGATAATGTTCCTGCTTTTGATAGCAAAATTGCAATTAAACAAATACAAAATGCCACAAGAAAACCACTTGAGGAAATTTTCAAATCATTTGATGAAATCCCTCTTGCTTCCGCATCAGTAGCACAAGTCCATAGTGCAACGCTGCACACAGAAGAAGAAGTTGTGGTAAAAGTTTTAAGGCCAAATATCGAAAAAATTCTTAAAATTGATACTTCATTAATGCTTATAGTTGCTAAAACGCTAGCCCTTTTCAATGGCATTAAAAGGTTTAAGCCTGTTGAAATTGTAGGTGAAATCAACCAAAGTTTCTTTGATGAACTTGATCTTGTTCGTGAAGCTTCAAATGCATCTCAGCTTCGCCGTAACTTTGAAGGTAACCCTATTCACTATATCCCTAAAATTCATTGGGAGTATACTAGCTCTTCTGTAATGGTGATGGAAAAAGTCGGCGGTGTAAGCGTTTCAGATATTGACACTCTTGATAAGCTTGGCGTAGATCGCAGATTATTAGCAGAACGAGGGGTTCAAATATTCTATAGCCAAGTTTTTAATGATTGCTTCTTTCACGCTGACATGCACCCTGGCAATATGTTTATTGATGTCACAAATCCAGCTGATCCGAAATATATTTCCATAGACTTTGGTATAGTTGGTACACTTAATCGTGATGATCAACGCTACCTAGCAGGTAATTTTCTAGCATTTTTCAATCGTGACTATCGTAAAGTTGCAGAACTTCACATTGAATCAGGTTGGGTGCCTGCTGACACTCGTGTTGATGTACTTGAGTCAGCAATTAGAACTGTATGTGAGCCAATATTTGAGCGACCTATGAGTGAAATATCTCTAGGCTACACTCTAATGCAACTTTTTAATGTTGCTCGTCGCTTTAAGATGAATATTCAACCACAACTTACGCTTTTACAGAAGACCTTATTTCACGTAGAAGGTTTAGGTCAAAACCTATGTCCTGAGCTAAATATTTGGGATACATCTCGCCCAATTCTAGAAAAATGGATGAAAGAACAAATGGGCTGGAGTGGCTTTTATAAAAGAACGCTTGAAAATATGCCTAGAGTAAGCGACAAACTGCCAGAATTACCACAGATGGTATTTGATATATTGCAACAAACTCAAAACAACCTAAAAAAAGAACCTAGTACCCAACACACTAATGTTGAAACTAAAAAATCAAAAAAATGGTCTTTAATACTTGGTGTTACATTACTTGGACTTGGCTCCTTTTACGATATCTATGATAATTTAAATATTTTAATGAGTTTGCAAAACTTTATGGAGCAAAATCACACTGCCCTGAGTGTAAGTGGCTTTGGATTATTAGTTTACTATATATTCAAAAAAGGAAAGTAGAATGTCTGACTGTATATTTTGTAAAATTATTGCTGGTGAAATACCATCTAAAAAGGTCTATGAAGATAAGAATGTATTAGCATTTCATGATATAAATCCATCTGCTGAAGTACATATTTTGGTTATTCCAAAAAAACATATAGCTAGCTTAAACGAGCTTGAACCTGGCGATGAAGAAATGATGGGTAAGCTGATGCTAGCAATTCCTAAAATAGCCAAAGAAAATGGCTTAAGAGGCTTTAAAACTATTTTCAACACAGGTAAAGAAGGTGGCCAAATGGTGTTTCATATTCATGCTCATATCTTGGGTGGCAAAATGAGTCTCAAACTACCTGAATGAAGATAGATTTGCTATAGAGCATTGCCTTTATGAAATTTTCTCATGATACAATCTTCATACAAATACCGAATCTATCCTGCAATTATGAAATTAAAATATTTACTCCCATTAATCTTTCTTACTTTTGGGACGACTATTGCTAACCCAGTTCAACTTTGTGACAAAACTTCTTGTTTCTTGATCAACCCAGCAACTTTAAAGGTTGATTTAAAATCAAACTCTAAGAGCTTCCCGGTCTCAGTAGCTCAAACTGAAGAAAAATTCGACATAAAACTTCAAAATAAACAAGAATTAGTCTTTGATCGCAATAATGTCAAAGTTGATTTCAAACTAAACAATAATAGTCTTGATGTTAGCTTCTCCAACATTATAAAACTAAAAAAAACAGATAATAACTCTATTACATTCCCAATTATCAATAACTCAAACTCTTTCTTACTTCCAATGTTAGAAGGACGATTCATTCCGACCACAGATCCAAAATGGATTAATTATCTAACTTCAACTACAAATGAGAAAGACTCATTAACAGGCCTTGCAAACCTATCAATGCAATTCCTAACAGCAGGTTTTGGAGATTCAGTTCTTTACTACCAAATTAACAACCCCTTTGACAATAATTTTTGGTTTACTGGAAAAAATAGATTAGGCTTAAGCTTCTCTCATACATTTAATATTCTCAATGAAAAAAGATCATTTGGTTTTACAATTAAATTATTAAAAAATGATCCTAATGTAATAGCTAACACATATCGTGAACATAAAATAGCTGAGGGTAAATTTGTAACCTTAACAGAAAAAGCTAAAATTGCTCCAAATGTTACCAAGCTATATGGCGCTCCCTTTATTTATCTATGGGGTGACGAATTAATTGGAAATAAAAATGTAAACTGGCGTAAACTTCATGAATTTATAAAGCAACAACTTGCGAGTAAAACTTATAATCCCACAAAATACTTCAACACTTTACTTAAGAGATCCTCAAATAATATTTTAGAAAATTTTGCCAAACAGAAATGGGTATATCCAGCTTTAGAAGCACAGCTTGATGATGCTTTTAAATCTCTAATTGCCGATCCAAAACTCTGGAATAAAAAAGCATTTGCTTCTACTAAATTAAATACCATAGCAGCTTCTTTACTTAAAGAAAAGCAAACATCTGCTGAAATTATCCAATTAAACAAAAACCTCATTCAATCTGCTTACGCTGAATATATTCAACCAGTTAAATTATGGGGTAATGGTGTTTCTTTAGCAATGTTAGATGACTTACAAAGTATCGGCTTAAAAAATGCTTGGCTTGGGTTAAATGAGATTTCAGATGGCACTTATCATGCAAATGTGATAAAACAAGCTATTGATGATGGTTACTTAATCGCTCCTTATGATTCTTACCACTCGCTACAACAACCAGGAAAAGGTTCTTGGTCAACGGGCATCTTCAATGATAAAACCTTATACACAAGAGCCGCTGTAATCAAACAAAATGGAGAATACAAAACTGGCTTCTTAGGTAGAGGTCATAGCTTAAACTCTTCATTTGCAACTCCTGAAGTGCATTTACGCTTAAATGATGCTATAAACAAAGATAAAACCCCTTTTAATTCTTGGTTTTTTGATACAGATGGTGCTGGCGATCTTAATAATGACTTTTCAGCCAAACATCCTATGAGTAAAATGCAAGATGCTCAAAATAGATTAGATCGTATGCAATGGGCAGCGAATAAATATAAGTTAGTTGTCGGTACGGAAGATGGCAAAGATTATGTTGCTCCTGTAGCTGTATTTGGACATGGCTTAGTTTCTCAAGGAATATGGGATAAAGATATGCGTCGAAATAAAAATTCAAAATATTATATGGGAGGGTATTGGTCTCCTGATGGTATCCCAGATCGTTACGGCAAGCCAACACCATTAAAACCACTTTTAAGCTATATATATTATAATCCTAGTTTTGAAGTCCCCCTTTTTCAACTAGTTTATAATGATAGTATAATTACATCTGATCACTGGGAGTATGCGACTTTTAAGTTCCCATCTGAAATAAAAAATAACATATTGAAAACTTTTCTCTACAACTATCCACCACTATTGCATTTAGATAGAAAAGCATGGTCTGAACAAAAACCTCTGTTGAGTAAGTATCTGCCTATCTGGTCTAAATGGCATAGAGTCTTAGTGCAGCAACAAATGACTAGTTTTGATTATCTAAGCAAAGACAAACTACTCCAACGCACAGAATTTTCAAATCATATCTCAGTAATTGCGAATTTTGCTGAAACCTCTAAGAAATATCAAAAGTTAAGTGTCCCTGCAAAAAGCATCATAATACTCGACAGAGATAAAGTTAAACAACGATTTACTGCAAATACTATTTAATTATTTATCCAACTCTAACTAGCGTAACCACCGAGATTTTCTCAATCTTACTACCTTCTTTTATAGTTGCTATAAACTCTTTCAAGGTTGAGCCTGTAGTTAGCACATCATCAAAAACTATAAGGTGCTTCGCTGTGATTGGCTTTGTAAGCTCAAATACTCCTGATATCTGTTCTGCTCTTTGTGCTTTTGAGGATTTTGATTGTGGCTTGGTATACTTTGAGCGTTTATAATGCTCAAATGTCGTCGTTATACTAATTTTATCAGCTATGCTTTGTGCTATAACTTCTGCTTGGTTAAATCCTCTATAAAGATAACGCAAGCGATGGCTTGGCACTACTGCTATAGCATCTACATCAACTAAATGTTTATTTGCAAAGCTGCCCCACCATTTATCAAAAAGCTTTTCAAAAATTGGTACAATAAGTAAATCCTTACTGAATTTGAGTTTCTGCAATAAAAACTTCATCTCTATCGAATAACTAGAAAGATAGAAATAATCATACTCCACATCTAACTCAACTTGCTCTTTTGTTAAATGCAGGTTACTCGCCATATCATCAAAACAGTAATTACAAATCACTTCATCTGAACTTTGATGACATAACAAACAATTTTGCTTTGTAAATTTTTGAACTAATGATGATACAAAACTTAAAAAACTCATTTTGTTTTATATTTTAAAACCCCTTTATCGACTAATGCTCCTAAACCTTCTGGCTTAGAAAATATATAGCCTTGAACATACCTATAGCCCAAGCTTTCAACCAAATCTAAGGCTTCTTTAGTTTCAACCCCTTCTACTATCAACTTCATATCCATTTCTTTAGCTATGCTATTTATTGATTCAAAGATACTTTTGCTTCCAACAACTCCCTGCATCAGTTTATCTAATAATGACTTATCAAGCTTTAATATATCAAAGCCACCGTCCATTAATCTTCCAAATGATGAGTAACCAGTACCAAAATCATCAATAGCTAGTAGTATATTAGACTTTTTAAACATCTCTCGAGCTTCTGTTATTTCTCTTTCTGTAAATGACATGATTGATGATTCTATAATCTCAAAAACAATATCGCAGTCAGTTGATAGATTTTTTCTCTTTTGAGAAACAATATCTACCAAATCTTTAAGATGCCGTGCAAGATTTATAACACTAGGAGAAATATTTATAGAGATTTTAAAATCTTTTGGTAACTCAACTTTTTCTAAGTCTAAGAAGATTTTATTAATTACTAGCTTATTTAGTCTATCTGCTAGACCATTTCTCTCAATTAACTCAACTAAATTACCAATATTAATACCACTAAAGGCTTTCGTTGAAGACCTAGCAAGAACCTCAAAACCTATAGCCTTAGATGTCTTTAGATCATGAATAGATTGGTATGTAACTCTTATATTTCCATTATCAATAATATCTTTAACTGCATGATCAAGTATTATATTTTCATAATACTCATTTTTAATATTTTCATTAAAATAACAAATATCCAAATTTCTTTTCTTAGCAGCACTCATAGCAAAATCTGCATAAGTACGTAGATTTTTATTGTCATATTGGCTTGAAACCACACCTATATGAGTAGCCACATTTATCTCTGCACTATCTACCTGTATGGTTGTGTTGATAATGCTCGAGATTCTCTCAGCAATTTCTTTAAGCTCTGTTTGCGACTGTATATTATTACAAATTATTGCAAATTCATCTCCATCAAGCCTAGCTAATACATCTTCTCTTCTGATACGAGAGCTTTTTTTTAGCAATGATGCAATTTTTTTAAGCACTTGATCCCCAGCACTATGCCCGTAATAATCATTAAGATCTTTAAACCTTTTAATATCAATAAGTATTAGTGCAAAACCTTCTCCCTTCTGTAAGAAGTTTTCTATGGAATTATTTAATGCTTTTTCAAAATAAAACCTACTATTACACTCTGTAAGGAGATCTATATTCACTATTTTTTGTAGCTGTGAAAACTTAACTCTATCAGTTACATCTACACTGATACCATCGATATAGTTTAATTCACCTTTATAGTCATTTGAATAATTAGCAAACATCCTGATTGTTTTTATCTCAGAATTGCAATTAAGTTTAAAAATAATATCAAGTAACTGTTGTTTTGAAATAATCTGTTCTATAGCCTCTCTAAACTTACTCCGATCTTCTGGATGGATTAACTCTATCCAATAATCCAATGAAATACTTTTATCTTTTGTTACTTTAACTCCAAAGTATTCAAAGTGCTCAACACTCCAATAAAATTTATCTTCCATAGCATTATATACCCAAGAAGCATAGCTTGTAGCATCTATAGCATTGTATTTGGATTGCTCACGAGTTTGCTGAGTTAAATCTTGTATTAAGCCTACAAAACAAGGCTCATCTGTCTCTATCTCACTTATAGAAATTAGTAGATTTAAAAGGGATCCATCTTTTTTGACACCTGGCAGCTGAAGTGGCTGACCAAGGACCCTAGCCTTGCGAGAAGTGATATATCTGTCAACATTATCATTATGGTTTTTAGCAATATCTTCAGGCATTAACATTTTTATATTATGATCAAGTAGTTCACTCTTTTCATAACCAAAAATTTCACAAGCTGTACTATTAGCAACTTTGATATTTTTATGCTTATCAATAACTAATATTCCTATAATCGCGTTATCTAAAGCAATAAAACTATCAATTATAGCTTGTGACATATAATTACTCCCATCTACAAACGATCTATGTCAATTTCAACAGGCACACTATTAATATTATAATCTGAAGGAATCTCTTCTGTAGGTTTGACAATTATTACGACCTTAGATTCTACTTCATCAAATATACTAGTACTATCTCTATTTACTTCGGCAAAAATAGGTTGCGAATCAACTTTACCAGAAAATTCAACACCATCCTGAAAACGAATCGTAACAGCAGTCCCTCGATGTACATAAGAGAGATATTTAGAGTCTAAATAAGCTCTAATATAAGGTTTACTAAATAAAGATAGCATAGCTAGCTCTTGTCCTTTTTGAACAAACTCACCTTTATAAACATATGCCTTATTAACAACAGCTCTGATATTCATTTTTATATCTAAACTATCTAATTTTTTTTCTACAATAGCTTTTCTAAACTCAAGATCCCTAATATCTTTTTCATACTCACTATCCTTATCAAGACTATATTCTTGCTTATCGACCTTTACTTTTTCAAGTTCCATTTCTGCATCATGCAAAACCTGAGATGATTTTTGCAAATCAACTAAGTTTATTACTTTTTCTTTACGTAGATCAACCATAGCTTCATAAAACTTTTTATTTATATCAACATATTTTTTTGATGTATTATACATATGATTTATTGCGCTAAGATCTTTATTATAGAGCTTCTCCTGCATACTTTCTATTTCATGAATTTGATCGTTAATTTCTTTAAGTTCAGTCTCAAGGAGAGGAGATTTTAGTTTAAAAACTTGCCCGCCTTTTTTAATTATCTCACCATCATGAATAAAGTTTTGCTCCACGAAACTATCTTCATTCGCTCGAATAAGGTATTTTTCTGTAACAACTGTTCCATGAGCGACAATAAACCAACTACCACTAAAAATCAACCATACTATATAAACAAGTGGAGCTACAACTACAGCTACAACAGAATACCATTGCCATTTAGCTATATTTTTACGCACAGGTGATCTCTCAACCTGAGACAATAACTTATTTTTAGGCACTTTAAACTTCATGCTGTAAATTTCACCCTACTTTTTTATTAACCCATGTTGGAGCCATAGTGCTATCTTTATGAGACTTAATAAAAAACTCACTAAATGTTGCGACTGTTGCTACAAATTTTAAAAACACAGAATAAAATGGCATCACAAACAATACATACCAAAGCTTAGCATCTTCTTTTTTTCTCTCTGATACTAACAATATAAAAGTAATAAATAAAGCAAAATTCAATACTAAATAATATATATATACTGCAACATATACAGGCACTATCACATGCACTGGAAACATAAAGGCTGTATAAATCAAACTTATTACAATAACTATAGGCTGCACAGCATGAAAAAATAAACCAGAAAACAAGGTAACAAAAAAAGTTTTCCAACCTAGATACCTAGGCAACAACCTTTTGAGGTGTCGACGAATATATATAAAATAAGTATCTCCATCCCACCTCATTCTTTGTTTAATAAGCACCCAAACTGACTCTGGTGCATCTGTATGCGAGACACTATAAGGTACATGCTTAATCTTAAGATTCTTATGCCGCTTAAATAAAAATTGTAACCTTAATGTCATATCTAGATCTTCTGCTGATCCGTTACGCCACAAAGTGGTTTTTTTAAGTAATGTTCTTCTAAAACAACCAAATGCTCCAGAAATATTGTTAACACTGTTAATATTGCTTAAAGCTATCTTCGACATTTGGATGCCTAACATATACTCTATACCTTGGCACTTTGTAAGAATATTTTTCTTAATATTTCTAACTCTTATAGTTCCTGAGCATCCTATAACATCAGGGTCTGCAAATGGTTGCACCATATTACTAACCATATCATTATCGACTGAAGTATCTCCATCAAGCAATATTACTAAATCTCCAGTACTAAGTCTAAAACCTAGATTTGATGATGATGCATGTCCACCTCTTTGCCATTTTGGTACAACTTTTAAAGTTCTCTTCCTATTTGACTCAAATGTTTTTTTATAGTTCATCGCAACATCAAGAGTTTCTTTATTTACATCTGCACCATCGATCATTACTAAAACTTCGATATGTCCTTTATAAAATTGTTCTTCTAAACTTTTCAGAGTAATTAAAATATCTTTGCCTTCACTGTAAGCTGTAATAATACAGCTTACCTTAGGATAATATGGTTCTTTTTTATTTGGTGTAATTAACTGATGAAAGTAGCTACCTAAAACACTTAAAAAAATAAAAAAAGTATAGGGGGTTTCTACAAGTAATACTACTACAAATACAGATAAAAAAAGTTCTTTAGGGTTAGAGAGTAAGCCTAAAACATAATTATATAAAATATACAATTCTTCCATGTTGCTTAATCCTTATTGGCAAGCTCAATCAACAATATCTTAGCATCTTGAACAACTCCTAAGTCTTCCGATGAAAATGCTTTTATATTAGTCATATCTTCAGCATTCGCCCCTTCTGATACTCGAATAGTATTAAGTTTCTCCAAGACTACCATTGCACCATCTATTGGCGTATTTGGAAGCCATACCCAAACTGTTTGACCATTTATTCTTGTAAGCATATCTGTTTTTCGTAAAACAGCTTTAAGGCTTTTTGAAATGAGTACTATTTCATCAACATTAACATTAACATTATCAGAGATATTTATCCTCAATAATGAAAATGCGTATGACTCATCCCTTTTTTGCATGAGAGATGACCATTCTATAAAGTTATAAAAAAATTCAGGGACTATATAGTTTATATTATCGAAAACAGACATCGCATAATTCAAACCGATACTAATAAAATGCTCAGCTTTTTGAGTTAATTCATAATTATGAACACTCATTTTTTTTAGTTGTTCTGTGTCACACTTGTTATCACAATCGATACATTCAGAAATAACATTAGGTTCTAAAAAACTAAAGTTACAACTCTTACAGTAATAATTTTCCAAAGGTTTATCGTAATCTTGACCAATATGCTTAAGTTTTGTATTACAATGTGTACAAACATATTGTTCATTATGTAGAAATTCTGATTGAGGACCCATATTTCCACAAGTATAACAATGTATAAAGTCAGTCAAGAGAATATTTTCGCTTTTACAATCAGGGCACTGTTCAGAATAAAGTATTCGTGCAGAATCACACTTTTGGCAGCAAAAATAAGATTTTACAAATTTTTTTATCTTTAAAAACTCATCTGATTTTAAATCACCAATCCATTCAGCAACATTCGTGTTATCAGTATGGAAGACCTCTATCAATGGAAAACTATAAAATGATTTAGATACTTTATCTACTGAAGCATCTAAAGATTTCAACCCTTTTCTAGTATACAGATAAGTTAAGAATCTTGTCTGCCAGTCTTTTATCATCCTTTTACCATCAATATCTACTAGGGTTTCTTTTTTAGCAGTTAGTTTTTCATATATACTACTCAAACCTTCTACGCTAGAGTATGTCGCATCAGTATAAATTTCATAGTTTTCAGCAACACTAAATACAGGTAATAAATAAATCTCAGCTGAAGATCTGATTTTATTAACAGTCTCAATCAGCAAATCTTTTTTCTGCAAATTTAGGATCAATACTTGAATATTATTTGTTTGTATTTGACTAACTACATCTTCTTTTAGGTTAAACTCATAAATCTTAGGTCCTGTTGAAGTTATCTCGCTTTTAAGCTCAGAAGCACCTTTAAAATCAAAGGAGCCAAATACTCCAATATTAAAACTCATAAATTCTCTATGAAAACCAGTATATATTTAATTAATAAACTTATAAGTTTTAAAGGCAAATGTAAATAAATATTTAGCCTTTCAGATCTATATTAACAACTCCAACACCAATATAGCTAAACTACTTATTCAAGTAAATACTGCAATATTCATGACAAAAGAAGAGTTGGGAGGAAATTATTATCACTTTTTTGACAATAAATCATAAGTGATATACTCTATTTCAAAGTCACTTTCTACACATAAAAACAAATGTTTAACTATATTTTTTTTAATCAACGACTCAACTCAAGTCGTAAATATAACACTTCATTTATAAAAAATGAAATAGCCCTAAGACTCCTAAAAAGGTTAGAATTTATAAACCTTAATCCTGAGAATATTTTTATTGACGGTTACCAAGATGAATCTTATATAAGTGTTTTAAAAGATAGGTTTCCTGAAGCAAATATTTCTAATAATTTACTCCAAAAATATGACCTAATAATATCAAACACTACGGTTCATCTTAACCCTAACATTGCAGATAAGCTTGATCAGTACTATGAAATGCTAAACCACGAAGGGATTCTTCTATTTTCCACTTTTGGTGATAATAGTTTTAGCTCTATAAACTCAGCTTTTTCAACCATCGATAACTTACCTCATACAAATGCTATGATAGATGCTAAAACATGGGGAGGCATGCTTCAATCAAGCGCTTACAAGTCTCCCGCTATAGAGAGTGATTTAATCACTTTTACCTATGAAGATACAAATGTGCTATTTAATGATATTCGCGAGCTTAATGAGCCTTTAGCAGATACTAAAATGCAAACCTCTCTAACAGGCAAAAACAAATGGCAAAGTTTTATAGCCGAACTAAA
Organism: Francisella adeliensis; assembly: GCF_003290445.1. Classification (NCBI taxonomy): domain Bacteria; kingdom Pseudomonadati; phylum Pseudomonadota; class Gammaproteobacteria; order Thiotrichales; family Francisellaceae; genus Francisella; species Francisella adeliensis. The sequence goes on along the minus strand of NZ_CP021781.1, from coordinate 348,416 downwards.
AAACAATTTTCAATTAGAAGTCGAAGCTTTATATGGCTATGCTGTTCGCAAAGATTCTTCTGACTTAAAACCCAAAGCAAACCCTAACAGAGTAAGCCTTGAGGATCTTAAGAAACAAATTGCTGATTTCAAAAAAGGATAGAAAAAATTAATAATCTGAAATTATGTACTAAATTTAACAATACATAATTGGCATAGTAGATAAATCACGCCATTCTTGATCAGAACATTTAGTAGGCTTAGCTAATGGCTGGCAATATGTTCTCCATGTACCCCCGCCATATTTTTTCAGGATTAAACACTTTTTAAAGCGCTTCTGCTCTCCATTAAAGAGTCCAACTGTCATTATCTCTTCAAGTGGAAATCCATTATCCATCTTATACTTATAATGTTCCTCATCATGCTCATCATGTTCTCCTCCCTCATTTTCATCAGGCTTAAACATACCATCAATTTTTTTATCAGTTTTTAACGCATCCAATAAACCTTGATAAATATTTTCACCATCTGAATCAGAATCTAAATCCCTAGCCTTACTATAATCTATAGCCATAGAATCATTTTGTTCATGCAATTTTTTCTTAGCATCATCTAACTGTTTTATTTTTATTATTTTTTTAGGCTCTTTTTTGGGTGTTACTGCAACTTCTTCAACATTCTTCGTTAATGCATCAACTTTATCTTTACCAATTATTTTTTCAGCTTCAGCTAAAAGATGTTGGTAATCGTCTTCATAGCTTGAAAGCTCACCATCTAATTTATCAGAATCAATCTCATAGTCATCAGTATATGACGTATCTATATGAGTCAATAGATCCTCATACTTCTCGTCATAACTATAGCTACTATCTTTTTCATCAGGCTGTAAACCACCAGTATTTGTAGTCTTCTTACTTATTAACCCAAGTTTTTTATCAGAATGTTCTCCCTGATAAGTTTCACTAGCAACACCCAAACCAATGCCTACAAGTAAAAATAGCGATATTAGAACAGTTTTTGTCATCTTTTTCATAAAAATAAATTACCTAAAAGAAGTATAGTAAATTTTGAGCATATAGCAACTATCGAATAAGCACCATCAAATTATAATTTGTTCCTCATGCAAGCATATATTATAATGCTTGGAGACTTGTTCTTTAATATACTCAATTAAAGCTATAATATCCGATCCTTTAGCATGCCCTCTATTGACTATAATACCTGCATGTTTAGGAGAGATTTGAGCATCACCAATTGTTTTACCTTTAAGCCCTAATTCTTCAACCATCACACCGACTGGCACATTTGCTTGAGGCCGCTTAAAAACACTCCCTGCTGTTGGTTTTTGGGGTAAGTTTGCAAGCCTTCTTGAGTAAATATCATCAAGTTTTGCTTTTATTTGGTTTTTAGGCTTTTTCTCAAACTCAAGCTCTGCTGATAATATACAGATATCATGATTATTTTTAAACATCGAATACCTATACCCATATTCAATGTCAGCTTTTTGATACTCTCTAATTTTTTTAGTTTTTAAATCAAGTACTCTGACACTTTTAACAAGAGTATATATTTCATCACCATAGGCACCAGCATTCATTATCAGGGCTCCTCCAACACTTGCTGGCACATCATAAAATGTTTCAACCCCACTCAACCCTGCTTGATAAGTTGTTAAAGCTAAATCTTGTAATAGAACTCCAACTTCAACCTTTGCACTATTACCTTGTATTTTTAAATTATTAAATTTTTCACAAAATACTATAAAAGCTATATCATCTTCGTATCTCTCTTTAGAAAAAATAATATTACTACCATTGCCTAGAAAAAATAATTTATCGTGCTTTTTAGCAATCTCAACAACCTCACTTTCTGAACTTGGAAAGTAGACATGCTTAGCAACAGCATTAATCCTATATGTATTATATTTTTCTAAAGATATATACTCTGACATCACAATCCTACTCTATTTCACTCAGAACTTCTATTTTCATAAAATGCGACATATTTTCAACAAGATTGTTATAACCTCTAAATATTTGATGTGCATTATTTATAGTTGAGGATTCTTCAAGTAATGAGCCTGCCATCAAACATGCCATTCCTGCTCGCAAATCCTTAACACTCATTGTAGCTGGCCGAATTTCACTCAGTTTCTCAATAGGATTTATTCTTATAAGGTTATTATCTATCGACAAATCAAATCCCATTTTTCTTATTTGATACACATAATTTAGTCGCTCTGGATATACCGTGTCTTGAATAGTACTCGTGCTATTAGCCATCAGTAACATAATGGCATATATAGGCTGTAAATCTGTAGGAAAATGTGGAAACGGTGCTGCGATAATATCTACACCATTTAGCGAGCTGTTTTTACCATAAAATTTAATTAAATTTTTATCGCTATCATACTCCCATTTAGCCCCAGCATTTGTAAGCTTTTCTAAGGGTTTTTTAATATTATTAGTATCGCCCGTGTTAATGTTAGTTATAGTAACATTTGTTTTATACAAATATGCCATCGTAGCATAAGTCATTGCCTGAATACGATCATAAATAATCTCAAACTCACAACCTTTAAGCTTTGTAACTCCATCAACCTCAACTTTACGACTATTTGTATCAAAATTTATATTTGCTCCACACTTATTTAAATAATCAATAAGCGTAACAACCTCTGGCTCAAGAGCAACATTTTCTAAGATTACTTTAGAGCTTCCAATTACAGCATACATGATGAGATTCATCGTAGCGCCAACAGATGGAAAAGGCATTTTGTATTCTGCATTTTTTTCTTCTTTATAGATAACCTCAATAAACTCATCACCTAAAACCACTTCAGCACCTAATGCTTCAAGCCCCTCAAGATGTATATCAAAAGGTCTTTTTTCACTAAAACTACAGCCTCCTGGAAAACCAATTTTTACACGACTTTTTTGCTTTAGCATCGCTCCTAGAAGCATTAGTGAACAACGAGTTTTTGATGTTTGATTACCACATAACTCTAACGTATCCTTTGTAATTTTACTTGTATCTATAGCTACATTTTCACCTTTCTCAACAACTTTAGCGCCTACACTTTCTAAAATCTCTTTAGCTCCTTTATAATCAAGTAAAGTAGTTGGAACATTTGAAAAAACTGTTTTTGAAGCAGGGATTAAACCTGCAAAGATAAGATGTAATAGAGCATTTTTAGCCCCACTAATATTAATAGTTATATCGTCAGCTATATTATCTAGCTTTTTTACTCTTATTGCTTTCATCTTTTACTCTCTTTGGTTTTCTATCTGCATAAGGGTTTTCAGATTGCTTAAATTCAAATGCTATTGGTGTACCACGAAAATCTAATGCTTCACGATAAAAATTCTCAAGATATTTCTTATAAGAATGAGGCAGTTTAACAACCTGATTACCATGAATAACAATCAATGGAGGGTTATGGCCCCCTACATGAGCATACTTCAACTTAATACGAAACTTACCAACTACTGGAGGATTGTGCGCATCAACAGCCAGTTGCATCAGCCTAGTAGCATCTGCTGTAGTTATTTTCTTCGTTGCGCAAGCATAAGCTGTTTCTATTGATTCAAATATATGTCCAACATTTGTACCATGTAACGCTGATATAAATAAAATATCAACATAATCTTTTAAGAAAAACAGTCTTCTATCTAACTCTTTCTTAACAAAGGCACGATCTTCTTCGCTCATACCATCCCATTTATTGACAGCCACAACTATTGCGCGACCATTTTTAACTGCGAAATTTATTAGGCTTAAATCTTGCTCAGAAAGTCCTGCTCTTGCATCAATCACAGCTACTACTACATTCGAGTTTTGGATAGCTTTTAAAGTTTTGATAACTGAGAATTTCTCAAGAGTCTCATTTATACGACCTCTTTTGCGCACTCCTGCTGTGTCAATAATTGTGTATTTTTTACCATGTCTATCAAATGGAATGCTAACACTGTCAATCGTTGTACCTGGCATATCATACACAACAACTCTATCTTCACCAAGCATACGGTTTGTAAGAGTTGATTTACCTACATTTGGTCTACCAATTAATGAGAAGTGAATGCCATGGCGTTGCTCTTCGCGATGTTCTTCTGCTTGAGTGTAATCTTTATAGTATGCATCAAGTGGTTTTTTCAGATACTTATCGATTAATTTCTGTGTATTTCTACGATGAGCTGCAGAAATAGCAAAAACCTTGTCAAAGCCGAAGCTATAAAAATCAGACATCGCTGCTTCTTCTTCAACACCATCAACTTTATTGACTACTACGACTACTTTTTTGTTTTTTTGACGCAACAAATCAGCGACATATTCATCACCACTTGTAATTCCAGAACGGCCATCAACAATGAAAAACACTAAGTCTGCTTCATCTATAGCCATTTCTGATTGTCTTGCCATAAACTCATCAAAGCCGACATCATTATCAGAAATACCACCTGTATCCACTACAAGATAGTCAAGATCATCATATTTCGCTTGACCATATTGGCGATCTCGTGTAACACCCTCAAAATCAAAAACAAGAGCATCACGCGAGCTTGTCATTACATTAAATAAGGTAGATTTTCCAACATTGGCTCTACCTACAATCGCTACTAAAAAAGACATTCAGTTTATTCTTAAATTTTTCTTATTTATATACCACAATAGTACTCTATTTGGGTATTTTTATAAAGTAATATTAAATCAGACAACTATTTCACTTCAAATTAAAATGTCTACCTGGCAAATATAATGACTCAATAAACTAAATATGGTATCTTAGTACAAAAGATAATTACTAATATAAAACAATGAGAATTACCGACAATAGCTTCGTTAAAATGCACTTTAAATTTCGTTTAAAAGATGGAACCATAGCAGAGGATACTGAAAATTATAACAGACCTTTTGTATTTCAAATGGGTCAAGGATGCTTTACCGATAAGGTTGAAAATGAACTTATAGGTTCTGAAATTGGTGACAGTAAACGAGTCGTGTTAATGCCAGATGAAGCTTTTGGTGAAAAACATCCTTCTAGTATCTACTCTGTACCTAAAAAAAGATTCCCTAAAGATATGGAGCTTGAAGAAGGTTTAATAGTTTCTTTCAGTCAAAAAGATGGTTCTAAACTTCCTGGTCTTATTACTGAAATCGAAGAGTTTGATGTAACTGTGGATTTTAATCACCCATTATCTGGGCAAATAATAGTTTTTGAATCTAAAATCTTAGAAATTGCTGAAAATGAGGGAGAAATAAGTGAAGATATTATTAGCTAATCCTCGTGGTTTTTGTGCAGGAGTAAGCAGAGCAGTTGAAACTGTTGAAAAAGTACTTGAGGTTGAAAAAACTCCTGTCTATGTGAGGCACGAAGTTGTTCATAATAAGGTTGTTGTTGACTCCTTGAAGAAAAAAGGTGTAACTTTTGTAAAAGAGATTGATGAAGTTCCAAATGATTCAGTCTGTATATTTAGTGCTCATGGAGTATCTTTAAAAGTAGAAAGTGAAGCCGCAAAAAAAAATCTAGTACTATATGATGCAACATGCCCACTAGTAACAAAAGTTCATAGAGGTGTAAGACAAGCTAGCAACAATGATGCTGAATGTGTCTTAATTGGGCATAAAGGGCATCCTGAAGTACAAGGCACTATGGGACAATATCGCAGTACTGAAGGAGCTATTTATTTGGTTGAAAGTGAAGAGGATGTCTCAAAACTACAGATAAATAATCCCCAAAACCTTTACTACGCAACCCAAACTACTCTTTCAGTTGATGAGACACAAGGCATTATAGCCAGCTTAAAAAGCAAATACCCAGCTATAAAAGGACCTAAGAAAGAAGATATCTGTTACGCAACTCAAAACCGCCAAACAGCTATCAAGTCAATGTTAAATGAGATTGATGTACTTGTAGTCGTTGGATCACAAAACAGCTCCAACTCGAATAGACTTAGAGAGCTTGCTAGTAATGAAGGTATTGACGCTTATCTAGTTGATAATGTTTTAGATATAAATAAAATTTGGTTTGATAATAAAAAGTCTTGTGGTGTGAGTGCTGGTGCATCAGCTCCTGAATATTTAGTTCAAGATATTATTACTAAAATATCTCAAGTGTGTAATGGCAATGTTCAGGTTGAAGACTTTGACGGTATTAAAGAAGAAGTTTACTTCCCACTGCCAAGATTATTAAAACAGAAACTTGTAAAGGTGTAAAATGCAAAGATCTATTCGAGGTGCTACAACTATAAACAATGATAGTAAAGAACTAGTTATAGATGCTACTATAGAGCTTTTAAATGAAATTATCTCCAGTAACTCAGTGGATTCTAAAGATATTGTAAATATCATATTCACGACTACTAATGATATATCTTCAGAATTTCCAGCTGTTGCTGCCAGAAAAATAGGCTTAACAACTGTCCCATTACTAGACTGTCAACAAATGAAATGTAAAAACTCTTTAGCTCTTTGCATTAGAGTAATGTTGACTTATAATACAAATAAAACTCAAGAAGATATACAACATATTTATCTTCGAAAAGCTAAAAACTTACGACCAGACTTATTAAAATAAAAGGATTCCTATGTGGTTATTAGAAAATATTGATATGAAGAAATCTAAGTACATCCTGCCTAGCTTGTTTACCAGTGCAAGCCTACTTTTTGCTTTCCTAGCAATTATCTCAGCTTTTCAATCACACTTTGTATCTTGTGCTGTTTATATGCTTTTAGCTGGATTTGCTGATGCTTTTGATGGCAAGGTTGCTAGATACACCCACACTCAGACTGAATTTGGTGCTGCATTAGACAGTCTTGCAGATGTTGTTTCATTTGGAGCTACTCCTGCTTTAGTGATGTACTTTTGGAGCCTTCATAGACTAGGTTCAGTTGGTGCAGCAATAGCATTTTTATATTTATTGGCAGTTGCTCTTAGATTAGCGAAATTTGATACTATGTCTATTAAAGATATAACAGAAGATTCTGCTATAGAAAGAAGGAAGTATTTCTATGGAATGCCGTGCCCTGCTGGAGCAGTAGCCATATCAGGCCTTATTTGGCTAGGACAAAGAACATTTATTGGGCACTATGATTTCATTACTGTTAGCTTAACTGTATTTACAGCTCTTTATTTAGCATTTGTGATGATTAGTGATATCAAGTTTAGAAGCTTTAAAGATAGTGATGGCAAAGGCAATATAAGCAAACTCTATGTAGTTTGTTTCATGCTTATTATTCTAATGCTTTTCACTATGCCTGAGAAATTACTATATTTACTAATGATGGGTTATGCTCTATCAGGACCTATAACACACTACAGGCATAAAAATAAGACAAAAAATAACGATTTAAATGAAGCATCAAGCGTTGATGGTAAAAAAATTGTTGATATAGAACCTTAAAAGCTTATTCTCTAACAGTAAATTCAGAACCATTAGTTGGATTACCTTGATTATTTTCTATTTCTGCTGCTACGCCTCCAGGCTGCTGTAAAGGCCCAGGCTCTGTAGAATCCATGTTTTTCACTGATGAAGGAGGAGTTTGATAACCAAATGAATCTCCACTCTCAGTAGTACAAGATACAATTGCAAAAACAACCATTAAAAATATTAATCCTATTATTTTTTTCATATGACTTCCTAAAAACTATAAGGTGAATACTAAAATAATACCAAATATGTATCAAATGTATAGCCAAATATAAATGGATTATTTATAATAGTCTCCCTCAAAATGACTATCAATTTTTTCAAGTAAGTATTCATATAGCCTAGGTGCAACTTCTTTTAGATATTTATTCCTTTGCAAAATTTTTGTTTTAGAAACATTAAACTTTTTCCATGTTCCCCCAGCATTTGCGAAACTTTGAAAGGCAGGAACTATTCTATCTATAGCATTTGCGAACTTTGCATCATTTGTTTTAGCTTCTTCGTATTCAAGCCAAATATCTTTAAAATATTTCCTTTGATCTTTAGGTAGTAAATCAAGTAATCTATCTAAAGCCTTTAACTCATTAACCTGTTGTTCTGCTAAAATTGCATTTGAAGCAAAGGCAAATGTATCTCCTGCATATATTTCAACAATATCATGTAAAAGAAGCATCTTTGTCACATGAGCAATATTAATCTCAACACTAGCATACTCACTTAAAATATTTGCTACTAAAGCTACCTGCCAACTATGCTCGGCCGTATTCTCATTACGGTTATTATCACATGGAATCCAAGTTTTTCTGTAAACTGATTTAAGCTTTTCAAGCTCCACTATAAACTTGACTTGTTGGTCTAAATTATTCAAAGATTATGTTTCCATAGTTTAAACATTCCATCTGCAACTATTCTATTTGCTTTAGCTGTAGGGTGACAGTAATCCCAGCATAAGTACTTCTCTGGATCTGCTATTATCTCAATATCATACTGAATATTACCTAAAGAATCTGCACCACCATAACTATCCACACATACATCTGTAGTATTTTCTAAGCCATATTTATCTGGATTATCGCCACAATCATTAAGTAAGGTATAAAAATCAAAAAGTTTAATATTTACTTTAGGAAAAATTATTTGTAGGTCTGCTATTCTATTACGTAACAAGCCATTCTGTAGATTGATATTCACCTGTAAGTATGATCTAAAAAATTTACCAACCCAGTTAGTAAGATAATCCTTATAGGCTGGGGCTCTTGTTACATCTGGAATATTCCAAACAATTATATTTTTTGCACCCATCTTAATAGCTTTTCGAGTTATTTTACGCAAGTCACGAGCTACTCTTAATTTCGCTGTAACATTTATGTATGGAATTTCAGTATAAATAGTGAACATGAAGTTGTTTGCCCCACCATTTATTACAACAAGGTCATCTTCTTTAAAGCGCCCCTCTTCATTTTCATACCTTGTAAGCTGCTCAGAAACTGGAAATGCATGGTTTTTAAGTAAAGATGTTGGATTTGAACCATGAGTAAAAGCTCCACCGATAGCGTAGTTTTTATGATCCACAAACTCCACACCCTGATCTTTAGCTATCAGATTTGCTAAAACTTCTGTTGATACCAAACCATTTGAGAATCTCCCGTCATGATATGGCTTTCCAGGCACACCAAGAGTTTTAATAACATTACCTGTATCTAATAGACTATCACCAAACACTACTAATCGCTTAATATCCATAATCATTCCTTATATTCAAAAAAGTTAGCCATCCAGTGACCTATAACTAAACTGTTATCTCTAATTCTTAAGCTCTCTAATGCATGCTGGAATTCATTTTTAATATCATCTTGATACTCTTTTATTAAAGCATGATTATGCACTTTTAACATCTCAGGGTGTGCTTGTATTCCAAATATCTGATTATTAACACAAAACATCTGCACCTGACAATAATCACTTGTTGCTATAAGCTCAGCCTTTTCAGGTAATCCTATTACCATATCCTGATGATAAAAAAGTAAGCTTAAATAGTGATGGTATGGTTCCATCCAAGGCTTAGTAGCTGTAACTTCAACATTTCTTACACCAACTGCAAAACCCTTTTCTGAACGTTTAACAGCCCCACCTAATGCTTGGGCTAATATCTGATGCCCAAAACATATCCCTACTATTTTTTGCCCATTTTTATATATCTCTGTAATTACCGATTTTAATTTTTCTATCCATGGTAGATTATCAAAAGCTGTTGCTTTACTGCCTGTTATTATAAAACCATCATATATACTATAGTCTTTAGGATATTGCCCTTCTGTAACATCATAGGTATCAAAATCTATAATAAGCGAAAGCCTAAAAAATAAATTAGCAAACATTTCTGGGTAATTTCCACCAGCAACACCTCGGCGATGTTTAGGAATATGATCTGTTTGTAATATAGCTATTTTCATAATTTACTTTATCAGTGCATCAAATAATAACTGTTTAAATTCATCAGTTATTTCAAATGAATAAGTATAAGACTTAGATCCAGCTCTAGCACCTTTGATTCTTAAGATGTTATCATCTTTAGATATGTTTTTTATACTAATAATATCCATTTTCTCATTATCAATAATTTCTGCTTTTCGCTTCCAGTTATCTCTATATCTAGTAATCGCCGACCTATATGATCCAGAAATTTTATTCGCCAAAGCTTTTTCTACAAACTCATGAGCTCCCTCTGGCATCTCTTCAGCAAATTTCTTTAACTCATAAAGAGTTCTAACATCCTCTATGACACCATTATCAGCCAATGCACGAATATTACTTTTAGCATCAGCAATTTTAAGACGCATTGAAATCCAACTAGCTTCACGGCCAAGTACTTTCGCTATCTCAGCTTTTTTTACATTTTTTTGCTCAATCAAATCTCTTAACGCGTCAGCCTCTTCAAAAGGTGATACACCTTCTCGCTGATCATTCTCTAAAAGCTGTAACAAAAGTATACTAGCATCACTTTCTTCTTGGCGAACAATACAAGGTATAGTTGCTAATCCAGCTTGCTGTGATGCTAAATATCTTCTTTCACCAGCAATAATATAATGCGTACCATCATTTTTCTTTGCAGTTACAATAATTGGCTGTATTACACCATTTTCTTTGATACTTGCAGCTAATGACTCAATATTCTTAAAAGATTTCCTTGGCTGATTAGCATCAGGTTTGACAAGACTTAATGGTAGTTCAAAAAATTCGCCAACTCTACTTGCTTGCTCATTAAGCTCTTGTAATTGCATTGCACGAAGAATATCCTTTTTTTCTTGCCCTACAGTATCGTGAACTTGTTTATTAACTTTTCGATTTGCTAATGAAATTTTCTTTGCCATTTATTTATCTCCAAAAAATTCTACGACTTCTCTAGCAAGCTTTTTAACTTGAATATGTACTTTAGAACTTTTTGCATAATGTCCAATATACTGACCTTCTGATTCTGCTTCGATAAATTTCACACTTTGTGAAACATAGCTTTCAAAAAAATGTCCATCCGCCTCAAAAAAATCCATCAAACTTTTCGACATATTAGATTGCATCTGCACTCGATTTGCAAAAAACCTGTATGGTTTATCAGCAGTTAGAGCAAGATCTTTAGCTTCTATAAGTCCAGATAAATCCATACCACTTGGTGAACATGGAATCACTACCAAATCTGATAATAAGGCTGACTTTAAAGCTGCGGTCTGAAAATTTGGTGGCGTATCAATAACTATGAAGTCTAGTTCAGGTTTTAACTCTTTAACTTTCTCACGAATATTTTTCTCATCAAGATTATAAACAAAACTAGTATCTTCACTATTTTTTGTCATCCACATATAAGCATCTGGCTTATCTTTATCCATATCTATAATTGCTACTTTATATTTTAAGTCACTAAGACCACATGCAATATTTATCGCAGTTGTTGTTTTACCTGACCCGCCTTTTTGTTGTAGCAACGAAATTACTTTTGCATCTTTTTGCATTTTGAAACCTTAAAACCTGATAATTTGTTTTCTAACATTAGATTAATTACAGAAATTATAATCTATATTTACAAGCTATAAAACTAACTTTTGTATATTAGCTATTGAAAGCTATAGTATTTTCTTATATTTTATAAAAGAACCATATAAAGTTAGAACACTCTTCTTATAATTTTGAATTCTTAAGGCAAAAAATTAAATGGCAAAAAATTTAGTAATCGTGGAGTCTCCTGCAAAGACTAAGACTATCAAAAAATATCTTGGCAATGATTTTGAGATATTGGCATCTTTCGGTCATGTTCGTGAAATTCCATCAAAAAACACCTCAATTGATGTTGATGATAAGTTTAAAATCAAATTCACAATCAATGACAGAAGTAAAAAGCATATAGATGCTATAAAAAAAGCAGCAAAATCTGCTGACAATATATATCTTGCTACCGATCCAGATAGAGAAGGGGAAGCTATATCTTGGCATGTTCAAGAAGTTTTAAAAAATGCAAAGCTTCTGAAAGACAAAACAGTCTATAGAGTTACATTCAATGAAATCACAAAATCTGCTGTTTCAACTGCTATAGCAAACCCAAAAGAATTGTCTATGGATCTAGTAAACGCTCAAAAAGCTCGACAGGCTCTAGATTTCTTGGTTGGTTTCAACTTATCTCCACTACTTTGGAGAAAGATCACATCTGGTCTTTCTGCTGGTCGTGTTCAAAGTCCTGCTTTACGTATGATTGTAGAACGAGAAATTGAAAGAGAAAGTTTCATAAAAAAAGACTACTGGAGCTTAACTGCAGAGACTTTTAAAAAAAGAAAAATTCTAGCAAACCTAACAGAGTTTAATAATAACAAAATAGAACAGTTCTCATTTACAGATGAAAAATCTGCCGAAGATGCTAAAACAACAATAATCAAAGATGCAAATGGTGAGCTAACTGTTGATGGAATTACTGAGAAAAAATCTCGTAGAAATCCATATCCTCCATTTATAACATCTACACTTCAACAGGAGGCTTCTAAAAAGCTAGGTTTTAGTGCAAAAAAAACAATGTCTACAGCACAAAAACTTTATGAAGGTAAAGACTTAGGTGACGGCGAATCTGTTGGTTTAATCTCATATATGAGAACAGACTCTACAAACTTATCAAACGATGCATTAGACGATATCCGTGGCTATATTGAATCAAAATACGATAAAGGTATGCTACCAGCTAAGCCCAGAGTTTTTAGTAAAAAATCACAAAATGCTCAAGAAGCCCATGAAGCTATTAGAGTAACTGCAGCAAATAGAACACCTGCTGAGATGAAAAACCATCTTACAGCTGATGAATTTAAGCTTTATAGCTTAATTTGGAATAGAACTATCGCTTGTCAAATGAAGCACGCTACTTTAAATAGTACTGCTGTTGATCTTATCACTGAAAATAACAAACATAAATTTAGAATTACAGGTACTGTGATTGTTGATGCAGGTTTCTTAAGCCTCTATAATGTCGAGAAAGATGAGGATGAAAAAGACTCTGACGAAGAGCAAACTTTACCAAAATTTGAAAAAGGTGAAAAAGTTAAGCTTAAAGACATCATCACAAAAGCTCACTCAACAGAGCCTCCTCCTAGATATACAGAAGCTTCTTTAGTAAAAGCTCTTGAAAAGCATGGTATTGGTCGCCCTTCTACTTATGCATCGATTATTTCTACTTTACAGCAAAGAGAATATGTAGAGTTAGAGAAACGCCGTTTTGCTCCTACAGACAAAGGTCGTGTAGTAAACAAATTCTTAACAGAATATTTCAAGAAATATGTTGAATACTCTTATACAGCAGGCCTTGAAAAAGAACTAGATGAAATAGCTCACAACAGTAATGACTACCTGAGTGTCCTAACAGCATTTTGGGAACCGTTTAAAGCTAGAATAGACAAGATTGCAAAAGAAGTAGATCGTAAAGATGTAGTTGCGGAAGAGTTAGATGAAGATTGTCCAGAATGTGGCAGTAAGCTATCTTCTCGTTTAGGTAAAAATGGTCGATTCATTGGTTGTACAAACTACCCTACATGTAAATATACTCGTAGAGTTGATGCTGACGGTAACGAAGTTGAAAAAGAAGAGCCTGTAGTTGTTGAAGATAGAAAATGCCCTAAATGTGAATCTGATTTACATATTAAGCAAGGTCGTTATGGTAAGTTTATTGGTTGCTCAAACTACCCTAAATGTAAACATATGGAACCCCTAGAAAAACCTAGAGATACAGGTGTGACTTGTCCTAAGTGTAACAAAGATACTATCGTTGAGAAAAAATCTCGTAAAGGTAAAGTCTTCTACGCTTGCTCAGGATTCCCTAAATGCAAGAATGCTTATTGGTATCCTCCGATTAAAGAGTCTTGCCCTAAGTGTGATTCTCCGATACTTCTACATAAAACTACTAAAAAAGATGGTGAGCAAAAAGCTTGCCCTAATGTTGGTGAGTGCGGATACGCTGTCCCTTGGGAAGGTGAGTAGTTTCACAAACCGATAAATAATCTAATTATCTAATCACTAAAACTCTTACTAGTAAAAGATATTGATTCAGTAGCAAAAGCCTTTTAAGCTTGTTAAATTTTTGCTACTTATTAGTTTAAGGAAATTGAAGCTTCGACTATACTCAGCCATCTTGTTTCTTTTATTAATACTTCTGTTAGTAACTTTCTTACTAAGAAATATCCTAATCGAAAGCATTTTCAATATCTTCTAAACTTTTTCCAGCAGTCTCTGGTACAAATCTTTTCACAACCCAGAAGTAGACACTTGAGCATATAAATAACACTAAAAATAGCATGTTATAACCAAAAATCTCACCGACTCTCAAAAAATAACCAATAAAATAAAATGAGAACAACATCGAAATAATGCCTGCCATAAAAATACCGATCATTCTCACACGATTTGGTAATAGCTCATTGATAAGTGTAACAATTACACCACAAGGCCCAAAAGCTAATCCAGAGATACAAAGAGCTAACATTAAAATCGCAATGATATAACTATATTCAAAAACCGGTAAGCTATAGACTACAAACAAAGATAACATACTAACTAACGCTAGTTTAAGCCCAAAGAATATAACCTTTTTTCGCCCCCATCTATCAATATATAAAATAGTAAGTATGGTAACTAAAAAATTAATCCCTAATAAAAAGAAATTAGTGAAATGAGCCACACTAAGGTTTGAGGTTAATGGAACTATGAGCATTTCTGATGAAAATACTATAAAATTAATTCCTGTAAGCTGGTTTAATATTAAAAGAACTGTAACAAGCATTACTGGCCAAACATCTTTACCTATCAATAACTTTTGCAAAAAACTTTTTGGCTTATGATCTCTTAAACTCACACGAATATCATCAATATGTTTTTTAATTTCCTCATCGCTTAGACTAGTCTGTGTTTTTTGAATAACCTCATAAGCATCATGAATGCGTTTTTTAAGAACCAACCATGTTGGGCTAGCTGGAAGTAAACAAGCCATTATTAACAAGATTATGGAGAATGATAAAGTAAGGAAAAGGTACTCTCTCCAAGTTAAAGCCTCTTGAAAGAAAAATACTATCAAACCTGATAAACACATTCCAGCAGTCCATAAAAGCTGAAATAATGCAACATATCTACCTCTTTTTTCTGGCGGTGCTATTTCTGTCATATATACGGGAAAAGCATAAGTACAGAGTAGTATAGCAGCTCCCTGTAACAGCCTAGATGCAACTAAAACCTGATAACTTTCTGCGCAAACAAACATATATGTACCGACAATATACATAATTACAAAAAAGAGAATAACTACTTTTCGACCAACTTTATCAGCAGCTAACCATACTAATTTTGCTAAAATACCACCTAAAAAAACCAGACCAAGCAGTATAGATAATTGGTGTGAATCAAGTTTAAATTGATGTCGGATTTCATCACCAATACCTCCAACAATTGCCAAGGCATAACCACCTATGACCGCAGCTATAAGATATACTGTCAAAATATATTTAAAACTATACCTAAAATCTAAATTTAGCTTCATGATTTAGTTCCTACTTTTAAATCTTTATATATCGAATCAATCAAACACGCATACTTACCTGACTGAAAAGTCTTACCACTAAAAACTCTCGGATAAATAATTGGTGAATGTACACTGTTTGTCATAATGACTATACTAATTTTATTTACTGGATCAAATATAAAACATTGTCCCGTAAAACCGGTATGTCCTATTGTTTGGTTGCTACACAACTCTCCAAAAGAATTTCTAGTCCTACGGCCATTAGCTGTCCAAAAACCTAGAGCAAATGTTTTATCTATAGCACATTGTTCACTAAACCTTGCTACAGTTTTCTGTGAAAATAGTTCATTATCTTCAAAAAGTAATTTTGATAATTTACTTATATCATCAA
The DNA here is from genome assembly GCF_003290445.1 of Francisella adeliensis. Classification (NCBI taxonomy): domain Bacteria; kingdom Pseudomonadati; phylum Pseudomonadota; class Gammaproteobacteria; order Thiotrichales; family Francisellaceae; genus Francisella; species Francisella adeliensis. Next base: position 332,587 of record NZ_CP021781.1, on the reverse strand, counting down.
TAGTTGAAAAAAGCCCTGCATGACCGGCAACCCTACCCATTGAGTAGAGTGCTTTCTCATCATGTACTTCCCCTCTTAAAGTATGTGTTTTTATGTTTGCGAACTTAGTATTACCTAAGTTTGTATGTCCATCAAGCTGGGTTGCTACAATCTCATCACTATTATAATCATTATCAAGAGGATCAAAACATGTATTTTTGAGGTCTAACTTTTCATATATATGCTGCTCAACAAACTTATCTAAGCGCTGATTAGTAATAGTTTCAATTACTAATCCTAGTATCTTCATTCCTATATCACTATAAATACAATACTTGTTTGCTGAATGTTGTGGCTTCATCTTAGTAGTTAAAAACTTTATAGTCTTATCCCTATCTTGACTAAAAAGTTCTCCAGCCTCACTTTCATCATAGAAATTAAATGCTGGAGCTAAGCCTGATTTATGACTAAGTAAATCACGACAAGTTGGGATATAATTAGTACCTTCAAATTTAAAATTGCTTATATAGCCATCTATTGGTAAGTCTAAATCCACTAAATTTCGTTCATATAGATACATCAATGCATAAGTTGTAGCAAAAATTTTAGTCAAAGAGGCTATATCAAAAAGCATATTCTCTTTTAAAACCTGTGGACTATCTAGCTTTTGCCCACAACTATTATACTTATAACTAAATCCGTGACTTTTTTGATATATATTTTCTCCACGATGGCATATATTCACAGCTATCCCGCTGAAACCATAATCAATATCATGATTAATTATTTTTTCTAATTCTTGAAATTGCACTAATTTGGAAAGATTAGTTTTATGATAATAGACATTATAACTATAATGTAATCAATTTTATAATAAAATATGTGAATATTTTAAGTGCTGACTCGGCCTTTCCACGGCACATGCATCAATCGTTACCGTTGCTTCCTTCCGGATCTGGCGGGGTTCACAACCTATCATTGCGTGGGACCAAGACAGCAAGCACTATAATACTAGACAAATAATGAAATTACAAGGCTCTTCTAGAGCACTTATTAAAGTTTTCGTAAAACAAAAAACTTAAATCAATCTAATCAACGAATGAGATTTATTCAGCGACATTTTTATAGTAAAATAAATTTTAAAATCTGTAAATATCTCTAAGCATGAAAAAATTCTTACTATCTACTTTAGTACTGTCATCTATACTTGCATTGACAAGCTGCAATACTACAAAAGAAGATCCTCTTACTTTTCCGACTATAGAGCCATGCTCTGTAAAGCTTATTGATTCAAAAGAGTCGTATATCTGCATACAAGAGCAAGAAGGTATTGATCTAATAGAAACAAATGTTAAGTTTGACAATAATAGCTTCACACTTGATGAAGAGTCTAAAAAAATATTATATAAGCTCTTTGCTTACTTAAAGTTAAGTGGTAGTCCAGCAATTACGATTCGTGGCTATACAGGGAAAGTCGATTCAAAACTAATACATGATAAAGAATTGCTTGTAGAGCATGATATTCGCTTATCTAAAAATAGAGCTATAAGTGTAAGAGAATACCTCGTGAACAAGGGTCTTAATTCAGAAAGCATAACTATTAAAGCTCTTGGTTACCAAGACCCTATAGCACCTAATGACTCTAATGAAAACAGAGCTTTAAATCAGCGAGTTGAGATTACAGTTAAGAGTAAACTACTTGAGCAAATAGACAATATTGAGGGTAGCCTAAAACATGTAACTCCTTCAAACTACAAAAAATTCTTCTCTAATGTTTATCTACTAAATGAAGATCAAGATAAAGACATAGCTCAAATCTATGATAGTCGAGAGAAGCGTCCCGTACTAGCTAGTGGCTTTAAGATATTTGCAGATAAGGAATACCCTATAAACTTCAATAATGAACCATTCATAGTGGTCACAAAACCAAAGCTACTAGAGTCTTTTAATGAAGATAAAAAAGTTTATCGTCTAGGCACTGCTAGCTATGATTATACATTCAAAGGTATCACTGCTTTAACAATAAAAAATCTTTCAAGAGAAGCAAATGTAGGTGACTATATTGGCCCAACAGATCTTTTATCAAAACCTCTTCCAGAAAAAACTTTTAGAATGAAAAGCAAGATAACAGGTAATGTGATGGAAGATGTAATGAATACAAATACTTTCTCATCGACCTATAATACTGTATTAATTAATAAAGGTACTGCTGATGGCTTAGAACTTGGAGCAGAAATGCTCTTATATGAGCCAGAATCTCGTACCGATGGTTTTCCAGTTCCGCCTAAATTTACAGGGTATGGCTTTGTTTATCGCCAATCTGAACATTACTCTCTTGTTATCATTATAAACTCCCTACAAGAGATTAGCAGCAAATCTATGGCTACAACTATCTTATAATGCATAACTCCTCTAAAATAGCTCTAATACTTTCATGCACCCCCTACTTTGGGCCAAGAAAATTTATCTTAGCACTAGAGAATTCGATAAACTTTAATGAACTTATAGAAAACCCAAAAAGCTTTAGAAAACAACTCGCTTTAAGAGATATAAGTATTGACTATCTAACCGAAAAAAAATATTTAACATATTTAGATAAAGCAAATAAATGGTTAGAAGATTCAAACCATAATATAATTTCATACTTTGATGATAATTATCCTAGTGACTTAAAAGAGTTATCTGACCCTCCAATTCTTTTATACTGTGTTGGTGACATTTCATTACTTAAAAATATGCAATTGGCAATCGTAGGCTCAAGAAATTATTCTACTTATGGTAGAAATGTCACAGATAAGATCATATCTAATCTGACTGAATCTAAAATTACTATTACCAGTGGTTTAGCTTTTGGTATTGATACGCTAGCTCATCAGCAAGCCTTAAATAATAACCTAAAAACTATCGCTGTAATTGGTACTGGTGCTGACATCATTTATCCTTCAAATAATAGAAAATTACATTCACAGATAGCAACAAATGGATTGATAATCTCAGAGTTTCAGCTCGGGGTTGGACCATTAAGGCATAACTTCCCTCTAAGAAACAGAATAATCAGTGGTTTAAGTAAAGGTGTTTTAGTTGTTGAGGCAGCAGCAAAAAGTGGTTCCCTAATAACAGCAAATCTTGCATTAGAACAAAATAAAGATGTTTTTGCTGTTCCTGGTAGTATATTTAATATTACTAGCGAAGGTTGCAATACCCTTATCTCGCAAGGAGCTAAAGTTGTAACTGATGCTAAAGATATAATTTCAGAGTTATGTGCTAATGAATTAACAATCCAAGAAGATATTTTCATTAACACACAAGCAAACAATTTTTCAGAGCAAGAGAAACTAGTGTTTGACTCTATTGATAGCAAGCTAACAACTATAGATAATATCATCAACTCAACTAAGCTAAATTATTCTGAAATAACACAGATTCTTTTTGAATTAGAAATGCAGAACCTTATCCAATCAGCTCCTGGTGGATATACCAAGTAAAACCTCTATTTTCGGACCTAACAATGAGTATCAAAAAAATAAATTCCTACTTCCAGCTTAAAGAAAACAACTCATCTATTAAGCAAGAGTTATTAGCTGCTATCGCATCTTTTTTAGCTATTTCATATATTATTGTCGTAAACCCTAAAATCCTGGCTGCTACAGGAATGCCTACAAATGCATTAGTAACAAGCACTATCTTAGTATCTGCCTTCGGTAGTATTTTAATGGGGATTTTTACACGAAATCCTTTTATAATCGCTCCAGGTATGGGAATGAATATATTCTTCTCATTTACTGCTGTTAAGATATACCACTTACCTTGGCAAACTGTTTTAGGTGCAACCTTCTGGTCTGGAATAATATTTAGTTTATTAGTGATTTTAAATGTACGAACTAAAATAATGCTAAGCTTACCAAAATCTATAAAGCAATCATTAGGAGCCGGTATAGGGCTATTTATAGCTTATGTTGGCTTAATAAATAGCGGTTTTTTAACTTCTAATGGAGGTATGCTGACACTTAGTGAAATCTCAACCCATACAGTTTTATTCCTAATTTGTTTATGTACACTACTAATACTCCATATTAGAAAAGTTCCTGCAGCAATCATTTTAGTCATCATCTTAGGATGCACTATAGCTTTACCACTTGAGCATTTTTCAGGACAAGAAATCATAACCTTACCTAATCACATTATTAGCTTTCCAGACTTTTCACTATTTGGTCAAATAGACTTTTTAAATGGACTGAAATTTGCAATATTGCCAACTATTTTTACATTTTGCTTCTTAAGTTTATTTGATGGTACTGGTACAATATCTAGCCTTTATGGAAGTATGAATAAAGAGCATAATCATAAAAGTAAAGAGCTTAAAAAAACTTTCCTTGTTGATTCAACATTAGCATCATTATCTGGAATTTTTGGCACAAGCCCAACAACTGTTGTGGTTGAATCTGGCGTTGGTATTGCTCAAGGTGGTAAAACTGGACTGACTGCAATATTTGGCGGCTTGATGTTTTTACCATTTTTATTTCTATCACCATTAATAAGTGCTATCCCGATAGAGGTTATATCTCCGGCTTTAATCTTGATTGGAATCATGATGATGCAACAAGTATATAAGGTTCAATGGGATGATTTTTCTCAAGCAACCCCAGCATTTTTTACTATTTTAATGATGACACTATCATCATCAATATCAACAGGTATAGCTTGTGGTATATTAGTTTGGTTTATTGTTTCAATATTTTGTAATAAAAAAGAGCTAAATCTAACAGCTAGTATAATAACAGTATTCTGTCTTATAATGTTCTTACATGCTTTAAACTCTTTTTAGGTCTAGACCTTAGTTTTAAACTTCCATTTTTTTAGGAAGAATAAATGCTAATGGGAGGCAAAAAAGTAAAATAATGATAATTATGCTTAGAGAATATTGATAATCAACAATTGTATTATACCCATCATCAAGGTGTGCTGTAAATAAGGTCAAAGCATAACCAATAAGTGGCAGTAAAATTACTGCGGCAAGATTATTAACCATATTTACACCAGCAGTACTAGAACCTGATGTCCCAGCAGGAGAAAGAACTTTTGCAATTGTGAAAGTAACTGCCTGAGGGCCTGCCATTGCACCTAAAAGCAAATAAAGGACTATAAATAAGTTCCTTTCAAGAGTAACAAACAACAATATTGCTAATAATAATGCTGATGATGATAAGCTTAAAATAAGCAGTAATCTAAACTTATTAGTAAAAGCAGATAAAACACCAAAAAAACCAAAACCTATAGCCGCTCCCATAAATAAAAAACCGTTTAAATGTGATGCTTCGGCTTGACTAAGTCCTAATTTTATTTGTATAAAACTGACACCCCAGAGCGAACCAAGTACATTGATAGGAATAAAAATACTTGCACCGATAAGACTCGCAGCCCAAAACTTAGGATTTTTAAAGATTATCATCACTTTTTCTATGGTTCCTTTAAAACTTATTTCACTATAGTGATCAAATTTTTGGACATGCTTAGGATTATCTCTTATGAAAATAAATACAAGTATTAAAAGTGCTAGACCGATATATGTGAAAACTTCATTAGCATGTATCCAGCCCAATGTATCTACAAGGTTTGCTAAAACTACATCTGTAATAAGACCACCTAATATACCTACAATTGTTGCAATACCAATGAAAGTTGAGAAAAACCTCTGAGGTAACCACATACCAGCCATTTTAGCAGCACCTACAAAGCCAAATGCCGAACCTATACCCATTAAGATTCTTCCAAGAAATGCTACTTCATAATAACTTGTTGCTGAAAATAAGTAATTCCCTAAAACACATAAAGCAGTCGCAACACCTATAACTATTTTTCTATTATATTTATCAATGATGACACCAGCTGGAATCTGCATAATAGTATAAGCGATAAAATAGGCCGAAGATAGCCATCCAATATTAGTAGCATTTATTTTAAAGGCAGTTTTTAACTCTTCTGTCATAGCTCCAGGAGCTGCACGAATAAAGAAATCATAACTATAATTTAAAGTTGCAACAATGCAAATAAACCAGGCTGTAGCGATTAATATTTTGGTTTTAGGCAGATGTGATTCTGGCATTTTTCAGTTCTATAATATTTTGTATCAAATGATTCTAACAGACAGATAGCTTAGCCTCAATAATTAAAAATGCTTTAATACTACTGAACTTTTTATCCTTCATAAATCATTTTAACTAAAAAACTTCACACCTAAAGCAATTAATAGATACAATATTTATAATAAGATACCTCCTTAACATCAAAATGACTAAGCAACTAACTCGTAAAGAACGCTATAAAACTATAGCTATAATAAACTTAGGAGCTGTTTTAGAATGGTTTGAATTTTGTTTATATGGCTACTTAGCAACATATCTTACTATTTTATTTTTTCCCAAAGAAGATCAGGCTGTAGCATTAATTTCGGTATTTGGGATATTTGCTGCTAGCTATATTATGAGACCTCTAGGAGGTTTCTTCTTTGGATCAATTGGCGATAGGTTGGGTAGAAGTTATGCTATCAAACTTAGTATGATGCTAATGTGCTTACCAATGCTAATTATGGCACTAATGCCAACTTATAGCTCCGCAGGTATCTGGGCAATTGTTATTCTAGTTTTTGCAAGAATGCTACAAGGGTTTTCTGTTGGCGGTGAGTATACCGGGATATTAGTAGCATTAGCAGAAAGTGCTTCTCCCAAGCATAAAGGTTTTACCACGGCCATAGCTGGCTTAGCATCACAAGCTGGTGTCATATTAAGCTCACTAACTGTTGGCTTATTAGCAAGTATACTTACAAATGAACAAATGCTACATTACGGCTGGAGAATAGCTTTTGGTACTGGATTTATCTTGGCAATAGTATCTACAATCTTACAAAAAAAAGCTCATGAATCACCAGCATTTGAGGAATTAAAGGAGAATAATGTTATTTCAAAATCTCCTTTAAAAGATGCTTTAAAAGGTGCAAAACTACCGCTTATATGGACATTTACTCTAACAGGATACGTCGGTATAGCTTACTATATGATGGCTACTTATTTACCAAACATATTAATTTCAAATCGAGGCTTTGATGCTTCATATATTATGTATATTACTGCTATGGTATCTATAGCTTATGCCGTTGTATCTCCAATTTTTGGTTGGATGTCAGATATATGGGGAAGAAAACCTTTATTATATATACCTATTTTCACACTACTAGTACTATGCTACCCACTCTTTTTCACATTTATACATGGTGGGTTACAAGCTATCTTAATTGCTCAAATAGTTATGGCTATAATTATTTCAGCAATGACTGCAGCCTTTCAAATTACTGTTAGTGAATTATTTCCTACTGCTCATAGATATAGTGGAATGTCTGCAGCATATAACCTTGGCAATGCTATATTTGCTGGTACTACCCCGATGATTGCAGTATGGTTAACCCAGTCATCAGGGTCTGAATACGGTGCCTGCATATATCTTGCTGTCTCATCAATTATAACACTATTGTTAATTAGCAAAATGCCAGAGACCAGATCATCAAAGGATCTCTCTTAAATCTTTATTGCAATAAACACCGTATATCAATAAAATACCATATAAATATTATCAATTATACCTATACATGGCCAAACAAATATATAATATCCGTGGATATGCATGGATAATCATTCTCCTTAGTTCATTCTTACTTTTTGATAAGTATATTATGCAAGTTTTTCCTAGTTTAATTACTGATGATATGATGATCAGCTTTAAAACAAATGCTACACAAACAGGTGCTTTGGGATCTGCATTTTTTTGGTCAATTATAGTTTGCCAGCTTTTCATAGCTGGTCCGATTATAGATAAATATGGTTTTCGCTTAATAAGTCCCGTATCTATAACTATATCAACTGCTGGTGTGATTCTTTTTGTAGTCGCTGCAAACATGGGAAGTCTAACTCTAGCCTATATTGCTAGAATAATTACTGGAATGGGTGTTTCATTTGCTACGATATCATACTTAAAAGCTGTATCTGTATGGTTTGAACCAAGACAGTTTGCTTTTGCAGCAAGTTTTTTAGCTACAGCCGCAATGATTGGCGCTTTGTGTGCCCAGGCTCCGCTAGCATACATTATAAGCTTATGTGGTGATTGGAAAGCAGCTATGCTTTTAATATGCGTCCTTAGCTTATTTATGGCTGTAGTTTACTATATAGTAGTTAGAGACTTTAACCCTGAGCAACCAGAAGCTAGTAATAGTAGTGATAAACTTACAACTATGATGTCATTGAAAGAAGTTATTAAAAATAAGGATAACTGGCTATTAACACTCTATGTTGGATTAAGTTTTACTGCTGTTGACGCATTTGCAGGATTTTGGGGGAACGCATACTTTAGAGAAGCTTATGGAGTTTCAAAAGAAAGTGCTGCTAGCATTATTTCAATGATATTTATAGGTATGGCTGTTGGCTCACCTATTCTTGGTAAAATATCTGAAATGTTAGATAGTCGTAAAGGCGTAATGATAGTTTTCCATATTATCGGGACCATTGCTTTAAGTATAGTTCTTTTAACGAAAACTTCTGCAACAATGTCTGCTATATTGCTATTTATATTTGGTTTATGTCTAGGTATATATATGCTTTCTTTTGCTATCGGCAATAGAATTAATCCTATAATCTTAACTGCTACAGTAGCTGCATTTATAAACACTGGTGAACCAATCTTAGGTGCAATCTTTGACCCACTAATTGGCTACTTTCTTGATTGGTCTTGGACAGGTAAATTTATAACATCTACTGGTGCTGTCGTTTCTCAGCAAATAATGCCTACAGACATAAAATACTTTGAGCTTAGTTCATACCACTTTGCATTTACAACTCTCGTAATAAGCATGATTTTATCACTAATTGTTCTTTTATTTATTAACGATAAAAAAAATAATAACTAATCACTCTCTAAGTTTGATTCTACTAAGCCTTCTAAATAATAAATATCCTTAATATCATTATCAGCTTTACTCACATTACCAATATCTACACTTAGATATACATTGCCTTCAGATTTCATTGCATAAAATGTTACTTGCTCTTTATACTTTTCGGAGAATGTCCAAACGACAGATCTTTCAGGATTAGGATCATTAGCCTTAAGCTTAAACTCTTTAGGATTATCTTTAACAGTTTTCATAATTGCTTTATGTAGTTGAGGAACAGTTACACCTTTCTCCATTTCCAAACTATGGATACCTTGATTTGATTCTATGACATAATCACTACCTAAAATAGGTACGCAACTACCAAGACCTAAACTCGCGAATACTCCTAACACTAGTTTTGTTTTTTTCACTTATATACTCCCATAACCAAATAAAAACCCAATACAACTGCTAATATAGAAACCAATACACTTGCGATAATATAGCCTAGAGCTATAAAGACTTCTCCTCTTTGAAGCAAGTTTAAAACATCTAGACTAAAACTAGAAAATGTCGTAAAACCACCTAAAAATCCAGTCACAACTAAAGAGCGAGTATATGCTGAGATTTCCTCATTAAATAAATTAGTTTTAATTAAAAAAGCTGCAATTAAGCCTATTGCTAATGAACCAATAATGTTGCATAGGAATACTCCGAAAGGTATTTCAGAAGAAAAACTGCTGGTTGCCTGCATTACTAAAAACCTGGAAATAGCCCCTAGTCCACCACCAATACCAACTAATAAAATCATTAAACTCATTTACTGCTCCAATATTTCTCTTGCTCCTCGAGAAATCATCTCTTGAGCTAATTTCACACCAACGTTAACAGGATCATTACCTTGCTCTTGCCTCTCTAAGATAATTTGACCATCACTACTTGCAACTCTAGCCTTTAAAGTAATCTCATCATTTTTCAGGGTAGCAAAAGCTGCTATCGCAACATGACAACCACCCTTAAGTTCTTGGTTGAAAGCCCTTTCAGCTAAACTTGTTTGATAGCTTTGCTTATCGTTTAGTTTTTCTAATACATTCAAAACTTTACTATCTTTTTCTAGGACTTCAATAGCCACAACACCTTGACCAACTGCAGGCAATGATATCTCTACAGGAATAAGCTGAGCTATCCTAGCTTGTAGTTCAAGCCTAATCAAACCAGCTCCAGCTAGTATAATAGCATCATAATCACCTCTATCTAGCTTTGCTAAACGAGTTTGAACATTTCCGCGTAAATCTTTTATAACTAAATCTTTACGATAACTTAGAAGCTGTGCTTTACGTCGTAAGCTAGAAGTCCCTACAACAGCACCTTGTGGTAGCTCATCAATGTTTTTAAAATCATTAGACACAAAAGCATCTCTTGGATCTTCTCTAGGCATAAAACTGGCTATAGTGAACCCTTCTGGAAGCTCATAAGGAATATCTTTGAGAGAATGTACTGCAATATCAGCTTTACCACTTTGCATTGCAATCTCTAGCTCTTTCATAAATAGTGCTTTACCGCCGATTTTACTTAAAGGCTTATCAAGTATAATGTCACCTTGTGTTTTCATTGTGATAACTTCACAATCAATACCCAACTCTTGTTCAATTCGTAATTTGACAAAATTTGTCTGCCAAAGAGCAAGCTTACTATCTCTACTTGCTATAGTTATTTTTTTCATTTAATAATTCCTTGTAAGAAATTAGAAACATCCTTTATTTCTTCAGGGCAAACACTATGCTCCATTCCTAGATAACTTTTATAATTATTTTTAAAACCATTTTCATTAAGCTTATCTGATAAATCTTTACCTAAAACCTCTGGTAAAACCTGATCATTTATACCATGGCAAACTATTATTGGTGTATCTGTATTAGTATCTGTTATTTGATCTTTAAAGTCGCTCCAAGCAGGTAGGTATGTTGATAAAGCCATTAAACCACCTAATTTCCTAGATGAAGTCAGCATTGTATATGTAGCAATAACCCCGCCTTGTGAGAAACCAGCTAGAACTACATTTTCACTAGAAATACCTTCGCTAATCTGAACATCAATAAGCTTATTTAATTGTATTATGGAATTATTAATACCTTCAACATCTACGACCCTATTAAGACTATTAGCATCTAAAGATTTGATGTCGTACCATGCTCGCATTTGCATCCCCATATTTATGGTGACAGGCATCACATCAGCATGTGGAAAAATAAATCTCACATGATCTAAAGAAATATTTAGATGTCCAACGATATCGACAAAATCATGTCCATCAGCACCAAGTCCGTGAAGCCAAATAATACAGTATTTAGTATCTAATTTTGATTCTACTATTTCATAATTCATATTATTTTCAAAGTTGTAACTTTATACCTCAAATGATACATGAATTTGTCATAAATTTAACTATCAAATAAATATCTTTGTGCATAAAAGCTTTATATTTTAAAGCTTTCAACAAAAAGCAAGAAAAAAATCATCAAATCAATACTCGCTGTGGATAACTCTGTTTACAGTAGTGTTTATTTTTTGTTGTAAATTTTTTAACAACACTATATTAAGTTTCATTAATTTACGAAGAACCCTGGAAATAAAGGCTTTGAAGATTAGAGTTATATGCTAAAAATGTGTCAAGGATTAAATAAATAAATTGTGGATAACAATGTGTATGTATTGTGACTTTAAGGTGGATAGCTTAGCTTTATTTGAAGTAAGCCTCTTGATTTATAAGGTTTACCGAGGTGTTTAATAACTCAATAGTATCATTTAGATTATTTTTTTCACCAGTTGATAATTTCTTTGTCATTGCTAGCTCATTAATTGAAACCATAACTCTACCTCTATCTAAAAGTTCAACAACTGTAGCTGTTGTTTTCAAATCAGCATTTTGCATTAAGTAGACTAATTTCCAATGCTGATTTGAATATCTTTCTGTTTGGCGATTAGCTTTGATAGGGATATCTGCTTGAGAGATTATTTCACTTACTTTTGTCTCATTGATCAACTCTTTTCCCTCTATATGATTTCTAAGCTGATAATGCACGACTAAATCAAGATACCTTCTCAATGGACTTGTAACCTGGACATAGTTTTCTAAACCCATTCCACCATGTATGCTAGGTTGAGTAGAGTGACAACCTCTTTGAAGTTTTTTACGCACTGCAAACATCTCTGCAGGTGTGTTTAAGTTTTCTAAACTTTCAGGAGTTAGCTCATGTGCAGGCTGAGTTGAATACGGTACAGGTATTTGGTTCGCTTGACAATATTGACCCACTGCAACCCCGGCCATTAGCATTGTATCTCTTACTAAAGTTCTTGAAGCTAACTTCTCAAGATTTGAAATTTTTACTTTTTTATCAATATCTAAAGATATTTTCACCTCAGGAAACTCTAACTCTACTGCTCCATTTTGAAGACGTTTTTGGCTAAAATTCTTAGCAAACTCAGAAATAAGACCCAAGTCCAAATTTGAAAGATTTTCTTGAGCATACTCATAGCTTAGTCTAGTAACTTTTATTTTACTAAAGCAAATCTCTATGTCTGTAATTTCACCACTTTCTAAAACTTTAAAACCTATAGATAATGCAGGTGAAACTTCATTAAGCCCAAGTCCTAGTACATCGGTAGCATTTGTAGGTAACATCGAAATTATATGCTCCGGCACATACAGGTTTGACCCTCTAGCTCTAGCCTCGACATCAACTTCATCATCAAAAATTATGCTTGAAGAAGGATCTGCAACATGCACCCACATTTTGTCATTTGACTCATCCCAACTAATAGCATCATCAGGATCGTTACTACCCTCATCATCTATTGCATAAGCTGTTAAATGTGTTAAATCTACACGATTAAGATCTGAATCATTATTATAAATAAAGTTCGCAGGGTTACTCTCAAGCTCTGCACCATAGCGATATAAGTGAGGATTTACGAACTCATCCCAAAACCCAACTTCCAACAAAAGTTTATGTGAACTGTTTTCAGATTCTTCTAACTTTAAGTGCTTAAATAATCTACAATTTTGGCTTTTGAGAGTGGCTAATGATTCTATTTCTTTAAGAAACTTCTCATCTTCTGGCAAATAAGTTTTTTGATGAATACGCGACACAAAATCTTTTAGTTCTTGCTCTTTTTTGAGCCTCTCTTCTCTATCAGCAATAATTTTATCTTTTTGCTCTTCAGAGTGAATAATCACATCAAAATCATCATTAAAGCTAAAGTACTCTCCTGCATTTGCAAGCTTCCAAACTGTATATGCCTCATTAAGTCCTTCTTTTTCAAATAAAAGTTCACTAAGCTCAGCTAAGGTTGTGTTATCTTGCTCTTGAAGTAGCTCCCAAGTCATCTCAAGTTCTGGAATTTCTAGTTCTTGAATATCTTCAAGCTCAAAATCTTTTGTAGCTGTGAAAAGTAAATCGACATTTTTAGGTGGCAGTTTAATTTTTTTACCATCTATAGTTTCAATGTCAACTTTTTTATCTAATACATCGACAACTTTTGCTAGTTTTGATTTAAATATTATTAGGCTATTTTTTTGCATAGGTAATAAGGAGGTTATATATGTTATAAAATTATTATTCTAAACTATAAAGAATACACTAAATTTTACAAGTGATACTACTGATAAAAGCAGATAAGTTTTTTATTTTTCTGCCAAATAGAAATCAAATTTTTTATATTGGGTGTTATATTTGTCTATTATCTTCACCTCTTCACAGCTTTTCTTTAAAAGTTTATAGCCATAAACAGTGACATCAATAGTATTATCACAACCAGGATAAGCCAACAATAAAACACCCGGCTTTTCTTTGTTTTGCCAAATCCTGTAGTAGTGAGGTTTTGATTGCATAAACACACTTAAATAGAAGCCATATTCCCAGTTTCCAGAAGCAAAATTTGGCTGTGGAAGATTATTTTCTGTTAAAAAATTTTCGGCACTTAATGCTACACTATCACCGATATTATTATGCTCTATATTATTGTTAAAAAACGTATTTAAATTAAAGGAAACAAAGTAAACCAAGTTAACGATTAAAATAAATGCTACGAGCTTATGTAGATTTATGTTCATATCTACTAACTTTAAATTCAGTAACGCATAAATTGCTGGCAACAAAAATACTGTTGTACAAACAAGCCACTCTGTAGGTAACATTCCATTTAAAGATTCTAAAAAAACAAATATAATATAAGGAGCTAACCCAAGTATGATCAATATTTTTTTATCATATAAGTATTCTTTTTTACATCTAACTACTCTTTTCTTGAAAAGAAGATATATAAAAACAATTATTGCGATTGAAAGGTTTAAAAGCTGAAAAACACTATCAAAAGCTGCATACAAAAAACCATGTAGAAAACTTGAATCTGGCTCGCTAACACGAGCTGTAACATAGTCTAGTGTCTCAAAATCAATACTATAAAGAGATATAAAACCTGGTAATAAAAATATTGTACCAACTAAAATAGCTATACAAATATTTACTAAACATTTCTTATCAAACTTCATAACAATACATATAAGCATCGCAATTGCGATTAAACCAATCTGGAATTTCGCATACACTCCAAGAGCTGTAAATATCGCTAATAAAACCCAGTCTAATCTTTTATTACCTGTGATTGCCTTAGCAAAATAATATGTACTAGCACTCCAAAATGGCAATAAAATAATGTTTTGGTTATATTGAATGAAAAATTCGCCCATATAGAAAAAGCTTGCCACTGATAAAAGAAACAACATTATTGCCTCTTTTATTGGGTAAAAAAGTTTAATTGTTCGATACAGATAAAACCAAGTGACAAATATACAAACACTAACTGCTAGAAGATCTGCTAAAAGAGAGTTAAATAAATAAGTGAATGGGATAAGAAATAAGGGGCCTAAACCAGGATGTTTATCATAAACCAAATGAGCTTTCATTCCCCACATCATGTTTTCCGCAGTATCAGGAGAAATACTTGATGGTGAGTGTATCAAAAGAGTGAAACCCACCCATATAACTAGAAAGCCAAATAAAAATAGAACTAAAGGGTTATTTTTTTTAAACATTAAAAATTATTTGTAGAGAAAGTTTGCATATTGTAACATAGCTTCTTGAGATTTTAAGAACTGATTAGAACTACAAGTAAGTAGATTTATTTAGTGTCAGGAGTGTCAGTTGATGCTTCATCTTCCGTCATAGTGTGATCTAAAGGTAGATCTTTAGCTTTAACAGTACTTCCACTAGCTGCTGAATCGTTATCTACAGTGGTTGAACCACTTGGCTCCATCATAATGTTATTTGTGACAATATCACTTTCAAGTTTTGCAACTTTTCGTGATAAAACTTCTTTAGGATGGCCATTTGGCTTTTCTTCCTCATCAACAACCTTCTTAAGATAGTTATCCAATTCTTTTGTAACATCCTTTTGATTCTTCATAACATCTTTTTGCATAAATCTCGCTTCATGAACTGAATCAATAGTCATATGTGTATACATATACTCCGGATCTACAACAAACGGTCTTAATTTTGCATTGTATTTTTTAACAATTCTAGGGAAATCTACAGTATAAGCAACTTTTATACGTTTTTTACCATTGTCTCCATTTGTTACCATTGCAACAAGATTTGCATCTATCTTAAATTTCTCTCTAACCAAATGGTATTGTTGCTTTCTATCTAGCACGATCTGCCTAATAGGTGTAGCAAATACATTATCGATCTTGATTGGCTTATTAACCGTTGTAATACCCGCCTTTGAAAGCTCTTTTATTGCATAATCACCATAAGCATCTTTAGTTAATCTAAGGTCTATATCTATCATTTTAGATAATACTTTCTCTCTAAACTCGCGAGCTTCTTTAAGTGTGAAAGCCATACATGTTCCAGTATCATCTTTTTGGAAACAACCATTTCGCTTATCTACAAATAAAAATAATTTACGTGTTTTATCATAATAAAGCTGATAATCAGGAGTATCTTCTCCATGACCAAGATATACAAATTTATCTCCGGTTAACATTCCACATGAAGCAACAGCCAACAGTAAAAAAGTAAGAGATACTAATTTAACAATTTTGCGCATATTCTATTATTTCCAATATTTTATAATTCAACAACAATTTTTGCCTAGCTTACAGAAAAAGTAAAGGGTTTGCAGCTAATTTAACTTAAAAGTTTAAGCCATTGCATTTTCTTTCATAAGCTTTTTATATTTTTTCTCAATCATCTGGCGTTTAATAGCTCCTAAATGGTCAAAAAAAGTAATCCCATTTAGATGGTCAATCTCATGCTGAATACAACGAGCAAGATAACCCTCTTTTTCCACCTCAATTTCTTCACCAAACTCATTGAGGCCTTTAACTTTTACAGTTTCAGCTCGTTTAACCTTAGCGTTAACACCAGGAAAAGACAGACAACCTTCTTCATCATTTATCTCTCCTTTTTCTTCAACTATTTCTGGGTTAATAATAGTTATAACATTATGTTCATCACTATTAAGACTCTCAATCATAATAAAAAATCTCTTTTTAATACCTACCTGAATAGCCGCTAACCCAACGCCATTAGCTTCACTCATAAGTCCTGCCATTTCTTCAAGAGTTGCTCTAAAATCATCATTAATTTCATCTTTTGAAACTTCTTTGGCTACTTCTTTTAATACTGGATGTGGATACTGCAAAATTTGTAAAGGCATTTTATGCTCCGTTATTCTCTATTTCTTTTTTTAAATTAGCCATAGTTAAAGCAGCTTGGACACAATATTTGCCTTTATGTCCTTTTTTACCACCAACTCTTTCTAAGGCTTGCTCTTTATTATGTGTGGTTAATATACCAAAAATTACAGGTAAATTATATTGATGCATTACTTTTTGTGTTCCTTCACTAACCTGATTACAAACAAAATCATAGTGATCTGTCTCACCACGGATTACACAACCAAGTAAAACAATAGCATCAACCTGCTTAGTTTCAGCAAATAATTTTGCAGCATAAGGTAACTCTACAGCACCAGGAACTTTTTTTATAACAATCTGCTCATCTGTTAAGCCTTGATCATAAGCTTCTTGCACAGCACCCTCAAGCATCTTATTTGTTATTAAATCATTAAATTCTGCAACAACTATAGCAATTTTTCTCATTTTCAGCCTCTTTTATATACCTTTTATTGAATGGTTCATTTTGTCTTTTTTTGTTTTCAAATAACCTTGATTATGAGAGTTAACAAAAGCTTCACAGCTTATTGTTTCGACTTCTATGCCTACAGTTTCCAAAGCATTAATCTTCTTGGGATTATTTGAGATTAATTTACATCTTGAGATTTGGTTATATTTTAGCACCTGTATTGCAAGATCATATTTCCTAGAATCTATTGGTAAACCTAAAGCTTCATTTGCTTCAATGGTATCCATGTTTTCATTCATTTGCAGGTTGTATGCTTTTAGTTTATTTACTAGGCCAATACCTCTACCTTCTTGATTTAGATATATAAGATAGCCACCATCTTGATTAACCATCCGCATTGCTTTATGTAATTGAGATTGGCAATCGCATCTCAATGAACCAAATAAATCACCTGTTATGCAAGATGAATGCATTCTCACTAATGGATTATCACCACTATAGTCTTTAGATAAGACCACAACTTCATCACCACTAAAAACATCTTTATAAACAGTCATTTCAAGCTCACCAACACCTTCAAATGGCATTTTTGAACTTGCCTGTTTCTCTACAAAAACCTCGGTTGCTAAACGGTATTGATATAAATCAGCTATTGTAAGTATGGGAAGATCATACTTTTTAGCAAATCGTTCAAGTTCGTCACCATTCATCATAGTACCATTTTTATTCATCAGCTCACATAAAACACCAGCACTATTAAAACCTGATAATTTCATCAAATCAACTGTTGCTTCAGTATGACCATTACGCCCAAGTACACCTTTATCATTAGCTATCAATGGAAATATATGACCAGGTCTAGCTAGCTCGGAAGCTTTAGCTGCGGTTTTTGAAGCTACCTGTATAGTTTGAGCACGATCTTTAGCAGAAACCCCTGTTGTCACACCTTCTTTTGCTTCTATTGTCACAGTAAACGGCGTTTCAAAAGTACTGTTATTTTTATCAGCGGCAACCATTGGAGCAAGACTTAGTTTATTTGCTTGAGTGCTATCCATTGCTAAGCAAACTATACCACTCGTATACTGTAACATAAACGCAATATTTTCTTGTGTTGCCATTTCACCAGGTAATATCAGATCACCTTCATTTTCACGATCATAATCATCAATTACAACCACACCTTTACCACTTTTAAGTGCTTGTATGGCATTGTTGACATTTTGTTTTATTTGCTCAAACATTCTTAAATCCTTGCATGTATTTATAAATATATTTACCCGTAGCATCTGCTTCTAGGTTTACTTTAGTCCCTACGATATAGTTTTTTGCTATAGTTGAATCCATAGTATGTGGAATCAAAGTTACACTAAAACCACTTTCTAAAACCTCAACAACTGTAATACTCATACCATCAATAGTTACAAAACCTTTATCAACTAAATATCTAATAAAACCCTTAGTTGCTGATATTTCAATTAACCAAGCACCTCCAACATCTTTGATACTGTTAATAGTTCCTTGCTCATCAACATGACCCTGTACACCATGTCCACCAACAAAATCACCATAACGAATTGCTAGCTCTGTATTTACAATGTCACCTTCTACAAGAGTATCAAGGTTAGTCTTTTGTAGTGTTTCTGGAACCACATCAAAACTTGCAATAGCCTGTTCAGCATTAATTGTTGTTACCGTTAAACATGTACCATTGATTGCTACACTATCACCAATATTACAATTACTACAATTATCAAAAGCTATGTAAAAAGTCTTAACATTATTTACTATTGATATTTTCTTAACTATACCTAACTGCTGTACTATACCACTAAACATTTTTATCTCCCGCAAATGACGCGTTGATAAGTAAATCATTACTTAACAATCTAGTATTATTAAATTTGAGTTTCTTTTTTGGATTGGTTTTTGCAATTGCAACAGGGCTAACTGAGACAATAAACTCATTGATTAATTCTTGTGTAATAAAACTTTCCAATATCTTTTGTCCACCTTCAACTAAAATACTAGTAATACCTATTCCACCTAATCTATGAAGTAAACTATCTAAATTAAGATTATTATCTCTGGTAGGAACAATCCAACATTCTACCCCTAAATTATCAAGCTTTTCCTTTGCACCCTGGTCAATAGATGTGCATACAAGTATAGTTTTAGCAGCTCTTTGATCCAAAACCTTCCAAGATTCACTTATATCTTCAATCTCATTAAAAACAACTATTCTAGTTGGGTTAATTTTTCTATTTAAGTTTATACGCACATCTAGCTCAGGGTTATCATCAATCAGCGTATTTTTACCAACCAATATTGCATCGCAGATATTTCTAGTCTGATGAGTATTTATAAATACTTCTTTTGAACTGATTTTTTTACTATCGTAAGAATTAACTTTAATTTTACCATCTAAAGACATTGCCCATTTTGCAAATACAAACGGCTTTTTATGTTTTTGATAATGGAAAAATATTTTATTAAGGTCTTGAGCTTTATCTTCTAAAAGTCCAACCTCAGCTTCAATACCTGAATCTAAAAGAATATCTATTCCTTTGCCTGCCATCTTAGGATTAGGATCTAAGGTAGCTACAACAACTCTTGATACTTTCGCTTCAATTAAAGCTTTTGTGCATGGAGGGGTTTTACCGAAATGACAACATGGTTCTAGAGTCACATAAACTGTTGCACCCTGTGCATTTGAACCAGATTTTTCAAGAGCATACTTTTCCGCATGAGCTTTTCCAGCCTGGGCATGATAGCCCTCACCAACAATCAAACCATCTTTAACAATAATGCAGCCAACCATTGGGTTCGGTGACACACTAAATCGACCTCTATTAGCTAGAGTTAGTGCTTGTTGCATATAGTATTGGTCTATGTGTTTCATACTGCCGCTTTTAGGTTGTCAATAACATTAAGGGCAGGAATAAAAAAATCTCAAGAATATACTTAAATATTTTTCTCATATATTAAATAAATCAAGTAATTAACATCACTGTCAATCATTTAACTTACTTGAGTTTCAATCATCTTCTTTCATCCAGACTTTAACTGTCGGCTTTGGAGTCTCACCAAATCTGCTGACCTTTTTGAAAATTCAAAAAGCGCTCGCGGGCTTCTAAAGATAGTTACCGCCGGTAGGGAATTACGCCCTGCCCTGAAGATTTTTTAAATTATAGCATATTAAAATATACTAAAAATTAATTATTTAGGATAAATGCCTACTCCACTGTGTTGATAGTCTCTTGAAGCTCGCCAGACTCTTTCATTTCCATAATTATATCACAACCGCCGATAAGCTCTCCTTTTACCCATAACTGTGGAAATGTAGGCCATTCAGCAACTTTTGGTAGTATTGCTCGAATATCTGGGTTTTCAAGAATATTAACAAATGCAAAAGGCTTACCACATGCTCTAACAGCAGTAGATGCATGAGCAGAAAAACCACATTGTGGCATATTTGGAGTACCTTTCATATATAAAATTATATCGTTTTCTGTGATTTGCTTTTGTATCTTGTCAACGACTTGTTGTTCTTCTGCTGTGTACATAACTATATCCTTACTGGTTAAATTAATCTAATAAGCTTACTAAGCTTAGAAATTTCTCTAAAAAAATGATAGCATATTATACTAAATACAGTTAAATATTAAACGATTAAATTAATCAAAAGGAGTTAACTATGAAATTTGAACTACCAAAATTACCTTATGCGGAAGATGCTCTAGAGCCTGTAATCTCTAAAGAGACTATCCAATACCATTATGGAAAGCATCATCAAACTTATGTAACTAACTTAAATAAGTTAGTTGAAGGCACTGAACATGATGGCCAAAACCTTGAAGAAGTTATTAAAACTACTAGTGGCGGTATGTTTAACAATGCTGCTCAAGTTTATAACCATACTTTCTACTGGAACTGCTTATCCCCAAAGAAAACTGAAGCATCTAGTGCTTTAAAGGCAGCTATAATTGAAACTTTTGGCTCTATTGATGAGTTTAAAGCACAATTCTCAAACGCTGCAGTTACTACATTTGGTTCTGGTTGGGCATGGTTAGTTAAGAACTCTCATGGCAAATTAGAAATTACTACTACAAGTAATGCTGGTTGCCCACTTACAGACAACAAAAAGCCTTTACTAACTTTTGATGTATGGGAGCATGCTTACTATGTAGACTACCGTAATGCTAGACCTAAGTATGTTGAGTCTCTATGGGATATAGTAAACTGGGAATTTGTTTCTGAGCAATTTGCCAAATAACCATTTCTAATAAATTCTATCGTTATTTCAGACTTCTACTTTATTAAGATTCACTCTCAATAAGGCTAGAGATTTTATAAACTTCTTTTGTTGGTTCAAACTTAAACTTTTTAGGTATTCCATCATAATACATAGTTACCTCACAAGTAAACTCATTGTATCTATTCTCCTGACAGGCACTAGGAGTATTGTTTTCAGAATTATATATTGTTACACTTTTATTTGATTTTATTTCTTTTTTAACCCCAGCAAACTTGATCTCAAATCTAGAATTCATTGCGCCCATATCATTTTTAATTTTTACTTTTTCAATAAGAGGAGGCTCTTCGTTCGAATTCTCGGAACCATATAGTGAAAAAAAAGCTAAAGATAATAAGAGTGTAATGGTAGTTTTTTTCATGAACTATTAGTGTAGTTTTATATAGTGAGGCTTAATTTAACTTATATTCATGGAAAAATCAAACCAATTAAAACCCTAAAAAATTATCTACTCATCAAACCTATAATCTGCTTAACGAGTCTTCGACCCTTGACAGGGTTAAACATAATTGAACTAAGAGCTAAGTGGTCTGCTCCAATTTCTAAGTATTTCTTCGCATCTTCTAGGGTATAGATCCCCCCACCGCCTACAATAGTTATACTATCGCCAAATTCCTCTCTAGCCTTTTTGATAGCTGGAAAAGTATATTGATGCAACGGGTAACCAGATACACCACCTTTTGGTGTAGGGATAGTATTACAAAGATGAAAAGATGTTATACCCACTTTGATAAACTCTCTAATTTTAGCATTAATATCAATTGTTGGCGGTACTTTAACTATTATGTTTTTATCTGCAAATAATGGTGCTAATTCTATCGGAAAATCGACTATAGCAGCATTTGGACAACCTATATTTACTTCTATATTTTTATGAGTAAAAAATTTAGGGCTTTTTAGCGTCTCTGCAAAACTATGCCAATCAGCCACCTCTAAAGCAGCTAAAGAAATAATATCTTGAGCTCGTTTAGGTGGGTTTATATTTGCTAAACCTGGGTTACGCAAACCAATTTTATTACGCCAAGCATTTCTCTCTACTTTACGAATGGTTTTAATAGCTTGTTTAATAAGTCCCCAACGCCTATTTACGGTAAAGGAACCATAAACATTAGAACTTTCTTTGAATTTGATATATTTACCAAAAGGTGGCGAAATAATTACATCTTTAAGATTTTGGTTTTTCATATTTCTTAATACTCAAATTCTTTTAGCTTTTCTGAAATATTATCTGCGCGCAATAGTGGTCTACCTACAATAATGTATTCAACACCTAACTCTTTTGCTTTTTTAGGAGTTAGTGCATTAAAATGATCATCTGAAAAATCACTCTCAAGCCTTACACCTGGGACATATAGCTTTATTTTATCACCAAACTTAGCTTTAACATCGGCAACCAAATAAGGATGGCAAATAAAGTCTGTAACTCCAAGTTTCACACATCTTTCAAATTTAGCTAAACTATCGGCTTTATTAAAGTTAGCATCACTACTTAAAGTGATAACAGCTAAAGGTATCGCCGTTGTTTCTGCAGTTAATGCAGCTTTTACCATCTCATCACTTGCTGTACCGTGGAATGTAAAGTACTTAAAATTTGGAATAGCTTTTGAGTAGTTTTCAATAGCTGTTTTGACGGTGTTTGGAATATCATGAAGTTTGAAATCCAAGAATATATCTTTGTCACCAACAAGCTCATTAATCTCTTTAAAAGATAGCGTTGAGCATAATATATGCCCTATTTTGACACAATCAACCAGCTTTGAAATCGTTGCTGTTTTTTCTAAATCACTTTTAGAAATACCATCTGCGGAGAACATTATTTTCATTTGAGGATTCACTATTAAAAGAATATCAATATTGAAACTATATAATAGTTGAATCCAAGCCTATAGTAAATAAGTTTATGAGATTTAAAAAACTACACACTCTTAATATTCTTGATACTCAAAGAAATCAACCCCAAATAATCAGGTTCACCAGGAATACCTTTAATTTTATTTTTTTGTGAAAGCTCATAAAGATTTAATCGAAGGTTTTTATCCTTAACTAAAGAGCTTAAGTTTTTAGCTATGCTCGGATAAAGCTTTATATCAATACTTTTTATTTTATCTCTGTACTCCAACAAACATTTATCACTTTGCTTATTAGCTTCTTCTTTTGATGTATTTATCACATAGTAGTTTTCAATTTGTTTTGAAAGATCCATTTGCAGCTGAATAAACACAAGTAAAGAATCTAAACCTAAGTTATATTTTTTTGCAATGCTTTCAGCATTTTGAAGAACTTTTACTTCCTGCTCAGCATCATACAAGGAAGAGTTAAGCTTTAACTTACAAACTCCTATTCCTTCCATAAGTTTAGCTCTTTGCATTATAAGCCTGATAGTCTGTTCATCTCCAGCATAGCTCACACCAATCACAACAAAAGCTAAAATAACAGTTTTAAATAGCTTCATAAACATAAAACCTTTTAATCTAAATTAGAACTGTACAAATAATACCATTTAATCTGATAAACCTTACAAAACTTTAATCTCCCAATGCTCTTTTAGAGAATATAATAAAAGTATAGAACAAACATTAAAGGTTAAGCATTATGTTTAAAAAAATATCTGCTCTAGGATTATCTATCGCCTTATCGTCTTGTAGCGTAATTGGTATAAACAATACCCCACAAGCGAAATATCAAGACATAAAAAAAGACAATAATTTTTCAGTAAGAGTTTATGAACCAGTAGTCGAAGCACAAGTGACTATTGAAGGTAAAGATTATAAGTCAGCGATAAATAAAGGTTTTAGAGAGCTGTTTAAATATATTACTGGCTCAAATATTTCTAAGCAAAAAATTTCAATGACTGCTCCTGTTATTACTGAGCAAAAATCACAAGATATCGAGATGACAGCCCCAGTTCTTATAAAGAATAATGAACAAAATAACTCTTGGACAATAACCTTTGTAATGCCTGCTAAGATGACACTAGAAAATGCTCCTAAGCCAACAAATAAAGAAGTTAAATTAGTCGAAAAACCTAAAACTAAAGTAGCTGTGATTGAATTTAATGGTTATATGGATAAACAGTCGATTGAGGTGAATACAAAAAAATTAAAAAACTGGATAGCTTCAAATAATCTTGAAATTATAGATAGGCCTCAAGCAGCTGGATATAACCCACCGTGGACAATACCTTTCTTACGCAAGAATGAAGTTATAATCCCTGTGAAATAGTTTTTCTAAAAGCTGTCATAATAAAACCACTATAAGACAAACTCTTTCATAATTATGTTAATATTAGATGTTTTTTTGATATTATCTTGTAATTCTTTAGAAACTACATCTGATTTAGTTTTTATCACAAAATTCAAATCACGAGATCTATTATACAAACGATTTATAATACTTCTCTTACAATTATTTTCTAGTAAAGTTACTTCGAAACCTATTTTATCCTCTAAGTTATCCCAACAATTAATCACATATGATTTTATATTTTCATCATCAATACGATTTGCTACACAATTCTTATTTACTTCTTGAAGAGCATTTTTATTGTCTGATATGTAGTTAGATTTAATTACTGACAACAAAAGTCTCATTTCATTATTTGCGACTAAAATACTTTTTCTAAACATAAGACACTTCCTTTTTATTAAAATCGGAACTAAATATTCCGATTAACTACAAATATAATATACAAACAGCCACTTTACAACTAAAAATTCCACTTTATGAGTTTAAGAATAAAAATAATAATATATAATTACATATTATAACAATCAATTATAGTTGTAAGATGTTTGATTATACAACCGAGTTAAAGCCCAAACTTAAATCTATTGGGATGACACAAAAAGCATTAGCTGAAAGGCTAAATATAAGCACTAAAGCTATACGCAACTGGATAGCTGGTATTTCAAGTCCTACTATGAGTAGACACGAACAAGTAATGAGTATTTTGGGTCAGATAAATCTTACGAAAAATGTAATCCAAGAATCAACCACGCCAATTATACAAGTTCCAATTTTAGACTATGTTCAAGCAGGTGAATTTACAGAATCTTCCACAGATACAGATCCTATAGGACATATGGAGCTACCTGCAAATATAATTCCCAAAAATGGTTATTTACTCGAAATTACAGGCAAAAGTATGACTTTTGATCACTCAGATAGACAAATACTTACAGACAAATACCTTAAGTATTCACTCCAAGAAGGCGAATCTATAATAGTCGATCCAAACCAAATTGATATAAATAGTCTAATCGGTAAAGTTGTAGTTGCTCAAAACTCTGAAGGAGCAACAGTCAAATTGCTATACAAAAATGATGGTAAACTTTGTCTAATGCCACTCAACTCAAACTTCCAAGGCAAAGAAAACATAAAATATCCTTCTAGTGCTGTAATACTTGGTAGAGCGGTAAAAGTTATAAAATTTGATGATTTGTAAAATAATTATTTTTGAAAATATTCAGCTTTAAGCTATTTCAAAATCCACACAGGGAATTTTCTACCCTTAATCTTACCATTAGAAAGTTTTTTATGAACTGAATTAATTAAGGCTCGATCAATAGCTACATAACTTTGTTTATCATAAATATCTATTTTACCAATAGCTTTTCCTGCAATTCCAACATCACCAGTCAAAGCACCTAATATATCTCCTGCTCGGAGCTTATCTTTTTTACCAGCTTCAATTACAAGAGTTTTATATATCGGCTTCATCGCAAAGTCAGGAGTAGTTTCTAAAGCACTTGAGTCTTCATATCTACGTGTTTCATTTTGATAATTAAGAGCTTTAAAAGATCTATTTGAATTATAGATAGATATAGCTACACCTTCCTCGCCAGCTCTAGCTGTTCTGCCTATTCTGTGAGTATAAGTTTCTTCATTATAAGGAATATCATAATTTATAACCATTGCTAGCTCTTTGATATCTAATCCACGAGCAGCAACATCTGTAGCAATAAGTACACGACAGCTTTTATTAGCAAATTGCACAAGCACATCATTTCTTTCATACTGCTCAAGATCACCATGTGTTGCTAAAGTGTCTATATTGTGGTTTTTTAAGCTTTGTGCTAGCTCATTTGCTTCTACTTTAGTATTTGTAAATATAATTACATTTTCTGGCTGATAAGTACCAAGTACATTAATTAAAGTTTTGAGTTTGCTAGCAATCTTTACTTCATAAAATACTTCAGTAACTTTATTGGCAACTTCTATATCTGTAGTTTTTACACTTATAGCATTGCTTTGAACTTTATCGCTTATAGCAATGATTTCATCAGTATAAGTTGCTGAGAAAAGTAGGGTTTGTCTATTTTTAGGAGTGTATGTTAAAACTTTCTCAATATCATCAATAAAGCCCATATCTAACATTCTATCAGCTTCATCAAAAACCAAAGTATCGACATCTTTTAAGTTTAGAGTGTTTTTATCAAGGTGTTTTAGCACTCGCCCTGGTGTACCTACTATTATGTGAGCTTCATGACGCAAAGATTCTTCTTGTGGACGAAAAGCCACACCACCACAAAGCGTTAGAATTTTGATATTATGCGTAAATCTAGCTAAGGCACGCAGCTCTTTAGCTACCTGATCAGCAAGCTCCCTTGTTGGACATAAAACTAGTGTTTGTACACGGTATTTTTTAACTTGTAGTTTAGCCAAAAGCCCAATACCAAAAGCAGCTGTCTTACCACTACCTGTTTTTGCTTGAGCAATCACATCACTACCTTCTAATATATGTGGCAGTGTGCTTGCTTGTACTGAAGTCATTTGCTTATAGCCAATTTCATTAAGGTTATGAAGCATTTCTTTCGATAAAGAAAGATCTGAAAAGTTTGTTTTGTTCATGGGGAATAATCCTTGTATGTGATGAAACTACATACTTATTTGAATAATTTTTGGCGGCGGGACATAAACTATCGCCTACAACCACCGTGCTATATAGCTTTCTTTTGCTATATTTTGATATAGTATGTATATTAGTATGTATCTTATTATTTTCACCCCTATAATCTTACCATAAAGCTAATGGTAAAATAATGGTATTTATATATCTTTTCTAGGGTAGCTATGAAAGCTACCTATATCAGTTGTTAGTCTTCTTTGTATTAAATAATTTTCCTCTTGAAAGTCTACTTGTAAGCCTGCTCTTATGCCTCTGTCATGCAACCGCTTTGCAAATAATACTTACAAAACTCTAATTACTTAGATGTTAGTTTAGTAGCCATAGATTAATAATAGAACAAATTTAATACTAGTAATTATATCAGCTGTTAGGTTGGTTGATTTTTAATATAAAAGTGTAAAGGAAAATAAAATTTTAATATGGATACTTGATTTAAATAGCACCATGGTTTATGTTTAAAGTCTATTTATTTTTTTGAACGATAATATGAAAAAAATGATAATATTTTGTCTAGTATTACTAGAATCAAGCTTCGCTTTTTCATTTTGTACATATACAGTTAAAGATGGAGATTTCCTTTATAATCTAGGAAAAGAAAATAGTATACCAAAAACCTCTATTTTTGAGAGAACAAATAATATAATAAATATCAATAAGAATAACTATCCAGAAATAGTTAAAAACAAAATAAATAAAGGCGACAAATTAATACTACCAACATCAAAGCAAGATTTAGAAAATAATTATTCTAATATATCGAATAGTACTGCCAAAATTAAAAGATGTATAAGTGATTATCGCAAAGTTAATAAGAAAGAAAAAATTAAAGAAAACTTATACGGTGAATTTAGTTCAATGAGTCAATGTTTAAACTCTATAAAATCAAGAAATGGAGAGCTTGACATAATGTGGGATAAACCTAAAAGCGTTTCAGGGCTTGTTAAAGGAACTAAATTAAATTTTGGATGCGACCTAAAAGAAACTGGTAGTAGAGGTACTTATGTTGAAGGATGGTATGAGCATGAAACTTATAAATAAGGTGTAAAAACAGGGTAATCTCGAATATTCAACTATAACTCTTCAGAATAAGAAGTTTATTTGTTAATACCTAAAAATCTAGAGTTTTTGTTGCTTGTATTTCTTCTGCAAATTTTAAAAAAGCTATAAACGGTTGGTCTTTTGAGTTTTCTTCAAAAACAATTTTTTTACCATCATTAAATTCAACACCAACTCTGATAGTCTTTTTTTTACCTCCAGCTAAAGCCCCTGCAAGCATACCCACACCACCAAGCAATAAGCCTCCTGCAAGTGAAGCTCCTGCCGTACCTACTAGAGATTTACTATTATCTTCATTGATTGTAACCACTCTTATAGCTTGTCTCCTAAAATACCTCTTGTTTTCAGATGAGAAAAAACCTTTCTTTTTGGAAAGATTAAACCCATCAAAATGCTTAGCTTCTGGTTCTCTCCAAATGCTTTTTTTCTCTATTTGACAAACTTCCCAATTATCTGAACTTGAAATTAGTTTAATCATTTAAATCATTCTTTAAACACTAGTTTTTAATCGTAACAAATTATATGCAATTAGTCTTTAAGTAATTTATATAGGTTAATCAACTCTTATATTTTTTTGTAGTTGCATCATTTGTTGCACTATTTTTAGTAGTATATTGCATAGTATGTTGTATAAAAAAACAGTCATAACCTTGATTAAATGGGTTTGCGGGACTTTGTGAAACTGCTTGAAATAGCGGCGGCGGGACATAAACTATCGCCTACAACCACCGTGCTATATAGATTTTTTTTGCTATATTTTGATATAGTATGTATCTTATTATTTTTACCCTTATAATCTTACCATAAAGCTAATGGTAAAATAATGGTGTTTATATATCTTTTCTAGGGTAGCTATGAAAACTACCTATATCAGTTGCTAGGCTTCTTTGTAGTAAATCGCTTTCCTCTTGAAAGTCTACTTGTAAGCCTGCTTTTCTTTTATCCCATTGTTTGAGTTTAGCGACTGTATTAATAGCTTGTATCTTTTCACTCATGCTACTATCATCACTATCTATAATATCATCAAGTTTATCTAAGTACTTTTGTCTAGTGTTAAATGTACCTAGCATTTCTCTTTTTTGTACGCTCTCTATAAACTCGGCTACTTTCTCATTTTTGAGTAGCTTACTAGCTTCATTATGTATTGTTTGGTCTTTCATGTTTTCGGTGTCATAAGCTTGTATATATGCCTCTGTCATGCAACCGCTTTGCAAATAATACTTACAAAACTCTAATTGTTTAGATGTTAGCTTATTCATATCATCAATTATTATCTATTTTTATATAATTATAACATTTAATTATATTGAGTAATGATACTCTAATTTTAGATGTAGATATCGTGTTTTTTTATTTTTCTTAACACAACCAACACAATTAACACAACATAGCTAAAAGCGTTGATACATAAGGGCTTCAGTTGTGGTAACTGCTAACACAGTTAATAACACAACTATTTATACCCTTGTCTAAACCTTACCATTTTATAGTTTTGTGTTATATCTGCTTTTTTATGTGTTAAGAGTGTAACACACGCCAAAGCCTTTAAAATAAGGGTGTTAGGGGTAGATGTGTTAATGTGTTAATGTGTTAATGTGTTAATGTGTTAATGTGTTAATGTGTTAGATGTGTTAAGAAATTAGAAAATAGAGATATTATAGCCAATGATATTTATAATATTTAGTACCTTTCTTATCAGTTTTTATAATATGATGATATTGCTCTAGTATATCTAAAGCCTCTTGTACTAGTTCTTTATCTAGCTTTCTATAACTAGTTGGTCTAGTAATGTCGCCAATACTAAAGCCTTTTTTGTTGTTCAGTTTAGATTTTATATCAACTATCTTTTTAGCTAAATCTAAAGATTTGTTGAAATTATAGCCATAGAGATAATCAGCACAATCATAAAAATACTCTAAGGTAGCTATAACTTTTTGTACTACTTCTTTGTTTATATTGTAGTTATCTTGATTATCTGCTAGATGATATATTAAAGCCAAAGCATGAAAAGTATTAGTAGCTTTACCTAGATACTCTATCATTAAATCACTCTGCCCACTCTCATTTTTTACTTTTTCAATATTATTAAACCAGTCAATATATAATCTCTTGGCTTCACTTGTATAGTTGTACTTTTTAGGCTCTGTTTTGACTTTTTCATTATCAACTATATTAAACCTTTGTGGAATTTGTTTTAAGCTGTTTAGTAGGTTCTCATAGCTACTTTTTATATCAAAACTTAATTTAGCTTCTTTATATTCTCTTTGGTATTTTTCAGCTATAGGGATTAATTGAAACCTAGCTAGTAAGCCACTACCATTATATTTGTTAGTAAAATCTATCAGTCTTTGAGTTTGTACCCCGCCAATAATAGATATTGTTACATTATCTATATATTGAGTACCCCTAGATATTGTTTTGCTTTTGAAACTTCCATTATTGTAAGCCTCTACATATAGTTTATGGTCTTCTATTTTTTCAGCTCTAATAACTGACTGTATAAAGTCCATCAACTCATCAATTTCTAGTATTAAACCGTTAGGGCTGTCATCTGCTAACTGACTTAGTAAGGCTTCTTTAGTAGCTGTATTTATACATATTTCCCTAGAATATGGCTTTATTGGTTTTAGCTTCTTAAATGCTTCTATTTCCCCTTTGATACTTTGCTTTTGCTCATCTTTACAATCTTTAAGCTTAGCCTTTAATTTCTTTAGCTCAATTTCGTATAACTCTAATGCTGTTTGATAATTAGCATAGTCTTTTAAATAATCATCTAAAAGCTGTTTATCTATTTCTTTAATTGGTTTCATAGGTTCATTGATACTAGGGGTTTTCCCTGTTCCACTATCCCCTATTAGCATACCCCAAAGAATAGGATAGGCTTTTCTATCATCAATATCTAAACAAACTTTATTTCCTAGCAATCCCGCTATACTAACTAAACTAGATGTAGCTATATACTGTATTGGCTGTTGATGTGCATTAGCTAAACTACTTACATAATCAGCTATAACTTTAGGTAAACAATCAATATTAAACCTTGGTAGCTGTTTTTTATCGCTTGGCAATGGTAAAGGCTTAACCTCTGCTATTTCTTTTTGCATTTCTAAAATATTGCTCATTGCTAAAACTCTCCTATAGTCGGTATATAGTCATTCCAATCTGACAAGCCGTTTTGTTTTTCCTCATCTGTTAGCGGTGGGGGATTGATATATACACTTGGAAACACTTCTTTAACTTGTTGAGCTTTTTTCAGCCCTACCCCGCTTTTGTCATTATCAGCCCATATTTCTAATTCAGCTTCAGGATATAAGCTATAAAAATAACTAACAATAGGTTTTAAACCATTACAATTAAAACAAACTATTATACTGTATAAGCGGTCTACTTTTTGACTTTGTGCGAACCTTAAAACACTTAAACCAGTTGCTAGTCCCTCCACAAAAATAAACTTTTCATTAGTAGACTTATTTAGTATTAAAAAACTATCTTTAGCATTAGCACCTTTATAGAATTGTTTAAAGCCATTAGGCAATATAGTTTGTATACTCTGTAGCTTAGCCTTAAAAGGCTCATTAATACCAATACAAGGAATTACAAGTTTATTGCCATCCTGTTTTATAGCTTCATGGCTTTTTATACCTTTAGCGACTAAATACGGGTGGTTATCATCTGCATTTGATAGTGATAAATAATAACTCTCTAACTTACTTGCTAGCTCTTGTTTGCTCTGCATCTCTGCTTTTTTTTGTTGCTGCAATACTTGGCTGTTATAGGCTCTTTTCTCATAGCTATTATATTGATTGTCATTATCTATATAATTGTATTTCTCGCCTGTTTTCCAATCGCCAAAGACAAAGATATTATTATCAATATTCTGTAGCCATAAATCTACATTATGTTTATTTTTATTAGTATCTTTAAACCTTTTAAGCTCGCCAATACCTATGCTATAATTAAAGTTATTAGGCAATGAGTACCCTAAATCTGATACAAAACCATTAAATTTACTCGTATTCATTGTCTACCCCCTCGCTTCTATTTTTGACTGTATCCAATCGTTTATATCAGCTTCCAACCAACCTACACTAGCATGGGTAAGATTGATTGGTCTCGGGAATTGATTAGCATTTATCCATCTATAGATAGTTGTTTTTGATGTTCCTGTCTTCTCTATAACTTGTGGTAGTCTTAGTATTTTCATATCTTTATAACCTCTTCCTTTAGTTATCAATTAATGTTTAGTTTTAATTGCTGCAGCAACTAAAGATTAGTACCTTTTAAAACCGCTTTTTTTTGAGTGGTTCTAGTTGGTATCTGCTATAAATGATACGGTTAAAATTAAGGGTAAAATATTCTGGAAGTATCGGAAGCTTATTAAAATATAGTTCGGAAGTATGGCTAAAAGTATTGATATATATAGCTTTGAAAGTTCGGAGGTTAAAACCTATTTCTTACGATTACCTTTAGGTATATTATAGTGTTCCATTATTAAATCAGCTACAAACTCTGCTTTTTCATTGCTAGATAGTAGCTTTTTATAATTAATTCTTAACTCATCTCTAATAACTTCTTTTGTAATGGTATTTTTGTACTTTTCGTACTCTTTACTTTCATTTTCAAAAGCCCAGATGATATCATTGTATGGGTTCAAAGCTTCACTATATTTATAGCTATCATCTTGATTAGTAGCTGACTTTGGTTGGTGGTCTTGTAAACTATCTAAATACTCTTTGATAAAACTAGATTTTGTATAAAAAATACTAGCTAGCTCATCATAAGTAGATACTCTTTTTTCTAAATAAATATTATCTTTATAGCTATATTCTCTAAGGTGTTCGGGACATTCTGTATATTCAGTAACATTGGCTATATAATCAGCTATCTTGAAAATGTAAGCTATCTCTAAATGACTGTTATTAAAAGTTTCATCATCTTTAGTATAATTTGCCTTTAAAAAATCATCCTTTTGTTCATTTAGCATATCTGTTAGCGTTAAATGTTGAAAACCTTTAGCGGTATGATAGAAATTACTTACATCTAAACTAGTCCAATCTCTTGGCTTTATATATGATTTTTGACTTTGTTCTATCCAATCTATAATTTGCTCAATATCTAAATCTATGTCATGCAATAATAAAACTTCTCTAATATCTTTAACATTTAAATATTTCTTTGATAATAAAAACTTAGCTTTGTTATTTGACAAACCAATACCCCCAAAGTATCCCCAAAATATTAAGCATTGCCAAAACACTTGGGCGGTGTTCTTTCGGTAGTGAACCTAGACAATGCTAACCTTTAAAATCTAACTTACATTATCCATATTGATAATATTACTATTAGCTTTAACATCATCTACATAATCAGCCCATAGCTGTAACATCTGACTACGCTCTGCTATAAAATCGTTTTTATCATAGATGTTATCTATAGCATTTTCTTTACTATGGCTTAATATCATTCTTATACTGTCATCACTCCAGTTATATTTACTTCTGATAGTGCTAATATATGTTCTAACTGACTTTCTAAAGCCGTGTGTATGTTGTTTTGGTTTATCTGTACCATTGTAGGCTAGTGTATCTCTCAAAGCCTTTGATAGGCTCTCAATAGTAATATGCTTTTTCTTACTTAATGAGTGAAATACATACTCAAAACCGCCGTTATATTCTTTTATTTCCATTAGTAATTTATAAGCCTGTTTACTTAATGGCTGTCTAAAATCTCTACTCATTTTCATATTATCAGCGGATATAAATACAAAAGGTATTTTTTTACCATCTATATTAGCCTCTTGTATGTCTTCCCATTTCATACCTACTATATTACTTGGTCTAAAACCGACTAATACGGCTAGTTTTAAAGCTATGGCTGTATTATATTGTCCTTTGTAGGTATCAATATCATTTAGTAATTTACTAAAGTTGTATCTGTCTTCTGTCGGGTGTATAAATTCAAAACCTTTAGGGCTTTCTTTTTCCGCTTGTATATCTCTAGCAATGTTGTATCTAGTAATACCTTTACCAACTGCATAGTTGAAAATAATATTTAGTAAGTTTTTGATTTTTCTTTGATAGCTAGGTGTAGTAGCTTCTAGTATCCCCGCTATTTGGTATGGCTCAATTTCTTTTATATCAAAAGTTTTTAAGCTTGGTAGTATAAATCTATTGTATATAGATAAATTCCTAGTATAAACCTCTTCACTTTTCCAACCGTGTGGCTTGCTAGGGTGTTTAGTTTCTAGTGCTTTATTTCCGACTATTTCAAAAATATTGCCATCTTGATACTTTGCTTTAGCTTTTTCTAATTTCGGGTCTTTACCACTTGCTAACATCTGATTATATTTAAACGCCTCATCTCTCGCCTGTTTTAGACTTATTGCGGGATAGCTTCCAATACCTATAGTAGTTCTTTTGCCGTTGATAGTGTATAGATAGAAAAAATACTTATTATCGTTTTTATCTATTTTTATGTTTAATCTATCGCCTAAAGACATACTTTTTATATCTTTGTATTTTAAGCTCTTTACCTTACTATCAGTGATTTTAATAGCCATAAATACATACTCATTTAGTGATTATGTATCTAGTATGTATTATAGTATGTATATTTACAAGGGCTTTATTGGTATGTATTGGGACTGTATAAAACCATAAAAATGGCTATAATCATTGTTTTTAAAGGGTTTGTGGGGCTTTATGAAACTGCTTGAAATAGCTTTGTGGTGGAGGCGGCGGGACTTGAACCCGCGTCCATAAACTCTTCATCCTCGGATCTACATGCTTAGACCAACTCATTTAGTGTTTAGCTTGGCTTTTCCCCAGTTAGTCAGGGTAAAAGTTAGCGAGTCTGATTAGTACAGTCATTTACTTCCAGACTTAAAGCAAATGACCATCTTATGTAAAAGATGAACGGATGTATAGACAGCCTCATAAGAAAGCCCATCATACCCGTGCGTTTCTAGGTTATTAAGCTAGACTAGGCAGCTTTAGCAACAGCTGCAAAGCTGTTGTCGTTAGCCGCTACGCGGTTTGCTTTTTTGTTGCCAGTTATATAGGCATTGTACTGTTATTAGCGAGGTACTGTACTTCCTCGGCATGCACCTAAGACTTTGACATTCATGTCGAAACCATATTCGCCCCCATTTGGGTTAGTGTAATGTATATCTTATTTCACTAAAAGTCAAATCTAGTCAACACATAATTAGTTAATTAATTAAATTACTTCTTACCCTCGATGATTTAATAATATATAATTTGATTTAACACCTTCCTTACATAACTTAATTTAATTAAGGTCTAATGGTAATGCCTAAGAAGAGTTTAGATAATATAAAATTAACCTCGTCGCATGAAAACCTTGACAATGCCCTTAGCATAGTTAATGACAGTATTATTATTTTTGATAATGAAGGTACTATAAAATATATAAATCCAGCAGCTATTGAACTTTTCCAATATACTCCTGATGAAATAATTGGTAAAAAAATCGGAAAATTAATTCCTGATAAACATATCAAAGAAAAGAAAAATAAAGTTTCAAGCAATTATAGCAAAGCTTTCAGAAAAATATTAGGTACTAGTGGACTCACAAAAGGCTTGAAAAAAAATGGAGAAATCATTTCAGTCAAACTAAATTCAAATGATATTATCTTCAAAGAAAATTTATGCTTCGTAATTGCAATCAAAGACTATAGTAAGCAATCAAAAAAAGAAAATACCACAGAACTTATATCTCAAATACAAAATATGTATATAAATAAAATCCCTCTACCTGAAATTTTTGAAACTATTCTTAACTTTATGATTCGCATCACAGAAAGTAAATATGGCTTTATTGGTCCTATCTATGAAGATACAAAAGGCTCATTTTTAAAAAGCTATGCTAACTTAAATATTAACTCTGACATACAATCTAAGCATTTTTTTGAAGAAAGTGTTGAACACGGTTTAATCCTTAGAAACTTAGATGTACTTTTCGGTCATATTTTAAAAAATGAAAACTTTTCTATGATAAATAATATTCGAGATGACTCAAATAGTGATGAAACACTAAAAAAAGAGTCGCATTTTGGCTCATATCTTGCTCTACCGATTAAAAACTCAAACAACTCAACTATTGGTATGTTTTATTTATCTGATAGGGATACTGATTATAACCAGGATAATATAGATGATTTATCAGATCTTCTTTGTGTTGTAGCATCTATCTTAGAATCATCTAAAAATGTTTCAATGATTGAAGATATGGCAAATATTGATTCACTATCTAAAACATATAACAGAAACTATCTAAACAAATATCTTACCGATAAAGTCAATAATATCTACATTAATAATGCAACTTCTGACTTTGCCGTAATTATGATCGACTGTAACGATTTTAAAAAAATTAATGATTTTTATGGTCATGATTACGGTGATCATGTACTTATAGAACTAGTTAAAAGAATTAAGCGCTTAATAAAAAAACGGATATTGTTGCTAGATTTGGTGGTGATGAATTTATTATCGTAGCAAATAATATTAAGAGTACCCGTGATGTAGCACCTATTGCTGAAAGAATCAATAATATCTGTAATCAAAACTATATTTTCAAAGGAAAAGCATTTCACTCTGGAGTAAGTATTGGTATAGCCCTCTACTCAAGTGGCATGAAAATAAATACTCTACTAAAGCAAGCCGACCTAGCTCTATATAAATCAAAAAATAGTAAAACAAATTATTCATTTTTTTCAGAGGACTTAGAAAAAAACTTCACTTCGGAACAAAAATTAGAAAAATATATTTTAAAAGCGTTTTCTAAAGATTTATTTTTCTTTCATTACCAACCCCAAATTGATTTAACCACGAATAATATAAATGGTTTTGAAGCACTTCTTAGGTTTGATTTACCAGATGATATCGATGCGACCACTCAAGATCTTGTTAACCATGTTAGGAAAATAGGATTATCTGAAAAACTTAATTTGTATGCAGTAAGAAAGGTTATAGAAGAAGTTGGAAGTTCAGGTTTAAAAGGTAAACGCATTTCTATAAACATATCTCCATATGTAAAAGATTTTTTAGATCATATAATTGAAGTAGTAAAAATTATAGATAAAAGTGATTTACCAAATAGCATGTTTGAACTTGAACTTATCGAGGATGCTTTCGGTCGTATTATGAGCCTAAAGAAAAACAACTATATTTCAGACCTATTAAAAGAAAAAAATATTAGTCTAACAATTGATGATTTTGGTGTTGAATATTCCTCAATCAATCGCTTAATAGATCATCATGTTGATGCACTCAAAATAGACCAAACTTTTATCAGAACACTTCATAAAGATGATAGAAAACAAATTATAGTTAAAGCGATAATTGGTATTGCCAAATCTTTAGGGATTAAATCCGTTGCAGAAGGAGTTGAGTATCAAATCCATGAAGATATATTAAAAGAACTTGGCTGCGACTATGTGCAAGGCTATCTTTACTCCAGACCTTTAGCTCTTGAAGAGGCTATGCAACTGATTAACAAACCTATACTAAAACATACAAAAAAACTCCCAATCTTTAAAGATGATGATTAAAATAGTCATAAAAAAGTTTGCTAAACCCATAAAACAAGAGTATCATCTGCTGGTTTTATAAACTAAATAAGGCAACCAAGTTATGCTTTGGAATGTAATTTTCGGCAATCCTATTTCAAAAAAAAATATGGACGAATATACACTACCAAAAAGATTTGCTTTACCTATATTGTCTTCTGATGCACTATCATCTGTTGCATATGCTACTGGAGAAATACTAGCAACACTAGCAGTAGCAGGTGTAGCAGCTCTTAGCTTTTCATTTCACATATCACTATTCATTTTAGCTTTAATTGTAATTGTTGGAATCTCTTATATTCAAACAATCAACGCCTATCCGAAAGGTGGTGGTGCATATATGGTAGCCAAAGAAAATCTAGGAGTACCATTAGGTCTAATTGCTGCTGGAGCTTTACTGATTGATTATGTTTTAACAGTCGCGGTAAGTGTTTCCGCTGGAATTTTAGCAATTACATCTGCAATACCTTCACTCATAGACTATAGAGTTGAAATGGCAATAATTGCTATAATGATAATGATGTGGATAAACCTAAGAGGAATAAAAGATACCGCAACAATTTTAGTTTGGCCAACCTATGCGTTTGTTGGAATTATTCTAACACTATTAGTCATGGGAACGTATCATTTGGTTATCGGAGATATACACCCTATTGACTACTCAAATACAACTAGCCATTTAGTAGTTGTAAACCAAGCTTTAACTTTAACTCTAATTTTAAGAGCATTTTCTTCAGGATGTTCAGCCATGACTGGAATAGAGGCAATAGCAAATGGCGTGTCTTTATTCCGTCCAGATAGAAGACGCAACGCTATACTTACTCTTATGGCTCTTATTATTACATTAATCGTTATGTTTACTGGTATTGGGTATCTTTCTTATAAAATTGATATAAGACCACTTGTAGACCAAAGTGCTTTGTCTCAACTAGGACACTACATATTTGGTGGAGGTATAGCTTATTATTTTTTACAGCTAGCCACTTGTCTTATACTTATAATTGCAGCAAACACGTCCTTCTCAGCATTTCCAATTTTAGCATCTATCTTGAGTAAAGATGGTTTCTTACCAGCACAATTTAAAAATAAAGATGAAAGGCTTGCCTTTAGAAATGGTATTATGATTTTGGCTATCTTTGCTATGGCTTTAATTTTACTTTTTGATGCAGACACAAGTGCTCTGATACCCCTCTATTCTATTGGGGTTTTTCTAGCATTTACTCTATGTCAAAGTGGTCTACTAGTCTTTTGGTTTAAAAAGCGTGATAAAGTTCCCAAATGGTACTTAAAAGCTGGTATTAATCTAATTGGCTGTATAGCCACTTTTGTTACTGTTTTGATTATTGCTGAATCAAAATTCAATGAGGGTGCATGGATTGTTGTTATTGCCATTCCACTAATAGTGCTAATGTTTTATCGCATAAATGCACATTATAATTCAGTTAAAAAGAGGCTTGAACTTGAAACTATTAAACCTATAAGTATAAATCTAGAGGCTCAAAATAGTATCAAAATTATTGTCCCAATATCAACGCTTCATAAAGGAACAGTAAAAGCTATAGAATTTGCTAAATCAATTTCAAACAATGTTGATATAGTAACTATAAATATGGATCCGACTGAAACAGAAGAGCTTAAAGACAATTGGCAAAAACTAAATATAAATGAAGAACTTACGGTCATAGAGCCCAAGATAGAATCTTTTGTTTATTATTTTGTCAAATACATTAAAACTTCTGATAGTAATAACCATGAGCTATCAACGATAGTGCTCCCTAAAGTTCAAAATAGAAAGCTCTGGCACAATATGTTACACAACCAAAGAGTATTTCTTATAAAGTGGGCTTTAAAAAGCTTAAGTCAAGAAGGAGATACTAGGGTAATAATCGAAGTGCCATATCAAATATAAAAGTCTCATTTTTACTTAAAACAACATATAGATAGCTGATGAAAGAGCAATAAATCCAACAGCTAAGATAAAAATATCTGCTATTGGTTTTTTATAGGTTTCGAGATTTTTAATTTTGTAGATACTATATATCGGCATAATAAATAATATAATAGCTAATACAAGCCCACCGATACTAGATATCATATCTAAAATATTAGGATTTAAGTACGCTGTAAACCAACACATTAAGAAAACAACAGTAAGAGTAATTGGTCGAATTGAGCTTTCTTTTATTTTATTTTTGGAGACCTTACAAACAATACCATCGATACCCTCTTTTGAGCCTAAATAATGTCCAAAGAAAGATTTACCCATAGCAACTAAAGCAACTACTGGTGCTAAGTATTCTAGTGTATGATTTTCAAAATGATTTGCCAGATACGAAAGAATTGATACATTTTCCTCTTTAGCAGACATCAGGTCTTGTGGTGTCAAAACAAGCATAGAGCTAACCACAAACAAAACTACTGTAACAATCATAAGTATATTGCTAGTTGCTATAATTTTTGAAGCTTCTTTGTCAGCATTCTGTTTGTATTTATTTTTAGTGTAAACAGCTAAAGATGAAATAATCGGCGAGTGATTAAATGAAAATATAAGTATTGGCATAATAAGCCATATTGCTATAACTACACTCGAAGCTGAACTAGTCTGCTTAAAACTATCTTTAAAAATATCAAAGCTCCAGTGTGGAACCATCCATAATGAAAGAACTATTAACGATAGAATAAATGGAAACACCAAAAAGCTCATCACTCGAATAATAAAATTTTGACCAAAATTAATAATAAAAACTAAAAAAGCGATTGTACAAAAACTCAATAAAAACCGATTCTGAATATCATAATAAAACTGATACTGGATGAAACTTTGTAGAGTATTTGTAATTCCAACACTATAGACTAAAAGTATTGGGAATATTGCCAACAGATATAAAATATTAAAAAAAACTCCTCCAACTTTACCAAAATACTCATCTGCAACATGTGTAATATCATGACTACCATTGGGACTAGAAATCACAAATCTGCATAATGCTCTATGCGATAGAAAAACCATTGGAAATATAAACAGCAGCATTATAGCTACAGGTATAATACCCGAAATACCTGTTTGAATAGGTAAAAACAAAACCCCTGCCCCTATAGCTGTACCATAAAGGCTGAGAGACCACATAAAATCTTCTTTTTTATTCATTTTATTAAATATTTCAAGAATTAGACAAACAGTATAACAAAGCCATTCTTATAGGTACACTTAGTTTTACTTGATCAAAATATTTAGCACAATCAAGATCATCAATAGATTTATCCATCTCATCTACTCTTGGTAGTGGGTGTAAGATTATAAAATCACTTGTAGCTGATATATGACCTTTATCTAAATAGCACAAATCTTTATTCTCAAGATATAGTTGTTCACTTGGAAACCTTTCTTTTTGTACTCTTGTTACATAAAGCACATCCAAATCATCAAGTACCTCAGACTCTACTTTTTGATGTTCTTCAAATGAGTTTCCATTGTCATTTATAAACTTTCTAAGAGTATCTGGAATACGCAAATAATCAGATGATATAAATTCAAATGAGCAGTCATACTTTGCAAGTATCTTAACTAAAGAATGTACCGTACGACCATATTTTAAATCACCAATGAAACATATCTTGAGATTTTTTAATGTACCTTTTTCAGAATGAATAGTATACAAATCAACCAGTGATTGTGTTGGATGTTCATTATCACCATCTCCAGCATTAATAACTGGTGATTTTACATGTGTAGCAAACTCTTCAACACTATGGGCTTGTGGATGTCTCATTACGATTATATCTGCATATTGATC
The DNA here is from genome assembly GCF_003290445.1 of Francisella adeliensis. Lineage (NCBI taxonomy): Bacteria > Pseudomonadati > Pseudomonadota > Gammaproteobacteria > Thiotrichales > Francisellaceae > Francisella > Francisella adeliensis. The sequence goes on along the minus strand of NZ_CP021781.1, from coordinate 290,876 downwards.
CATTACTTGACCAGTATCTTCTAGAGTCTCACCCTTAGCTACTGAGCTTGAACCTCCACCCTCTAATGAAATCACACTTCCACCAAGTCTATTCATAGCAGATTCAAAAGAAAACCTAGTTCGAGTACTTGGCTCAAAAAAAAGTGATGCCATAATTTTACTCTGCATATCAGTTATAGGCTGACTATCTTCTAATTTTTCTTTATAGCTATCAGCTTGTTTAAAAAGAGTCGTTAAGTCGCCTTGGCTGATTTGCTCAGCTTTTAGAAGCTTTTGAAATGAAAGCATTTTTTCTCCTGAAAGTTAACACTAGATAAATTATCAAAAAACTTAATCACATGGTCGACTCATTTCTCTATCACGATCTTGCTGATTTTTTCTTTCCTCTTCAAGATCATGAATATCAATTTCTGCTAAAAGCCTACGCATTTTACTTCCATTAATTTTTTCAAGAACAACGAAAAATAATACAGGTAAAAAACTAATCAGCATAATTATCAAACCATTTTTATCAAACCCATAAGCATATTCTGGATAACTATATTTTCCAAGATAGTTATAAACAGTTGATGCTGTTGAACCATAACTTCCTTGAAGAGCAGTTTGTCCACAAAAAATCACCATTGAATTTAGTAAAAAGACCAAAAACACTAGTAAATAAATATTGCCTAACCACTTATACAAGTGAAATCTAAACTTATATTTTTTAGCATTTTTTCTACATTTTTCAATATTTTCCATTAGCACTCATCCTGTAGTTTTGCGCTTTATTTGTTTTAGTGACTTGATTAACCATTAATCCACTCATCTACAGTTTTTACACTATAGTTGTTATCAATTTTACCCATCTCATCAACAGCTATTGCAAATGCTTCAAATGCTCCTGAAGTTGTAAGGTATGGCACACGATTCATAATAGCGGATCTTCTTAGTGCTAAGCTTATATTTAACTCTTCACGCATCGAAGTATTTACAAGTATGTCAATCTTTCCAGCCTCTATAGCTTCAACAGTATTCGTAGCTGAAGAGTTTTGAATATTATCAGAAGCTTTATCGAAGTGCTTACAATCAACATCATTTTCTCTCAAGAAACTTTCTGTCCCTGATGTAGCAAATACATTAAACCCTTTTGCAACTAAACTACGAATTGGCTCAAGTATTTTTGGCTTATCGTTATTACTCACAGAAATTAAGATATTTCCATTCAAAGGAAGCGTATTAAACGCCATCTCTTGAGCCTTATAGAAAGCTACGCCGAATGTGTCACCGATACCCATAGCCTCACCTGTAGACTTCATCTCAGGACCTAAGTAACAATCTACCTCAGCAAATCTACCAAATGGAAATACTGCTTCTTTTACAGAGTAATGTGATGGTATTGGATTATTTAGCGTAAAGTCTCTCAACTTATGCCCTATCATCAATTTAGTAGCAATATTTGCAATACTATTACCTGTTGATTTAGCTACAAACGGTACAGTTCTTGATGCTCTAGGGTTTACCTCAATTACAAAAAGTTCACCATCTTGGTAAGCAAACTGCACATTCATCAAGCCAACTACATTTAGCTCTTTTGCAAGCTTAATAGTGCTGTCCATAACTTCTATAATTTGAGCTTCCGTTAATGAACGCGTCGGAATCGAGCAAGCTGAATCACCTGAGTGAATACCTGCTTCTTCTATATGCTCCATTATACCTGCAACAAAAACATCATCTCCATCTGCAAGAGCATCAACATCTAGCTCAACAGCATTTGTTAAGAATTTATCAATTAATATAGGCCCTTCTAAGATACATTTACCATTTATCTTTATGTAATTATCGAGCTCTTCTTTAGAGTGAATAATTTCCATAGCTCTACCACCTAACACATTAGATGGACGTACAACGATTGGATAACCTACTTTCTCGACACTTTTTGTAAGCTCATTGATGCTGTAGGCGATGTCATTTTTTGGTTGTTTTAAACCAATTTTATCAAGTAGCTCTTTAAACCTCTCTCTATCTTCAGCCAAATCAATCATGTCTGGATTAGTACCAAGAATTGGGATATTATTTTCAAAAAGTGCTGAAACTAGCTTCAATGGAGTTTGTCCACCAAATTGAACTATCACACCTAGAACTTCACCTTTTCTCATCTCATTTTTAATGATATTTAATACATTTTCCGCCATTAATGGTTCAAAATAGAGCTTATCAGAAGTATCATAATCAGTTGAAACTGTCTCAGGATTACAGTTAATCATAATAGTTTCAATACTCTCTTCAGCTAAAGATTTTGAAGCATGCACACAAGCATAATCAAACTCTATACCTTGACCAATACGATTTGGCCCTCCGCCAAGTATTATTACTTTTTTGTTATCAGTAATATCAGATTCACAATCTCTTATGATCTCTTCATGAGAAAAATGCTCATAAGTTGAGTACATATATGAAGATGAAGAATCAAACTCAGCTGCACAAGTATCAACCTTCTTATATGTTGGATAAATCTCTTTACCATAACGATAGTTACGTACATATTTTTCTGTTCTACCAACTAGCTTTGCAATTCTTGCATCAGAAAAACCAATATTTTTATAGATTGAGAAATCCTCTTTATCATTTGGCAAACCTGTTTCTTTGAGTTTTTGCTCAGCATGGACAATATTTGCAATCTGCTCAATAAACCATGGATCTATTCGGCAAGCATCAAATATTTTTTCCTCTGGAATCCCAAACCTTATTGCTTCTGCTACACGCAAAATCCTCATCGGAGAAAGCTCTTGTAGTGATCTTAGTATCGCAGCTTGATTATCAGCCAAAGACCCTTCTCGATCAACTCCAGCTATTTCAACCTCATCTAAACCTGTAAGCCCAACCTCTAATGAAACTAATGCTTTTTGTAAACTTTCAGAGAATGATCTACCTATAGACATCACCTCACCAACTGATTTCATTTGTGAAGAAAGTCTGTCATCCGTTGTTGGGAACTTCTCGAAAGTAAATCTTGGGATTTTCGTAACAACATAATCAATTGTTGGCTCAAATGATGCAGGTGTAACTTTAGTTATATCGTTATCAATTTCATCAAGTGTATAACCGACTGCTAATCTTGCAGCAACTTTTGCAATAGGATAACCTGTAGCTTTTGACGCTAAAGCAGATGATCTTGAAACTCTTGGATTCATCTCAATTACTACTAGCTTACCTGTATCAGGATTTACAGCAAACTGTACATTTGAACCACCAGTCTCTACTCCAATCTCACGCAATACAGCGATAGAGGCATCACGCATTATTTGATACTCTTTATCTGTAAGAGTCAAGGCAGGAGCAACTGTTATACTATCTCCTGTGTGGATACCCATTGGATCAATATTTTCTATCGCACAAACGATAATAGAGTTATCAGCTTTGTCACGGACAACTTCCATTTCATATTCTTTCCATCCTAGGATAGACTCATCTATAAGCACTTCATTTGTAGGTGAAAGTCTTAGACCATTCTTTACAATTGCCACAAATTCTTCTTTTGTGTAAGCGATACCACCACCACTACCACCAAGGGTAAATGATGGACGAACAATTGCAGGTAGGCCAATATCTTCAAGAGCAACCATTGCTTGCTCCATAGTTTGCACTACCACATTACGAGGTACAGCAAGACCTATCTTCGCCATTGCTTTATTAAATCTTTCTCGGTTCTCAGCTTTATCGATAGAATCTGCTTTTGCTCCAAGCATTTCTACATCATACTTTGCTAGTATGCCATCAGCATCTAATGCCAACGCGCAGTTTAGAGCTGTTTGTCCACCTACTGTTGGTAGGATTGCATCAGGTCTTTCTCTTTCTATAATTTTACCTACACTTTCACTGGTAATTGGCTCAATAAAAATCTTATCAGCAGTAGTAGGATCTGTCATGATAGTTGCTGGGTTTGAGTTTACAAGATAAACTTCATAGCCATCTTCTTTAAGCACTTTACATGCCTGAGTACCAGAGTAGTCGAACTCACATGCTTGACCAATTACAATTGGACCAGCACCTAAAACTAAAATACTTTTTATATCGATTCTTTTTGGCATTTTCTATTTGCTCCCTTTTTTAGCTTCAGCAATCATTTCAGCAAATTCATTAAATAAATATTTACAATCATGTGGTCCTGGCGAAGCCTCTGGATGGTATTGTACGGCAAACGCAGGTCTATCTTTAAACCTTATACCCTCTACAGTTCCATCAAAAAGTGAGCTTACACTTATTTCCATATTATCAGGTACTTTTTCATCACAAACCACAAAACCATGGTTTTGACTTGTTATATATACTTTTTTAGTCTGGTTATCCTGAACTGGTTGGTTTGCACCACGATGACCTTTGTGCATTTTCTCAGTATTTAAGCCGCCAGCTAATGCTAAAAGCTGATTACCAAGACATATACCAAATATCGGCATCTTGTCATCTAGTAATTGTTTTATAACTCCTGCTGCATAGCTTGATGTTGCAAATGGATCACCAGGACCGTTTGATAAAAACACACCATCAGGATTATGCTTCAGAATATCTTCATAAGTACTATCCGCAGGCACTACTATCACTCTAAATCCAGCATCTACTAAGTTTCTCAAGATATTATACTTCACACCATAATCTATAACGACAACTGTATATCTATAATCTTCTTGTTTTTTATATACTTGTTGGCCTAGCTGATAAGTATGCTCATTCCATTCATACTCTCTATTTGTAGTAACTGAAATTGCTAAGTCTCTACCACCAAGAGTTGATTTGTTTTTGATTCTGATTCTAGCGTAGTTTGCATCAAGAAACTCACCAGGTTTCACAGAAAGAATTGCAACCCTTACAGCACCTTCTTTTCTTATTTTACGCGTAATAGCACGAGTATCTACACCACTTATGCCGACTATATGTCTATTTTTAAGCCATGTATCTATACTCTTATTTGCTCTAAAGTTTGAAGGACTTGTGACATCTTCTCGCACGACCAAACCTTTAGCGAATACACCTAGAGATTCGTTATCTTCATTATTAATCCCTACATTACCAATATGTGGAAATGTAAATGTAATAATCTGTCCCGCATATGATGGATCTGTAAGTGTTTCTTGGTAGCCTGTCATACCTGTATTGAAACAAATCTCACCATCTGTCCAACCACGAACACCAACCGATCTACCTAAGTAGTATGTACCGTCTGGAAATACTAATAATGCATTAGTCATATCATTTGCTAATATCATAAAATAACCTTTTTAGAGTGAAAATATACTTTGAATGAAACTTTAGAGATAATTTTTCTTATCATTTTACTTATGTAAAGTTGATGGATAAATTAAAGGTATTGTATGGAGTGAGGTTACATCTGTAAAGAGCCAATACGATCTTTTTTTTTATTTCTTTTTTTAGACTAGTTTTAAGGATGCTTTTATAATAGAATTATCTTTTCGACGCTTAATTCTTATAAGAATAAATATATATTGTAATGAAAAAAACACTCCTTATTATAACTCTTTTATTATCGCTTATTCCTGTTGCATACTCTGAGGGTAAGCTAGTTTTTGTTTCACTCATAACTCGGCATGGTGATAGGGCTCCATTTGCAAATATAGTCAATGCTGACTACAAATGGGGAACATCTCTTTCTGAGCTTACGCCTATAGGTATGAATCAAGAATACAACCTAGGAAAAAGACTTAGAGAGAGATATATAAATCAATTTAAACTCCTAAGCAATAACTATGAAAATCAAAGTATTTTCACATTATCAAGCCACACAAATAGAACAGTTGTAAGTGCTCAAAGCCTACTTGTAGGACTTTACCCTCCTGGCACTGGACCATCATTAAAATATGGCAGTCCAGCTATTCAAGGGAGATTTCAGCCTATACCAATCATGACCCTTTCTGAAGATTCAAAGCTTGTAAGCTATCCATATGAGGACTATCTCAAGGTACTTAAAAAACATATTTATCAATCTCCTGCTTGGTTGAAAAAGACCAAGGAAGTTGAACCTAGCTTTAAAAAATGGCAGCAAATACTTGGAAACAAAATAACTGGGTTAAATGACATCATTACTGTTGGTGATGTTTTGATAGTTGCTAAGGCTCATGGTAAACCACTACCAAAAGGCTTATCTCAAAAAGATGCTGATCAAATTATCAAAATAACAGATTGGGGACTTGCTCAGCAATTCAAATCTCAAAAAGTTGCATATACATTAAACGGCGAGCTAACAAATAAAATACTAATCGATCTAATAAGTGCTTCTACAGGTGACTCTAAATATAAAATGACATACTACTCTGGGCATGATCTTACTCTGCTTGGCATTATGGGGACCTTGGGTGTACCACTAAATGAATCTCCTAGTTATGCTAGCCATATTGAATTTGAATTATACCAAGATGACGGAAACTATTCTGTAAAAATCAGATATAACGATCAATATATCAAGCTACCAATTATGGATAAAGATAATAGTTGTACACTAGAGGCATTCTCAAACTACATCACAATGATCAATAATAAATTTTCAAAGTAATTCTTATATTTCTATAATTCAGTGATTTCACTATTTTGATGAAACTAATAGCTATTACACAATGACATAAGACTTATTTTTTTGCTCAAACTTATGTTTAGTGTGTAACTTCAGTTAACTAATCTGATATCATTAATTTGTAAATTAACCTTCTAGGAGAAAATCATGAGCTGCCCATTTAAAGAAAGTAAAGGTTGTCCAATGAAAGCTGGCAAATGTTATTTAGGAGTTTTCCTAACTATCCTGGCAATCTCTATAGGCCTTAAAGTCATTACATTCATACTAAATGTTATACCTGGATCTGATTATGGTAATATCTGGTTTGTATTACTTGCTAGTATATTAGTATTATATGCTAGTAAATACCATAAAAAAGGAAATAAAGGCTGTGGTACGGGATGTGACTGCCCTTGCAATAAAAACAATTTAGATAATGAAGCTCCCGAGTCTAATGTAGGGAAATAAAACTTCAATTATCTAATATACGTTTCATAATTCTGAAAAGTCATCCCTTCAGCTTGTCTATACTCAGGAATATCTTCCCTTGGCTGATCATCTATCAGCTTAAACTCAAGATCTGGAGAAAAATTATTCTCTAACTCATTTTGAAGAGCACTAAAAGGAGGAGCTTGGACTTTTTTATCATGCTCCATTACTAGGAGAAGCACTTGTGTTTGCTTTGTAGTTACACTCTTCATCATTTCCGCATACTTAGACCTTAACAACTTCGGCAAAGCAATATATGCACCCCTATCATACCATATAGTAATATTTGGCAACTTTTGAGCAATTCTAGGTGATTCAAAAATATCTGATACATATATGCTCACATTCCTGCCTTTATAGCACTTACAACCCTCTTGATCTAAAATCTCATACTCTATATGGTTTGTCGTAAAAAAAGATTTAACAGCTTTTTCTGAAATCTCAACACCTACAACTTTAATATTTTTAGATAAGAAAAATAAAATATCTATACTACTTCCACACATTGGGATAAAACACAATGAATTATTATCCACTTTTAATTTCGAAAAATGCTTAACTAAAAACTCATTCGCTGACTCTTGACAAAAATTTTCCACATCATTATTTTTCCAACGATCGAGCCAATATTCATTATTTACCTTATCAGTTTCAATTCCACTCATATCATTTATTTTTAGCTTCTAATTAGCAAGTATCATATCATTATTTGAATGCTATAACGTCCAACTTTCAATTATAATCCAAAGAGCTGCTGAAAAAGATAACAAATCAAATCTAGCGATTTTATATTCAATTGCTATAATCTTTCTCAAGCTTCTAAAACCTCTTATTTACTACACTTAAAAAATAACATTAACTTATCCAAGGGTCTTAAACCATGCCGATACAAATCAGTAACAGAATAAAAAATATAAATGCCTCTGCAACAGCCTCAATGTCCTCTAAAGTTCAAGAACTTAAGGATAGGGGAAGAGAAATACTCTCTCTCAATGTTGGGGAACCTGGTTTTCATACCCCTGCTATAGTTAAGCAAGCAGGTATTGAAGCTATACAAGAGAATGTCACTCAATACACTACTGTTGATGGTTACAAAATGCTCAGGCAGGCTATCATTGATAGATATCAAACAGATTATCAAATCAAGTATGCTCTCGATGAAGTCTGTGTAACAACAGGTGCAAAACATAGCTTGCACAATGTTTTTAACTGTACGATAAACGATGGTGACGAAGTCATATATATGGCACCATACTGGGGATCTTATCCTGATATGATAAAACTTTCTGGAGGTGTTCCAATTGTTTTAGAAACCGATATTGAAAATAACTTTGAACCAGACATTGATAAGTTAGAAAGTTTAATCACTGCAAGAACTAAAGCAATTTTATTAAATATTCCAAACAATCCATCCGGAACTATTTATTCAAAAAAGACTATACTTGCTATTGCTGAGCTTATGGATAAATATCCGAACATTATATTAATTAGTGATGAAATTTATGATCAAATCTACTGGAAACAAACCCCAATAACCATTACTCAGGTATCTCCTCATCTTAAACAACGTACAATTGTAGTTAATGGTGTTTCAAAAAATTATGCTATGACTGGTTGGCGAGTAGGATATATAATCGCTCCGAAGGAGTTAATACAAGCGGTAAAAAAATTTCAATCACAATCTTTATCATGCGCATGCTCTATTTCGCAAATTGCAGCTGCTACTGCAATGAGACTAGATAGAAAAGATTTGATGTATATGGTGGATGCATACTATAGTCGTATTTGTTATGTAACTGATGCATTAAAAAACATCCCTAACGTACAAATATTTATTCCTCAAGGTGGTTTTTATGTGTTCGTAGATATACGTAAAATATTATCTAAAATGAACATCTCTGACGAGGAATTCTGCCTACAACTTTTAGAAAAAAAATCAGTAGGAACAATACATGGCAGTGCATTTGGTGCTCCTGGATATGTTCGAATTAGTGCAGCTGCAGAGATGAGTACTTTAAAAGAAGCAATTAGTAGGTTCAAAAATTTTCTTTCAACTATTTAAAAAAATTAAGGCATAAAATTCTTTTCAATATTTATTTTATCTGCCAAGATATAGACATCTAAAATCTAAAGCTATAAATTTATGACTAAAAATAAAAAAACCGTTGGTTTTATAGGTTGGCGAGGTATGGTTGGCTCTGTACTTATGAACAGAATGGCACAATCTAATGATTTTGAAAAAATCACACCTTTGTTTTTCACGACTTCACAACAAGGTCAAGAAGCTGAGATAAATGGTAATAAACACTTACTTAAAGATGCTTATGATATTAAAGAACTAGCTGAAATGGATATTATTGTTACTTGTCAAGGTAGTGAATATAGCCAAAAGATATTGCCTGAGCTTCGCACAAATAATTGGCAAGGTTTTTGGATAGATGCCGCATCTAATTATCGTATGGATGATAATTGCATAATAGCTTTAGATCCTATTAATCTATCAAATATCCAGCAAGCAATAAATGATGGTGTTAAGAACTTTATTGGCGGTAACTGTACAGTTAGCTTAATGATGTTAGCTATACATGGCTTGCTGAAAGCTCAACTTATTGAGTCTATATCTGTAATGAGCTACCAAGCAGTTTCTGGATCTGGTGCTCGTGCTATGAGTGAACTTTTAGAGCAAAGTAAAGTTATGAGTGAAAGCTTAAATACTAAAGATGCGCTAGAGCTAGAAAAAAATGTCCGTTCTCAAACAAAAAATGATAACTTCTCTTGTACTCAATTTATGGCTCCAATGGCTTTTAACCTAATTCCATTCATAGATACATTATTAGAAAACGGTCAAAGCAGAGAGGAATACAAGGCTCAAGCCGAACTCAACAAGATACTAAACTCAAAAGAAATAATTCCAATAGATGGCATTTGTGTAAGAGTTCCTGTACTTCGAGCACATAGCCAAGCCCTCACAATACACCTAAAAGAAGAGTATCCATTAAATGAACTAGAAACTATTATTTCATCAGCAAATGAATATGTAAAGTTTGTACCTAATACGCCCGAAGATACTGCCAAACATTTGACTCCACTATCTGTTTCAGGTTCATTGGATATTGCAGTAGGTCGCTTAAAAATTACTAGCATTTCTAAAAAACATATCCAACTTTTCACAGTTGGCGATCAACTTCTTTGGGGGGCTGCCGAACCTCTTAGACGAGTACTTAATATCTGTTTAAACACAGCATTCTAAAAGTCCCTTCTAAATTTTCTAAAATATCTGCCATATTATGTTTGACATTTTTTAAACTTAAATGCTAAACTCATTTTCATAATAAGTTTTTCTAAGATCAACTTATTCTTAAGAAGAGGAGCGTAATCTATAGCCCCAACCTGAAAGTAATAACACTTAAAGATGGTTGATTTGCTAGATTTTATGCCGAAAGAATGTAGAAGTTATTGGCTATATTCTTGGGTCTAATACTGAAAGGTAGTAGAACTGTCACGTTAATTATACGTGGGGAGCTTCGGTTTTAGCACTATCCTTTGCAAAATCTATTTTCCCTGCACTAGCAAATATTTGGAGGGAATTTCCTTGAATAAACAACTCATTATTGCAAAATTTGGTGGTACTAGTGTAGCTAATACAAACTCAATCAAACATTGTATTGAAATTATAAAAAACTCACCACAAACAAAGATTGTCGTTGTAAGTGCTCAATCAGGTGTTACAAATCTTTTAGTACAACTTGCAACACAATGTAATACGAAAGACTCAATCACTCAGATTATTGAAGAAATTAAAAATATAACTAAGCCTATATTACAAAATATTAATGACTTAGAAACTTCTATAAAAATCGATAATATTCTAGAAGACTTAAACTTACTAGCTGAAATGTCTTTACGACTTAAAACACCTCAACTATCTGATGAGATATTATCATTTGGTGAGTTTATATCTGCAACACTTATGACTCAATCGTTAAAAAACTCTGGCCTACCTGCTTTACATCTAAGTGCAAAAAACATTATTAAAACTGATAGTCACTTCGGTCAAGCAAAAGCTCTTACATCAGAAATTAGAACACATGCTCAACAACATTTACTACCTCTAATTGAGGAAAATATTGTCATTCTTGAAGGTTTTATAGGTTCAGATAGTTTTGGACAAACCACAACTCTTGGACGAGGAGGTAGTGACTATTCAGCTGCACTAATTGCTGAAGCGATACAGGCATCTGCTTTACATATTTGGACTGATGTCCCTGGTATATACCAAGTTGATCCCAGAGTTATAGAAGAATCGACATCAATCGAGAAAATAACTTTTAATGAAGCGGCTGAATTAGCAACTTTTGGTGCAAAAATCATTCATCCAAGCACGCTATGGCCTGCAATACATAATAACATCGATATTTTTATAGGGTCAACATTTAACCCGACTATAGCTGGGACATGGATTTCAAAAGAAAACCAACAAAATCCGCCTGTTATTCGTGCGATAGCTGAGCGTAAAAACCAAGTTTTACTTACTATAAAAAGTTATGACATGGTACATGCTCAAGGGTTTCTTGCTAAAGTTTTTAATATATTAGCCCAGCATAAAGTTAGCGTTGACTTAGTCACCACAAGTGAAATTAGTGTGGCACTAACTCTAGATCACATAGGTAGTCAATCTATTGGTAATACATTATTAACACCAAGCTTACTAAATGAACTTAATGAAATAGGTAATGTTGAAGTTAAGATTGATAGAGATTTATCTTTAATTGCAATTGTTGGTAACGATATTCACCAAACAAAGAATATCAGTGCTCGCGTTTTTTCTGAATTAACTGAATACAATATTCGCTTATTTAGTCATGGAGCTAGTGGTCACAATATATGCCTGCTAGTTGATAAAAATGATGCTCCCAAAATTATAAGAAAAATATACGACCAGTTTTTTAATCTAAAAAGGAGTTCTATATGAAAATTGCAATAGTTGGAAAAGGCAAAACAGGCCAAGCTGTAGTCGACATATTAGGCGCTGATAATATTTCTGAAATATTTGATTCAAAGAATATTGTTACTTCAGAAAAGTTAGATAACGCTGATATTGCAATCATATTCGTTGATAGAGATACACTCACAAATATAATGTCAATACTTCTAAATACTACGACCCCTATAGTTTGTGGGACAACTGGTTTTGAATATTCAAAAGAATTTATTGAAAATATCAATATCAGCAAAAAGACATGGGTTGTAGCAAATAACTTTAGTTTATCTATGGTTTTTATAAAAGAAACTCTCGAGTCTTTAGGAAAAATCAAGGATTTAATCCCTAATGCTCAATATAGTATAGAGGAAACTCATCACACACAAAAACTTGATGCTCCAAGTGGTACAGCAGTATCTTGGCAACAATGGACTAATGTGGATGAATGCCCGATTTCTTCTATTCGTACTGGTGATGTAAAAGGCATTCATGATCTTAGAATTGATTATGAATATGAAAGTTTACAATTTAAACATATTGCGCATGATCGCAAACTTTTTGCTCAAGGAGCTATTTGGACTGCTAAGTATATTATTCAACACCCAGATACTAAAGGATTTCATCAGTTTGAAACACTTGTTAGAGGAGCTATAAATGGATATTAACAACAATCTTTATACCGCTATAATCACACCAATGGATGAAAATGGTAAAATAGACTACACTAGTTTTGAGAAACTATTAAGATTTCAAGCAAATTCAAAATGTGGGATTTTAATTCTAGGAAGTACTGGTGAAGCACTTGCATTAAGCTTTGAAGAGCAATGCAAAGTAGTAGAATTTACATGTTCATTAGAATTAGACACTCCAATAATGGTAGGTGTCGGAGGATACCAACTTAGCCAACAGATCAAATGGATAAATTTTTGTAATAATCAAAGAATAGATAGTTTTTTACTAGTCACTCCTCTTTATGCTAAACCAGGAACTTTGGGGCAAACTTCTTGGTTTCAGTCATTATTAGATACTGCTCAAAAACCATGTATTTTATATAATGTGCCATCAAGAACAGGGGTAAACTTAAGCTATGACACATTGGAAAACCTAAAAAACCATAAAAACTTATGGGCAATGAAAGAAGCGTCTGGTGATTTTGAGCGTTTTGCGAACTACACAAAGATTGCTCCTAATTTAAAAATGTATAGTGGTGAAGATGCCATTCTTCCTGAACTTGTTGATAATGGAGCTATTGGCTTAATATCTGTTATATCAAATATATGGCCACAGCAGGCAAAAAAGTATGTTCAAGAAAGTACAAGTAAAACAATCAAAGATGAAGTTTCTCAGCTATGGAAGCAAGCTACAGCTGCTTGCTTTGAGGTGGCTAATCCTATACCTGTCAAAGTATGGCTTGCCTACAAAGATATAATCAAATCAAATACATTAAGAGCCCCTCTTATAGCTAATGAACTCAACAGCATAAAGAACGTTAACGATGCCGATACATTAATAAATACCTACTATGAATCAATATAAACACACAAGGAAGAAATAATGAGCTGGGAAAAAAACTTAGAACAATTACAAAAAGGTGAAATAAGAGCAGCTAACCAATTATCTAATGGTAACTGGGAAGCTAACACTGAAGTTAAGCAAGCAATATTAGATGCTTTTAAAGCTGGTAAAAATAAAGATTTCAATGGAATTTACGAAGGCTTTGTAGACAAGCACAACCTCTCTCCCCGTAAATTTAACACCTCAGATGCAGTTCGCATGGTGCCTGGAGGTTCATCTGTTCGCGCGGGTGCTTATGTAGCTCCATCTGTAATTATCATGCCACCATCTTATATAAACACAGGTGCTTATGTAGATAAAGGGACAATGGTAGACAGTCATGTCTTAGTTGGCTCATGCGCACAAATAGGTAAAAATGTACATTTATCTGCAGGCGTTCAAATCGGAGGAGTTTTAGAGCCTATAGGCATGAGCCCAGTTATTATTGAAGATAATGTTTTTGTTGGTGCTGGTGCTGTTATTGTTGAAGGTATCGTAGTCGGTAAACGAGCTGTTATAGCTCCATCTGTTTCTTTATCAAAAGGAGTTTCTGTCTATGATAGTGTAAATGAAAGAGTGTTAGAAAAAGGTGAAAAAATCCCAGAAGGTGCTGTTGTAATCCCAGGATCTCGACCAGTAAATACAAAATGGGGTAAAGAGCATAATCTACAAATGTATTGTCCTATAATTATCAAATATCGTGATGATAAAAGTGATAAGTCTCTTTCGCTTGAGGAGGCATTACGCTGATGTTTTCTATCGAACAACACAAAGATAATTTAAATAAACTTACAAAAGATATAGAGTCTCCTTTTTTCTTTTATGATCTTGAAGAGTTGGAAAGTAATCTAAAAAACATCAAAACTTTACCTATTAAGCTTTGGTATGCAGTTAAAGCAAACCCCTTATCCAGTATTATAGAAACTGTTTCTGAACAAGGTATCAATTTTGATGTTGCTAGTATCGGTGAGCTAGACCAAGTACTCAAACAAAATGTAAACCCTGAGAATATCTTACATACAGGCCCTGCTAAATCCTATAATCAAATTTGCTATTTCTTGGAAAAAGGTGTGCGTATTTTTGTATTAGAAAGTACCCAGCAATATGCAGATTTATCCAAAGCTTCTAAGCTTTATAATATAGAGGTTAAGGCATTACTTAGAGTTCAATTAAGATGGGATAACTCTTGCGAAAAGAATGTTCTTGGTGGCGATAGTATTACACCTTTTGGTCTACCTCCTCAAGCATGGAAAGAGTACTTTAGCACTAATCAAAATAATAACCAACACCTTAACATCATTGGTTTGCATTGCTTCCAATGGGGAAACATTACTAGTTCGAGTAAGCTATTTGATTTGTGGAAAACTATTACACATTCACTAGTTGACTTAGCATCTGAAATTAAGATTGATTTACAAGTTATAGATCTTGGTGGTGGACTTGGAATACCTTACTACAATGAAGACGAAAAACTTAATATCAAAGATATAAAAGCCGCTTTAGATAAACTAAAAACCGAATATTCCCAAATAGATTTTTGGCTTGAATTGGGTCGTTATGCTGTTGGTGAATGTGGTGTTTATATAACTCAGATTATTGATAAAAAAAATGTTTATGATAAAACCCTACTTGTACTTGAGGGTGGTAGCCATCATTTAATTCGTCCTTTTGTTAGTAAGCAAGCTTTCCCTGTATTTAATCTAAATAGAAATGATAACAGTAAAAATACAATGGAATTACATGGACCCCTGTGCACTAGCATAGACTATTTAGGAAGTATTGATTTACCTCAAACCACTAAACCAAACGACACTCTTGTATTCAAACAAGTTGGAGCATATGGTTTTACTGAAAGTATGCCTTTTTTCTTATGTCATACCCTACCTGCCGAAGTTATATACAAAAATCAACAAATAAAAATTATTAGAGAAGCAAAAAAAGCTAGTGAATGGCTAATGTGATTAATCAAAACAAATACATGAAGTAGATTTCCTAAAACCCTATAATAAGTAACTCATTTTTTTGCTATACTTTCATCTAGGAATTGAAAAAGGAGAAAGAGAAATGTCTAATCAAAGTTTACTCATAAAAAACGCTACAGTTGTCAACGAAGGTAAATCTTTTAAGTCAGATGTCTTAGTTGAGAATGGCAAGATAGCTCAAGTTGCTGAAAACATCTCAAAAGAAGTTGATAAGGTAATTGATGCTACAGGACTTCATTTATTGCCTGGTATGATAGATGATCAAGTGCATTTTAGAGAGCCGGGTCTTATGCATAAGGGCGAGATTGAGACAGAGTCAAAAGCTGCTGTAATGGGTGGTATTACTTCATATATGGAGATGCCAAATGTAAACCCAGCTACAACAGTTGTAGAGCGACTAGCTGAGAAAAAAGAGCGAGCTGCTGCTAGATCTCATGCTAACTATGCTTTTTACTTAGGTGCTACAAATGACAATGTCGAAGAGCTAAAACGCCTGAAACCAAATGATGCTTGTGCTATTAAGATATTCATGGGTGCTTCAACTGGTAATATGCTAGTCAATAACAAAGAAACTCTTGAAGGCTTCTTTAAAAACAGTCCACTTCTGATAGTAACTCATTGTGAAGATACTCCAATGATTACAGAACTTGAGAATAAAGCTCGTGAGAAATACGGCGAAGATGTACCGTTTGACTTACACCCAGAGATTCGCTCAAGAGAAGCTTGCTTTAAGTCATCAGAGCTTGCAGTAGGACTTGCGAAAAAATACAACTCAAGACTTCATGTACTTCATCTAACTACAGCAGAAGAGATGGTACATTTTGATAATACTATTCCGCTAGAAGAAAAACGCATCACAGCAGAGGTTTGTGCGCATCATCTATTCTTCTCACGCAAAGACTATGCGGAAAAAGGTTCTTTGATAAAGTGTAACCCTGCTGTAAAAGAAGAAAGCGATAGGTTGAAGCTTTTAGAATGTGTAGCGAACAATACTATCGATGTAATTGCAACAGATCACGCTCCACATACTTGGGAAGAAAAGCAAGGTACTTACTTTAAAGCACCTGCTGGCTTACCATTAGTTGAAGAGGCTCTTATATCTGTACTAGAGCATCATCACAATGGCTTCTTAACTCTTGAGCAAGTAGTACAAAAGACTGCCCACGCTCCAGCTATAGTTTACAAGGTTAAAGATCGTGGTTTTATCCGTGAAGGCTACCACGCTGATTTAGTGCTTGTGAATCTAAACGAACCTCATACGCGTACTGATGAAATCAGTCACTACAAGTGTGGTTGGACTCCGTTTGCAGGTCGTACATTCAAATCAAAAGTTCAAACAACTATTATCAACGGTGTTGTGAAGTATCATAAAGGTAAAGTTATCAGTGATCAAAGAGGTCAGTGTTTAGAATTTAATCATGAGTTTTAAATTATAATTTTCATCAACTTCTTTAAAAGGTTTAAAAAAATTCAAAACCACACTTAAACATATACTAAATAATAATGTTTTTTGATATTATTCCTAATAAGTAGACTTCTAACTATATTAAATCATGTCAGTAATTAAAAATCTAAAAAATTATAGTAATAGTGTCTTAGATTGGTCATCATTTGACGGTAAAAAAGCATTACTTTTGATGCTTATTTCATTGCTATTTTTTTACCCTATACTTTATGGGCATGGAATTTATACAGATGATTTACATCGACTAGAGACAGGTGCATTTTGGTGGTTAAATGATGGACGGCCATTAACATACTTGATAGGCAAAATGTACTCTCTTACTCGAGGACCTGTAATCGACCCAACACCATATAATTGGATTATATCAATTGCACTCATTGGTGTTGCAGCAAAACTTGTGTACCTGCATTTTGCTAACACCTATAAACAAACAGCATTCATGTTAGCATCAATTTTTATAGCTAATCCTTTTTTTATTCAAAATATGCTATACCGTTTTGATAGTATTAGTATGGCTCTAGCTGTTTTTTTTTGTGTTCTAGGCTTTTGTATAAGACAAGAGTGTTTTTTCCTCAAGATTCTTCTTTTATTCATAAGTATGAATTTTTATCAGACCGCATATAATTTATTTCTTGGTTTAATGGCAATTGATTTATTGATTATGTTTAGTAACCCTCAAACAAAAGGAGATATTAGAAAGTACTTAATTAAAGGTTTTCTAATCTTCTTCCTAGTAACAGTTTGTTACTTTATTGAAAAACAACTTTTCTTACATGTTACACAAGGTAGATCTTCTCTTTTATCAATATCATCTGCTCTACCATTAGATATATTTAAAAACTACTACCATGCATTTACACCTTTTATGTCTTTCTGGAAAATTAATTTTATATTCATTATTCCGGCAATTCTTTTAATGGGTCTTGCTCTTCTAAATCATATATTTACCCATAAAAATATCTCTTTCATTTTTGGGTGCTCTATTAGTCTGTTGCTGGTTATATTATCTTCTCTGGGTTTTATGGTATTGTTAGCTTATCAAATGGATTTCTTCCAAGTAAGGGTTTATATGTACTTCCCTGTGGTTATAATGTTTATTTATATTATTTGTGATCATAGTTTTAAAAATGCTGCTAAAATTGTTATATTACCAATACTTTTCGCATGCTTTATTTTTAGTGCTAGAGTTGGGAATATCCAACAATTGCAAGAAGAGTTTGAAAAACCCATCTTTTATGGGTTGACAGTTGATATTTATGATGTCAAAAACAAATATGGCATTAATGAATTTAATACTATTGGACAGGTTCCATATTCCGCATTTATTTCGAATTCATTAAGCCAGACACCATTTTATGGGTTTATGTCAAGATATGAGGGGGATACAAGATATAGGTTACTCGAGTATGGCAATAAAGATGTTTATTCTCAGTTTTATGATGACTCTGCTGAACTACATAGTAGATTTGACAAAGAAAAAAATCATTTAACCACGGTTAAAAATAGACCCTACTATTTTATTTATATAAATAATACTAACCATAACGGATGGATTGTTTGGAAAACTGTATGGTTACTGAATTAATGATGGTCTTCAGTATTACAACTGATTTAGTGCTTGTAAACTTAAAAGAACCTCATACGCGTAGTGATGAAACCAGTCACTATAAGTGTGGTTGGACACCATTTGCAGGTCGCACATTTAAATCAAAAGTTCAAACCACTATCATCAGCGGTGTTGTGAAATATCACAAAGGTAAGGTAGTCAGCGACCAAAGAGGTCAATGCTTAGAATTTAATCATGAGTTTTGATTTTAATAAAATATCTAGTAAATAAAAGGTTTTAGTATATGCTACTGTTTACAGTAATTATTTTTTTAATACTATTAATAGCATTATCATTATTGTTAGCATTTTTCTTATATTACATATCAACTATAAAACGTTTTATAAGGGTGATCTTTATAAAGAATTGTAGAGAAAGGTTAAAAAGCAATGAAAATAAAAATATAAGTAAAATTTATATAAAAAAGCTACGTAAAAAAGTCTTTTTTATTATGCTAAATCCTTCACTTGTGTGGAATTTATTTTTAGATTTTCTTTCTCTTTTTAAAGAGCTCGTCTCTAAGTTTGATAATTTAGAAATAAAAGTTTTTGCTGGTATAAATATCCTTATTTTATATGTTGGATTCATATATGGTTTCCTTTACCAGAGCTTATATAATGTATCTGACTTTATTAGTTTGAATCTTTTTGATATATATAAATTTGGACTGGAAGCTTTTTTTCAGGTAAATATTTATAGTGATCATATGTATTCATTTGTTCTGTTTTTATATTTCTTGATTTTCATCTCATTAGAGATATTTGTCAGAATTTTGATTTTAGAAAGAAAAAGTGGTTTAAGAATATTTCCAAAAATATATTATTTGGGTGTAGTAACAATTATTTTCTTATTTTCAATCATTCTAATTAAATCTTATTTATTAAGCAGAGAATCTAATAAAATATATCAAATGATGTTAAATGGTAATATAGCAACGGTATTTTCAGATAACAAATATAATTATGTATCTGATCCTGAAAAAGCATATACATACCTGGTACCATTAAATAAGAATATTCAAAATAGTAGTAATGTTGAAAAATATGGAGTCCTTCATATTAGTTACAATGATGCTTTAATAAAAGGAGTAGTTACTAGAATTAAAGAGAATAAAAAAGAGTTAGAAAGTAAAGTTGGTGAAAAAAAATATAACCAAATATTAAAAGCATATCAAGATGTGAGTTAGTTTTATTTTCTAATCATTTGTTTTTGGAACTACTAACCGCTAATGTGCAGCCACCCCTTCAAATATTGAAGGGGTGGCTTGCAAAGCAAGACGGGGTAGTATTTTACTTTATAAACTCATCAAACCAAGCGATCTGCTTAGCTAGTATTTTTTGTAGAGGCTCGCCTTCGTAGCACTCATAATGACTAATTCCTTCTAAAAGCATTAGTTCTTTTGGCTGATTAGCTTTTTCATATAGTATATGTGACTCTTCAACAGGATTTACAGAGTCAGTATCAGAGGCAACTATTAGTACAGGGATTTTTAAATCACTGATATAGTTCTCTGGTTTATGTGACATAGTTTCATTAACTGTTAGGAATGGGGTCTTGATATCAAAAGCATCATATTCTTTGCTATATCTTTCATAGAAGCCTTTTGATTGCTCATCTGTAAGTACTTTATGTAAAGGAACCATCATTTCTTTACCAGTCTTTTCTTTTTTAGCTAGCATTTTATCAATCATACCTACAAATTTTTCTTTCTCTTCAGTAGACATATCGCCAGTGATTACTCTCTCACCGTTACCAAAAGTTAGTTGTACTGATAGGCATTTTACAAGATCATTTTGTGCAGCAGCTGTGATGGCATTAGCGCCACCATACGAAGTACCCCAAAGCCCAATCTTACTAGAATCAACAAAATCTAAACTCGCTATATAATCAATCGCAGAATGAATATCTTCGATTTGTAACTTCGGTACTAGTCGACCTCTCTCGCCTTCACTCTCCCCAAAACCTCTATAGTCAAAGTTAAGAACTATATAGCCAGCTTTTGCAAAAGCTTCAGCATACGCAGGAAGAAGAACTTCTTTAAAACCTGCAAAACCATGACAAAGTACTATTGTATGATATTTATTATTTGCATCAAAATTTTCAGGTGTATATAGTAGGGCTGCTATATTTGAGCCGTGAGAATTGAAGTTTATTTTTTTCATGATTGTTGCTGCTTTGAGATATTTTGTTTATGTAAACATTTTATCAGAAATCAGGTATATATTCTCACAAACCAATACCCAAACTTTTTGTCAAACGCTTTACACCAATATGCGCTTATAAAAAACTATTTGTTACTGCTTTCAGACTCTTCTCAAGAATTATTGACATATTAACTTTTTATTAGCATAATTTTATTACAGCCTTATTTTAAATAGTGAAATATGAAAAGATCAAACTTACTTTTATCAACTATAATATTTGTACTTTTTAGTTCCACCAGTTTTGCAGCAAATCAAGATGGTAAAGTAGTCGAAGAAGCAACTCATCAAACAACTGAAACTGTTACTACAACCACACCAAACCAAGAAAGTACAACACAAGCACCTCAAGTAGTTACTGAAGAACACGTAACTACTGACACATACAGAAAAAAAGCTATAGCTGGCCACGATTTATCACCTGATGATAAACAAAAAATCCGTCAGGATCAAAGAAAGTCAATAACAAATAAAAGATTCAGTAGAAACTCAACAGTATAGGAAGCTAGAGAGCTATTATAAATCAATATTCAAAGTCTTAGCTAATGCTTTTAGCTTTTTCATAGTTTCTGGTAAATGACGAATAGCAGCCCATTGCTTCATTAATTCACGGCCCTCATAAGCTGGGTAGCCCATATGACTTTCTCCAGCAGGGATATCTTTCATAACGCCAGCCTTACCACCAACTCTTGCACCATCACCAATATTTACATGATCCTTTATACCTGCATTACCAGCGATAATCACACCATCACCAATATTTACTGAGCCACTAATTCCTGCTTGTCCACAGATCATACAGCCCTTACCAATAGTTACATTATGTCCTATCTGCACAAGATTATCTATCTTTGTAAAATCGCCAACTATTGTCGAGCCAAATTTAGCATTATCTATACAGCTACCAGACCCAACATCTACATAATTACCTAAAATAACATTACCAATATGCGGAACTCGAACTATAGTACGACCATCCTCTGATGGACGATAGCCAAAACCATCACTACCAACATTACAACCTGAATAAAGTCTACAAAAAGCTCCTACAACAGTTCTTTCTCGTATGCTTACATTTGGCCAAATTATACATTGTGGTCCTACTTGAGCATTATCATAAATCGAAACATTTGCATATATTATAGTACCTTCACCAATGCTAACATTTCTACCAATATATGTACCTGCACCTATAGATACATTTTCACTAATATTAGCTGATGGGTCAACTACAGCAGCTGGATGGATCCCATTTTGCTCAGGGTCAGGATCTACAAAATATTCTAAAACTTTTGCCATTGCTAAATCTGCATTTTCAACGATAAGTATTGGCTTATCATTAATATCAACAACTCTACCTTTAAGCTCTTTTGTAATCAACGCCGCACTAGCTTTTGACTTAGCTAAGAGTTTTACATGCTCCGGCTTATTAATAAGAGTAAGCTCTCCCTCTTGTGCTTTGTCAGCATAGTTTAGTCCTGTGACAACTTTTTCGCTAGGATTAATAAGCTCCGCACCCAAATGTTCTGCAATTTCTTTTATGGTATGTTGCATTACTCTTCCTTATAATTAAGTTTTAATCATTTTGAGTCTGAAAATATTCTTTAAAAACATGAAATATTTTTCAGTATATAGAATTGATTATATCACTTTATATAATCTTGTGCCTGAATTAATGCTAATTCATCACTATTGATATTATGAGTAACTTTGAATATACCATCTAAACATACAGTAATATTTTGCAATGCTTTAGAAAAATTTTCTTCCTTTAATATATAGCTTAAAAACATCGCAGCTGTAATATCTCCAGACCCACTAACTTTAGGCTGTACTATATATTTTGCAGACTCTAAATATTCAAAGAAACCATCTTTGTAAATAGCAATTCCAGTCTTATTTTTATCAAAAGATGTGCTTGTAACTATTATAGTTTGTGATTTATTTTTAGTCTTTTTAATAAGATTTTCACAGGCCATAACAATATCATTATATGAGCTAATATCTGTATCACTTAGTATAGACAATTCAAATAAGTTTGGGGTAACGATATCAGCTATTGGTAATAAGTTTTCTAAAAACATTTGCGGATGATCTTTCGATGCAAAAATATGCCCTTCATCATTATGATCATAAAAATCTCCAAAAACAGGATCACAACAATATATAGCTTTAGGATTTAGCTTTTTAAGATCTATAACAGTATTTGCAATAACTTTAGCAACTTCAATATTACCAATGTACCCCGACAATAACGCATCATGCTTACCTAAGAAGCTATTCTCTTTCAGTCCATCTATAATCGACTGAATATCTTTCGCACTAAAGAAAGCTCCTTTAAAAACATCATACTGTGTATGGTTTGAAAGCTGTACTGTATATATTGGAGACACTTCAACCCCTAACCTTTGCATAGCAAATACTGCAGCCTTATTTCCAGCATAGCCATAAGCAACATGAGATTGTATTGATAATACGCGAGGAGTTTTCATCAAAATAGTTATAGTCCTAAGTTGGTTCTAATATCTGAAAGTAAAATAACTGAAGACTCTTTATCTCCAAAAGTTCCAATCTTGATATATATATTCACAATATCATAATTATCTCTAACTATTTTAACACTAAACTGTTGCTGTGAAGACTCAACTTGGCCAGATATTTCAGCGATATTGTCTTTAGCATCTTTACTAACAATTTTATAGTCACTGTTATTACCCAAAGCTAAAATAGTTGCATCATAGACACTCTTAACATCACTATTATCTATCTGTGCGGAAAATGTACCATTTACGAATCTCACAACACTATCACTTGCAGAGTTGAGGTCTTCAGCCATACTACTGTTTTGCGAGCATGCATTTAACGCTAAAGCAGCAGCAACACCAACCATAATTATTCTTAGTTTTTTCATGTTTTCTTCCTTGAGAAAATACTCTAGAAGCTAATTCTATAATAGACAAATCATGATGTAAAATATAATCACAAAAGATTTATAGCAGTTTTGCAGCTAAATCCACATTGGCTTAAATATAAGAGGTAAAATAGTAATACAAAAAATACTGCCCAATACCAAAACAGTAGTTAGTATTACATCTAAGGTTGATGAATTATCTTTTACTGAGCTTAAACTCTTCGACTTAAACATTGATAAACAAAAACCAAAAACAAATACTGAGCCAAAAAGACCTAAAGAAGTTTTAAACATCGCATTTAACATTCCATCAATCATTCCAGCTGTAAACATCATGATAAATATACAGTGCAATGGATTAGCACAAATCTCAACTCTTTGTTTGAACAGATTTTTAATTGAAACTAATATTACGGCTGCAGCACCTATAAATGCAGGTATACCCCATTGTGACCATATCTCTAAAAGTAAGTTATGAGGATACCCAGCAGAATATTTAGTATAAACCAAATAATTCCACTGCCCTATACCTGTTAGTGGGTGATTTAGACCTATTAGAAATGCTTCATGCCACAAAGATAATCTACCACTTGTACCATATCTCATCAAGGTTGAAACTTGCGATGTTCCTGAAGATAAAATATAACTAGTATAAGCATAATCAATTAAATACGCTAAACTAAACGCTAGAACGAATACCGTAACAGTTACTTTAAAATACTTCTTAGAATAGATAAATAGTAACGGTAAAATGACCATATATTCAGCATATATAGTTCTAAAAGCGTGGTTTATAAGTACAAACCAAACTACTGTAATTGCTATAAATGAACCAATCTTATAGATAGGTCTCATGTCGACAAACCAGGGTAATAAAAGCAATGGCAGAAACCAACTAAAATAATTATCCAAAAATCTAGGATTCAAACAGTTGTATAGATATAAAAGTACTTTCTGTATATTTCCTGCTACGACAGATCCATAAACTGAGTAGTTTGATAACCATAACCGTAATGCTAAAGTACCACCAAAGAAAATTAATGATAGCATTACAATTTTATAAAAGATCTCTACACCATATTGTTTTTCTTGAATATAGCGAGCCACAAATAGTACATTTATAAACTGTAAGAATGTCAACCCAACACCCTTAATTGCTATAGATGGTGAGAATGCAAAACAAGAAGAAATTACCCCAAAAGTAAAAAATAAAAGTATCCCTGATTTAACTACCCTACTAAACCCTTTAAAATAATCGATAACATCAAATAATATTTTTTTATTAAGAAGTATTGCTAAACTACTGATGCAAAGGCTATAGTAAAAAATATAATACCTATGTATAAACAATCCTATGTTAGCACTAGTTAGATCATTTAAAAATTTTTTACCACTGCCAGAAGATATATCGACTAAATTTAATGAAATAAATGGTTCAAAAGGCATTAAAAAAACGATAAACAGCGATATACATAGAAATGCAAAGATAATATCTCTAAGAGATATTTTTTTCGTTAAAGTAGTCATTAATTTTTGATTATGAATAATTTTGCTATAGTTTAGCAAAATTATCTTATAAAATCTTTAAGAAAGATTATTCTATATTGATGGTCTTTTTAGCTAAGACCGAATTATCTGATTTATTTACAAGTGAAACAGACCACTTACCCTTACAAACTATATCATCAGCCATCACACTTTGACTGTCTTTAGTGTAATCTTGGTCTTCTTTATATTTAGTTATCGGGAAAGAAGTACTATAGCAATTACTTTCTTTAGGTGCTGTCCAGGTCAAATAAATTGAACCTTGTGGTGCATCATTCCAGTTTGTTATTATATTAGCATCTATTTCATTTGTTTTCGCAACATAAACTATCTTAAGAGTGGCAGAAGGGTTAACAGTTGTAACATTTTCACCATCTTGATCTGGATTTTCAAGAGTATCATCAGGGTTTATAGATATAGATTCATCCGAGCTGTACATCTTATCCATAAATGCATGATATGAACTACAACTACTTAAAGCTAATGCTGATAGCGACATTAAAAGTATTTTCTTCATTTAATTTAATTACCTGTTTATTATTATGTTTTTGTATTAATCTAAGGTACCAGAAACCTTAGCCTTAACCTCTTTAACTTCTCTTTGATTTTCTTCAAAAGTAGCTTTTACGATTTCTTTCTTTATCTTGCTGATTTCATTACTTGTTTCTTTTACAGAAACTTCTGTTGCTTTTACTTTTTCTTCTAACTTCTCTGATTTTTTCTCATATGTATCTATTTTTGATGAGTATCTTTTCAGTCTTCTTTGTAAGACAACGGATTTCTGAGCAGACTCCATAAGTTTACTTTTTACTGCTTGTTTACTAGAGTCTTTTTTATTTTTTAATAAGATATACTCCTCTTCTAATTCTTTTAAATTAGTTGTCTGCTCTTTAATTAATTTTTCATATTTATCAGTTAGCTCATTATATCTTTGGACTTTTAAATTAGCCTCTTCAAGCTGCTTTTTTGCATCCAACAATTCTTGTTGTGTCTGCTGCTGAGTTTTCTCTAGTTTAGCAAGTTTTTCAACTGAATCTGTAGCACAACCAGCTATCAACATCACTGAAATACAACCTAAAGAAACAAATATTTTTTGTAGTTTAGTCATAACGCTATAAACACTTATAATCTTAGTAGAAATTCTATCATCATGTGCTAATAAGTAAAACAACTATTTACTTTTTAGAGCTAAGTTGTGCTATTTGTGATGATATTTTTGAGGCTTGACTAGCTTGAGTTTGAGATGTTGCTTTTAGCTGAGTTATCTGTGAGGCAAATGTGTTTGCTTGAGATCGATATTTATTAATTTTTTCATCAATATCGACCTTTTGTTTCATTTTAGATACAAGCTCACTATTTACAGCTATGGCACTATCATTATTTGGATCTTCAAATTGTCCATACGCAACTTTCAGATCAGATATATCTTTATCCATTTTGTCAGATTTTTTCTGTAGTTCATCAGCTTCTGCTCTATATTTAACAACCTTATCTTTAAGTGCCTGGATATTAGCAAGACTTTCAGATGCTTTATTTTGCAATTGTTTTTGAGTAAGCTGTAGATCATTAATCTTATCTTGTGTACTTGTCACACAAGAACTCAGCATAATACTTAAAGATATACAAACAACGAATAATCCTATTTTTTTCATAGAAACCCTTTTTATTTTTTATATAAATGTAGATTAGTTAACGTTCAATGTATCCGTTGCGATAATGTCTCCATCAAACTCAACATTTGCAGTCCAATCACCTTTACATTCATTTTTGCCTTGCTTAACTTGAACAGTAGCCCAAGTCATATCATTTTTCTCACCATATTTAGTGATTGGGAAGCTAGTGTCGTAGCATTTAGTGCCTTCAGGTGCTTTCCACTGAAGTTTTACACTACCATTTGGATTGTTATTATACGTTGTATAAATAGTCGCCTTAAGTTGGTCACCATCCTGCTTTAAACTAATCTTAGATACTGGAGTTGAAGAATCTGCACTTACAGCATCTGGGTTTACTTGTACTGTTTGAGTATCATTAGCTGAATCACTAGTATTTGCTGATTTAGAATCATCTCCAAAGCCAAATGTTGAGCAGCTTGCTAAAGCTGCAACCGTCATCGTAATAGCTCCAAATTTAATTATATTTTTCATAGCATTCTCCATTCTTATGATTAAAAAAATTTTAGTATTCAATTGCATTATAGCACTATTGCCATACAAATAAACCGTTCTACATCAAATTATGATACAGCCTACATTTCTTCCCTCATTTACTAAAAGGTTATAGGTTTTGCAAGCCTTCTCACTTGCCATAAAATCTACACTTTTGCCAGCATTTGCTAATTTAGCTATGATATCGATAATTGGAAGTTCTTGTTTTGAGCCTGTACCAATCAATATAACCTCAGGACTATCTTTGAGTAATATATCAAGATGATCGCTATTTATGTCATTAAGCTTGATTATATTATTATCATATTTGACTACCTTTTGTAACGATACTATTACTGCTTGACTATAACTCCCTACATTTAACTTTATATTACCAGGCTTATATTCTATAAAATAAAGCTCCGCATCATTTCTTTCTTCTTGTAAACTCATCATAAAATAAACCTTGATATAACTGATATTTGAACTTATATAATATTATATATCTAAACCAGTTCGGAGAAAACATGAACTCATTACTAACTTATTCTGATCTACCTAACCTCGCTAATTTTAATGCTGATGAGATAAAAACAGCAATTGATGAAAGTCTTACAACAGCTCAAACTAACCTCGACAATACGCTAAAACAACAACAGATATCATGGATAGACTTACTTAAGCTGGAAGAAGATGATGAAAAAATCACACAAATATGCTCAACAATATCTCATTTAAATGCCGTTTGTAATACTCCAGAATTACGTGATGGATATGAGTATGCAATATCTAAGCTTACAGAATTTTATACAAAAGTTGGTCAAAATAAAGGTCTCTTTAACGCCTATAAACAAGTACAAAAGCAAGATTTAAACCCTGAACAAGCTCAGACTGTCAAGAAAGCTATAAAAGGTTTTGAGGCATCAGGAGTAGACCTTGAAGAGTCAAAGAGAAAACGACTACAAGAAATATCTCAAGAATTAGCAAAACTAACAACTAGTTTTGAAAATAATGTTTTAGATGCAACTATGAGCTGGGTTTACGAAACAGATAATGAAGCTGAACTTAAAGGGTTACCTGAAAATACTATCTCTGCAGCAATTGAAAAAGCAAAACAAAAAGAATCTAAAGGTAAATATGCTTTAGGAATAGATATACCAACATATCTAGCAGTTATGCAGCAAGCTGATAACAGAAAGCTAAGAGAAACTTTTTATAAAGCATTTTGTACTAAAGCTTCTGCTGAAGCTGAAAACAAAAGTTTTAACAATGATGATAATATCGAGAAAATCCTCAAGCTGCGAATAGAAAAAACTCAAATCCTTGGATTTGATAGTTACGCTGACTACTCACTTTATACGAAGATGGCTGAAACTCCTAAGCAAGTTTTAGAACTACTAAACAATCTATTAGAAAAATCAAAATCTCAAGCAAAACATGAACTAGAAGCATTACGCAAATTTGCTGAAGATAGTGGTCTTACTAATGACTTAAAACCATGGGATACCGGCTACTACTCAGAGAAACTTAAAAAAGCAAAATATGATTTTACCGACGAAGAGTTACGCGAGTACTTTCCACTAGAAAAAGTACAACAGGGTTTATTTAATATTTTAGGTAAAATATATGGACTTGAAGTAAGAGAAAACACCGACTATAAAAAATACTTAGCAGAACAGCGTACACTTGAGTTTTATCGTTCTGGAGAATATGTTGGCACTATTATTTGTGATTATTTCGCTCGTGATAACAAGCGTGGTGGTGCTTGGATGGATGGCTCTCGTACTGCTTTCATAAAGTCTGATGGCTCACAGCAAATGCCTGTTGCCTATGTAAACTGTAACTTTATGCCACCTTCAAAAGATGGTGCAAACCTTACGCATAATGATGTAGTAACGCTATTTCATGAATTTGGTCATGCTCTACACCACATATTATCAAAAGTTAGCATCCCATCTATATCTGGTACAAATGGTGTTGAGTGGGACGCTGTCGAGCTACCAAGTCAATTTATGGAAAACTTTTGTTGGTGCAAAGAAGGTTTAGACTTAATGTCAGGCTCTCGTGATGGTAAAGCTCTTACAACTCAGCAAATAGATAAACTAATAGGTACAAGACATTTCCAATCAGCAATGGCAATGGTTCGCCAACTTGAGTTTGCACTTTTTGATATCAATATTCATTATAATAAAGCTACAACTGTTACTGAGGTACAAGCCGAACTTAATAAAGTTAGAGAGTCTGCAAACCTTATGAAAGCTCCTAGCTATAACAAATTCCAAAACGGATTTTCACACATTTTTGCTGGTGGCTATGCTGCAGGATACTATAGTTATAAATGGGCAGAAATTCTATCTTCTGATGTGTTTTCTCGCTTTGAAAATGAAGGTGTTTTAAGTGATTGTGTAGGCAGTGATTTGCTTGAAAATATTATTTCAAAAGGTTCATCTCGAGATGCTATGGATAATTTTGTCGGCTTTATGGGTCGCAAACCTAATGAGGATGCTTTACTAAGACATAGTGGTATAAAATAACTATTACAAAATAATCTTAGTTTTTATAATCTCAAAGTTTCTATAGTTTTTTCACAATATCTACTACAATTAATCATTATATAAAAACAAAAACATATCATAATGATAAAAGTTTTTTATGATGGAAAATGTGGTCTCTGCTCAAAAGAAATTAGATACTACAAAAGAGTAGCCCCTGAAAATATATTTGAATGGATAGATATAACAACATCTACAGATACTTTAGTAAATGAAAATCTTGAATATAATGACACTCTAAAGCTTTTACATACTAGAGATAATGAAGGTAACTTATTTATTGGCTTAGATTCATTTATTTTGATATGGCAACAATTAAAATTTTGGAAGTTATTCGCAGTAATAGTTTCATTACCAATAATCAAACAAATCACAAATCTGGCCTACAAAGCTTTTGCAAGCTGGAGATTTAAAAGGTTAAGTTATTGTGAGATAACACCAAACAAAGGAGAAAAAATGACTATTTCAAAAGAGATGCAAAACATAATAGATAACTATAATTCTTCAGGATTCCCTAATTATTCTTCTTTTTCTCCCAAAGGGTTAAGGCATGCTTTCAATGAAGCATTTTATAAAAAACCAAAAGAAGAGTCTATTTTAATGGCAAAGGTGGTAGCAGCTAAAATTGTAAATACACATGCTAGAAGCATTAAAGTAAGGTTATATTACCCATCACTGAATAATCAACTGCCAGCATTAATGTATTTTCATGGAGGTGGCTTTGTAATAAGAGATAATATGGATATTTATGATCAAACATGCCGACGTATCGCTAGTGAAGTTGGCTGTATGGTTATAGCTGTGGACTATAGATTAGCTCCGGAACATCCTTTTCCAGCAGCACCAGAAGATTGTTTTTTAGCTACAAGTTGGGTTTTTAGTCATAGTAAGGAACTTAATATTGACTCATCAAAAATAGGTGTTTGGGGAGAAAGTTGTGGAGGTAATCTTGCGGCAGTTGTTGCTATGATGGCAAGAGATAGAAATAAGTTTACATTGGCTTGTCAGATTATAATTAGTCCTATGCTAGATATTAACTATTCTACAGAATCATATAGTAATTATTCATCTGGCTATATTTTAACGAGAGATACAATGGAGTGGTTTTGGAAACAATATCTTAGTAATATAAGTGATATACAAGATCCATATGCTTTACCAGTTCGGGGAACAAATTTTGAGAATTTGGCTCCAGCATTAATATTTACAACAGAATTAGATGTATTAAGAGATGATGGTAGGTTATATTTTAATTTACTATCCAGATCTAATGCTAATGTAGAGTATAAGTGTTATGAAGGTTTAATACATGGTTTTTTTGATTTATATACTAAAGTTAATGAAGCAAAAATAGCGTGCAATGACATAATACTTCAAGTTAAATCTTTTTTACAAAACAAAGGAGAGAAGTAATGACTTTAATTATCGGAGCTATATTTGGCTTTATATCTGTAGCAATAGGTGCTTACGCTGAGCATGGATTAAAAACACATATTTCTAGTGAACACTTTGATATGCTAATGACAGCTATTCGTTATAATCAGCTTTATGCAATACTAATAAGTATTATAGGGCTAATTTCACTTACAACTCATAATATAACAAATAGCATTTTTCTTAAACTTAGCTCTATACTATTTATCCTGGGTACTTTGATGTTTAGTTTTAGTATATATTGCTTCGTAATATTTAACCTATCTCAAGCGTTAAGATTAGCTCCAATTGGAGGAACCACTCTTATGTTAGGATGGGGCTGTTTGATTGTAATGGGAATGCTAACACTCCAAAGGAAAAAGCATTAAATTCTTAAAAAAACATATCCATTCCTACTATACCTTTTAAAAAAAGTTAAAACTATAATTAATTCTCTGCATTTATTTTAGGATCATATTTTATGAAAAAGCTATATACAAGTCTACTAATTAGTCTATTAGGCGTACATGTTATGCTAATAGTGACCAAGAAACTACTGATAATAAAATGAGTTCAGAGTAAAAATCTCGAATGAATCAAACAATACCCTATACACTGAAGAAATAGGCAATGATTGTTGGGATGTAGGTGATCTTGACAGTATGTCTTCTATCGACTCTAATAGCCATACTCAAAAGAATCTACGGATGGTAAATGTATCGACCTACCTTTCAGGAAAATAGCCGTTGTTGTTAGAAGAGTTAACTCACCTAAAAACTCTCATGAGTTCATGATAAATAGTGACAAAATGATGATCTAGCAGAGATTCGCATCTATAATACTAGTGATGAAAGCAGACAAAGTCTTGAACGAATACCAGAACAAGTCCTTAAACTTGATACTGATCAATATAGAAAATCAATCTCACATGGTCTAACAATAAAGTAATTGCTAAAGTTGGATAATTAAAGAATATTT
Source organism: Francisella adeliensis (assembly GCF_003290445.1). Taxonomy (NCBI): domain Bacteria; kingdom Pseudomonadati; phylum Pseudomonadota; class Gammaproteobacteria; order Thiotrichales; family Francisellaceae; genus Francisella; species Francisella adeliensis. Next base: position 258,514 of record NZ_CP021781.1, on the reverse strand, counting down.
TTAAAGATATCTTAGCGATTAGATAATAACATTATCATAAGTTGTTTTTTTAGAAGTAGGATTGTTTTGAACATCAAATCTACCGTTCATCATAACTTTATGCCAAGCCTTAGCAAAGTCATTTACAAACTTCTGCTCATTGCCTTTTTCTGCATAAACTTGAGCCACAGCTTTAAGTTCAGAGTTAGATCCAAAGATTAAGTCAACAGAAGAAGCTGTCCATCTAGCATCACCAGTTTTTCTACTAAGACCAACATACTCACCTGGTTTATCAGATTTTTCCCACTTTGTAGACATATCAAGTAAGTTTACAAAGAATGAGTTGTTAAGCTGTCCTGCTTTTGATGTAAACACACCATCTTGAGAATCTTTATAGTTAGTATCTAATGCTCTCATACCGCCAACTAAAACTGTCATTTCTGGGACATTTAAATCTAACATACTCGCTTTTTCAACTAATGCTTGTGGAAGTTTGTTTGGACTTACACTACCATCTGTATAGTTTACAAAACCATCTGATTTAGTTTTTAAGTAATTAATAGATTTAACATCAGTTTGTTTTTGAGTCGCATCTGTTCTACCTGGTACAAATGGAATCTCAATATTAAAGCCAGCTTCATTAGCCGCTTCTTCTACACTCATATTACCAGCCAAAACAATTAAGTCTGCTAATGAAACTTTAGTTCCATCAGTTTTACTTTTGTTAAACTTAGTTTGAATTTCTTTTAATTTAGTCAATACTAATTCAAGATTTTTTGGCTCATTCATAGCCCAATCTTTTTCTGGAGCTAATGCAATTCTTGCACCGTTAGTACCACCTCTGTAGTCAGTTTTACGATACGTTGACGCAGAAGCCCAAGCAGTTTTAATAAGTTGTTGTCTAGATAGTCCAGATTTAGCAACCATTTCTTCAAGCTGTGAAATGTCCTTTTTAGATACTTGCTTATAATCAGCCTTAGGTACAGGATCTTGCCATGCAAATGTTTGCTTAGGAACCCATGACCCCATATATCTTGAAGCTGGTCCCATATCTCTATGAGTCAGCTTGAACCATGCTTTAGCAAATTCTTTCTTAAATTCTTTAGGGTTTTTATGGAACTCTTCAGCATATTTATTAAACTTAGGATCTTCTCTAAGAGCCAAATCAGTTGTAAACATCATAGGTTTATGTTTTACACCTGGCTTATGTGCATCAGGAACCATATCACTCTCTTTTGAGTTTGTTGGAGTCCACTGATGAGCTCCTGCTGGAGATAATGTTTTCTTCCAATCTAGATTATATAAGTTATCTAAGAAAGTTGAATTCCAGTGAGTTGGTGTAGATGTCCATGAACCTTCAAGACCACTACCCATAGTATCATCAGCGTTACCACTACCATAACTATTATGCCAACCTAATCCTTGCTGTTCAATTGGGGCTTTATCAGGTGCTGGACCAATATCTTTCTGAAGATCTTCTTTTGGCACTGCTCCATGAGTTTTACCAAATGCGTGACCACCTGCTATCAAAGCAACTGTTTCCTTATCATTCATTCCCATACCACTAAAGGCTTGACGGATTGCACTACCAGCTTTTTTCTTATCAGGGATACCATCTGGGCCCTCTGGGTTTACATAAATTAAACCCATTTCTGTAGCGGAGAAAGGTTTTATAAGCTTACCATTTTTAACATTACTAGATAGTACTTCTGGAGAAACACCCCAATCAGTATCATCACCTTGCCAATCATCTTCTCTACCAAATGCAAAACCAATTGGCTCCATACCCATAGACTCTAAAGATACCGTACCTGCTAGCACAATCAAATCAGACCATGAAACAGCATCACCGTATTTTTGTTTAATTGGCCATAAAAGTTGACGGGCTTTATCAAGGTTTACATTATCTGGCCAGCTGTTTAATGGAGAGAACCTTTGTTGGCCACGGTTAGCTCCTCCACGACCATCAGATACTCTATAAGTCCCTGCGTCATGCCATGATAGTCTAACAAAGAAAGGAGCATAATTACCGAAATCTGCTGGCCACCAGTCTTGAGACTTTGTAAGAAGCTCTTTCATATCCGCTTTTAATTCATCAATATTAACTTTTTTAAACGCTTCACGATAACTATAGTCACTACCCATAGGACTATCAACTGTATTTAAATTACGCAGTGGTGATAAATTCAGCTGCGGCGTAGTATTTTGGCTAGCTGATGGTGCTTTAGTTTCACCTGTTGGATTAGTTTTTTCACCTGCTATTCCACTAGAAGCAAACAACAAACTAGAAGTTCCTAGAGCTATTACAATTTTTTTAAGCATCTGTTTTTCCTTTGGTTTATATTTATAATTATAAAAATCAATATTGATCATACCAACATATAATATTGAATTGTAAAAATTAATACCAATATTAATTACTTATTTACCTTATAAGATAATCTTATTAATCTTATTAATATTTTTCATATAATATCACATCTGCATTCATAATAACTCTTTTAATGTCTGCACAAGGAATAACATAAACTATTATTTTCTTTAAATTTATAATGTTTTTTGGCAGGCTATAAATCTCAGAATATAATCTTCATAAGTTACATTCTTATGAGGATATCTCAGGTATTTAGGTGATTCATAATATATAAACTTAACAAACCAAATAGCTTCAACATTAGTTTAATATTGACATATTTTATATTTGCTATTATTTTCGGCATCGGATTAGATATATAAACAATAGGTAAACTACTAATTATTTCACTAATATTTGAACTTAAAGATACAAAAATCTTATTATCAGAAACTAAGGCTAATAAAAATTATTATTGTATTGATAAAAAAGAATTAAATAAATTATATCAACAATTCATATCAAGTATGGATAAAATAATTCTATAGTAATTTAGCATACTCTAAATTATCTTTGGCGGAGAGGAAGAGATTCGAACTCTCGATAGTATTTCTACTATACACGCTTTCCAGGCGTGCGCCTTCAACCACTCGGCCACCTCTCCAGTTGAATCTCAAAGTATACCTTATATATTTATATTTTCAATTGAAGATAGTTATAAACTCATACACCCTTCTATCAATTTCACAGCATACCCTGTTATGTTTACATGGTCTGCTTTCATCTCTAATCTCAACTCCCCACCTCTTTTTGAAGCTTGATAAGCCAACATATTAGTTTTATTAAGTTGTTTTGCCCAGTATGGTGCTAGAGTTGAATGAGCAGAGCCTGTTACAGGGTCTTCTAAAATACCTTCAGCTGCACAGAAAAATCTAGATATGAAATCATATTTTGAATTAGATGATTTTGCTGTAACAATTATAAACTCGTCACATTCTAACAGTTTGTTAAAATCAGGTTTCATTTCTAAAATAGAATCTTCATTATCATAAACTAACATTAAGTCTCGTGATTTTGCAGCGTAAATTGGCTTAGATGAGGATAAGCTGTCTAAAATATATTTTGGTATACTATTTACATTTACTTCTTCACCTTCACGAAGAGGAAAGCTCATAGTATAAGCTTGATCACACTTATTCACTTCAATCGGTCCAACATACTTGGTATCAAAAACAACCTTATCTGTATCTCTATCTACATGTGAAAAATACACTTCTGAACTCGCAATAGTAGCATGTCCACATAAGTCAATCTCATACATTGGTGTAAACCATCTGAGCAAAGGGTTTTTATTTTCTCTTAAGAGAATAAATGCCGTTTCAGATAAATTCATTTCAATTGCTATTAGTTGCATTAGGTCATCATCAAGCTCTTCTTCTAATATAAAAACTGCGGCTGGATTTCCTTTAAAAGGTTCTTGAGTAAATGCATCAACCTGCCAAAATTTTAATTCCCTCATAATATTCCTGTAAACTTAAAAGTGATTTATAAAGCCATTATCACAGCAGATACAAACATCAGAACTATAAACAATCTTTTAAGAAGCACTGGTGATATCACACCTAAATATCTCACCGCAAGCAAACTTCCGATAATAGAAAAAGGTGCTGATGATAATAGCAACGGTAAGCTAATATACCCAAATGTTTGGGGAATATTTACTTTTATACCATAAACTAGCATAAAAGTTGCTATAGTTGAATTTATTACCACACAAACACTAGCAATTGATATAGCTTTCCTAATTTCTACACCTATTTTAATAAAAAACATCGTAGCAAAGGTAGTTGATGTTGCAAGCACACTTAAAACACCACAAAAGCTACAAATTGGATAAGCTACGGTTCCAGGCAATTTAACAATCTTACTATCATTATGTAGAATCATCCAGATTCCACTTAATACAAGTATCACTGAAAATATATGTTTTAAAAGAACTGTATCAATATGCTTAACCAACACACCTCCAATTACCGAGCCTATAGCTAAAGCAATCAAAAAATATTTTAACTCTCCAATTTGAATATTGCCTCTCCGTAAATGTTTATATGTAGCAACCAAACTAAGACATACAGACATTCCACAACAAGTTGCTAAAGCTATCTGCATCGCGAAGTCTGCACCATAAGTATGCAATATTATGTAAAAAAAAGCAGGTGTAGCAATAAGTCCAGCACCTCCACCAAGTAGAGTGGATACAAAGCTTGCAAAAAAGCCTATTAAGGCACCTAGTATAATTAACATCTTACTTCCTTTTTATAAATTTATTTTAGATAGTTATAGACCGTTGCTCTACTCACATTCAAAGCTCTAGCAATATAGTGACTAGCATTCTTTCCATCAAGAGCTCCATTTTGCTTAAGCTCTAATATTAGATTTTTTTTCTGAAGCCTTGTCAGATTGTCTATGCTCAAATTGTGATTTAAACAATATTTCTGAACAAAATTATTGATTTGCTCATATAAAGTATCTCTAAATAGACTCTGAGATTTTTGAGACATCCCTTTATCATTATTTGTCAAAAACAGCTGTAAAATTCCTCTATACTTATCAAATACAGATATGTCTAGGTTTATGCACAGCGTACCAACTGCAACATCATCACTATTTCTAATTACAGTAATGATACATTTTAGTTTTCTTCCGTCATAATTTAACTTTTCATATGGACCAATAACATTTGAAAGCTCATCATATGTCTCTAAATTAATATGATCTAAATATGAAGAGTCTCCAACTTCTCGTTTAGATATAGAATTAAATATTGCTTCAATTTTATTAGTTGATAAATCATGTATTACAACTTCAGCGAAAGGACTTAAAAGTTTACTTATAGCCTCTGCAATATCTAAGTATTTTTTTAGTTCCAATTTCATTTTATTCACTCAACACACAACATTTACACAGTATATTCTAAGTTAGACTTAATTGTCAATAAAAACATGAGATAATTAAGTAAGTGCTAGCTATCACAGCTCTGATGCTTCAGTATAATTATTAATTACCTTATCACTACAATAATTAGTATATACTCAAACAGGTAGCTCTAATTTTTTCAATTAGCCTACTGATACTCATTCTTAGTCTGACCTGTAAATAAACAGCTTTTTTTGATCTAACTTTTGACACTATACATGTATATGTAAGAGTTTATCTATTAAATTAGAGACATTCTTTTGTGACCATATAAGTGTTGATAAATATATTATTTAACAACAAGGATACAAACATGAACAAATTAACATTTGGAGTCATCGGGACTTCAAGAAAAGAAAATGAACAAAGACTTCCCATTCACCCTGATCATATATCTGAAATACCTAAAGAAATTCGTGAGCAACTTATATTTGAAAGTGGTTATGGTAAATCTATGAATATTTCTGATGAGAAAATTGCTAGTCAAACTGGAGGTATTGCTTCGCGAGATGAAATATTAAAAAGTATTGGGAACATAATACTAGCTAAACCAGTATTACAAGACTTGATGGATATTAAAGATGAAAGTATTGTTTGGGGATGGTCACACTGTGTACAACAGAAAGAAATCACACAGATAGCTATCGACAAAAAATTAACATTATTAGCCTTTGAAGATATGTATTCATTGCAAGATGATAAAAAAACACCCCGCCATAGCTTCTGGCAAAACAATGAATTAGCTGGATACTGTGCTGTTTTGCATGCACTTCAATTAAAAGCTACAGACGGTAGATATGGAGAACAGAAAAAAATACTAATAATTGGCTTTGGGGCTGTTAGTCGTGGGGCCATATATGCTTTACAAGGTCGTGGCTTCAAGGATATAACCGTGTGCTCTCGCCGTACAATTGCAGATTTACAAGATGTAATAAATGGTTGCAAGTATGTTAGAGTTTCAGAAGATTTATCTGAAAATAAAAAGTTGATCAATCTAATTAGCAAATCTGACATTATCGTTAATGGAATATTACAAGACCCTAACAATCCAACGATATTTATCAATAAGAAAAATTTTGCAAAAATAAAACCCAATAGCCTAATAATTGATGTTAGCTGTGATGAAGAGATGGGATTTTATTTCTCTAAACCAACTAGCTTTAAAAAGCCGATGTTTAAAGTAGAGTCCATAGATTATTATGGTGTAGATCATACTCCTAGTTATCTTTGGGAAAGTACTTCAAGATGCATATCAGAAACTGTCTTGAGTTATCTTCCCAATGTGATTTTGAAGAAAGAAAGTGGTGCTAAGAGTAAAACATTAGAAAACTCTATCAATATTAAAAATGGCATGATTCAAAATAGTAAGATTATTTCATTTCAAAATAGAGAAGATACATATCCTTACAAATATATATAAATGTCTTAGTCAGCAATTAAGTCATATTCTGTAGATTCTGTGATTTCTACGATAGCAAACTCGCCAACTTTCAATCTACGCTCTTTTGCATCGCCGATTATTACTTGACCATCAACTTCTGGAGCATCGTATTTTGTACGACCTATTGCGTAGTTTTCATCAGTATTTATTGAATCAATTATAACTTGCTGCTCAGTGCCTACAAATCTTTCAAGCTTCTTAGCACTTATCTCAGACTGTAAACCCATAAAAGTATCTAATCGCTGCTGCTTAACTTCTTCGGATATCAAATCATCAAAATCATTAGCTTTAGCACCTTCAACCTCAGAGTACTTAAAGCAGCCAACTCTATCAAGCTGTGCTTGTCTAGCAAAATCTAGCAAATGCTCAAAATCTGCTTCTGTCTCACCTGGGAAACCAACTATAAATGTACTACGAATAGCAATATCTGGACATATATCACGCCACTTATTGATTCTATCAAGAGTCTTTTGTGTATGAGCTGGTCGCTTCATTCTTTTTAGTACTTCTGGGCTAGAGTGCTGTAATGGTACATCTAAATACGGTAAAATCTTACCTTGAGCCATAAGTGGTACAATTTTATCAACATGAGGGTATGGATATACATAATGCAATCTTGTCCACATATCTAGCTCACCCAATGCTGTAGATAAATCCAATATATTGCTTTGGTATTGTTTATCATGCCAAATACCAGGGTTATACTTTATGTCAACACCATACGCTGAAGTATCTTGCGAAATTACTAGTAGCTCTTTTACACCTGCATTTTTAAGCTTCTCAGCCTCTATCATAATATTATCAATATTACGGCTTTTTAATTTACCGCGAATATCTGGAATAATGCAAAAAGTACAAGTATTGTTACAACCTTCAGATATTTTCAAATAAGAATAGTGTCTCGGTGTAAGCTTTATACCCTGTGGTGGAACTAAAGATACAAAATCACTAGCAAATATCGGAGCATGAGTATGTACAGCTTCGATTAAATTTTCATAATCCTGTGGTCCTGTAATGCTTAAAACCTTAGGATGCTTCTCTTTTATCATGTCTGCTTTATTGCCAAGACATCCAGTCACAAGCACTTTACCGTTTTTAGCAATCGCTTCACCAATCACTTCAAGTGATTCATCTATTGCCGAGTTAAGAAACCCACAAGTGTTTACGATTACCATGTCAGCATTATTGTAACTATCGCATAGTTCATAGCCTTCAGCTTTTAGCTTAGTAATTATTCTTTCAGAGTCAACAAGGTTTTTAGGACAACCAAGACTCACAAAGCCAATTTTAGGTATTTTAATCATGATAATTAAAGTTATATAGAATTATGAAGTGTATTTTAGATTAATTTTAGAAAAAAGAATAGATAAAAAATCAGATTACATTTCTGCTGATGGCTGAATAGATGAGTCACTTTCATCACATTTCACACCGAAATCAAGATCAGTTCTTCTATCTAAATAATAAGCTTTCTCAGATGCTTTATACATACAAGCATCATTCATGCCATCACTACAGAACTCATCATAGTACTGCGTAGGTTCTGCTGCTGGCTTTAATTTACCATAACTTACCACACATACTTGGTCTTGATTAACACCTTTTGATAATAAGTATTGATTAACTGCATCAGCTCTTTTTTGACCTAAATTAAAGTTATATTTATCACTTCCTCTTGGGTCGGTGTTACCTGAAAGTTTAATTGGCTGATTAGGATGCGCTATTAGATAGTCTGCTGTTTGATCTAGGCATGTTTTAGCATCATCAGTAACATCATTACTATCAAATCCAAAATACACAGATCTACAGTTTATACCCATTAACTCTTCTTTCATTTTAGAAACTTCATCTGAACTCATATTTTCAGAACCAAATATTTTTGATGACATTTCTAAGGCATCTGAACTATCAACACCTGCATACTTATCTTTTATTAGATCACTATTATCAGGTCTGTCACTAGAACAACTAGCCAACGCTAATACTGAGGCTATTACAGCTAAACCAATTATTTTCTTTTTCATGCTATTAATCTCCATTTATTTTTTATTTTAAGTAACATTATCAAAATCTGTAGTTTCAAAATTACCACCATCGTCTGCAAAATTACCACCTGAATTTTCTCCAGACTTAAGCAAACTAATTGTATTTGATCCAGATTCGCCCAAAGATGAACCGTCAAGACTAGTGCCCGAGCTATCCACAGCCGAAGGTTCAGGACCTTTATACCATGCACAACTAAAAAGCGAACCTACAATTATTGTTAGAATCAAAAATCTATTTACTATATTCATAAACCCTCCCTAAAAATTTTTCGGTGACCACGATGGTGACTGAATAAGTGTTTTATTATCATCTATATTTACTATGCTAAAATGATTATCTCCATTTAAGGATACCATATCTATAGAATTATAACCTCTAGAATTCGAAGCTACATACGCAACCATATCACCAAAAGGTGAAACAGTAGGTGAAGCATCGGATTTTCCATTTGTTAATATCTTAAGATCACTATTAGATATATCAAATACAGCAATCCGCGTCCCTTTTGAACGAGCACTTTGATTCATAAATACTACGTCCTTACCATTTGGCGTATAGTTTGGCTCATATCCTTGATATATTTTGCTACTTAGTCTTGAAGATTGAGGGTATTTAGAGTTTATAGGTGCAACATATATATTAGGTCTACCTCCTCTATCTGAGGTAAATATTACACTCTTACCGTTTGGTGAAAATTTTGGAGCTGTATTAATACCATTAATCGTTAATCTCTTTAAAGATTTATTTACAAGATTCATAATATAAATATTTGTCTGATCTGAATAACCTTTTGATAAGGCTAAAGCAATCATATCATCATTAGGTGAATACGCTGCGGCACTATTAATCCCTTTAAAGTTAGATATTCTAGTAACTTTTCCAGTAGCAATTTGAAGCTTATAAACTGCCATACTACCACCACTATAGCTAGAGTATACAATAAACTTACCATTACTTGACCACGATGGTGTAGCAATAGGGTTATCTTTCTGCCTTAAAACTGTATGCTTATTATAACCATCATAATCTGAGATTATTAGCTCATACGTCCTACCATATCTTGCGTATGGATTAGTTACTTTTACATAGGCAAGTTTAGTTAAAAAGAACCCTTGATCCCCGGTTATTTTTTGATAAACATAATTCGAGATTTTATGAGCTAGAGTTCTACTTAAAGCAGCACTGATATTTCTATATGTTATTGACTGAATATAGCTTGAATCATCTCTTTTTAAGACTTTAACTTCTACTGTATAGTTATTATACGAGTTTTTAGTGTATTTCGTATAAGCAACATAATCAGCCTTTATATTTTTCCAAGGTACTAAACTTTGACTTTTAACTTCATATTGTATCGGCATACTTGATTCTAGCTTAGCATTATGAGCTAAATCTTCCTCCACAACACTGTTAACAGACTTTGAAAAACCATCAATCATGTTATTAGAAATTACTGCAACTAATGGTTTTTTTATTATCCCTGAACGAACATTTACAACAAAATCCGCATAGAGATTAAAACTAATAAAAATAAATACTGTAATATATAAAATTTTCTTTTTCATTTGTTACCTTTTTATTTATATGGATCGAATAAGAAGCTGATATTCTCATCTTGCAATCTTTGTTTTGCCACATCATTTGTTATTGCTGGTGGTGTGGTATCTTTAATAGCATCTATTAATGATTGATCACACCTGAAATTTCCAGTAGTTCCTGTAAGCTTTATAAAGCTACCATTTCTAGCTATTGCTTTAGGGAATTTATATATTCCCCGACAATTATCTCTAACCCAATGATCTTCAATGCGTTGCTGATACTCACCTAAGTAACTAGCAATAGCTGAATCACTTTGACTTTTTTGTACTTGTCTTCGAGCTGACTCTTGAGCTTCTGCTCTAGCTTTTGCTAGGCGTGCTTCTCGAGCTTTTCTTTGTTTTTCTGCCTCTTGTTGCTTACGCTTTTTCTCTGCTTCAAGCTTAGCTTTTTCCTGTTTTACTTTTTTATTTTGCAACTCTTTTTTTCTTTGCTCTTCAAGCTTTTGTTGCTTCTGTTTTTCAGCAATCTTTCTCTGGTTCTCTAACTCTTGTTGTTTTTTCTGCTCTTTACGCCTCGCTTCGAGTTTAGCTTTCCTTTGCTCTTCTAACTTAGCCTTACGATCAGCCTCAGCTTTTGCTTTTGCTCGTGCTTTTGCCTGTTTTATAGCTTTTGCTCGTGCTTCTTTTATGTCTTGCTTAGCATCTTTAATATCTTGACGAGCTTTTCTCTCTTGCTCACGATTATTTTCATACGACTGTATTTGCTTATCTAAATCTTGACTAGTAATTGATGTAGCTTGTATAACTGTTGGGTGGTTAGGCTTGCCTTTAATCTGGACTTCAAAATTAGTTGGCGAACTAAATCTCAGCGTACTAACAAATGATAAGATACATAGCAAGACAACAACACTTACATGTATTAACACTGATTTTGCTAAATATGGATCTTTATCAATTTGTTTTTTACAAAAAATTTTTGCTTTATGGTAGTAGGATTTAAGATTTTCCATCTTCTGTAACTAACCCCACTTTATCAACACCTGCTTTTTGAATAAGAGCCATCGCTTTAACAACCTCACCATAACTTGCTTGACTATCTCCTCGCACATATACAGGCTTACCTGCACTTTGTTTTGATAGACTTATTACCACTGAGCTAAGCTTCGAAGCAGTTAATGATGCTTTTGGATTACCAACACCTTGATTTATAAAATATTGACCATCTTTATTGACTGTAACAACTATTGGTTTACTATCATTTGATGGGATTTTTTCTGATGTTGCTTTCGGCAAATCAACTTTTACACCCTGTGTTAAAATTGGCGTGGTAATCATAAATATAACTAGTAATACAAGCATTACATCAATGTATGGTACTACATTGATCTCAACCATTGCTCTTTTTTTTCTAAAAAACTTTTTATTTCTTCTTCTCATAAAATGGCTTTAGTAATTTTCTTGATTATGTGGTTGTTGTAATTGATCCTTATGTGCTTCTTTAAGTAACAATATACATAAGTCATCTTGAAACGCTTCATATCCTGACAAAACATCATCAACTTGATTAGCAAGCCTACTATGCCCAACAACAGCAGGAATCGCGACAAACAGACCTAAGGCTGTAGCTATAAGAGCTTCAGCAATATGTGGAGCAACCACAGATATAGTTGCTTGCTCAACACCACCAAGAGCACTAAATGAAGACATAATACCCCATACAGTACCAACTAATCCAATATATGGTGCAACTGAACCAATCATCCCAAGTACTGAAAGGCCATTATCCAATTCTTTAGCTTCTTGTGAAATTGCTATACTAACAGTCCTTTCCATACCTTCCAGTATAGTTTCACCTTTAAGAATGCCCGTATCTTTTAAACCATTAAACTCTTTAAGAGCCATACAAAATATTACAGATTTACCAAATATATTTTCTTTATGCTGTAAATAATATTCATAAAGCTTCTGAATATGGTGACCAGCCCAGAAAAGTTTATCAAACTTAACTTGCTCATCTTTATATTTTTTCACTCTAGTATTCATTTCTATCATAACTTTCCATGAATATAGCGACATGACCACTAAGAGCAACATTATAAGCTGCACAACAAAATTAGCGTGCCATATCAACTGAATAAAAGAAAGAGAGATATCTTGCATAATTTAATCCTAAAAAACCTGTTTTTATATTCTTACGATTTCTAAAGATTAATTATACTCAAAGTAATAAAAATTATAAACTCTTAATACAAATACTTGCACTATAATTTTCATACTTAAGAAAGATGGATAAATAAATGTAGGTAAATAATTTATTAGTAAATTTTTGGCTCACCATCTGGACGAGTTTTATAACGACGATGTTGCCATAGATATTGCTCTGGATATTTACGAATTGCACTTTCAAGAAACTTATTAACAAGCAATGCATCTTCATAGTCATTACCTGAAAACTCAATTGGCTCACCAGAAATCATTTTATAGCCTGATAAATCTTTATTCCTTACATAATATGTTGGGATAACTATAGACTTTGTTTTCCTTGCTAACCATGGAGTAACCACCAAAGTAGAGCAAAGCTTGCCAAAAAAAGGCACAAAAATACTATGCTCTTTAAAATCTTGGTCTGGGGCATACCAGAGTGTCATGCGTCCTCTTAAACTTTTTATTACCGTCAGCATATTTTTACGCTCAAAACATTTTTCAACATACTTTAAGCGTGAAGAGGTAATTACATGCTCCATCACTGGATGCTTATGCTTTTGATAAATAAGACTCAAAGGCTTAAAGGTATCTCCACAGTATCTACCAGCTATCTCTAAAGTATGAAAGTGAAAACCTAAAGACATCAAAGGTCTATCTAGATTTTCATGTGTAGTTCTAAAAGTTTCAAACTCACTTTCATCAACAGGTATTTTTTTGAATTTTTTATCAGACATAAACCATGCTATCAAGCTTTCAAACCCTGCCATACAAGCAGATTTATAACTTTCTTCAACTAGGTGCTGAATTTCAGATTCTGACTTTTCTGGGAATGCAATTTTAAGATTAATATACGCTATCTTATTACGCTTTTTAACCAATGGTTTAGCAAGCTTACCAATAAAAACTGCGAGTTTCATCAAAGCTTTATAAGGAAGTGTATTAACGAGGATTTTAGCTATAAAAATAGCTAACCAAATCCCCCAGTACTTAGGTTTTAAGAGAGATTTGTCCATAACTAATTATTTTTTCTTATGAGTGTGACTAGCTTGGTAGCGTCTAGTAATTATATATTGTTGGGTAATACTAATAAGGTTATTTGTTAGCCAGTATAATACTAAGCCTGCAGGGAATGATGAGAACAAGAATGTAAACATAATTGGTAAAAACATCATTATTTTAGCTTGCATTGGATCTGCTGGAGCAGGAGATATTTTTTGTTGTAAAAACATCGAAATACCCATAAGTACAGGAAGCACATAGAATGGGTCTTTAATTGATAAGTCATGAATCCAGAATATAAATGGCGCATGTCTTAACTCAACTGATTCTAATAACACCCAATATAATGAAATAAATATAGGAATCTGCACAACCATTGGTAAACAACCACTTAGAGGGTTTACCTTTTCACTCTTGTACATTTCCATCATCTTTTTACCAAGCTGCTGGCGATCATCCTTATAGCTTTCTTGTAAACGCTTCATTCTTGGCTGAAGCATTCTCATCTTAGCCATAGAACGGTAGCTCTTAGCAGATAATGGGTAGAATATAGCCTTAATTAGACAAGTAACCAAGATAATAGCTAAACCCCAGTTTCCAACTAAAGCATGAATATGAGACATTACCCAAAAAATAATTTCTGAGAAGAATGATAACATTCCATAATCTAAAGTCTTCTCAAGGTTAGGTGCCAATGGAGCAAGATTATTTTTAATAATTGGCCCAGAATAAAGAACAGATGTTACATCTTGAGATTGGCTTGGCTGTATTGTTATAGATGAATATTCACCTGCTTCAAAGATATTTTCATCAATATTCTTAAAGTAAATTATAGAATTAGTAGATTGTGGAATCCATGCAGTTTCAAAATAATGCTCTACAAAAGCTACCCAACCATTACCAACATTACCAACTATAGTAGGTTTACCATTAGTTTTAGCAATATCTTTAAATGATTCTTTTCTAAACTTATCTTGGGTTGTTGAATAAGCAACACCTGTAAATGTATAGCTATGAGCATTTAATAAACTAAAGCTATCTCCAGCAGGATCAAAATCACGCGCAAGTGAATTATCAACAATAACACTGATTGGGCTACCTGTAGTGTTTGTGATGTTTTGAGCTACAGAGATATTGTATTTACTATCATCAAAAGTATAAGTTCTAACTATATCTAAACCGTCAACATTTGCACTTAAAGTTAATACTTGCTTATCACCCTCTTTCTTAATGCCTTTATTTTCAAAGGTTATATCAAGTGGTTTCTTATCAACAACTATATTACTTTTAGCAATATACTGCGACTTATCTTTACTAGTAAGAAGAGGCATTGCTGACTTATCTTCTAAGCTTACCGTATAGTCCTTTAACGAAGCAGAAGTTATTGCGCCACCATTAAGGCTTATTTTTAAGTCTTTAAATACACCAGTATTTATAGTTACGCTTTTAGAATCATCATACTCAGAGAAGTTTGTTTTAGCTGCTAACGATTCTTTAACATCTCCCTTAACTGGAGTTGTAGCTTTATCATTTGTAACAGCTGCTGAATCACTATAATGGCTAGTAGCGTCTTGAACTTGTGCAGTAGTTTGTTGAGCACTATCATTTGATGGGAATGTCTCTTCCCATTTACCCATAAGAGAGACAAACATTATTGCTATTGTAACTAATAGTAATATTCTTATATGATTAGATTTCATTATTATTTTAAACCTTTTATTTTGCTAGGAACTGGGTCGTAGTAGTCTCTTTTAGACAGCGGTTGGCATCTAAGAATTCTACAAACACTTAAATATAATCCTTTTAGTATACCATGAGATTTCAAAGCTTCTAGAGCATATTCAGAACAAGTAGGATAATACCTACATCTAGCTGGTATAAATGGACTGATACAGTAACGATAAAATTTGATGAACAGGATAAAAGGGAAAATTGTCACTTTTTTAAAAATTGTTGAAATTTTTGTATTGATTGCCACAATTCTTCCTTGCTAGCTTCATTTGCTGGCTTTTTACTAAGAATTACTAAACCTTTATGCTCAAGAAAATCTTTATGAGTTCGAAAAGACTCTTTCAAAAGCCTTCGACAAAGATTTCTTTTTACAGCTTTACGAATGTTTTTTTTTGCTAATATTGCACAAAAACCCGCTGTTTTTACAGCTCTCTCACCTATCAAAAAAGTAAAATGATCTGAGCTTATTTTAGTTTCAACACTGTTAAAAACTTTAGTAATTTCTTCTTTAGAGAGTATATTTTGTTTTGTTAAACAAAAATTACGCTGCAAGCTTATGTCTGCCTTTAGCTCGTCTGTTTCTGATTACTTTTTGACCTCTTAAAGTCTTCATACGAGCACGAAAACCGTGAGTTCTTTTTCTTTTTAGGTTTGAAGGTTGGAAAGTTCTTTTCATGTTATTATCCTCTTAATTAATATATTTAAAATTTAAACCAATCTTATAGATTGCAGAAATAGTTTCGGTATTGTATAGAAAAAGACTGTCATAGTCAATCATTAAACCAACCTGTTTATTAATACAACTTCATTTTAGTATGCCTTACAAGTGCTGTAACACCTTGCTTGACAAGCTACAAACAACTATGTTTAAATAGCGAAACTTTACTAAAGAGCAAGTCTTTAATTTACAAACTATGAAGAACATTAGAAAAAAAATAATTATAATAACCATCTTACTGGGATGCCTTAGCTTTCAAATATCTCAAGCATGTATTTCTACCGAATACAACAGAGCATACTCTAAATTTCAACACAGTGACTATATATCCTCTGCAAAGGCATTTGCCAACCTATATGAAAATGGATGCCCTACATCTCCATATTTTTTGGGAATCCATTACGCCTATGGATTAGGTGTTAAAAAAAATACTGATATGGCAATCAAGTATTTTGATATTTTTTTAGCTAAAAAAAATCATAAGCAACCACGAAGATACCGAGCTAACGCTTCCCTTGCTTTAGCAATTATTTATAATTCTAAAGGCGATACCGAGAAAGCTCACAAATACCTAGAGCAATCTGCCAAAGCAGATAATACAGAGGCTATGTTTTTTCTTGGTAGATCATATATCGACAAAGACCAACCCTACTACGTTGAAACCAATCGTAAAGAAGCTTTTTTATGGCTAAATAAAGCCGCCTCTTATGGTAACGTTAAGGCTATGAAACTTATTTATGAAAACTCTTTATATATAAAAAAAACCTAAACCACAACTCAAAATCTAATTTTAATTAAATTTATAATAACATTTTTACAGAAATACAGCTTATAATATAAGCTATTCACACAATATATCTACACAATAATGACGGTTCCCTCTACAAAAATACAAGTTGCTTTAGAAAAATTAGATATTAAAGCCTCTGAAGAACAAATTGAACTATGGATACAATACCTAAAACTTCTTGAAAAATGGAATAAAGTCTACAATATGACTGCCATTAAAAACTTTGATGACATGCTTGTAAAACACCTTTTTGATAGTTTATCTGTAGCAAAATACATAAAAGGTAATACAACTGTAGATGTGGGTACAGGTGGTGGATTGCCTGGTGTTGTGTTAGCTATCTTATATCCTGAGCACAAATTTACTTTAGTTGATAGCGTTGGCAAGAAAATTATGTTTCTGAAAAATGTGAAGAAGTCTTTGAAGCTTGATAATATTGAACCCGTAAATACCCGTATAGAAAGCTTAGAAGGAAATTTTGATAACATTATATCTCGAGCATTTAGCGCATCTGATAACTTCTATGAGCTTTGCAAGCACTTCCTAACTGATGAAAATCAAATGCTTGCAATGAAAGGCCCTGATTTAGAAGAGCAAAACTTAGCAAAATTACCACTAAATACTATTAAGCATAAAATCAAAGTGCCTTTTTTAGATGCTGAAAGAAATTTGATAGTAATGACTAAAAAACAAGAACGCTAAATATGATAGATAAAGGTTTCATAAAAAACGCATATAATCAGATTATTAAAAACATTGATAGCAAAGTAAAACTTTTAGCTGTAAGCAAATATCAATCTATAGAAAAAATAGACTACTTAAAATCACTAGGACAAACTGATTTTGGCGAAAATTATTTACAAGCACTAGAGGAGAAAGCTACCGCAAGACCTGATCTAAGCTGGCATTTCATCGGCTCTTTACAATCTCGTAAAATAAAACACATTGTTAAATATGTAGATTCTATTCAAAGCGTTGAAAAAAAAGATCACCTTGAGAAAATCGATAAAGCTGCCAAAGCTGAAAACAAGCAAATAAATGTTCTTTTACAAATAAATATTGATAATGATCCCAACAAATCAGGATTTAACTCTTTGCAGCAAGATGAAGTTTTGAAGTGTATAAAAATATCAAAAGAGCTGAAAAACACAACTGTTGTAGGACTAATGTGTATCCCAGCAAAATCAATCACACCTGACAAAAGCTTTAAGAAAGTGAAGAGCTTTTTTGATGAAGTTAATTCTCAGTTATCTAACGAGCAAAAACTCACAAGACTATCTATGGGAATGAGTGCAGACTATCAGCTAGCGGTACAGCATGGCAGCACAGAAGTTAGAATTGGTAGTAGCTTATTTGGTGAGAGAGTTAAAAAAACCTAAACAATAAAATTCCTACAACAATATTTTTGCATTCACAACAAGCTCTACAAACTCTTTCACTTTTGGCTGAACAAACTTATTTTTTTGATAATATATAAATATATCTTGATGATCTATAAACTCATTTTCCAATAATGGTACGAGTTTTCCTTTCTTAATCTCATCAACAACCATATACCCATGAAGCTGAGCAATTCCCATACTTAAAAGCACACATTGTTTGATAAAGTCAGAATCGTTTGCTGAAAGCGATGAGTTTACTTCAATATGGCGACTTTTCCCTTTAAGAGCTACTAAAGCTGTTGGTCTAGATTTATGCCTAATATAGTTATGTTTCTGCAAATCATCTAAATCATTTAGACAGCCTCCATTCTTCAAATATTCCGGTGTTGCGCAGAGGATGTACTTCGTTTGCGCTATTTTGCGAGCAACAATATCTTCTGGTGGTTGCCAATTAACCCCCAAAATCAAGTCTGCTTCCTGTATTTTAAAGTTAGAAATTTTTTCTTCGATTAATATCTCAATCTCTACTTTTGGAAATTTTAACAGATATTCTTTTATGAATGACTGTAGCACCTCTTTTGCAAAATACGGTGTTGTACTTATTTTCAAAACTCCAGATGGCTCTTTATGAAACGACTTTGATAGATCTCTAACACTATCTATTTGAGATTGAAGCGATTTACAGTAAGTAAGTAAAAGCTGACCCTCATGAGTCAGCGACAATGTTCTTGTTGTTCTATTAAGTAAATCAACTCTTAACTCTTTCTCTAATTGCTTAATAGAATGGCTTACAGATGCCTTTGTAACACCTAAAGCTTTTGCTGTGCTTGTAAAACTACCATGTAAACTTAACTCATAAAAAACCTCAAACAGTGAAACAGATATCTTTTTAGCAACCTTCATTGTCAAATAAAACTAAACCTATGTTCATTATATAAGCCATTGTAAAAACAAAACAGGAAATATACAATATTTTTCAAGTTAATATATAACAAAAAAGTAATATGAAAAACTATAAAATAGCAATCCTACTAAGCTATATAAGTATAGCAAGCGCATCGGCTGTTATATTAAACCCTGCTCTACCACATATCTCTACAGAAATGAACCTTCACAATGGTACAGTTGAGTGGTTAGTAAGTATTTTTCTAATTGGTTATGTGATTGGGCAGCTTGCTTATGGCCCCATTGCAAAAAGATTTGGCGATGCTGTAACACTAAGAATTGGACTCTCCATAAATCTTATAGGTATTATCATATGCCTATTTGGTGGTCAGTTACTTTCTATGCCCATACTACTTATAGGCAGGTTCATAACAGCTATAGGCTCATCTGCTGGACTAGTATGTACATTTATAATACTCAATAATTCAGTAGAAGAAAGTCGTGCAAAAACAGCCTTATCCTTTGCAACAATCTCTTTTGCTCTGTCGATCACTTTAGCTGTCCTAATTGGTGGAATGATTAGTACATACTCACACTGGTATTACTGTTTCTATGCTTTATTAATACACGGCATTATTATGCTAATTCTTAGCTTTATATATCACAACAACAAAGATAACAACTTCGACCTAAACATAACAAATATTTTAAATGGCTATAAAGAAGCTCTAAGTAACCCAAGGCTAGTAGTATTTTCACTCAGCATCGGTGCTATGACTGTTTTTAGCTACTGTTACTCTACTTCTAGCCCATTTATTACTCATCAAATGTTTGGTTTTACTAGTGCCCAATACGGTGTGTGGAATAGCTTAACCACAATAGGTATTATTAGCGGATCTTTTTTAGTAGCAAAACTTATAAACAAGTACCGCTCAGAGAGTCTATTAACAATAGCATTAGCTTCTTTAATAGTATTAATAGTCATATTAGCTCTGCTGCAAGTTTACAGCCTAGTTTCTCCAGTTATATTTTTCATACTCGTTACACTAATGTATTTTGTATGTAATTTTATATACCCCACAGCATCACACCTAGCTTCAAATGCCATAGAATGCCGTGCTAATGCATCTGGTGCAATGAATTTTGTAAACATGTCTACAGGCGTTTTGGGTGTTTCTATAATGGGCTATATACCTATACAATATATTTGGAGCTTTATGTTAATCTGTTTAATACTTCCCATAATCTGCTTAATTCTAATCCCTTTAGTAAAAGCAAATAACTAAGTAAATTAAGCTGTATCGCTAGCTATCAAAAATCTAATATAGTAAAATTTTTCTAGTTATAAAACATTCTTGATAAAGCATGACCTCAATAGATCGAGTAAATAAATATTTTGAAAATAGCATTCAAGCAAAAATTGAAACAGCCAATGTTTTACCTCCAGCTATAGCAGAGGTGGGTAAATCAATGGTTTCTTGTTTAGAAAATGGTGGCAAAATACTTGTTTGTGGTAATGGTGGTAGTGCAACATTATCACAACATTTTTCATCAAAACTTCTAAGTTATTTTAACCTTGAAAGACCTCCCCTTCCAGCTATAGCATTAACTGGAGATATTTCTAGCATCACGAGTATTGCTGAACATTATGGCTATGATGAAATCTTCTCAAAGCAAGTTGCAGCAATTGGTAATGAAAACGATATATTATTAGCAATCTCACCTACAGGTAACTCAGCAAATATCATCAAAGCTATAGAGGAAGCGCATGATTTAGAGATGCAAGTTGTTACTATGACAGGTTTTGACGGTGGCAATATGCAACAAATGCATCAGGATGGTGATATAGAATTAAGAGTCCCTTCTAACCATGAAATTACCATTCAAGAGAATCATTTCCTTATAATACACTGCTTATGTGATATTATTGACCAAAAATTATTTGCAGGCCTAGAAGACTAACAGATGTATAGAAAGTTTTTAATACCGTTAACTATTGCTTCTGCTGTTTTACTAAATAGCTGTGGCATCATCGAGCCATATACAGCTCCAGTACCTCAAGGTAAGACTATCACAAACAAAAAAGTCTTTGATATAAGACCCAATATGACAAAAAGTGAAGTTAAATACATCTTAGGATCTCCAGATATTATCGATACCTTTAATCCAAATCAATATATTTATATACATTCATATAAAGAACATATGCAAGACACCAATTATGAGGAGTCTAAACTTATATTAACTTTCAACAACCAAGATAAGTTGATTGGCATATCAGGAAACTATGTACCACCAACTAAAGAGCCAGTGTTTTAATAACAAAAGTTACTTTCTACTATAAACCAAAATAAAACTCTGTATCAGTTTCATTAACATTCACTCTAAAATCAATCGCTTGCGAACTATCTTTGCAAAGCTTTCTCAAATCATTCAGTAATATCTGACCAAGCTTTTTACGAAGCTCTACACTTCTACCTGGTAAAATAGCTATATCAAGCTGTATAAAAGCATTATACTCACTATTTGAACTGCCTACACGATACTGTGAGCATGGGTAAACTAAAGTTCTACAAGTGTCGATATCTGTAGCGATTACATCTACAAGCATTTGATGAGTGTTTTCTGTAAATAACTCTAACTTATCATCAATGTTTATATTATTTGTATAGTGAATTTTTATTGTAGGCATAGTGATTACCATTAATGAAGATTTCATCAATCATATCACAATGAATGCTCGATATAAGTATTAGAAAATTTTTTAGAAAAAATATTTTGAAATTATGCAGCAGAAAGTGCTTTGATTTTAGCAGCTAAACGAGACTTATGTCTTGCAGCTTTATTTTTATGGATAAGACCTTTAGTTGCATATCTATCCAATAATGGCACTGCTTTAGCGAAATTTTCTTGTGCAGACTTAACATCACCAGCTTCGATTGCTGTAGCTGTTTTCTTTAAGAAAGTTCTCATTACTGAACGACGAGCTACATTATGCTGACGGTTTTGTTCAGCTTGAATGATTCTTTTTTTTGCTTGTTTTGAATTAGCCAATTTATTTCTCCAATTGTCTTATTTTTAATTTTTATAAATTCGGTTCTCTTTTGAGGATGCGAGACACGCTATTATAATATAAATAACTTTGGTATTTTGCATATTTTATTCATTTTTGTCAACCCGATTATTACTATAGAGACACATTTATGCTAAACATTGGACTAAATGGCTACATTTTAAAGTGGTTTTATAGCATAATATATAGCTAACTAATCTTATGAAATATAAAAACTCTATTAAGAAAATCATTTATGAAACATATTAGAAACTTTTCTGTAATTGCACATATTGACCATGGTAAATCGACTCTTTCTGATCGATTCATCCAAGTTTGTAATGGCTTAACTGAACGAGAAATGAAAGAGCAAGTACTTGATTCGATGGATATTGAAAGAGAAAGAGGTATCACTATCAAGGCTCAGTCTGTAACATTAGATTACACAGCTCGTGATGGTGAAACTTATCAACTTAACTTTATTGATACTCCAGGTCATGTGGATTTCTCTTATGAAGTATCGCGTTCTTTAGCTGCTTGTGAGGGTGCATTGCTAGTTGTGGATGCTGCACAAGGTGTAGAGGCTCAAACTGTAGCAAACTGCTATACTGCGATTGACCAAGAGCTAGAAGTTATTCCTATCTTAAATAAAATTGACCTACCCTCTGCAGATCCAGAAAAAGTAGCTGAAGAGATTGAAGAGATAATCGGCATTGACGCTACAGGTGCGACTACTTGTAGTGCTAAGACTGGTTTAGGTGTCGAAGATGTATTAGAAACTATCGTAGAAAAAGTACCTGCTCCAACTGGTGATGTAGATGCTAAGCTTCAAGCTTTGATTATTGATTCATGGTTTGATAACTACTTAGGTGTAGTTTCACTTGTGCGAATCAAGAATGGTACGCTTAAAAAAGGCGAGAAATTTAAAGTAATGTCTACAGGTGTATCTCATCAAGTGGATAGGCTTGGGGTATTTACTCCTAAGATGAAAGATTTAAACCATTTAAAAGCTGGTGAAGTTGGCTTTGTGATTTCTGGTATTAAAGATATTCACGGTGCTCCGGTGGGCGATACTCTGACTCATACTCATAACCCCACAGATACTGTAGTTCCAGGATTCAAGAAAGTACAACCGCAAGTTTATGCTGGTATGTTTACTATTAGCTCAGATGATTATCCTGACTTTAGAGAAGCGTTAGAAAAGCTAAGCTTAAATGATGCTTCTTTATTTTTTGAGCCAGAAGTTTCTCAAGCATTAGGTTTTGGTTTTAGATGTGGTTTCTTAGGGATGCTTCATATGGAGATTATCCAAGAGCGACTAGAGAGAGAGTATAACCTTGACCTTATTACATCAGCTCCTACTGTAGTTTATGAAGCCATCAAAAAAGACGGCGAAAAAGTAATTGTAGATAACCCTGCTAAACTGCCAGATCCAGGTGCTATTGATAAAATCCTAGAACCAATTGTGCGTGCAAATATTCTTGTGCCAAAAGATCATGTCGGTAGTGTGATAACTCTTTGTATCGAAAAGCGTGGTACTCAGGTAGATATGAACTACATGGGTAACCAAGTATCTATTACTTACGATATGCCAATGATTGAAGTAGTATCAGATTTCTTTGATACGCTTAAATCTGTAACTAAAGGCTACGGTTCTCTTGATTATGAGTTAAATCGTTATCAAGAAGGTGATATGGTGCGTCTTGATGTGCTTATTAATGGTGATAAAGTTGATGCTTTAGCTAGTATAGTTCATAAAGACCAAGCAAAGTACAAAGGTCGTGATTTGGTTGAGAGACTAAAAGAGCTTATTCCTAGACAGATGTTTGAAGTTGCAATCCAAGCTACTATTGGTGGTACGATTGTTGCAAGAAGTACTGTAAAAGCTTTGCGTAAGAATGTAATTGCAAAATGCTACGGTGGCGATGTTTCACGTAAGAAAAAACTTCTTGAGAAGCAAAAAGAAGGTAAAAAGCGTATGAAGAATATCGGTTCTGTAGAGATTCCACAAGAAGCATTTTTGTCTGTGTTGAAAAAATAAGTATTGGATACCTATTTAATAACTATGAGGGAGCTTTATGATTAATATGACAGATGAACAGATATTAACCGAACTTAAAAGCCGTGAACCTATTTTTCATAGAGAAGAATTTGGTAGAAAACGTCATGATTTTGAAGCGATGATGGATGAAGGATTCTGGGAGGTTGGAGCATCAGGTAATATTTATACTAAAGACCATGTGCTAGATGGTCTTGAGGAAAGATACAGTAAGTCATATGAAGAAACTTGGCAAAACCCTAGAGATTTTAAATGTAGACAATTATCTGAGGATACCTTCCTGCTTACATATACACTAACGCAAGATAAGACTCGTATTACTAGGAGATCTACTATTTGGAAATTTTACGATGGTAATTGGAAAATTATGTATCATCAAGGAACTGTAGTCTGTTAATAACTATACAAAACCCTAAAGAATAAGACTATTTGTATAGTTAAGATTTTTTAAAACGTCTCCAAATAATATATAATCTCTATCAAACATATTTTAATTAATAGTAGAATGTCAAAAAAAGTAGTAGTAGGAATATCCGGCGGTGTAGATTCTTCAGTTTCAGCTTTGCTCTTAAAACAGCAAGGATACGATATAACTGGCGTATTTATGAAAAACTGGGAAGAGGATGATAGTGATGACTTTTGTTCAGCAGAGCAGGATATAGCTGATGCCCAAGCAGTTTGTGATTCTATCGGCATTCCATTTAAAAAGATAAATTTTGCTGCAGAGTATTGGGATAATGTGTTTGAACATTTTCTTACAGAGTACAAAGCTGGCAGAACGCCAAACCCAGATATTTTATGCAATAAAGAAATCAAATTTAAAGCATTCTTGAATTATGTGCATTTACTTGGTGGTGAATATATTGCAACAGGGCATTATGCAAGGTGTAGAAAAGTTGATGATGGCAGTTTTCAGCTTGTAAAAGGTGTTGATGAATCAAAAGATCAAACTTATTTCTTATACACGCTAGGGCAAGAACAGCTATCGCAAACACTATTCCCAGTTGGCGAAATCATCAAAGATAAGGTTCGTGATATAGCAAAAAAGAACAACCTTGTAACTTTTGATAAAAAAGATAGTACGGGTATTTGCTTTATTGGCGAGAGAAAGTTTAAAGAGTTTTTATCAAAATTTCTGCCAGCTCAAAAAGGAGAAATCCACGATGAGAACGGTATCAAAATTGGTATGCATGATGGTTTGATGTACTACACAATTGGTCAACGCCAAGGTCTCGGTATTGGAGGTGTGAAAAATCGTCCAGAAGTACCTTGGTTTGCTGCTCAAAAAGATCTTGAGAATAATGTGCTTATAGCTGTGCAAGGCCATAACCATCCTTTGTTATTCAAGCAGTCATTAAAAGCAATAGAGCTTAATTGGTGTGCAGGGGTTGCTCCAGCAGATAAGTTTAAGTGTAAAGCAAAAGTTCGCTATAGACAGCAAGACCAAGCTTGTGAGGTAACAGTCAAAGCTGATGGTTCAGTAGATGTGGTTTTTGAAGAAGCTCAACGAGCTATCACACCGGGTCAATCTGTTGTTTTTTATGATGGTGATGTCTGCCTAGGCGGTGGGATAATTGTATAGGGATATATTTACAATACATTTGTTGAATTTAAATCTATAATTACTTTAGTCCTTATGCTACCATCTTTAAAAATATATTTAAACTCAAACCTGAAATGCGTAAAACCACTTACCTAATATCTTTAATTATATTAGCTCAGCTTGCGAATGCTTCATGTATTCCTCAAGTTAATAAAAGTAAGCCTAAAGCTGGCATACCTGGCGGTCAGTTTAATCACTGTGATGTCGATAGTAGTTCAGATGCTTTTTGCGACCCTACAAATGGTACTGAAAACTATATGACTAGACATCATATATTTGATAAACATTTATGGATTGAGGTTTTAGATAAAGGTTTAAATCAAGCAACTAAAAATCAAGATAATGCTGAAGCGAATATCGTAAAACTTCTGCAAGAAGCTGGAGCATCCTCAACTGTAGTAGAAGATTTTAAACAAGATGGTAAAACTTGTAATTCTGAAACTAATAAATGGCTTACTTGGTTACCTGTAAATTTATCTCTAGGGCCAGCTCCTCAAGATCGCTCTTTTGATCCCGGTAATGATTTTGATAATTGGGCTTTATTGATAGTACCAAATAAAACAACACAGAATACTTTTGAAAATATTCATACTGCTGTTGTTAACTATAATAATAATGAAATTGCAGAAGGCTTATCTCAATTACCAGCAGTTAAAACTCCTTGGCAAATGACTTTAGGTTCTCAAGCAAACTGGGTAAGAGCTTATGACTCAAATAATAAACAAAAATATTGTCCTAAAGAGATATTTGATAACTATGGTATGAATATTTGCCCAAATGAAGATGTAAAAATTTTTGATATGTCAGAGTTTTACCAGTTAATTGCTTAAAAAGACCATCTCTTAAACAAAATTTCCTTGAAAAAACACATCTAGCTCTCATATAACCTTTGAACAGATTTAATTTATAACAATCAATAAAGAGGTTTAACAAAATGTCTAAGAAAAATTATACATTTGAAACAGAAGTAGATAAGTTATTACACCTAGTGATTCATTCACTATATTCAAACAGAGATATTTTCTTGCGTGAGCTAGTATCTAACGGCTCAGATGCTATCGAAAAACTAAGATACGAATCTATAGCAAATGCTGATTTAAACGAAGGTGATGCTGATTATGCAATCAAAGTTGATTTTGATAAAGATGCAAAAACTATAACTGTTAGCGATAATGGTATCGGTATGACTGAAGAAGAGGTTATCGAAAACCTTGGTACTATTGCAAAATCAGGTACTAAAAAATTCCTAGAAAACCTGACTGGTGATAAAAACAAAGATAGCGATCTAATCGGTCAATTTGGTGTTGGTTTTTACTCATCATTTATTGTAGCTGATAAAGTTACAGTAAGAACTAGAAAAGCAGGCCAAGCTAAAGATCAAGCTACAAAATGGGTTTCTTCTGCAGAAAAAGATTTCACAATCGAAACTATCTCAAAAGAGCAACGCGGTACAGAAATAACTCTACACCTTAAAAAAGAAAGCGAAGATCTTTTAGATCACAATGCTTTAAAAGGTTTAGTAAACAAATATTCTGACTGTATAAATACACCAGTTGAGATGAAAAAAGTTGAAACTGATGACAAAGGTGAGCAAACAATTACTGATGAATACGAAGTTGTAAACAATACTAAAGCTATTTGGTTAAGATCAAAAGAAGAGATTAGTGATGATGAGTACAATGAATTTTATAAGTACATCTCTCATGACTTCAACAATGCTCTAACTTGGTCACATAATAAAGTTGAGGGTAATCTTGAATACAACAGCTTACTATTCATCCCAGAAAATAAGCCTTTTGACTTCTGGAATAGAGATAAAGATTATGGTTTATCTTTATATGTGCGTAGAGTATTTATTATGGAAAATAAAGAACTTCTTCCTCCATACCTAAGATTTGTAAAAGGTGTTGTTGATTCTGCTGATTTACCATTGAATGTATCGCGTGAAATATTACAACATAATAAAGTTATCGACAAAATTAGAAAAGCTACAACATCAAAAGTTTTAAGTGAACTTACTAAGCTAGCTAAAAAAGATAACGATAAATACCAAAAATTCTGGGATAACTTTGGTCAAGTACTTAAAGAAGGTGTATCTGAAGATTCTGGTAATAAAGAAAAAATCGCTGGATTATTAAGATTTACAACTACAGAGAGTACTGATGCTAAGCAAACAGTTTCTTTAGCAGACTATATCTCTCGTATGAAAGAAGAGCAGGATACTATCTACTACATCACAGCAGATAGCTATAAAGCAGCTTTAAACAACCCTCAGCTTGAAGTCTTCAAGAAAAAAGGTATCGAAGTAATCTTGATGACAGATAGAGTGGATGAGTGGATGATGTCTTCATTATCAGAGTTTGATGGCAAACACATGAAATCTATCATCAAAGGCGATATTGATCTTGATAAATTTGAAACTGAAGAAACTAAAGAGAAGTTTGAAAAAGAAACTAAAGATTTTGAAAAAATCTTAGCAGATATTAAAGAGTCTCTAAAAGACAAAGTTGAAGATGTAAGACTTTCTAAGCGTCTTACTGACTCACCAAGTTGCGTAGTTGTAAATGACTATGGTATGAGCTTAAACATGCAAAAAATGATGGAAGAAGCTGGTCAAAACTTTATGCCTGGCATGGGTATGAAGCCAATTCTTGAACTAAATGCTGAACATCACTTAGTACAGAAGTTAAAAGATGAAGCAGATACTGAAGTATTTGGTGATTTATCTGAGCTACTACTTATGCAAGCAATGTTTGTAGAAGGTGCTAAGATTGAAGATCCTATGTCTTTTGTTAAGCTTGTAAATAAATATATCAAATAAACTTTCTATCTAATTATCTAAATTCTCTTAGTTGAATATCTAATACTAATATAACTATTATGCGGTATACATAATTGTCACAAGATCAGAAAAAATTAAGAACTTTGTATTTATAGTATTTTTGCTATAGCACCTAAAGCACCTTCTTGCTTTATTGCTTCAAAAGCTTTTAGATAATCTCCTACAAACTTTTCATCACTTGCTATATCATGGAATATTTCTTTAATCTTTATAAAATCTAAAGGATTATCATTTTTAGCAATAAAGTCTAATAAGAAATCTTTTTTATTATCCACAACATCAATTTTTTCACCCCTCTCATCGAATCCTTCAAGGTATACTCTCCACGAAGCAACTATCAATGCTGATAATTTTAGGGTTTTACTTTGATTTAATTGCTCATGAATAATAGGGAGATTAAACACTGGAATTCTATCACTAGTAAATTCACATATTCTTTGTAGTGTATCTGCAATATTTGGGTTTGCAAACCTATCAATAACAGATTTTTGGTACTCATCAAGATCTATTCCAGGAACACTATCAAGAGTAACTTCCACTTCATTTTTCATATAATTTAGTAAAAATTTTTGAATAGTTTCATCCTGAGCTGATTCATGAACATAGCGGTAGCCATGTAAATATCCTATATATGCTAAAGCCTGATGAGATGAATTTAACAAACGCAGTTTCATCTTTTCGTAAGGTGATACATCTTTCACAAATTGAGCTCCAACATCTTCCCAACGAGGTCTTCCAGTAACAAACTTATCTTCTACTACCCACTGTGTAAATGGTTCACAAACTACTGGCCACTGGTCTTCTATACCAAAATCTTGTGATATAGTTTTTTTATCTTCATCAGCTGTTTTAGGAGTTATACGATCAACCATTGAGTTTGGAAAACTACATTTTTCTTTAACCCAATTTTTAAGATTCTGATCTTGCTTTGACAGAAACTCTAATAATGTATACTCTAAAACCCTACCATTATGCTGAACATTGTCACAACTAAGTAAAGTTACTCCAGCCTGATTATTTAATTTTCTTTCTCTTAAACACAATGCTAAGAACCCAAAAATAGTTTTTGGAGTATTAAAGTTTTCTATATCAAACTTGATATTATCATTATTCCAATCAAACTTACCTGTATTTGGATCAATATTATATCCACCCTCTGTTACCGTCATAGATATGATTGCTAAATCATTATTTTTTGATGCCTTTCTTAAATCTTCATAGTTATTATAAGCATGGATATAGTTCGAGATAGTATTAACTATACTTAGAGAGCTTTTCTCTTTATATGGTTTTATCATCAATGAATAATTATAATCTTGAGCTTTCAGAATATCTGCCATAGTTTTATCACTAGCTAATATCCCAACTCCTGTAATCCCCCAACTATAATCTTTACTATGATCCATTGCCTCAGCAGTATAAACAGCTTGATGAGCACGGTGAAAGCCTCCCACACCAAAATGGAGGATTTTAGAACATAGCTGTGGTTTTGAGAATGTATTTATTGTTGAGTTTTTTTCTAATATTTCAGAAACATTTTCTTGATTAATATTCATCGTAGACCCTTATTTATTTTTATTTCCATAGTAGATTATTTGAATTACAATAACTAATGCGAATATAGCACCTAGACCATTAGGTACAACTATAAACCAATCCGGCTTACAAAAACCATAAACTACCCATGATGTAAATGTTAAAAATAAAAAACAAAATAAAAATAGTGATAAACCTTCTGTAGAGCCAAGTTCATAATTCTTCTTAACTTGAACTGGCAATCCTAATGCTGTGTAAATTATCGTTATAATACATGCTATCCAGCCAAGTATATCTATATATTCCATATTGAAACCCTATTGTTTATATTATGTTTTGAAGTTTAAACTAGTCTAACAGTATTGCAGTAAGATAACTACAAATAGCACTAAACCTACCCAGTGATTATCTGAAAAAGCTTTTATACAATTTGCAATTCCTAGCTTTTTATATATACGATAATTTCTTACAAAGAATACTCCCGAAATAACAATCCCTAGATAATAAATGAGATTAAAATCACAATATATTCCAAGAATTACTAAAAATAATAAGGCTAAAAGATTAAAAGCAAAAATATACTTAAAAACATTCCCACCAAAAGTTACAGCTGAAGATTTCACTCCTATTTCTAAATCAAACTCTCTATCAGCTAAAGCATATACGGTATCATACGCAATAGTCCAACATATAGTCGCAAAATAAAAAATCCAAGCTTCTAACTGCACGGAATTTTGTATAGCTGAAAAAGCCATGAATATCCCAAAATTAAATGCTAATCCAAGTACTAGTTGAGGTAAAGCAAAAAACCTTTTACAAAATGGGTAAAGTATCGCCAAAAATAAAGCTACAAATGATAATGATATAGTGAAAACATTTAAAAATAACACGCATATAAAAGCTACAATAGTTAATACTAAACAGAGTGTAATCGCATTTTTAACGGTAAGTTTTCCACTTGTTAATGGGCGTGTATTTGTGCGAGCAACATGCTTATCAAAATCTCTATCTGCAATATCGTTGACAATACAACCAACTGTACGCATCAGAACCACACCGGCTGTAAATATAATCAGCAACTTAAAACTTGGGAAGCCATGACTTGCTAGTACTAAAGCTGTCAAAGTTGGCCATAAGATTAGTAGAATCGGTACCGGACGATGAAGTCGCATTAGCATTATATATGCTTGGAGTTTTTCTTTATTCATTGCCATACTGCTGTGGTAATATTAAAAAATATTCTGTGATTAAAAGTTTAAGCTTTGGGTTGTTTTTATACTCAAATACAGAGCTACGAGAGAATATATCTGATGAAGCTTGTTGATTTGTTTCACCTTGAAACTCTAGACCTGAGAGCTTACGAATAATGAACTCATTCCTATCAAACTTTGCTTTATCAAATAATAAGTTATCTCCTATTGGTTTAGTGCCTAATGATTCTAATTCATTCATAAAATGCTTATAAGTATTATTTGGAACAATAGTTCGAGCATAGACAAACTTGTCGTTAGAATTTGAAAGTGATATTTCTCTGACAAGTGCTAATTCATCTGAGCTTTCAATTTTTAGTAAATCTTTTTCAAATGCTGTTATATCATCAAATTTTTGCGATATTTTCTCCAAACTTATAGCACCATAAAATTTAGTCAAACTTGTAACTAAATTCTTAGCGTCATTGAGCCAGAATCTTTGAGGCTTATCTAATACAGTTTTATCTATTATTTTCATTTATTATCAAATACCTCGAGGTTTAAGGTATCTTATTTCATTTTCGATTTGTATAATTATATTCTATATAAGGCTATAAAACTAATCAAAAAGGATTTAAAAAATGCGTCCAAGCGGTAGAGATAATGATCAATTAAGAAATGTAAAAATCACACATCAATTTACAAAGCATGCTGAAGGCTCTGTACTTGTAGAGTTTGGTGATACTAAGGTACTTTGTACAGCATCTGTAACACCAGGTGTTCCAAGGTTTAAAAAAGATTCTGGTGAAGGTTGGCTAACCGCTGAATACGGTATGCTACCTCGCTCAACTCATACTCGTATGGATCGTGAAGCTGCTCGTGGTAAGCAATCAGGTCGTACTCAAGAGATTCAACGCTTAATCGGTAGAGCTTTGCGTGCAAGCTTAGATTTAACACAAGTTGGTGAAAATACTATCCGTGTTGATTGCGATGTACTTCAAGCAGATGGTGGTACACGTACAGCTTCTATCACAGGTGCATCATTAGCTATCAAAGATGCTATAGAATATATGAAAGCAAATGGCAAAATAGCAGAAGATGCAAAACCATTAGTTGCTCAAGTTGCTGCTATTTCTGTTGGTGTTTATAATGGCGAGCCAGTACTAGATCTTGACTATGATGAAGACTCAAATGCTGAGACAGATATGAATGTAGTAATGAATTCTGAAGGTGGTATGATTGAGATTCAAGGTACAGCAGAAGGTAAAGACTTTTCAGAAGAAGAGTTTGCTAAAATGCTAGGTCTTGCTAAAAAAGGCATCAAAGAGATTTTTGAAACTGTATTTTAAATAGTTACAAAAACCATACATAATTACGCTGCTTGTATTAAAGCATTAATCTGAGAAAGCAGCTCAAAATCTTTAGTCTTTAATTCAAACAAAAACTCTTGAAGTGGCTCACTTTTAGCAAAAAGTAAACGTTGCTCTATCTGTGTGATTTGCTCACAAACTTTTTGTCTTTCAGCATATAATCCTGATATTTCTTTATTAGCTTTTTTAAAAAAGCTAGAAATATTACTTTCTTTCTTCTCTTGTAACTTCGTTTTTAGATTATTACTTATAGTTGTTGTTCTATTAGTAGAAAGAGTTTTTCTTCCTAAAGAAAGTTTTTTACGCGGTTGTTGTTCTGCCATTTAATAATTCACTTTTGTTAATTTACTTAAATCTTTTGAGGAGTTTCAAAAGTATTGAAAAATATTTATTACTATAATTATAATACATCTATTAACTTTTTACACCTGAAAAAAGCCACCATATTATTATCAATATAGTAGCATGTTATACATTTGAACAATAGAAAAGTTGTAAGAATAGACTAGTGTGATCTCTTATTTAGCTTCACTATTTTTATCATATGAAGCTTGCTCAGCATCTAAAGCAGAGTTAATCTTATTTAGAATTATTGTAGCAGTAGCTTTACTATCATCCTTGATAAAAATCTCAGACTGATCAGCATTATCTTTTTTAACAACGATTGTTATTGCTGATCCACTAGGAGATGTGGCTTTAACTTCTGATTTTTTCTCATCAGTAGACTGACTAGTAATAGTGTATTTACTTTCTTTTAAAACATCTTGTGCTGCTGTATAAACAGTATCAGCACTTTTTTCATATGCATTGTAAGCGTCAGGGTTCTGCATCCATTTATAAGCACCAATAGCTAACGCTGTACCAGCTAAAACTAAACCTGTAGTTGCAACTGCTGCTGTTGTACATGAGTTAAGTGCTAAAGTCGCACTCAACAAACCTGCTGTCGTTAATAGTAATTTCTTTTTCATTTTATCAATACTCCTAAGTGACTGTAAAATAATCATAGCACATAAAAAATAACTATAATAGTTTAGATGATTATTAGATTACTAAGTCTCTTAATCACTATAACGTAAATTTTAAACAATTTGTCCAGGAGTAACTTTTAATGAGTCTAAATCAATCAATGCTCCCAAACTTTCATCCATGCCGGCCTCTTTTATCCTTAATTTACTTGAACTAGCATTATCCACATTACTCAAATCAATATTGATTGACTGCCAAGATTGTGTGAAATTATCATGAGTATAAACAAGCTGATCACCAAGATAGACCTCAAAATTACTAGAATCATCACCTGTACGAGCAAAGTAATCAAACGATAATTGCATATCTTTAAAATTTTGTGATGCTAAATCATGTGTGAGCTCAACAAGCTCATTACTATCTCCATCAAGCTCGGCAACATTGTCGCGACGATCTGAAATTAGGTCAAAATCATTCCAAAGCTCAAGTTCTTCGTCACCACCAACTATTTCCCAATCACCTAAAAACTCACTATCATTACCGATTCTATCCCAATCATTGTCTGAGACAGGATTATTATCTAATTCAAAATTCGATGTCGAAGCTATCATATTATTATCTTTAAGTATTGTGAAAAACGATTCTGCACCATACAAACAATGACTAGGGACATCTGATTCTGATATATCTGTACCAGAAACTATACATCTCCACCTTACAGAATCTACAGGCACAGGTTCTGGGCGTAGCATGATTTCAGCATTACCATCTATTATATTACTGCCTGTATTTCCTATATCTTTTACTATAGCGCCATACTCATTTATCGTGAGGTATTCACCTCCTATATAAAAATCTCGACCATTTTTTTTTAAATCATAAATCTCTCGTGCTTTAGCATGTAATACAGGGAGTTCATTAGCGATTTTAGTTCTAGTGACATAGTTTGAATACATTGGAATTGCAACAGAAGCAAGTATACTAAATATAGCAACAGCAATCATAAGCTCCATTATGGTTAGCCCCTTGATTTTTGATCTCTCTATAGCTACTACATTATGCATGAATCATACCTCCGTACACTATAAAGTATAATCTATCCTCTTTAAAAGTTGAAGAAATTGATTTTCATAATTTGAAACCTTTGCAATATTGACTAATTCACTTGAAAGGCATTCTTTACCCAGTTTATATCATTACTATTAATTGCAACTACATCAAATCTACACTCTATATCTTGATATAAATCATTCTGTTGCAGAAAGATATTTGCTGTATTAATGATTTTTGATTGTTTGGCCAATGTAACCATTTCTTGAGCAAAACCAAAGACATTTGATTTACGAAACTTAACTTCAACGAAGATTAAAACATTTTGATCTAATGCAATAATATCTATTTCACCATATGGTAACGCTTTAAAATTTTGCTCGAGTATTTCTATCCCATGATATTTTAAAAAATCGCAAGCTTGAGATTCGGCCTTACTACCAATTTGAGTTTTATTCATAATGATTTAGCTACTTAAATCTTAGCTCTAGGTTTTACATTTATCTCAAGGCTATCATCACTAAAACCTTTTGCATATCTATGCGCTCCTGCTAGAGCAATCATTGCACCATTATCTGTACAATATTTTAAAGGCGGAAATTGTATTTTATATGATTTATTTGTTGCTAACTTATCTAGCTTTTCGCGCAATTTTTTATTGGCACTTACACCTCCTGAAACTACAAGTTGCTTGATAGATGTTTGCTGTAATGCTTTATCACATTTTGTCACTAACACATCAACTACAGCCTCTTGAAAACTATAACAAAGATTAGCTTTATTTTCTGCAGTTTGCTGATTTTCACTATACCAAGCATTTAATACAGCTGTTTTCAAACCACTAAAGCTAAAATCTAAATTAGGTTTATTTTTCATTGGTCTAGGAAGAATATACTTACTCTTATTCGTTGCTTTCTCAGCTAAATTAGCTACCTCAACACCACCAGGATAAGACATTCCAAGCATTTTGGCCGTTTTATCAAAAGCTTCTCCAACAGCATCATCTATTGACTCTCCAAGCAAAGAGTACTCTCCAAAATTTCTAACTTCAAAAAGTTGAGTATGGCCACCTGATACTAAAAGTGCGACAAATGGGTATTCAATTTGATTTTCACTATCAAGCAGAGGAGATAATAAGTGCCCTTCAAGATGATGTATAGCAAGAGTAGATATGTTATTAATCATACCTAAAGTTTTTGCAAAAGTAGCACCTACCATTAGAGCTCCAACTAGACCAGGCATTGCTGTATATGCTATACAATCAATTTGGTCAAAGCTAACATTAGCATCTTGAAGAACTTTTTTTGTAAGAACATTTAATTTAGCAATATGCTCTCGTGAAGCAAGTTCAGGAACAACTCCACCATAGTTTTGATGTAGTTCTATTTGGCTATATAATGTATCAGCAACCAGCTGTTTACTATCATAATCATATAGTGCAATACCCGTTTCATCACAAGAACTTTCAATGCCTAAAACCAGCATTACTTTTTAGCGCCACCAGACGTTTTAGTAATTTGTATGAATTTTGTAAGAAATGAACCTAAAACTAAACCAACTACAAAAGCCACAGACATAAGGACTATAATTGGTAGAGTTGTTGTACCAAATATATAATCGAAACTAACTTTGTCAGTATTCAAAATAGAAAGAATAACAATCAAGATGATCGCCACA
The DNA here is from genome assembly GCF_003290445.1 of Francisella adeliensis. Classification (NCBI taxonomy): domain Bacteria; kingdom Pseudomonadati; phylum Pseudomonadota; class Gammaproteobacteria; order Thiotrichales; family Francisellaceae; genus Francisella; species Francisella adeliensis. Next base: position 222,126 of record NZ_CP021781.1, on the reverse strand, counting down.
CCAAAGAAAATCTGCCAAAATAATTTTGCTACCATTTCAAACATCAACCACAAATTATTAGTTTAATACTTATAAAGTATATTATAGTTCAAAAATCAAAGAATGGAAATTCTTTATTTCTCGATAAAATAAAGAATCTGTAAGAATTCTAAGAACTAGTCTTTAGAATAGTAAATACCCTTAGATGAATTAAGAGCTTTAAGTCTAGCGTCTGCTTCTTTAAGTCTAGTATGAGCAGCATCTATATCTAACTGTGAAGCATCTTTCTTAGCTAATGCTTCTTGTGCTCTTATTTTAGCTTTTTCAGCTTCAGCTTGATTTAGATTTTCAGCTTTCTCCATATCATCAACCATTATAGTTACACGCTTTGGAGTTACTTCAATAATTCCACCAGATACATAAAGTACCTCTGTAGACTCATCTTTTCTTATATTTACAACACCCGCGGGCATTGTAGAAAGTAATTCTGTATGCCCATAAGCTATACCCATCTCTCCAGCAGATCCACGCAGGCTAACCATGTCAGCCTCGCCTGTAAATACTGAACCAAGTGGGCTAACTACATCGACTTTTAGATAGTTTTTAGACATACGCTAATACCTATAGATTTTTTGCTTTTTCAATAGCTTCTTGGATAGAACCTACCATATAGAAAGCTTGCTCTGGTAAATGATCATATTCACCACTTGCGATAGCTTTAAAGCTTGCGATAGTATCTTTCAATGGTACAAACTTACCAGGATTGCCAGTAAATACTTCTGCAACATGGAAAGGCTGAGATAAGAATCTTTGAATCTTACGAGCTCTATCTACAGTCTTTTTATCTTCATCAGAAAGCTCATCCATACCTAAAATTGCGATAATATCTTTAAGCTCTTTATATCTTTGAAGAGTTTTTTGTACAGCACGAGCAGTTTCATAATGCTCTTGACCTACTACCAATGGATCTAACTGTCTTGAAGTAGAATCAAGTGGATCAACTGCAGGATAAATACCAAGTTCAGCAATCTGTCTTGAAAGTACAATTGTAGCATCAAGATGCGAGAATGTAGTCGCTGGAGATGGATCTGTTAAATCATCAGCAGGTACATATACTGCTTGAACTGATGTAATAGAACCAGTCTTAGTAGATGTAATACGCTCTTGTAAAGCACCCATCTCAGCAGCTAGTGTCGGTTGATAACCCACAGCTGAAGGCATACGACCTAAAAGTGCTGATACTTCAGTACCTGCTAAAGTATAACGATAAATGTTATCTACAAACATTAATACATCACGCTTCTCATCACGGAATCCTTCTGCAATAGTAAGACCCGTAAGAGCTACTCTTAATCTGTTACCTGGTGGCTCATTCATCTGACCATAAACAAGTGATACTTTGTCTAATACATTAGAATCTTTCATTTCGTAATAGAAATCATTACCTTCACGAGTTCTTTCGCCTACACCCGCAAATACGGAGTATCCACTATGCTCTTTAGCAATGTTGTTGATAAGCTCCATCATTGTAACTGTCTTACCAACACCAGCACCACCGAATAGACCTACTTTACCACCTTTAGCAAATGGACAAATAAGATCAACTACTTTGATACCTGTTTCTAGAATCTCTGTACTTAAAGCTAGTTCATCATACGCAGGAGGAGCCTGATGTATAGATCTAGTTTCAGAATGCTCTACTGGACCAGCTTCATCAATCGGCTCACCCAATACATTCATAATTCTACCAAGTGTTCCTTTACCAATTGGTACTGATATAGGAGCGTTAGTATTAGTAACTTCCATACCACGGCGTAAGCCATCACTTGAACCCATAGCGATAGTTCTAACTACACCATCACCGATTTGTTGTTGCACTTCTAGTACAAGAGATGCCTCTTCTACTTTTAATGCTTCATATACTTTTGGTGTATTATCGCGTGAAAACTCCACATCGATAACAGGACCAATTACTTGAATAATTTTACCAGTACTCATTTATCTCTCCTAAACTGCTGCTGCACCTGAACAAATTTCAGCAAGCTCTTGAGTAATCATAGCTTGTCTTACTTTGTTATAATCTAAATTAAGCTGATCAATAATATCACCAGCGTTGTCTGTAGCATTTTTCATAGCTAACATACGAGCTGCTTGCTCACATGCTGCATTTTCAAGTATAGCTCCACGAACTTGCGCTTCGATATATCTTACACATAAAGCATTAAGAACTTCTTCAATATCTCTTTCATAGATATAATCCCAATGACCTTTAGAAGCTTCTGCTTTATTAGCCTCTTTCTCTTCATCAGTGAATACATCTTGTATTGGAAGTAGTGTTTGCTGTATTGGCTTTTGCTTAATAGTACTTTCGAAATGATTGCTATTTAAATATATACGGTCAATTTTACCACTTATATATTCTTCAAGCATTACACTAACAGCACCACTAATTGCTTTGATACTACCCTCTTTATCTTTATCAGAATAATGAGCTGTAGCTACAACATTAACACCTTTAAGTTTTCTAAAGAATGCCTCAGCTTTCGCTCCCACCACACAAATATCAACACCAACCTTATTATCAAGATTTTTCTTGATGTCTTTAAGCATATGCTTAAATAAGTTGATATTTAAACCACCACAAAGACCTCTATCTGTTGAAGTGACTATATAGCCAACTCTTTTGATCTCACGATCTAAAAGATAAGGGTTTGGATAATCAATACTAGCTGCTACGACATTTTTAATAATTGTATTAGCACAGTTAACATAAGGGCGCACATTGTTCATTTTAACAATAGCTCCTCTCATCTTACTTGCTGCTACAAGCTCCATTGCACCAGTGATTTTCTGTGTATTTTTTACACTGGCAACTTTTGAGCGTATTTCTCTAGCATTAGACATAGTCTACTCCTACCAAGCTTGATTTGCTTTGCAGTCTTCTACAATTGCTTTTAATTTATCAGCAATTTCTGCATCGTATTTACCCGTAGCATTGATTTGCGATACTAATTCAGCATATTTATCTTCTGCTAAAGCATGTAATGCAGATTCAAAAGGTATAATCTCAGATACTGCTAAACTATCTAAATAACCATTATCAGCAGCATATAATGATAAGCCCATTAGCGCTACTGAAAGAGTTGAAAATTGCTTCTGTTTAAGAAGCTCTGTTACTCTTTCACCTCTGTTTAGCTGTGCTCTTGTAGCTTCATCTAAGTCAGATGCAAACTGTGAGAATGCTTCTAGCTCTCTAAATTGTGCAAGTGCTAAACGAATACCACCACCAAGCTTTTTAATAATCTTAGTTTGAGCTGCACCACCAACACGAGAAACAGAGTTTCCTGGGTTAATAGCTGGTCTTAAACCTGAGTTAAACAGGTCAGTTTCTAAGAAAATCTGTCCATCTGTAATTGAAATTACATTTGTAGGTACAAATGCTGAAATATCACCAGCTTGTGTTTCAATTATAGGTAATGCAGTAAGTGAACCAGTTTTACCTTTCACTTCACCATTAGTATGTTTTTCAACCCACTCTTCATTTACTCTAGCTGCTCTTTCAAGAAGTCTTGAGTGAAGATAAAATACATCACCAGGGTATGCTTCACGACCAGGTGGTCTTCTTAGTAGCAATGAAATTTGTCTATAAGCCCAAGCCTGTTTAGTCAAATCATCATATATTATAAGAGCATCTTCACCACGATCACGGAAGTATTCACCCATAGAACAACCCGCATAAGGAGCTATATATTGTAGTGCTGCTGAATCTGAAGCTGTTGCCGCCACAATAATTGTATGCTTAAGAGCATCATGCTCTTCTAACTGTCTTACAATGTTTGCAATTGTTGAAGCTTTTTGACCTATAGCAACATAAACACATTTCACACCAGAATCTTTTTGGTTAATGATTGTGTCTACAGCGATTGCTGTTTTACCAATCTGTCTATCACCAATAATAAGTTCACGCTGTCCACGACCAATTGGAACCATTGAATCGATTGACTTAATACCTGTTTGTAAAGCTTGATCAACTGATTTTCTCCAAATCACACCAGGTGCAATTTTTTCAATAGGAGATGTAAGATCTGTTGCAACTTCACCTTTACCATCAATTGGGTTACCAAGAGCGTCAACAACTCTTCCTAAAAGCTCGTTACCTACTGGCACTTCAAGGATTCTACCTGTGCAGTAAGCTTTATCGCCTTCACTGATGTTGTCATACTCACCTAAAACAACAGCTCCAACAGAGTCAGTATTTAAGTTTAATGCTAGACCATAGATATCACCTGGAAGCTTTATCATCTCGCCAGCTGTAACATCATTTAAACCATAAATTGTAACAATACCATCAGATACACTTACTATTGTACCCTCTGATTTTAGTTCGATAGTATCATCGAACTTTTCGATTCTTTGTTTGATTAGACCACTAATCTCTGAAGGACTTAGTTGCATACTTATTTCCTATAAATTTTATGATAATAAAATACTTTTCATTTTTTCTAAACGACCAGATACAGAATCATCTATAACCGTATCACCAACTCTTACTATTGCTCCACCTATCAATGACTCATCAATTTTGACATCTAGTTCTACTGAACAGTTAAATCTCTTCTCTAAACTAGCTTTAAGATTTTTCAGCATAGTTTTATCAGCCTTATAAGCCAAAGTTACCAACGCCGCTTTATTATTAGATTGAGCATTTTTTAGAGCCTGGAATTCTATTGCTATACTAGGCAAAACTTCAAGCCTATTGTTTTCTGCCAATAATGCAAGAAAATTAGCAAAGTTTGAATCAAGATCTTTTTTTGTAGCCTTAACAATCTCAGATTGAGATATCATTGGACTCATAATAATTTGAGCAATTGCTTTACTTTCAACAACTTGAGAAAAACTAGTTAACTCTTTAGCCCACTGATCTACAGCATTCTGCTCACTAGCGAATTCATATGCTGCTTTTGCATAAGGTTTCGCAATTATAGTCATACTAGCCATATACTATCACCTACTAATTAAACATTTGCCACAAAATCTTTTAAGATTTTATTGCTTGATTCTTCATCAACTTGCGCTGATATAATTTTACTTGCTCCAGCCATTGCCAATGTAACAAGCTCATCTTTAAGCTCTTCTCTAGCTTTAACTTTTTCTTGTTCAATTTCTGACATTGCCATACTCTTGATTTTGTCTGCAGCTACGATAGCTTCTTCTTTAGCTTGCTCATCAACTTTATGAGCTCTTGAGTAAGCACTTTCAAGTATTTCTGTCGCCTTTGCTTTTGCTTCGTTTAGAACTTCAGCTGACTGACGCTTTGCAACTTCAAGCTCTCGTGAAGCTCTGTCTGCAGAAGCTAATCCATCCGCTATCTTTTCTCTACGCTCGTCTAAAGCTTTACGCAGTGGCGGCCATACAAACTTCATTGTAAACACAACGAAGATTGCAAATGTTATCATTTGACCGACTAGGGTAATATTGATATCCATCTACTTATCCTTTAGATAATGAAACTTATAATTTTAACTACGCGCCAACAACTTTAGTAGCTGCTTCAGCTAAACCTGGTATAGCTAGTGGGTTTGCATAAAGAACTAAGAAACCAATAGCAATTGAAATCGCTGCGAACGCATCAACGAATGCTGCAACAATAAACATACGGCCAAGTAGCATACCACCTAGCTCAGGCTGCCTTGCAACACCTTCAAGATATTTACCACCTAGCACACCAAAACCAATCGCTGTACCTAATGCTGGTAAAGATATCAATAACGCTACTGCTATCGCTGTTAAACCATTTAAGTTTCCTAAAACTTGTAAAGACATATCCATTTTTATTTCTCCTGTTTTTAATTTATAGATTTTACGGTTAATTTAACTTCTTTAATGCGCTTCTTGTGCCATATTCAAGTACACCACAGTCAACATCATAAATACAAATGCTTGGATTAATACTATTAGTATATGGAATATTGCCCATATTCCACCAAGCGACCATTGAAACCACCATGGCAACAATGCTATCAAAATAAATATTAATTCACCAGCAAATATATTACCGAATAAACGTAGTGAAAGTGAAACTGGCTTAACCACTTCATCAATAAGTCTAAAGAAAATATTTAGTGGGAATAACCATATACCAAATGGTGCACTTAAGATCTCTTTAAATAAACCAAAACCTTTTGCTCTGATATTGTAAAATATGACCAAGAAAAATACAGCAAATGACATAGCAAACGTGACATTTGGATCTGCTGTTGGAACAACTCTAAAGTAAACTTCATGACTATTTGTAAAGAAGCTAATAATCCATCCAAACAAATCTACTGGTAATAAATCCATGAGATTCATAAGCACAACCCAAACAAATATTGTAAGAGCAAGAGGTGTAACGAAATTACGATTAAACTGATAGTTTTCTGCAACCAATCCATCCATCCATTCCCAAACAGCTTCAATCATATTTTGAAACTTTCCAGGAACTCCTGAATTTGCTTTTCTTGCCGCCACAAACATAACAAGCACAAATAATGCACCTAAAATAGAGCTTACAAGAAGAGAATCAACGTTTAGCTGCCAAAAAGCACCTTCACCTAAAGAAACTTGCCAATGATGCAAGTGATGTTGAACATAATTAGTTGCAACTTGAGCCCCAGCTTCTGTATTTGCCATTAGTATTCCACCAATTATTAAAAACTTTTAAACTATAACATAAAAGCGCCTATCTAACTTTTTTAGTTAAGATAGGCACAAAACACACTACTAATTGTAGCAAAACTAATCCAAAAATGTAAGCAAATAATTTTGGTTTTATATAAATAGCTAACATAATTGTAACAATAGCGACTATACAGAGCTTTAAAAACTCACTCATATAAAATATCAGTATTTCCACTCCCGGGGAAAACTGCTTACTTATAAAAAGACGAAAAAAGAATAAAAAATTTGCCAGAAACATTAGCAGAGAGCCCATTAAAAAAGATTTTGCATAGACTAGACCATACATAGATGAAACTATCAAAAACCCAATAATTATTAGTATAAGCTGAAGAGATACGAACCTCTTATAATCTAACTTAATATTTGCTAACATCTGATTTATGTTTTATAAACTTCTGATTGCCTAAATGGTAACAGATAATAAAAATATGACAACATAAAGTATAGGCTCAAAAGCCTTATAGCTCTTGTGACTTGTTTTTTCCAAAAACAGCTTTAAATGCCACGTACAGATAATTACACATAGAATATACTGTTAAAATAACAGCTATATATAGCATCAAAAAGCCCAGAAAAATAAACCAAGTATTGAAGCTTGAGTAATCAACCCCCTTCTCAAAATTAATTGCTGGCTTAATAAGAAATATAAATAACGCTGCCATTTGAGCACTGGTTTTTACTTTGCCCCAAATCCCAACCTTAACAACACTACGCTGACCAAGCTCTGCCATCCACTCTCTTAAAGCTGAGACCAATATCTCACGACAAATCATTGCAATTGCAGGTATAGTAGCCCACCAATAAGGGTACATTTCTATAAATAAACATAAAGCAGTTGCAACTATAAGCTTGTCAGCAACTGGATCTAAAAATGCACCAAGCTTGCTTGTTTGCTCCCACTTACGAGCTAAATAACCATCCAACCAATCTGTAGCTGCACCAAGCAAAAACAAAGTCGCTGTTACACCATGATGATGCGGAAACGGGTAATAAAAACAAATCAGAATAAATGGTATAAGCAACAACCTACCAAAAGTTAGAATATTAGGTAAATTCAAAAACATCTTTAGGCTCCTGTATGGCCAAATCCACCAGCTCCACGACTTGAGTCTGATGTAAAATCATCAACAAGCTCAAAATCAGCTTGAACAACTGGAACAATAACCAGTTGAGCAAATCTCATTAGAGGCTCTATCACTATATCTTGCTGAGATCTATTAAAACACGAAACTTTTAGCTCTCCTTGATAATCAGAATCTATCAACCCTGTACCATTCCCAAGCACTAAACCTTTTTTATGCCCCAATCCAGAACGAGGAAGAATTAAAGCTGCATAGTTTGGATCAGCCACATGAATCGCCACACCTGTTCCAACAAGCTTACACTCACCTGGCTTTAAGACTACATCACCTTCAACACAAGCATTTAAATCAATAGCTGCTGAACCCGTTGTACCATATTGAGGTATGCCCTTGATTTTTTCATCAAGTATCTTCATTTGAATTTTCATAATCAAATCCTACAAAATAACTGTGTACACTATATCACAAACACGCCACATAAATAACCAAGCAATACAAAAATTGGTAATGCCGGCATATAACCATCAAGCCTATCAAGTACACCGCCATGCCCAGGCAATAAATTACCACTATCTTTGACACCAGCAATTCTCTTCATCATACTTTCAAAGACATCACCAATAACAGACAGTACTGCCACTAAAGCACTTATCATCATCATCGCTATATATTGCGTAACTGTTAACTCCATATAAAACAAGAAAACTACTGACACAAGCACAGAGCAAATCAACCCGCCCAACAAACCTTCAATAGTTTTATTTGGACTTAAGCGTGGCAACATCTTTCTCTTGCCAATAGCCTTGCCTGTAAAATAAGCACCGCTATCTGCTGCTGCAACAACAAGGATAAACATAAATATCCAAGCAACTCCATTACTATGCAAAACATATAATGATGCACAAAAGGGTGCTATAGCAAAAAGACCCATAACAAGAATTTGTGAACGATCTAATGTACTTATTTTATTCCTTTCATATTGAGATAGCTTAAAGATTGCATATAACCAAAAAACTGGAAACACATACACAACATACTCAAAAAATCCTGAAACAACAAATGTCGCAACCCCAAAAATAACCAGATTTCTTGTTATTTTATCCTCAGAAGTATTTGCAAACTTTAACCATTCTATTGCTGCCAATATAGCCAGTAAAAAAACACCAACCCCAAATAAATAATCTGTAGCATACAATAAAAAAGCAAAGATAATAGCCGCAAGAACTACCCCAGTTAATATTCTTTGTCCCATAAAATCCTCTTATTTTTTAAATTTGTTCACCACTACGACCAAAACGGCGTTGTCTACCATAAAAACAATCTGTAGCTTTTTTCATTTCTTCTTTATCAAAATCAGGCCACATCACATCTGTAAAATACATTTCAGCATAAGCAACTTGCCAAAGCATAAAGTCACTCAACCTAACTTCTCCACTTGTCCTAATAAGCAAATCAACCGGTACTTCTCCAGCTAGCAAATAGCTTTCAAGCTTTGAATTTGTTAATAAACTAGCATTTTCCTTACACACAACTCCATCTTCGACCATTTTTTGTATAGCTTGCAAAATATCCCATCTACCAGCATAGTCAACAGCTAGTCGCAGATTTAAACCACTATTATTTCTTGTAAGCTCTTCTGACTCATCAATTTCTTTCAATAGCTCTTGCGATAAGCGACTCTTATCTCCAATCACATTTAACTTTATATTATTTTGATGAAGTTTAGGGCTCTTTTCTTCAAGAGTTTTACAAAAAAGCTTCATTAGATCATCAACCTCATCCTGAGGTCGTGACCAATTATCTCTCCCAAAAGCAAAAAGTGTAAGCACCTCTATGGCGTTTTCCGCACAATATTCAATAACAGCATCAACACTTTTGACAGCCTTTCTATGACCAAATATTCGAGGTTTAAACCGTGATTTTGCCCAACGACCATTACCATCCATAATGATAGCAATATGCTTGAGTGAGTTTTCCTCAGCTTTGGACATTTATAACTACAGTAAAATTAGACTATATAAATGATAAAAAAAGATAATAAGAAATACAAGAGTTATTATAGATAAAGACTAAACAGCCATTAAATCCTGCTCTTTTTTAGCAGCCAGAGAATCTGCTTGAGCAATCATTTTATCTGTAATTTTTTGAATACCAGCTTCTGCTCTTTTTGCTTCATCTTCATTGATTTCTTTTTCTTTAAGAAGATCTTTGATATCCCCGTTAGCATCACGACGAATATTACGAATAGAAATTCTACCACTTTCAGTCTCAGACTTAACAAGTTTCACAAGCTCTTTTCTACGCTCTTCATTTAACGCAGGCATAGGTACTCGCAAACTATCTCCTAAGTTTGTAGGGTTTAAACCCAAATCAGAAGTAATAATAGCCTTCTCTATTTGACCAGACAACCCTTTTTCCCACGGGGTAATACCTAAAGTTCTAGCATCTAAAACATTAACATTAGCAACCTGAGTAATCGAAGTTGGAGTGCCATAATAATCTATAGTCACATGAGCTAAAATATCCGGATGTGCTCGACCTGTTCTAATTTTAGCCAAATCATCAGCCAAAACATCCAAAGACTTATTCATACGAACTTCAGCATCTTGAAGAATTTCGTTAATCATATTAAAAATTTCCTTTTAAAATTTAACCTAAACCAACCCAGGTACCATACTTAGAGGTAGTTACCGCATCAAGTAAAGCATCAGGTTGAGACATATCAAACACATATATTGGTAGATTAAAATCTCTACATTGTGTAAATGCTCCCAAATCCATCACGCTTAACTCTTTTGCAACAATCTCATCAAAACTTATTGACTCGTAGCGCTTAGCATCAGAGTGCTTATTAGGATCCCTATCATACACACCATCAACTGTAGTTGCTTTTAGCAATGCATCTGCACCAATCTCTATAGCACGCAAGCTTGCTGTAGTATCTGTAGTAACGTAGGGGTTACCTGTGCCACCAGCAAAAACTACAACCTTACCACAAGCCATAACTTGATTAAACTCATGAGCTGAGGCTGATTTTATCAAACCATCAACTCCTTTTGCTGAAAAAATCTCGGTATCAACACCCTCGCTTATCAACATATCGCGTAAAGCAAGAGCATTTATCATAGTAGCAATCATACCCATTGAGTCAGCTGTAGCTCGGCGTATTTTGTCACCAAAATCAGCCCTACCTCCTCGCAGAATATTTCCACCACCAATAACTATAGCAACCTCAATTCCTGAACCCACAAGAGTTTTGATTTGTTTAAGGATAGGTTTTGCAGAATCAACGCTTATTCCAAAGCTTTGATCTGCAGAAAGTGATTCTCCACTAAGCTTAATAAGAATTCTTTTAAGCTTGGGAGCATTTTTAGATAGATCTTGCGTATCGCTAGACATATATTAACCTTTAATTTGGTTCATTACCTCAGCAGCAAAGTCTTCTTCTTTTTTCTCAATACCTTCACCAACATCCAGACGGATAAAGCTTACAACTTTAGCATTATTTTGCTTAACAAGTTGTTCAACCTTTACATTTGGATCTTTAACGAAAGCTTGACCTAAAAGTGCAACTTCATCCAAGAACTTACGGATTCTACCACCAATCATTTTTTCGATGATTTCAGCAGGCTTACCACTTTCTTTTGCTTGAGCTGTGAAAATTTCTTTTTCTTTAGCCACTACATCTGCAGGAACATCTTCACCAGATACAACCATAGGGTTTACTGCAGCAACATGCATAGCGATATCTTTAGCAAGATCTTCACTACCGCCTTCTAATGCAGCAACAACACCGATTTTACCACCATGAACATAAGCTCCTAAAGTTTCAGCTTCTACAGCTTTCATTCTACGAACCTGAATGTTTTCACCTATTTTAGCAACTAGATTTTTTCTAGCTTGCTCAACAGTTTCGCCACCCATATCAGCTTCTAGAACCGCTTCTATAGTTTTAGCATTAGCAGCATGTGCAGCTTTTACAGCAGCAGTAGCAAATGCTTTAAAGCTATCATCACGAGCTACAAAGTCAGTCTCTGAGTTGATCTCAATCAAAACAGCTCTGCCATCAGCAGCATAAGCTTCAACTACACCTTCAGCAGCAACACGAGACGCTTTCTTATCAGCTTTTGCTTGTCCAGAAATTCTCATCTCTTCAGCAGCTTTTTCAATATCACCTTCAGTAGCAACTAGAGCTTTTTTACACTCCATCATGCCAGCACCAGTTCTTTCTCTAAGTTCTTTTACTAATTTAGCAGAAATATTAGACATTGTTTTATAAATCCTATTTAGTTAGCTTGTTGTTCTTGTACTTCTTCACCTTTAGCTACTACTGCTCTATCTAAACCTTGAGCATCAATAATAGCGTCAGCAAACTTATTCATATAGAATGTGATTGCTTTAACAGCATCATCATTACCAGGAATAATATAGTCAATACCTTCAGGGTTTGAGTTAGTATCTACAACAGACACTACTTTAATACCTAATTTTTGAGCTTCTTGAATAGCGATGTGCTCTTTATTACTATCAATAACAACGATTGCATCAGGAATACCACCCATTTCTTTAATACCACCAAGAACTTTTTCAAGCTTCTCGATAGTTCTCATGTTTTGTAGCATTTCTTTTTTAGTTAAAGATTCAAAAGTACCATCGTCTCTCATTTTCTCTAACTGCGCTAATCTTTTGATAGATTGCTTAACTGTTTTGTAGTTAGTAAGCATTCCACCTAACCATCTGTGGCTTACAAACGGCATACCACATCTAGTAGCTTGCTCTTCGATAATGTTTTGAGCTTGACGCTTTGTGCCAACAAACATAACTTTACCGCCATTAGCTACAGTTTTACCAACAAAGTTTACTGCATCTTGGAATAATGGAACTGATTTCTCAAGATTGATAATATGAACACCATGGTTAATACCAAAGATGAATTCATTCATTTGAGGATTCCAGAAAGCTTTTTTGTGACCAAAGTGAACACCAGCTTCTAACATTTCTTTCATTAAAGACATTTTATTTTCCTTATTTGGGTTATATCTAGTACCTTTATGACTTCAAATATCCACTATAGACACCCTTTGAAATCATATTTTTAAATTTTAAGATACATGATTTTTTAATTAAACAATTACTCAGTTTTAAAACTTAAGCCCGCATATTCTATCACACTTAAACTCGTACAAAAAACAAATATTAACAATATCTCTTAATTATTGGACGAAATTAATATATAAAATGTTACAATAATAAAAAAATCCTTACCCATAAAATCATGATCTCTTTAATAGTCGCTTACGATAAAAATTTTGGCATAGGCAGAGAAAACACTCTTGCTTGGAAGCTATCAGAAGATTTAAAAAATTTCAAAAAAATAACAGAACATAATTATATAGTAATGGGCAGAAAAACTTTTGAATCAATCGGCCGCCCCTTACCTAATCGCAAAAACATAATCCTAACTAGGGACAAAGAATACACGCAAGAAAAGTGCTTAATTATAAATAGTGTGCAAGAAATACTAAACTTTGCAAAATCAAAACCTCACTACGAAATATTTATAATTGGTGGTGCTCAAATTTATAGTGAGTTTTTACCGCATGCCGATAGATTATATATAACAAAAGTAAACGCCGAACTAACAAACTTAGATGCTTTTTTCCCTAAATGGAACGAACAAAAATACAAACGAATAGCTCATAAAAACTTTGCTCAAGACAGCAAAAATGAATTTGAATTTGACTTCAGTGTTTTTGAAAAAGCTTGATTTTTCTTACAACTTAAAAGCTATTTAATAGATTTTTCAATTTATATATCGTATAGTTAATATTCATTACCGTAAGGTTTTCTGTAATATGCACGAACAAGTATCAGATACAGTACTAATGGTCGAACCAAATAATTTTGGTTTTAATCAAGAATGTTATGAAGATAACTCTTTTCAGCAAGAATCAAGTTTAAACTCACAAACTCTACAAGCCATGGCAAAAGATGAGTTTTATGAAATGATAAACTACCTTCGGTCAAGGAACATAAATATCATTATAATGAAGTCAGATTCAGACTCACCAGATGCTGTGTTTGTAAATGACTGGTTGTCAACTCATAAGATAGATGGCAAACATTACCTATTTGTTTACCCTCTTTTATCTGCAATACGTCGAGCAGAAGTTGAACCCCAAAAACTCAAAAATCTTCTTAAGGAAAAGTTAGGACTAGACTATAAAGTTAAAGATTTCCGCGGTGATTTCTCAAGACATTTAGAAGGTAATGCTGCAATGGTTTTTGATAAGACTCATAAGAAGATATTTTTATCATTATCTAGACGTGGCGATAAAGAATTAGCTCAAAAGGTTGCTGATGAATTAGGCTTTGATTTAATAACATTTACAGCTTTAGACCATAAAAACAAACCCATATACCAAACAACACAAATATTAAGTATCGGTGAAAAACTAATTTTTGTATGCCTTGAGTCTATTAAATGCGAAAAAGAAAGAGATATTGTGGCTAAAGCGCTACAAGATTCTGGGAAAATTATCATAGACCTTTCAAAGAAACAAATATCCCTAAGATGTTGCAACAACCTAGAAGTAAAAAATGCTCAAGGTAGGAGCTTTTTAATACTCTCAGCGACAGCAAATATGGGTTTAACAGAAAACCAAACACAAATGATAGATCAATATTGTGAAAGACTAGCATGTAGTGTTAAAACTATCGAAGATGTTGGGGGCGGCACTGCAAGATGTATGGTTTCTGAAATTATTAAATAATACCCTTCCTCAGTAAAAACATACTAAATACTACAAATCTTCACTCGCAGCAAAAACATACTCCTCAACCACCTCACCACCAATCAAATGCTTTTGTATGATTTCTTCTAAGACATCAGGAGTACATGAGTGATACCAAACATTATCAGGATGAACAACTGCCACAGGTCCTTTTTGACAAATTCTTAGACAGTAAGTTTTCGATCTATATATATGGCCATTCTGAGCTAAATTTAATTCATTAAGTCTAGCCTTGAGATACTCCCAAGATCTTAAAGACTCTTCGCCATTACAGCACTTTTGTCTTTCCTGATCACAACATAAAAATATATGCTTACTAATATTTTTCAGACCTAGTTTTTTTGCTTTTTCATCTAATGAAAGAGGCATTTTATTTTCTCCAATCAAAACAGTACTATTATCAGTTACTATAGCTTACAATTATGATTGAGAATATTAACAAATATAGGCTGGAAATGGAAAGAAATATATCAAATGAAACATTAGAAGAACTTGCAAAAGTACATATAAACGATATGAGGAGTCGTAGACGGTGGCGATTCATCATAAGAGTATTTATTTTGCTCGTGATTATTGTTGCATTTATTCCTAGCTTATTTAGTTCTTCTAAAGATCTAAAACAACATATTGCCTTAGTAAAAATAGATGGGATAATCGCAAGTGACTCAGCAGCTAATGCTGAACGCATCAACGAAAGCCTTGACAATGCTTATAACAATAAAAAAACTAAGGCTGTCTTCATTGAAATAAATAGCCCTGGTGGATCACCTGTCCAATCTGATGATATCTACGAACATATGAAATACTTACAACAAAAGCACCCTAAAATACCTATGTACGCAATCTGTACAGATATATGTGCAAGTGGTGGTTACTATATCGCAGCTGGAGCAAAAGAAATCTATGCAAACAAAATGTCTCTCACTGGATCTATAGGTGTAATTGGCAGTAGTTTTGGTTTCACAGAACTGATGAAAAAGCTAGGTGTAGAAAGAAGAACATATGCTGCGGGTAAAAACAAAAACTTCCTAGACCCCTTTGCTCCTAAAAACGATGAACAAACCAAAGATTTTGAAAAACTACTAAATGAAACTCACCAAGTATTCATTGAAGCTGTTGAAAAATCTCGAGGTAATAGACTAAAAAACAAATCAATGAACACCACCTTCTCAGGAGAACCTTTCAGCGGTATAGAGGCAAAAAAAATTGGGTTAATAGATGGCTTTTCTTCTGTCAACAAACTTAAACGAGATAAGTATAATGACCTTGATATTATTGACTACACCGAACCTCAAGACTTCTTCACAGATTTATCTCAAAAACTAGGTTCATCTATTTATTATAAAGCTCTTTCAGAAACTGGCTTTAGTATGAAATAATTAACAATTAGTATTGAAACATCTAAAAACCATGACTATAATCGATAATTAACAAGTGTTTAAAAACAAAAACAACAAGGAAATAAATATGAAAAAAACTATCTTAGGTGCAGCTATCGCCGGCGGTTTACTTATATCTGCAACTTCAGCTTTTGCTGGCGGTGTCGGTTTTGCAAATGTTCAAGACGTATTTGAAACTTCTCCACTTGGTAAAGCTAAAGTAACTGCTGATGAGAAAAAACTAAAACCTCAAATGGATGAGCTTAAAAAGAACATCACTACATTACAGCAAAAAGTAAACTCTTATACTGAAGAGAAAGATGATGTTGCTAATGACGATGCAAAAGGTGATCAAAAAGATGCTGCTACTGCAGATAAAGCTGAAAACACTGATAAAGCTCAAGCTCAGGCTGATCTTGAAAAAGCTATGAAGCAATACCAAGACCTTATGAACCAAGTTCAAAAAATGGCTTCTGATGATGCTGATGCATTTAAAGCTTCTTTAACTAAAGCTTCTGCTGATGTTGCAAAAGAAAAGCAACTTGATGCTATATTGCCAGCTGAAATGAGCCTATATAATGTAGATAGCATTGATGTAACTAAAGAAATAGTTGCTAAAATGAAGTAGTTTCTACTCAAATCTCCCTTCTTTAAAAAATCCTTTTATCCTAATATCAAAAAGCTTCTTTTTTTTATATCGAAAGCTATGTATAATCTATATTTAGATATCATAACTAAAATCATAGAAATAAGAAAATAATCATGGAAAATATAGGAACTTTCGTATCACAAAACTTATTGTTTTGCCTTTCATTTATATTAATATTAGCTATTTATATAATCTTTGAATTGACTCAAACAAAAAAATCTCAATACAACCTTTCTGTTGCTGATGCTGTATTAGTTGTAAACAGAAATAAAGGTATATATCTAGATACTAGAGATCAAGAGTCTTTTATAAATGCTCATATTATTGGTGCGCATAATATTACTGCGAATGAACTAAGTGAAAAACATAAAAAACTAGCAAAATACAAGGCTAAACCTATAGTAATATATGGAAACCAACCTGAAAAATCAATGCTTGTATTACGTAAAGAAGGTTTTGAGCAAGTATATACATTAAAAGGTGGCTTAAGCGCATGGCTACAAGCAAGCTACCCAGTAAAATCACTTTCTAAATAATTCAATAAACAAACAAGGATTGTAATAATGGATCAACAACAACCACAATTCCAGATACAAAAAGTTTATGTAAAAGATTTATCTTTTTCAGTGCCAAATTCAGATAAAATTTGGACCACAGAATGGAAACCACAACTTCATACTGACTTAAAAGTAAATGCTCAAAACTTGCCAGAAGAAAATACTTATGAAAGTGAGCTAACAGTAGAGGTTAAAGTTGAAAATGACGGGGTTGTAGCTTTTGAAATAGAGGTTAAGCAAGCTGGTATATTTACTGTAGCAAATATGGAAGAAGGCCAGATTGAACATGCTAAGCAAGCTTTTTGTCCAAATATCCTTTACCACTATGCTCGTGAGGCTATTTCAGACTTAGTGAACTCTGGTGGCTTCCCACAATTATGCTTATCCGCAGTAAACTTTGATGCAATGTATCAAGACTCTTTAGCTAATGCTGAAGATGGTAAAAAACACTAACTTCATAGAGGTCAACATGAGTAAAGAAAAAGCTTTAGAGTCAGCACTATCACAAATTGAAAAGCAGTTCGGTAAAGGTTCTGTAATGAAATTAGGTGAGCAACAAGCAAACCATGATATTGAAGTGATTCCTGCAGGTGTGATTGCACTTGATGTCGCTCTTGGTATTGGCGGTTATCCTAAAGGTCGTATCATAGAAATATACGGTCACGAATCTTCTGGCAAAACCACATTAACCTTACTTGCTATAGCTCAATGCCAAAAGCAAGGCGGTACAGCTGCTTTTATTGATGCTGAACATGCATTAGACCCTAAATATGCAAAACTTTTAGGAGTAGATGTAGATAATCTAATTGTTTCACAACCTGATACAGGTGAGCAAGCTTTAGAGATAGCAGATATGCTAGTGCGTTCTGGTGGTGTAGATATAGTTGTAGTAGATTCAGTGGCAGCACTTACTCCTAAAGCAGAAATTGAAGGTGATATGGGTGACTCTCACATGGGGTTACAAGCTAGGCTTATGTCTCAAGCATTACGCAAACTTACAGCAAACATCAAGCGCTCAAATACTCTAGTAATGTTTATCAACCAAATTCGTATGAAAATTGGTGTAATGTTTGGTAACCCTGAAACTACCACTGGTGGTAATGCTCTTAAATTTTACTCTTCTGTAAGGTTAGAAGTTCGTAAAGGTGCTGCCATTAAGGATGGTGATGTTGTAAATGGTAACGCTATCAAAGTTAAGATAGTTAAAAACAAAGTAGCTCCTCCTTTTAGACAATGTGAGTTTGAACTTATATATGGTGAGGGAATATCTCTTGAAGCAGAACTTGTTGATCTAGGTGCTAAGCATGGTATCGTTGAAAAATCAGGTGCTTGGTATAGCTATAATGGTAGTAAAATTGGTCAAGGTAAAGAAAAATCAAAAGATTATCTTAAAGAAAATACTGAGATTCGTGATGAGATTGAGCGCAAACTTTTAGAGTTACTTATGCCTCATAAATACGCTAAAGAAACTCAAGAGACAAAAGCACCAGTCAAATCAGAAACAAAAAAATCAAAAGTAAAAGCTACTACTCAAGATGAGCTTATCTAAAGAAAGAAACTATCTTTTATATCTTCTCGCTAAACAAGAATATTCACGCAAGCAACTTTCTGACAAACTACATCTAAGAGAGAATATTTCTCTAACTGAAATAGATTCTTTATTAGATGAATTTGAAAAGAACAAATGGCTTTGTGATAAAAGATTTGCCGAGACTTTTATTCGTAGTGAAGTAAATAAGCTTCGTGGCAAAAAACGCATCACAAATAGTGCAATTTACCAAAAAGGTCTAAGTGACGAACTAGTTAACAATGCTTTTGATGAGTTAGAGATTGACTGGTTTGAACAATGCTTGAAATGTCTTACCAAAAAGTATAAAAACACTTCATTATTTCAAACAGATTTAAAGCTAAAACAAAAAGCAATGAACTATTTAGCGTACAATGGTTTTTGTTATGAAGAAATAAGTTTTGCAGTCAAGGGTGAATTTTAGAAACTTTTACTGTAATATTCAGTATGTAGTTATCAAATAACAGCACTATATTTGTGCTATGAAAAGGAGAAAATAAATGGCTAAAGGAACTGTAAACAAAGTAACAATATTAGGTAGATTAGGAAATGATCCTGAAGTAAGGACTACTCAAAATGGTACTACTGTAGCAACACTAAGTATTGCTACTAATGATGGTTATGGTGATAATCTAACAACAGAATGGCATAGAGTTGTAGTATTTGGCAAAGGTGCTGAAGCTATCCAAAAATATACTAGAAAAGGTTCTCAGCTTTTTATAGAAGGTAGACTTCGCACAAGTAAATATCAAGATAAAAATGGTAATACTCAGTACTCTACAGATATTATTGCTAGTAGCTTTGAGTTTATTGGCGGTGGAAGTCAAGGTGGTGATTCAAACTACCAAAACAACAACTCTAATTATTCAAATAATAATCAGCAATCAAATAACAACAATTTTAATAAGCAGCCTCAACAACAAAATAAAATGCCTGATTTTGCAGAAATCAACTCTAACAACTTTGATGATGATATCCCATTTTAAGAAAATCAAATCACCAAATCAAGCTAAACTCTTCTTGTAAGGCTTTGAGAATATTTCATCAATCTCAAAATACAACACTTTTATGTTTTATAAAGATATATTATTCAAATAGATTAAATATTTAGGAAGTTTTGATATATTTTTGATATACCTTGACATCAGATATATAATGGATTTTTAGATATATGTCCATGCACTTTCATCTGCAAAGATTGCGTGAAGGAGTTTGTTATTAAGCGTATGACCAGATTTATAGCAGTTAAAATGCCCTTCTATATAGCCACCAACATAAAAGTCACCTATAGCATCCAAAAGTTTATGTCGAACAAACTCATCATCATAACGAAGTCCACCATCATTTAAAACTCCTTCATTCGATATGCCAACAGCATTATCTAATGAAGCACCTTTTGCAAGATTATTTTGATGTAAATACTCTAATTGCTCATAAAAGCCAAATGTTCGTGCTTTGGATACCATCTCAATATATTCATCAAGATCGTATTTAAACACTATATGGTCGTTTGTAGCAGCTATAACAGGATGATCCCACTCTATCTTAAACTCATAAGTTAAAGTATCACTAGGCAAAACTTCTGCAAACTTATCTTCATGCTCAACACGCACAGGCTTTAATATTTTGATACCTTGTCTTGGAGCTGATTGCTTCTGTATACCCGTTTCAGTCAAAATTTGTGTAAACTCATATGAGCTACCATCCATTACAGGAAGTTCAGGAGCATTGACTTCTATAAGTACATTATCAATCTCAAACATTGCAAAAGCAGACATCAGATGCTCAATTGTTGACACTGATAAGCTTTGATCTCCATCTTTCGTTAAAAGAGTACACATTACTGCCTCTTTAATACTCGATGGTATAACCTTGATATCAACTACAGGATTTAGATCTGCTCTTCTAAACACTATACCTGAATTAATATCTGCTGGCTTAACAGTCATCGAAACATCAACTCCCGAATGTAAACCAATACCTGTTACAGAGAATTCTTTAGAAATAGTTTTTTGATTCATTGTCTACCCTTTTGTTAGTTTAGTATACAAGAGAATTTATTTGTTAAACTCTATAATCTTTCGTCACAGAGTTAAGAGCTTAAAAAGATTATTTTCTTCTCAAGAAGCTAGGAATGTCAGACTTATGAGTATCTTGAGGGTTAGAATTTTGACTTGGATTATTACCAGCAACTTCTGTCTCTTTTCTTAAGAATGATGCCGCTGGCTTATTTGTATTATTATCTCTAGATGGTTGTTGAGCATTTTTTTCAATACCAAAACCTTTTTTCATAGCTACTTTTTCAATACCTGTAACAACAACCGTGACTTTCATAGTATCAGACATATCCATATCAATCACAGTACCGGCAATAACAATAGCATCATCAGAAATAAATGATCTAATAACCTCACCAACTTCTTCAAATTCACCAATAGTCATGTCCATACCAGCTGTAATATTCACTATTACGCCTTTAGCACCATCTAAATTAATATCTTCAAGTAATGGACTTGATATAGCAGCTTCTGCGGCTTCACGAGCTCTGTTTTCACCAGCAGCTTCGCCCATACCCATCATAGCAAGACCCATATCAGTCATTACAGCTCTAACATCAGCGAAATCGACGTTAATAAGACCAGGCTTAGTTATAAGCTCAGAAACACCTTTTACAGCATTACCTAATACATCATTTGTAGCATTAAATGCATCTAAAAGAGATGCTCCTTTGCCAAGTACGCTTAATAGTTTTTCATTAGGAACCGTGATTATAGAATCAACAAACTGTGTAAGTTCATCTACACCATACTCAGCAGCTTTCATTCTTCTTGGACCTTCAAAAGGGAATGGCTTAGTGACTACAGCAACTGTCAGTATACCCATCTCTTTTGCAACTTCAGCAACAACCGGAGCACCACCTGTACCTGTACCACCACCCATACCAGCAGTAATAAATACCATATCAGCACCTTCTAAAAGTTGCTCAATCTTAGCTCTATCTTCTGTAGCAGCTCTTTTACCAATTTCAGGGTTTGCTCCAGCACCAAGACCTTTTGTAAGGTTAGTACCAATTTGCAAAACATTTTGAACCTTTGATTTAGATAATGCTTGGCCATCCGTATTTAATGCAAAAAACTCAACATCAGTGACTTCTTCACACATGTGTTGCACAGCATTACCGCCACCGCCACCTACACCAATAACTTTAATCACGGCACTTGATACCATAGAGTCATTAAAATCAAACATACTTTTACTCCTTTGTTTTTAACCTTTTTAATTATAAACTTTTAAAAATTATTAGAGAACCAACCCTTCACAGAAGAAACGACTTTTTTCTTCTTAGGTTTACCCAATTCAGCAACATCTTCTTCTACCTTTTCTATCGTTTTCTCACTATCATCATGCTCAACAGCATATTTCAATAATCCAACAACAGTTGAATAGGCAGGGTTGTGAACAACCTCACTTGCACCAGAAACCTCTATAGGCCCGCCAACTCTAACAGGGAGTTTAAACATATCTTCTGCAAGCCTAGGAACTCCCTTCATCTTAGCTCCACCACCTGTAAAAACTATTCCTGAAGACATAATCTCTAACAAACCATTTCTGTTTAACTCAGAATACAAAGATTCAAACATCTCTTCAATTCTAGCTTCTATAACAAGCGATAAATCCTGTAAAGAAATTCTTTTTTTAGCATTTCCCAAAGAATTTGGTATATCAATTTTTTCATCAGGATTTTTTAAGTATTTACTTGCAGCATAACCATACTGTAACTTTAAACTTTCAGCCGCCTCAATAGGAAGTCTGAATACCTTAGATATATCTGAAGAAATATCACTACCACCTATTGCTAAAGTAGATGTAAAACAGATACCGCCTTCTATAAACACCGAAAAACTAGTTGTATCTGCGCCCATATTAACTAAACAAACACCCATCTCACGCTCGTTTTCTGTAAGTGTAGCTGAGCTTGATGCTAATTGTTCAACAACTGTGTTACTAATTTTGTAGCCACAACTTGACACACATTTTCTCACATTCTGCAATAACCTTGAGGAAGCTACAACAATATGTACATTTGACTCAAGTCTTACAGCAAACATCCCGATGGGCTCCGTAACACCTGTTTGCCCGTCTACAACATAATCTCTTTGCAATACATGTAAGGTTTCTGTATCTGCTGACATTGGCACAGCCTTTGCAGTTTTTATTGCCATAGCAAGGTCATCAATAGTAACCTCACTATTTTCAACAGCTGCTAACCCGTATGAATTAAAACTAGAAATAGTTGGTCCACCAACTCCTAATGTAATTTCTTTTATTTCGACTCCAGCTATATTTTTTGCTTCATCTAAAGCTGCATTTAAAGTTTCAATAGCCATTTCAAGATTAATTATAGAACCCTTTCTAATGCCTTTCGAACGCTTTTGACTAACGCCTAAAATCTTAATCCCATCTCCTTCAGCAACTTGACCAATTGCTACTGTGACTTTATGTGATCCAAGATCTACTGCACAAAAATTATTACTTGCTAAACCCATTTATTATCAACCTTTAAAATTTATAAGAAATATTTATAAATTATACTTACCTTTAGAGTACATTATATGCTTTCTAGCATAGAAAACCAATAAAATAAATATATTTTTCGTTTATCCTAGTAGAAGGTTTGATTAGTTTTATAAGACTATAGATTTTACAACCCATCTTAGAAAAACTATAGTTTACATTTTCATATTACTTTCTATCAATCAAAAGTCTATCACTTTCCTCATAAGCTCTATTAGCAAAGTCTCCCATCCACTCTTTTACAGTGTTAAAATTTTTAATAAAATCACCTTTATCTTGTTGCTGAACCTTTTTAGCACTAGAGCTTACAACTTCCGCGAACTCACCTATAGTTTGCTCACGCTTTTTATCAGACATTATTATATCTGCATATAATCCAGGGCCTTGACTAAATAGTCTACCAATAATATTTAGCTCCATCTTATAAACTGGACTAGCAAGTTTTAACATCTGTTGAATGTTAATATTTTTTTGTTTTAAAAAAAGCCCCATACAATACACACTAAAATGTTCAACACCTTGTATAAAGGTCATAGCCTCATCGTGATCTTCTGCCTTCATATTTTCAATTTCAAACCCAATTCTAGCTAAATCATTTATGAAGTATTGATACCTACCTTTACTCCGCCCATCACAAACCACTATTACTTGGTTATCTGGATTAGAAATAGTTGGTCCAAATATAGGGTGAAGACCAACCACAGGTCCACTATAGTTTTTAAGCATTGATTGAAGAGGCTCTGCTTTAATACTTGTATAGTCTGCTAGAATTGTATTCGGCGAAAGAAATGGTACTACTTTTTTTATAATTTCATTTGTTAGAAATATAGGAACTGAAAGTAAGACAATATCTTGATTAGCAAGTTTGTCTCGAGGGTTTCCCCAGTCACTTTCATCAAATACAGTCAACTCATATTCAGACAAATATTTTGAAAATATAGTTTGTGTCATTTGACCCATTTCACCACTACCACCAACTATACAAATCTTTTTCTTCATTATCACACCTTAAAACTAAAAGTTACTGGTCCATCATTGACTAAAGAAACCTTCATATCTGCTCCAAATATACCAGCTTGAACTTTTGAATACTTACTTTCAAATAACCTTTTGAATTCAATAAATTTAACCTCAGCAATATCTGGACTACACCCACTACTAAAGCTTGGGCGATTACCTTTTTTTGTATCTGCCGCTAATGTAAATTGTGGTACGATAATAATCTCACCCTGAATATCTTGCAATGATAAATTCATTCTACCGCTATCATCTTCAAATATACGATATTTAATAAGTTTATCGACCATTTTTTCAAAGTTTATTTCACCATCATCTTTTTCAACACATACTAATGCCAAAATCCCCTGACGAATATCTGCAACTTTATTATTGTCTATAGATACACTTGCAGACTCAACCCTTTGAATAATACTCAACATAGTTTTAACACCAATTACAACAAACATTGTTAACTGAAGTCACAACGTAACTTCAATTATTAAAAGATAAAAGTATCGTAACAGAATCAAAAACTATGTCTAGTCGATTAAAAGTTTTTTAAAAAAATGAAAGTTTATATAAGAACGTTACTTGAATAACAAATTAATCATTATCTGCATAAATTTTAGCCTGAGCAGCGGAAAGCCTGGCAACTGGTACTCTAAATGGAGAACAAGATACATAATCTAAACCTAAGTCATGACAGAATGCTACTGAGTAAGGTTCACCACCATGCTCACCACAAATACCCATCTTAGCCGTTGGGTTTACTGCTTTTACACTTTCTTTAGCTATTTCCATTAGCTTACCAACACCCTTAGGATCTAGTCTTGCAAATGGGTCAAAACTCAAAATACCTTTCTCAAGATAGTCTTTAATAAACTTATTAGCATCATCTCGACTAAAGCCAAAAGTCATCTGAGTAAGATCATTTGTACCAAATGAGAAGAACTCACACCCAGCCTCTGCTAGCATACCTGCACCTATTGCACCCCTTGGCGTTTCAAGCATCACACCAACCTTATATTCAAGGCTTACTTTTTCACGCTTGATAATCATTTCTGCAGTTTCTCGGATAATCCCACCTAACAGCTTAAATTCGCCAAGAGTACTAACCAAAGGTATCATTAACTCAGGAATCACTTTAACACCCATACGCTGAGATGAAATAGCAGCATAAATTATAGCCTTTGTTTGCATTTCGATTATCTCAGGATAAGTAACAGCAAGTCTGCAGCCACGATGGCCCATCATAGGGTTTGATTCATTTAAAGATTCTATACGATTCTCAAGCTCGCTATAACTGATCTTAAATTCTCTCGCTAATGCTTCTATTTCATCAGCTTCACGTGGCAAAAATTCATGTAAAGGTGGGTCAATAAATCTAATAGTAACAGCTAAACCATCCATAGCCTCAAAAAGCTCTTCAAAGTCTTGCTGTTGTACAGGCAACAGTTTATCTAATGCTTTTTGTCTTTCAGCTTGATCTTTAGCTAGTATCATTTGTCTTACATAAGAAATTCTATCTTCTTCAAAGAACATATGCTCAGTTCTGCAAAGCCCTATTCCTTCTGCTCCAAATTGGCGAGCAATTTGAGCATCATGGAAAGTATCAGCATTACATCTAACACGAAGCTTACGCACGCTATCAACAAATTCCATAAACTCTGCAAAATCTTCTGTAACCTCAGGATCTACAGTTTTTATAATACCCCTGTAAACATCTCCCTTCGTACCATCTAAAGAAAGGTAATCACCTTCACTAAATACTTGGCCTCGCTCAAATGTGATAGTTTTCTTCTCTTCATTAATTCTTGCCGTTTCCAAACCTGATACACAACATTTACCCATACCACGAGCTACAACTGCTGCATGAGAGGTCATTCCACCTCGAAGAGTTAAGATACCATTACATGCATTCATACCAGCGATATCTTCAGGTGATGTTTCGATTCTAACTAGTATTGTTTTTTCTTCACCACGCTCTTTTGCAGCAAGTAGCGATTCAACGTCAAAATAAATCCTACCACTAGCAGCACCAGGAGAAGCACCAAGAGCTGTACCAAGAGGTCTTTTTGAAGCTAAAGCTTTTTCGTCAAACTTAGGGTGAAGTAACTGCTCAAGAAGTTGAGGTTCTACCATCATCACAGCTTCTTCATCAGTTATAAGCTTTTCTTTTGCCATATCGACAGCTATTTTAATAGCTGCTCTTGCTGTTCTTTTACCATTACGAGTTTGTAACATGAAAAGCTTACCATCTTCGATGGTAAATTCCATATCTTGCATATTTTTATATACTTTCTCAAGATTATTCGCAATTTTAACAAAATCTGAAAAAACCTCTGGCATAGCATCTTTTAAACTAGAGATTGGTTGTGGAGTTCTAGTACCAGCGACTACATCCTCACCTTGAGCATTTATAAGGTATTCACCAAAAAGTTTGTTTTCACCTGTAGAAGGATTACGCGTAAATGCCACACCTGTACCAGAATTATTTCCTGAGTTACCATAAACCATTTCTTGAACATTTACAGCCGTACCCCAGTTATTTGAGATATTATTGATCTCTCTATAAATTATGGCTCTATCAGCATTCCAAGACCTAAATACTGCTTCTACAGCCTCTAGCAACTGCTCAATAGGATCTACAGGAAATTCTTTACCCACTAAATTCTTATAAATATTTTTATATTCTGCGACTATATCTCTATAGTCTTGTGCACTTAAATCACAATCATTTTGGACTTTTCTTTGAGCTTTTTTATCATCAAGAATTTTATCAAATGGTTTTTTCTCACAGTCCTTAACAACATCAGCGAACATCATAATAAATCTTCTATAACTATCATAAACAAACTGAGGGTTATTTGTCTTATCAACCATTGATTTAGCAACATTATCATTTAAACCAAGGTTTAGTACTGTGTCCATCATACCAGGCATAGAAACTCTAGCCCCAGATCGCACAGATACTAATAATGGATTTTTACCACTACCAAATGTTTTGCCTGTCTTTTGCTCTAGCGTTGAAACATGATCAAATATTTGCTTTCTAACATCTTTACCTAATTTTTGACGATCATCATAGTATTTCAAGCAAGCTTCTGTAGTTACTGTAAAACCATCTGGTACAGGTAGTCCACTATTTAGCATCTCACTAAGATTAGCTCCTTTACCACCTAACAAATCACGCATAGACTTATTGCCTTCACTAAAGGCATAGACAAACTTTGACATAAAAACTCCTCTCAAGTTTTTTATTTTAAATTCAATTGATTACGATACACTCTCGAGTGCACCTAATTTTGATAGTAACATATTTTTAGAGAGGAAATAAATATTTTTTATATTTTTATTAACCTTTTGCACTACAGCTAGAACAGCCAGTAAGATTAGCAACAAAATTTATTTTTGTAGATAAATATTTCATTATAAAAACAATACCTAGCATATAAGCCATAGCAAAAGCTATGGTTACAATAGCTGTAACAGGGTTAGTAAATATATTCGCTAACTGATAGGCTATCACAGCACATACATAAGCTATGGAAACACTCCAAAGTACGGATAATATTGCCCAGCCACGCGTTGACTCCCTAACCATTGCACCAACTACAGATATACATGGAATATAAAGCAGTACAAAAAGCAAATATGCAAAGGCAGCAGACACAGAACCAAATTTAGTTACCATATTACCCATGGCACCTTTATCCATACTAGCATCAGCTTCACTAGCTTTTACAGGGTTTAAAAGAACAGCAACATCTATTCCTTTAACATTATCAATCGTAGTATCCCAGGCTTCTTTCACACTATTTATCAAACTAAAACTTGTAGGTATACCATCACTATCATCTTGCGTATAAATAGTATTAAGTGTTCCAACGACAACCTCTTTAGCTAAGGTCCCGGTTATAAGACCTACAGTCGCAGGCCAGTTATCATTGTTAATACCCATAGGATTCAAAACAGGAGTAATAGTCTTACCTGCATACTCTAAAGCGGTGGTTTTATTACCAACTGTTATACTATTTAAACTGCCCACAATTATAGCTACTGGCACAATCACCTTTCCTGCGCGGATTAAAAACGATTTAAGCCTATTCCAGCTATATATCATCACTGTTTTAAATGAAGGCATATGATAGTTTGGAATATCTAATATGAATGGGGCCGTATCGCCTTTTAAAAAAGTAAACTTAATAACATAACCTGTAACTATAGCACCTACTATTCCAGCCAGATACAGCAAAAATATTACAGTCGCACCATTTTGTGGAAAGAATGCACTAGCAAATACAGAAAATATAGCGAGCCTAGCCCCGCAAGACATAAACGGCGACATCATTAGTGTCATCAATCTATCTTTACGAGTCTCTAAAGTTCTAGCTGCCATTATAGATGCAACATTACACCCAAAACCTACAATAAGAGGTACGAAAGCTTTTCCTGAAAGTCCGATTGATTGCATAAACCTATCCATTACAAAAGCAGCTCGAGACATATATCCCGAATCTTCAAGAACTGATAGAAATATAAATAAGAAGCCTATCTGTGGAATAAATGCCAAAACAGTATTTAAACCGGTACCTAAACCATTTGCTAAAATCCCAGACACCTCTACGGGCAACCCTGCCATGTTAGCATAGTAAGCGAAACCATCTACAAATATTGAGTGAGATAAATCATCAAACAAAGGCTGTACTGCACCACCAAGTGTAATCGAAAACAAAAACATCAAGTACATGATAAATAAAAATATTGGTACACCTAGATACTTATTCATACATATAGCATCCAGTATTTCAGTAAAATTAAATTTAGATACTTTTTTATACTCAACTACTTCATTTAAAATATCTTTTACTGTTTTGTGGCGAACCTTACCAACTTCAGTAACTGATAGTTCTTGTGATAAAGACTCAAGCCTATCAAATTCTTCTTTTGATATTTCTCTTGATAATTGAACTTTATGATTATCACTAAACTCCATTGCTAACCAAAGACTTCCTAAATCACGGCCTCTGAAATCTGAAATTAGTTTCTGAATATCAAAAACCTGCTCGGGATAATACTTAGCTAAATCAAATAACGATTCTTGTTGAGGCTCTGCTAGTAGAGTCTTTAACTCTTTTATACCAACACCCTTTGATCCGATAACAGGTAAAACTTTACAACCAAGCATTTTTTCAAGCTTATCATAATGAATAATTGCACCCTTTTTATTTGCAACATCAATCATATTCACTACTAGAATAACCGGTAGTCCTAGCTCAATTAACTGCATTGTAAGGTATAAACTTCTATTTAAGTTTGAAGCATCAAGTACATTTATAATTGCATTAGGTTTATCGTTGATTATGTATGAATAAGCTATTTGCTCATCTATAGAGCTTTCATCAGATACAGCTAATGAATAAATTCCTGGAATATCAACTATTTCAACTTTCTGCTTGTTAGATTCAAAAGAACCAACTTTTTTATCTACAGTTACACCAGACCAATTGCCAACCTTCTGGTTTAAGCCAGTAAGTGCATTAAAAATTGTTGTTTTTCCACAGTTAGGATTACCAACTAGAGCATATTTCATAAGTAACTCTCGTATATATTCAGGAAATGATATTGATTATCACAATTATATCAGAACTATACGATATAAGTACAGTTGATCAGATGTTTTTTTCATAACTTCACATCAACTATTACACTTAAAGTTATCATCATAGAATTCAAATTATTTTTTTTCGCATGCAATATTTAGTATAGTATAAGAACACTTTAATTACTTGCTTTTAAATATAAAAAGCAAAAACAATGAGTAAGCTTATGTCAACATTAACCCAAGCAGCACTTTTCTTACTGTTTGCTGTCATCATAGTACCAATAGCTAAACAGCTTAAACTAGGTTCAGTTTTAGGATATCTAATTGCTGGAATATTATTAGGTCCATTATTTGGATTAATTGATGCTGAAATTGAACCAATTCAGCATTTCTCTGAATTTGGTGTTGTCATGATGATGTTCCTTATTGGCTTAGAACTAAAACCTAAAGATATTTGGCACATGCGCTACCAATTAATTGGATTGGGAGGATTACAAGTATTTTTAACTACAACACTCTTAAGTTTAACTGCTGCACTAATATTTAACTTCACATGGAATGTCTCTATTGCTATAGGATTGATTCTATCTCTTTCTTCAACAGCTATAGTCCTACAAAGTACACAAGAAGCAAACCAAATGAGTACTAAAGCTGGTCAATCAATACTATCTGTACTTATTAGTCAAGACATCGCTGTTATCCCAATATTTGCGATACTACCTTTACTTGTTATTCAACGTACTACTGATTCGATAAGCGCCAATCAACACCAAAACTTTATAACTAACCTTCCAGGAGTTGCTCAAGCAATAATAATTCTTAGCACTATTTTATTAATGATTATTATTGGCAAATTTATTCTAAGATATATATTTAGCTATATAGCTAAAACTAGGTTAGCTGAGATTTTTACAGCTTTAGTTTTACTTTTAGTTATCAGTGTTTCTCTTCTAATGGAAAGTTTAGGGCTATCTGCTGCTTTAGGCGCCTTCGTTGCTGGTGTGATTTTATCAGAAAATGAATATCGCCACGAGATCGAAAGCCAAATATTACCCTTTAAAGGCCTTTTAATGGGCATATTTTTTATTTCAATTGGAGCAAGTATTAACTTTGTTTTACTACTAAATAATTGGGAATATATCCTCTTAGGAACTATTCTACTTGTTTCCATTAAAATAATTACATTAATGATTCTAGCAAAAATATATAAGCTAAAAAAATCTGACTTCTGGTTATTTAGTCTATCTCTAGCTCAAGGAAGTGAATTTGCTTTTGTACTACTAGGGTTTACACTAACTCTCTCGCTAATTGCTCCCTATACTATAAAAATAATAATTCTAATCGTAATTATTTCCATGCTCTTAACTCCTTTACTATTCTTAGCATATGAAAAAATTATAATGCCCATTTATCAAAATAAAAATAATAATGAAACAGATAGTATTAACCACTCAAGCAGAATAATCATTGCTGGTGCAGGTAGATTTGGGCAAATAATTGCCCGAGTATTAGTATCAAACAAATACAACCCTGTTATTCTTGATTCAGATGCCAACACCGTAGAAACATTCCGCAAATATGGGGCTGTTGCTTACTATGGAAATGCATTAAACCCTGAGCTTTTAATGTCTGCAGGCATCTTAACAACTGATGTTTTTATTGCAACCATTGATGATCGTAGTAGTCAGATAGAGCTTGTATCCATGCTACGTAGACATCGTAAGGATCTAATAATTATAGCCAGAGCAAAAGATAGACACCATGTTTATGAACTTGAGAATGCAGGAGCAAACTATACTATTAGAGAAACTTTTGAATCAGCAAATATTGCTGCAATAGAAGCCTTGATAGCATTGGGAGAAAATAGGCAGGTAGCAGAGCTAAAGATTACTGCTTTTAAGAAACATGATGAAAGCTCCCTAAAAACAATGAAAGAAGCATGGTTGAAAAACGGTGAGGATAAAAACTATGTAAGTCAAGTTACTGCTAACAACGATTTTCTTACTAAACTTATGCAAAACGAATCTACAAACAAAAATAACTCTATAAAAAACATAAAGAAACATTAGCAAGACAGTTTAATTAAAGGCCAAATTAATTACTTCTTTAATGTATATACATATCTATGCGCAAAAATATAAGCAACCAACCCGATAATTAACGACCCAATACCCTGCCCTACCAATATACCTTCAGCTCCATAATTTTGCCCTCCAAAATAAACAAAAGGCATAGTAAAAACAGTAGCCTTCAACATATTAACTACAAATGAATACAAGGGTTTCCCCAAGTTATTAAATGCAGCATTTGCAATAAATCCCGCACCAACAAAAATATAGCTAATAGCAATAAAATGACTAAATACATACATAAGTTGGGCAGCTTCACTATCAAGCTGAAACATATATACAAGATAGCCATTAATACTCATCAATACAATAGATACAATTAGCACAACGATACAAACAAACCAAAGAGAGCTAGTTAAAGTTTTTTTTACTCTATTAATGTTTTTTGCCCCTAAATTTTGACCTATAATAGATCCTATTGCTCCTGAAACTGCAAATACTATAGCAAAAGCAACTGGTGATAACCTTCCTATAACAGACATACCTGCAACTGCAGAATCCCCAAATTTTGACATTTCAGCAATAGTGTATGCTGTACCTATGGGTGTGGTCATATTAGTTAATATTGCTGGGAAAGCTACTTTAAGTATAGGGTATAATGAGTCTTTAAAACCTTTCCAGTAAAAAACTAAAGAAACCTTATACTTAATTACTAATGCAAAAAAGGCTACTAGTAGTATCGTAACTCTAGCAAAAACAGATGCTACTGCAGCACCTTCTACATTCATTGCGAGTAAAAATATAAAAATAGGATCCAATATAGCATTAACCAACCCTCCTGCAAGAGTTGAATACATTGAAAACTTTGCATCTCCAAATGCTCTTAATGCTGCCCCTGATGCTATTCCAAGAACCAAAATCGGAAAAGATGGTATGAGTATCTTTAAGTATTGTGTAGCTAATTCTAACGTTCTTTCTTTAGCACCGATAAGCATCAACAGATCTGGGATATATAACCAGACTATAATGGCGATGGGCACTGTTATTATCAATGCTATAAGATAAATATTAATTAAGTAACAATTAGCTTGATTTTTTTTACCTTCTCCTACTGAACGAGATATTAAAGCTCCCATAGCTATACTAATCCCAATCCCTATAGATGTCGTGAAAAATGATATAGTTCCAGCATAGCCTACAGCAGATGCCAATTCAACTTCGCCTAGTATACTCAAAAAAAACATATCTAGTAAATCGACAATGAAAATGGCTATAAGTCCTATAGACGATGTTAATGACATAATTATGACATGCCTAGTAACTGATCCTTTTGTAAATATCGCTTGATTTTCTTCTTGAAAGCTTTCTGTCACCATTTCAGCACTTTGCTCAATGGATTTCCTATTTAGCAAAATTGACACAATGAACTAGAGAATGTAATTAATATAGCTAAATCTTAAAGAAATCTACTAAAGATAACAAGAGGTAAGCTCATTAAGCGCCTAAAAAATATACTTTCATCACCGGATTCTTATGCCCATAATTGTCATACAATCCAACACTTTCAGCTCCAAAACAGAAAAACACGAATAGTAAGAGAATAAATGTTTCAAACTAAGGTTCACTTATATTTTAAACATTTTATTCCTATAAAACTTCAACTCTCCGATTGATTCACGGATATCATCCAAAGCTTTATGAGTATTTTGCTTATGATAGCTTTCTTTACCTCCCCAATAATCATTGAGTAGCTTAATGCTAGTTACATCTAGAACTCGATAGTGGCAATAGTCATCAATTTTTGACATATATTTACTTAAGAACCTTCTATCTTGCCAGATAGAATTACCGCATAATGGCGATACCTTATAAGGAACATGTTTTCTAATAAAAGAAACTATTTCTTCTTCTGCTTGCTCTGCAGTAAAGCTACTCTCTTTAACCCTTTGAGTAAGGCCTGTTTGAGCATGAGTTGTAGTACACCATTCATCCATACTTCCCATAATTTCATCAGACTGATGAATAGCTATTGGCTCTGCTTCTGCAATTACATTCAAATTTTTATCTGTAATGATAGCGGCAATTTCAATGATTTTACATTTTTCAACATCAAGTCCTGTCATCTCAAGATCAAGCCAAACTAAATTATCTTTAGATTGCATGATCAACCCTTAACTCTTGAAGTATAAGTAGAGTTACGAGTATCTACTTTGATTATTTCACCGATTTGAATAAACAATGGAACTCTTACAACAGCACCTGTAGATAAGGTAGCAGGCTTACCACCTGTACCAGCAGTATCACCTTTTAAACCTGGGTCTGTCTCTACAATCTCAAGGTTAACAAAATTTGGAGCTGTCACCGAAATAGGTAAACTATTAAAAAGAGTTATCTCATACTCGTCTTGGTCTTTAAGCCACTTCTTAGTATCGCCTAAAGCTTCTTCAGAAACCATGTACTGCTCAAAAGTCTCTGGGTGCATAAATACATGGCTATCTCCATCAAAATACGAATAAGTAGCAGAAAGCTCTTCCACATCAGCAGCTTCAACAGACTCACCTGACTTAAATGTCTTCTCAACAACCCTTCCATTTATCAAGTTTTTAATCTTAACACGATTAAATGCTTGACCTTTACCTGGTTTTACAAACTCATTTTCAACAATAACACAAGGGTTACCATCAATAAGTATTTTCAAACCACCTTTAAATTCATTTGTACTATAATTAGCCATATTATTTTCCTCTTAATTATCCTCGAGACCAACACATTGAGCTTCCACTATTTGGAGTTTTATTCGTAACAGCTCCATGGACTTCTA
This sequence comes from Francisella adeliensis, assembly GCF_003290445.1. NCBI lineage: Bacteria > Pseudomonadati > Pseudomonadota > Gammaproteobacteria > Thiotrichales > Francisellaceae > Francisella > Francisella adeliensis. The sequence goes on along the minus strand of NZ_CP021781.1, from coordinate 187,330 downwards.
GCCTCATTTCACTGCACACGGTGTCTGCTGCTTGACTGCCTATTGCTGTTGCTGTAATTTCATAATCAATATTTGGACATGCTGCATCACCTCCACCACAATACGAAAGTGTGTAAAACCCATTTTGAGTAGTCGCAGATCTCCAGAAACTAGTTATATCACTACCTGATGGAAACTCGCCATTACGAATCTCAAAACTATCCGCCGCATTTGCTGCCGATAACAGCTCAGCCTGTGCTTCACTACGATGGCTTCTTAAAGTGTAGTTATTATACATAGGTATACCTACACTAGCTAAAATCGCAATAATAGCTATAACAACCATAAGTTCAACTAATGAAAAACCTTTCTTATTTTGCATATATAACCTTTTTAGTAAATTTGTGGCTCACCATTTGGTCTAGTCCTAAAACGACGATGTTGCCATAAATACTGCTCTGGATATTTTCTCACTGCTGATTCTAAAAAATCATTTGTAATTTTAGCATCATGATAAACATCCCCAGTAAATTCTAAAGGCTCACCAAAAACTATCTTATATTTCTTCAAGCATTTTTCACGCACATAATAAACAGGCAAAACTGAGGCTTTAGTTTTTTCTGCTAGCCATGGGGTAACTGTTAAAGTTGAGCACATTTCCCCAAAAAATGGAGCAAAAACAGAGTTTTCATAGCCAGAGCTTTCAAGTCCAAAATCCTGATCTGGAGCGTACCACATCGAATAACCTTTTTTAAGGCTTTTTATTACAGATATGAAGTTTTTGCTATCCAGACACTTATATAAATTTTTTTCACGATATTTTTTTATTAGTTCTTCTATTAATTCATTACTATTTTTCTGGTACATAACTGTAAAAGGGGGAAACTCTTCTCCAATGTACCTACCGATAATTTCAATACAATGAAAATGAAAACCTAAGGCAATAAAATTTGTTTCAGGGTTATCATGGTATTTTTTAAAAAGCTTTAAAGAACCCTCTTCCCACTCAAAATCTATTTTTTTAAATCTCTTTTTAGTCATAAACCACGCAGCTGTAGTTTCAAGACCAGACAAAACCATAGAGCGATAACTTTTACTTACAAGAAGGTCGATTTCATCATCAGATTTTTCAGGGTACGCTATCTTAAGATTTTCTTTAGCTATATTGTTTCGACTGCGTAAAAAAGGCTTAATAATAAAACCCAAGGTCAAAACGATACCTTTTTGAAAAAAAATGGGGAGTTTTGAGCCAAAGTACATAATACCAATGACCAACCATACACCCCAAGTTTTAGGTTTAAATAAATAGTTAGTCATTAAATCGCTATCACGCTATCAACTTCCTTCTAAAAACAATTTCCACTATATTCTAACATAACCAAACCCCATCATATACCCTAAAAAACAAATATAATAAATATTAATTTTCAACTTTAAATGTTGTACCACAATAAGGACATGTATTTATTTTTTTATCTTTTAAATCTATAAATACTCTTGGGTGTAGGTTCCAATTTTCGTGAAACTTTGTTGGACAAGAAACTCTTTCATTTGGCTTAACACGGATGATTTTTTGCTCTTTTTTCATATGCTTAAGATTTTGCTACAATAAGATAATAGAGAATTTTACCATAAAAAAGGATATAAATTAATAATACAAAAAACATTACAAATAACATATACTTAGTGCGTCATAGAATTAAATAAAGGTGATTTGACATATGAAAAGGCTATATAACGCAAATATGTCATCAAGAATCTCACGTACAAAGTGGGATATATTGGCATTATCAGTAATACTTCTTATACTCTGTTTATTTGTATGGTCGACATCTGGTTTAGGTGGTACTGTTGATTATACAAACCAAGTGAGTGTTCAAAAACATTCAGCTATTGCTTTAGATATATGGCTCCTGCCATATTACACTGCAGAAACAACGATACGAATGTTTATAGGCTTAGGGTTTTCTTTACTCATAACTTTTATATTTGGTGCATTAGCAGCTAAAAGCAAACGAGCTGAAAATATAATTATCCCAGCTGTAGATATTTTACAATCAATTCCGATTTTAGGCTTTTTTGCTATTACAATTACAGGTTTTTTAGTGTTGTTCCCTACATCATTATGGGGTGCTCAATCTGCTGTTATCTTTGGAATTATTACAGCACAAGTTTGGAATATGATCTTAAGTTTTTATCAGTCCCTTAAAACAGTACCTAAAGAACTTCGCGAAGCTGCCGATATGTATCAGCTTTCTGCATGGCAAAGATTCTGGAAATTAGAAGTACCTTTTTCAATGCCTGGCTTGGTATGGAATACAATGATGTCTATGTCTGCTTGTTGGTTCATGGTAGTTGCATCAGAAACTATTGTTGTAAACTTCAGTGCATCGCAATCTATACCAATCAATCTACCAGGTATTGGTTCATTTATAGATGCTGCCAATAACGCTCGTGATTTTGGTGCTGTTGGAGCTGCAATCGTAATGATGCTTGTAACCATTGTACTATATGACCAGCTTTTATTTAGACCGTTGGTTGCGTGGTCTGAAAAGTTCACTCTTGGAGAAAATCAATCTGAAGTTTATACAGAATCTTGGTTCTTAAAAGTTTTACAAAAATCAGCTGCAGTTAAGTTTTTCACAACATTTTTTTCTAAAACCACGAGTAATATCGTCAACATTAAATTTCTAAAAAAAGATTTATCTAGAGCTTTCAATCAGAAAAAGCACCATAAAGCTGAAAAAAAAGAAACTATATTGAATCAAATTTTATGGTACACAATAACAAGCCTTGTATTATTTGCCTTGTGTTATTTTGCATACCAAACAGTTTTTGGTGGCAATAGCGATATTGGCATTACTCAAACAATCGAAGTTTTCGGTTATGGCTTAGCAACTGGATTACGCGTAGTAGTACTGATAGTTATAACATCTATAATATGGGTTCCAATTGGCGTCTGGATTGGTATGCGTCCGAGGATTGCCCAAAAAGTACAACCCTATGCTCAGATGGCTGCAGCTTTCCCAGTCAATGTTTTATATGGTGTCTTTGGTACTTTGGTAATTACCTTTGACCTAAACTTTAACATATGGTGTATTGTGCTAATGGCTCTAGGTACTCAGTGGTATATATTATTCAATGTGATTGCCGGTGCTTCAGCAATTCCAGATGAGCTAAAGCTTGCGGCGAGTAATATGCAGCTAAAAGGTTTCACAAAATGGAAAAAATTCTTATTCCCAGCTGTAATGCCATACTATGTAACTGGTGCAATTACTGCTGCTGGTGGTGCTTGGAATGCTAGTATCGTTTGTGAATATATTAATTGGGGTAAAAACTCTATAATTCAAGCGTCAGGATTAGGTGCATACATAACAGATAACACTAACATCCAAGGAGATCATACTGCAAACGTCTTACTTGGCGTTATCGTTATGTGCGTTTTAGTAGTAGCTTCAAATAAACTTTTTTGGCGTCGACTATATAACTATGCTGAAAACCGCTTCAGTATGAATATGTAAGCATAGGAGAATTTTTAAAAATGGATAATAAAATATTTACTGTAGAAAAAGTTAGCAAAAGCTTTTCAATAAAGGGTGATCAACCATTAAAAGTTTTAGACAATATTGACTTTACTCTTCATGAAGGTGAGATTGTTGCACTACTTGGTAAATCAGGATCAGGAAAATCAACACTGTTACGAATAATTGCAGGCCTTATGAATCCAACCACAGGCGAAGTACTATATCGAGGTAAAAAAGTATCAGCTCCAGTTCCTGATATTTCGATGGTATTTCAAAGCTTTGCTTTGATGCCATGGTTAACTGTTATGCAAAATGTTGAACTAGGATTAGAAGCAAGAAATATAAATACAACTGAACGCCGTGAACGAGCATTAAAAGCTATCGACATGGTTGGACTTGATGGTTTCGAAAATGCTTACCCTAAAGAGCTTTCTGGTGGCATGAAACAAAGAGTTGGTTTTGCTAGAGCTTTAGTTTTAGAACCAGATGTTTTATTAATGGATGAACCATTTTCAGCTTTAGACATTCTAACAGCTGAAAACCTACGTGAAGACTTACTTGAGCTTTGGGAAAACAACGATGCAATGAAAGGTATTCTTTATGTGACTCATAGTATTGAAGAGGCTGTTTTAACTGCTGATAGAATTATTATTTTTGGTAGCAACCCTGGGTTTATTCGTGGTGAGTTAAAAATAGACATTCCACACCCTAGAACGTCTCAAGACCCCGTAGTTGCAGATTTAGTTGATGAAGTTTATCGTTTGATGACAACGGCTCAGACAAAAGAACTTACTGAAAGAATGAACAAAAAATCAGCAATGACGATTGGCTATCGCCTACCAGATGTTGATATTTCAGAAATGAATGGTTTACTCGATGAAATGTCAGATATTAAAGATGTTGACGCTATTGATTTACCTCAACTTGCAGATGAGTTACACCTAAACATTGATCATCTATTCCCAATCATTGAGATACTATCTGTACTTCGCTTTGCCGAGGTTTCCGAAGGTGACATTAAAATGACTGCTATGGGTCGTAAATTTATTGATTCAAATATTGATGACCGTAAATTTATCTTTGGTAGATTGTTTTTAAAATATATTCCACTAGCAAGCCATGTAGTTAAAGTCCTTAATGAAAGAGCATCTCATGAAGCTCCAAAAGCAAGATTTTTAGCAGAATTAGATGATTATTTCTCATCGGATGAAGCAGAAAGAATATTTGATACATTCGTAGACTGGGCAAGATATGCTGAGCTTATCTACTTTGATGCAAACACTGGTATGATCTCTTTAGACGATAATGCTGCTGAATACATTCGTAAAATGTAAATAGAACCAACTGTCGAATTTTAACAACTCTTATCATTTTTTTAATATTGTAATGATATGCTCGCTTATGCTAGTATTAGCAAGTTATTTTCTACTCGTAGCTTGTTTATAACAATATTAAATTAATTAAATAAAGTTTATATTTATAAGGTTTGGTTCTAAAAATGAGACTAGTAAAAGTATTTTCTCTAATATTTATCTTATTAAATACGGAAATATCTATTGCTGGTACAAAAAAAATAAATGATAAAACTGATTCATCAAGCTCAAAACTAACAGCTGCTGACACGCAAAAAATCAGAGATTTATTAAAACAAGTAAATGAACTAAAAGAAGAAGTAAATAAAGAGACCAACACCCAAAATAAGCCAAAAAATAATCAGCAATTTGCAACCTATAACAGTAAAGTAAACAATTACATTCCTGAAGGTAAAAACTATCTTGATCTAGAAACCAATCAGATCCGCAATGCCACCTCTCAAGATATTGCATCAAATATAACTGAGAACAGTAGTATTGAAGATGATTTTAATAACAATAAGAATGCTCTAAGTGCAAATGGTGGTCCAGGTATTGATGTTAATGGTACTGCAGCAATCACAACCAAAGGTGAAGTTACATATTTAGGTTCTTATTCAGGAAATAACACAATCCCAATAGGAATGATCTCAAGTAACTTATTTGCATCGACTCTACTTGGACAACGTGAAAGATTTGATGATTATTCCATCTTTTTTGGCGGTTATATAGAAGCAGATGCTCAAGCTTGGTTTGGATCTGAAATAAGTCGAGCTAATGGTATGTCTAACTTTCCATCGAATGGACAAAATATTTACCTTACAAATTCAAAACTATATTTCCTATCAAACTTAGGGCACTATGTAACCGCTCAATTTGACTTTGATACTGATGAGACAGGATCATTTGGACTAGGTAATGCTTTTGTAATGTTTGGTAATCTTGATACCTCTCCATTTTTTGTAACTGCTGGTCGTAGCAAGCTTTCTGTAGGTGTTTATGGTGGTGGTGGTCCATGGACTAGTGGTATTATTGATGAATTTTTATCTCCAGATAAAGTCACAAATGTTTCTTTTAACTATAAAGACGAAACATTTAACGCAAATATTTCAGTATTTGGGTCGGATGATAAACGAGCAAATTTCTCAACAGCTCTTTTTTATGCTGATACCTTCTCAGAAAATTTATCTGCCGGTTTCAATATTGGTTATGTATACAATATCGCGGGAGCTGGTAATGGAGGAATTCAAAATTTCTTACAAAATATTGATCGTGAAAATGACAATGTTGGTGTATTAAATTTTGATGGAAACATATCCTACGCAATGCTTGGTGGAATATGGCAACTTCAAGGAGGTTGGTCAGCAACAACTCATAAAGAGGATTTTAATGGTGATGGTAATAATGTAAACACCGGAGCTTGGTATACTGGTCTTGCCTATGCTTTAAACCTTGGTGGTAGAAACACAAACTTTAACATCACTTATGGTGAATCATATAATGCAGCCCAGGTTCCTATGCCACTATCTAATGCCTCGCCAACATTTGGTCAGACAATTTCAGGAATTAAAAGACAGTTTATTGCATCAGCCCAAAGAGCTTATTTTGATGACAATGTTTTATTTGGTCCAGAATATTCATACCAAAGGCTTTATAATGATGAGCATATGAATACCTTAACTCTAGACCTATCTGTTTATATTTAGTTATTTTGAAGACTCACACCATGTAATGCTAATGGAATTTGTATTGGCAAGTATGCTTTGTAAACTATCTCTAAGTCCTTAGCATCTAAGTAAACAATAAAACTCAACTTTTTATCAACATCTATAATATTCACAAAAACTAAACCATCATCTTCAGTAGTGGCAGTTGGATTAGCAATTAAAATAGGTTCAGAAACAAAATTCTCTCCAAACTTTTGCTCAATAACCTTTTTAGATTCAACATCAACTTTAATAATGCTATTGTAAAGCATGGAATCATTTTTATTAGAAAGGTAAACATACCGGTACTCTTTACCACTAAAGCTTTCATTTATTCTAGGAAACTCTACATTTTTGTTAATTAAAATATCTCTAGTTAGTGTATACCCCTCAAGATCTATAGTAATTCTTGAGATTTGTGTTGATAACAAACAATCTTCATTTCTAATATTGTCAAAATAAAGCTTTTGATAAGGTGCAACATCACAATTAGTATACTCAACAAAATCAAGATGTATTTTATTATTCTTTTCAAAAGCATTGATACTATGTAAATATAAAAAACTTGGTGACTCAATGATATTTACTTTTAAAGTATTTCTATTAAGAACTAAGATTTTAGAGTCTGCTTCCTTATCTAATTTTATTACTTCTGAAATAGGTTTTGTTAAAAAATCCATCGGCTTAGCTCTTAACGGACCCAAATGGATAATTAGATAGTTAGTTGTTAAAAATAAACTATGGTTATATATAAACTCAGCGTTAGAGAATGAATATAGCTCCTCCCTTCTATCACTTCCTTCAGAAGTTTTATAAATAGTATATTTACACTCTTTTGAAATATTTACTACAAAATTAAACTGCTCTCCGGTCTTTGGATCAACTTGTGGGTGAGCACAAGAAAACTGTCCTTTCAAATCGTCATTAAAAACAAATTCACCCACAGTATCTAAACTAGTGCGATCAAACTCAATCATACTAGTTACTTCCGTTGTTGCCAAAAGTTTATTCTTTATAGATAAAATATTAACATTACAACTAGGCTTCTCAACTTTTACCCCAGTTATTGATTTAATCATAGAAGATAATCTACTTAGTTTTGACGATACTCTTGTACCAAATTCATCATGAGACATTTTGCCTCGTAATGATGATTTATATTGCTCTGATCTTAAAAATTTATTAGTAAAATAAATGTCTGAGCCAATTTTATCAAAGCCATACAGCATAGCTAAACCATCAAACCAGTGATTAAGATTTATATTACCATATTCAAATTTAGCAGGACCTACTCTAACAATTTGTGAATTAAACCACTTTGGCAAGTTTGATATTTCTGGTTTTAATTTATGACCTGAGAATTCTTTTTCAACACTCTTAAATGCTTTTATAAGTTTAGACATAAGTAAAATCTCCTAAAAAACCTTTATCTATCTAGCATTATAGCTATAGATACATAGATTACCAAGAAGGACTCAGTCTAGCATTATTAGATATTTATTTTTTTAACATAACTCCCTTGTTAAAATTTGCATAGACTTGTCAATTTTTCGATATTTTAGATTTTCATATACGATGTTAATCTTAGCCCTGTTAAGAAAACAAGAAACAAATAATCTGAAAAAAGGATCTAATCATGAACTACAAAAAAACTTTAATTACTGGAATTATGCTTACTAGTATTAGTATGGGTATTAGTGCCGATAAAGGTCAATGGAAAGTAGATGGCTCATATAGCCAAGGTGATGTCGTAACTAATCATGGTGATAAATTTAAATGTCTTGTTGCTGGATGGTGCTCTGGTGGCAATACTGCTTATGAGCCAGGTGTAGCTGCAAATGAGTGGGCTTGGACTACTGCATGGGAAAAAGTTGGTGACGGTCCTACACCTACTCCAACTGATCACAAAATCACATCTTCAGTATCTATAACTGGTGATGATTTACCTACAGGTGCTACTATAGAGCTTGTGGATCCTAGAGGTAACTCACATAAAATAGTAGATGGTAAAGTAGATTTAGAGTATGCTGATGGTGGTACTACTTACTCAATTAAAGTAAATGGTGCTGAAGGAAGTGTATCTCCAAATACTGTTACTATTGATGAAAACAGCGCAAATATCTCTTTAGAATACTCTCAAGGAGCAAAACCTGGGCCTACTCCTGAACCAGGAAAGTGTGATGCTATTCCTGACAATGTTTCTGAGTGGACAGCAGATAAATCTTCTGGGTATGTTAATGGTGATTTTGTAAAATACAATGATCAAATCTGGGAAAACCAAAAATGGTGGACTTCTGACACTCCTGGCACAAGTGATTTCTGGACCTTATGTAGCGAACAAAGTACTGCTAGCGCAAATGTTACAGTATCTGGCTTACCAACTGATATTGACTCATTCCCAATCACTATAGATGGTAAAGAATACACTGTTAACCCAAATTCACCAGAAGCTATTCCTCTTTCAGCGGGTTCTCATGAAGTTAAAGTCGCAAGTATCGCTAGTAAAGATGGTCAAAGCCAATATATTGCTAGTAAGATAACTCCAAACCCTATTGAAGTTACTGAGGAAACTAAAGATGTTCAGCTAAATATTTCTTTCACTAAAGAAGAAATTCCTGCTACAACTATAAATCTTGATTTGAAAGTCCCTGCAGATGCAAAGCCAAGAACTCAACTTTATATAACTATTAGAAACGATAATGGCTTTGAAGATACTCAAGCAGTTAAGGAAGGATCTAACGCTATTACTGTCCCTTCTGTTGGAGAATATACCTTATTAGCTGATGGTTATGAAGTTAATGATATAAAATATTCTGCAAACCCTATTACTGTCAAAGATGGTAAAGCTAGCACATCTACTATGACATATAAACAAAATGACTTAGTTTTTGCTGGATATATGCCTGTAAGCTGGGGTTCAGTAAACCCAACTATATCTCAAGCAGCAGATCAAGGCTATAATGTTGCAATAGCTGCATTTATTAAGATAGATAGCGGACCAGTTCAATTTACAGACGATCATTTCTTAGCTTACGGTGGTTGGAATACTCCTGCTAGCGACCCAAGTATTATTGAAGATATCAAAAGTGATGTTGCAGTTGCTAAAGCTAAAAACAATTTAAAATATGCTATAGCTTCTGTAGGTGGTGAAAACAACACATTTAACCCAGGTACTAATGCAGACTATGATGTCCTTGCTGATAAAACTGTAGAATTTCTAAAAACTTATGGTTTTGATGGTATTGACTTCGATTTAGAGCAAGTTCCTCAAGGTGTTAACGAAGACTCAATAGCTACATTTATAGAAAAACTTAGAGATAGAATGCCGAATATCATAATTACAGCGGCACCTCAAGTCAACAATGTAAACGGTAATCTTGAATATGTAAATACAGGCACACAACAAGTTTATAACAAAGCTTTAGCTGCTGGTATGTTTGACTACATGTTTGTCCAAGAATATAACACAGGCGGTAACTTCGTAGACAAAGAAGGAAATATGTGTGCAGTAGGTTCAGAAGGTTGTTATGATGAAACTGGCGCTGGTTTTATAGAAAACAGCTTCTACTCTTTAAAGAAAATAACTCCAGCAAATACTATGATTGTAGCAGGTCAACCAGCTACAGCAGCAGCAGCTGGTGCAGCAACAATATTCCACGGAGCTGATGAGGCACAGCCATACAAAGCAATGTGTGAAAGTTATAAAACACTAGATGGTCAAGCTCAATACGGCGGTGCAATGACTTGGGATATTACAAATGATGCTAGCAATAACTATGAATTTGCTGGTATGATTTCAAAAGTATTTAATGGTGAGCCTTGCTAAAAAGCATCTCAAAGGATTCAAAAAGTCCTTTCTTTAATTTCTATCATTTTTCTCATATAAAATCTTACAAAACAAAAGATTATCTAATTTACTCAATCTAAGTTAAAACTGTTTTACATTCATCCAGTTTGACAAAGATTTTATGTTAGCCTAAACTAACTATACGATGTTTTTCCTTGTTCTTTATGAATTTTTTTCAATTAAAACTATCTCTCTTTTTAAACTTTTTTGTTTGTGCTATTTTGTTAAACAGTGTTGGTATTGTGATATTTCAATCTGTGAAACACTATGGTGTAACTGAAGTCGACGCTAGTATTTTAGAAGCTTGTAAAGACCTTACTATTGCAGCAACCTCATTTGCAATATGTTCATTTATTCCTAGAATTGGTTATAAAAAAGCTATGCTTATTGGATTAGCTATTATAATACTTGGCTGTATTTCAATGCCTATACTTAATACTTTCATTGCTGCTAAACTTTTGTTTGTAATGATTGGGGTTGCATTTGCTCTTATAAAAGTCTCGGTATATTCAACTGTTGGTATCATCACAAAAAACTCACAAGAACATGCTAGTTTGGTTAGTTTCTTGGAAGGAAGCTTTCAGATGGGTGTTGTACTTAGCTTTTTATTTTTTAGTGCTTTTATATATCTCGGCAACTGGCTAAACACCTATTGGATAATAGCAAGTCTAGCAGGTATTGCTTTTTTACTACTGTTATTCACAAAGCTTGATGAATCATCTGTAGAAAAAAACAAAACTCAAAGTGCGATAGCCGACACACTATCTATGCTTAATCTAATTAAGCTACCTGTTGTACTTTTATTTATAGTTAGTGCCTTCTTTTATGTGTTTATAGAACAAGGCGTACAATCATGGCTACCAACTTTTAATAACTATATTTTACATCTTTCAGAAACAACTAGTGTGATGATGGCAAGCTTATTTGCATTAAGTATTGCTGCTGGAAGAATGTTTTTTGGTATTCAAATGAAAAAAACAAGCTGGAAAAAAGTTTTAATTATAGGTCTTGTTAGCTGTGCTACCCTTATAGTTTGCACACTTGAACTTTCTAAACTTGTACCAACAAATACTCAAGATTCATCAATAGGAATATTTATCGCCTTGTTATTTCCTCTTGTTGGGTTTTTTATGGGCCCAATATATCCGACGCTATGCTCAAGCATCTTAAGTAGCCAACCTACAAATATGCAAAGTGCTATGGCTGGATTAATTATAATTTCTTCAGCACTAGGCGGAACAATTGGCTCAAGAATCGTTAGTCAAATATTTGCTCATTTTGGTGGGATAACTGCTTTTTATTGCATATTAATACCTATTGCTTTACTGGTATTATTAATACCACCTTATGCTAAATTACGAGGAAAAGACTAGTATATGAAAATTGAAAACAACCTAATTCAACTATCTGGTGAGTTATTTGAAGCTGTTCAACTAAAACCTTGCTTTGATGATTCAAAATATTTTGTGGATATGACTCCCAACAAAAACCCTCAAGAAATTTTAGCAGACTATAAAATGCTAAAAGAAAATAGTGATTTTGATTTAAAAAACTTTATCGAAGAAAACTTCTACCCTCCTGTAGCAGAAAAAACATTTAACCAAAATGAAAAACTGTCTTTAGAAGACTATATAAAACAGATGTGGAGCTTTTTATCTCTGTCTTCTGACAAAGATGATGAGCTTAGCTCTCTTATTCCATTGCCAAAACCGTATATAATACCTGGAGGCAGGTTTAGAGAAGTTTATTACTGGGATTGCTACTTTACATGTGAAGGTTTAAGGGTCGATGGGCAAATAAAACTTATTGAAAATATTGCTGATAACTTTGCATTTTTAATAAATAAAATTGGTTTTATTCCAAATGCTAATAGAAAGTATTATCTAACTCGCTCACAGCCTCCTCTTTTTTATCTAATAGTTGAAATACTTTATAAAGAATTAGGAATATCTGCAATCTCAAAGTATTTAGAACCGTTAGAAAAAGAATATAATTTCTGGATGAATACAAAAAGAAATATTGATGGACTAAATAGGTATTGGGATGAACTTGATACTCCTAGGCCAGAATCTTTTCGAGAAGATATTGAACATGCTCAAACTATTGCTAACAAGCAAGACTTTTACCGAAACATTCGAGCAGCTTGTGAATCAGGTTGGGATTTTAGTAGCAGATGGTTTACTGATACTGACAATTTTAATACGATTCAAACAACCGATATACTGCCAATTGATTTAAACTGTTACTTATATGGCTTAGAAAACTCTCTTAGTACTTGGTTTAAAGAAATATCTAATAACTCAAAAGCTGATAAATATTCCAAATTAGCCCTATTGCGTAAAGAGATAATTCAAACAAAATTTTGGAATCAAGAAAAAAACTTCTTTTATGATGTAAGTAAGAAAACTAATGCTCAAACAAATATTGTTAGTTTAGCAGGTGTAACACCACTATTTCTAAACATTGCAACAACTGAGCAAGCTAAAGGTGTGGCTCAAATAGTAGAAAGAGATTTTTTAACTGAACACGGTTTAATAACTACTCTTAATAAAACATCTCAGCAATGGGACTCTCCAAATGGTTGGGCTCCACTACAATGGCAAACAATCATTGGGCTTCAAAATTATGGCTATAATGAATTAGCTAAAAAAATTGCCTCTTACTTTGTAGAAACTGTCAACAAAAAATATTGTGAAACAGGTAAAATTCGCGAAAAATATGATATTTGCAATTTAGAAGTTAAGGCTTCTGGAGGCGAATATATTGTCCAAGATGGCTTTGGATGGACTAATGGTGTTGTTAGTGCTCTTATCAATATGCTAAGATAGTAGTAGAATCTTATTAAACTTCTTATACAAAGATGCTAAAAGCTCTAAAATACGCATATTATGGGTTATTTTCAATTATATGTTTGCTGATTAATTCAGCAATAGTATTTCTACCAGTCATATTTTTTTCTGTCTTAAAACTCATCATTCCAATAAAGAGCGTAAAGTACCACTGTACAACAGCTGTACAAGCGTTAGCAAGTTTTTGGGTAAGCTTCGCAATACTTGTTACAGAGTTATTTTCACCTACTGAAATCGAGTTTGAGCAAAATGCTGAACTAAGAAGAAAAAACTCATATTTAATTATTAGTAATCATAAGAGTTGGCTAGATACTCTTATATTAATGTTAGCTTTTCATAAAAAAATCGCTTTTCCAAAATTCTTCATGAAATTTCAGATGTTTTTTGTACCACTAATAGGCATTGTATGTTGGGCATTAGAATTTCCTGCAATGAAAAGATACTCTAAGGAATATATCGCCAAACATCCGGATAAAGAGGGTAAAGATATTGAAATGACAAAAGAATATTGTCAAAGCCTGTCTGATAGACCTACTACAATTGTAAATTTTGTTGAAGGCACACGCTATACAGACCAAAAAGCTAAGAAGAGTAATTACTCTCACCTACTTAGACCTAAAGCTGGTGGAATAGCTGTAATACTCAAAAGTTTATCAGGAAAAATGACGGGTATCCTAAATACAACTATTGTCTACGAGAACCCTAACCAAACCCTTTGGGATTTCATGATAAGAAAAACAAAGAAAATAAAAGTCAAAGTTGATTTTATCCCTATAGCAGAGGTTCCTCTTGGTGATTATTTTAATAATGCTAATGATAAAAAAACATTTCAAAACTGGTTAAACAATCTATGGCTTAAAAATGATAAGTATATTGACCAAGAATTGAGTAACTAAAAACTATTAGTATTTATTTACAAACTTCTTTTTTCACGAAATCCCAGCTTACTTCTTTTTGTCCATCAGCATATTTAATTGGGTCAACAGCATTATTTTTCACAAAAGACTCTATCCTTTCGATAGAAGATGCTGACTTATAATCACTATAAACTACGCTATCTATTTCCATTGGTTTATATGATGTTAGCGTATGATAATAATAATCTTTATAATCAACACCCATTTTATTTAAAATGTCTAAACCTTTAGCTAGTAGTTCATCTTTAGGGGTATTTATAAATGGCGTATAGTAAGATACATTTTCAGCATCATAATTACCCTCAATAAAAGCATCATAATCCTTTTGCCTAAACTCTGGTGTACAATCTCGATATACCGCATGGTCTCCTGCATGAATACCTAAAGCAATAACTGTTTTAACTCTAGTCTTTTCATAAATTGATAATGCAGCGGCTTGAATTATTGAGGCAAAGACTTTGTTACGATTAGGCACTACTGTATCACGCATATTAGCTTCATCATAACGTCCTTCTGGCACTTCTGAATTACCTGTTATAAGCGAAGAATACAGAATATCCTGCATAAAAGACATATCCAAAACCTTATGAGAAATTTCATGCCCTTTTGAGTTTAAAAACTCAATAAGATTACAAGCTTTTTGAATCTCTTGATAATGTTTCTGACCATAGTTGAATGTGAAACATGTTATATTGTAACCTTTATCTATAAGGTCAAGCAATACTGTAGATGAATCTAAACCTCCTGATAATGATAATACTGCATTCATATCTATTTCCTAACCAAATCCATAAACTCTTTACGACATGCACTATCATCCATAAATGCACCTCCCATAGCTGAGGTTATTGTTGTTGAATTATAATCTTTAATCCCACGAGCTCTGACACAATTATGTTTTGCTTCCATTACTACCGCTACATCTTCTGTCTCTAAAATATACTTTAAAGTTTCAAAGATTTGCCTAGTTAATCGTTCTTGTACTTGTGGTCGTGTTGCAAAAAAATCTGTTATTCTATTAAACTTTGATAATCCTATGATTTTTTTATTCGGAATATATCCAATATGTGTAAAACCATCAATCATTACAAAGTGATGTTCGCAAGTTGAAGAAGTTGTAATATCTTTTTCTATTACAATATCATTATACTCTACATTATTTTCTATAGCCGAGCATTTTGGGAAATTATTATAATCAAGTCCTTTAAATAACTCATTGATATACATATCAGCTATTCTTTTAGGTGATTTTTTTAGAGAATCATTTTCCAAATCCAAACCAAGATTATATAAAATACTTTCGAAATTTTTTTCTATTTCAATCTTGTTAGAATTATTTAATTCAAACCCTTCTCTTAATGGTGTTTCAAGCTTTTTGCTTATCAAAAGCTCTCTAACTCTAAGACCTAATTCTTTATCTGAATCCATAGTGGTAAACTTTTATTAATTAATATTTTGAACTATTATAACTGATATTACGCACTAAACATAAATTTGACTAAAAATAGAAAACATTATACGTAAGGTAGGTTTTTATAACTGATGTTATTGATTGTTATAATATATACTTTTTGATTTAGGCGTTTCATAAAGTTCGACACTATGAACCTTTATATTTAATTGCTTCATTTTATGAGAAATTATCTGACATAACCATTTAGCTAAATTTTCTGATGTAGGTATAAAATTAACCACAACAAAGCTATTTAAATACTCTTGTAAATGCTTGTCAAGACTTCCATCTTGCACGATTGCTTGAGCAATCTGTAGCCCTTCAAAACTTTGATTCTGCAACTCTTTTGAATGAGTAAGACTCATAAATAATGGGTCATTAATATCTAGAATAAATTTATGGTCGATATGATTTTTTAACCATGTTTTAAACCAGCTTAAATTACCAAAATCAGTAACCATACCTTGTTTATCTAAACTTTCAGAAACAAGATTTATTGTAGCTGTACCATTATGACCGTGTAAATGTCGACACGAACATTTTTTATTTTCACTGAACTCAGAATTTAACTCTTGAGCCCAAACTCGATGTCCATAACAAAAATCAAAAGATTTACTAATTTGCCACATTGACTTTATGTCCCTATCTCATTACCAAATAAATATGTATGTACTCTAGCACAAGTATAATACCCCTTAGAGCTTGCATACTCTGCTACCTCTCGAGCTATCTTATACTGCTGCTCTTTTAAAGCCCCTAAAGGCATACACCATACATTATACCAAATACCATATGTTCTAAATATACTAACTAACTCTTCTAACTCGATTTGTGAAGGTTGCTTATTATCAATAACAAACTTTAATTGCCCTTTTGATGATAACTCATAATATTCCTTGATAGTTTCAGGCTTAATGGCTTTAGCTCTTTTCTCACCTGTTATGCTAAAAAGTTTGGGTGATACCGATAAAAATAACTCATTTCCTTTTGCGATATATTTTTTAAAATATTTTTTAAACTCATTATTTAGTTTTTGTGTACCATTAGTTTCAATAGTAATAAACTTAGGCAAGTTCTCTCTTCTTTCAAATTCTTGCAGCATAGCAACTATTTGATCTTGATTAATCAATGGTTCTCCACCAGTAATGCATAAATGTGTTTCTTGCTTTGAATCTTTATGCAAAAACTTTTTTGTTGGGAGTATATTTTCTAATTCATCGACAGTTTTCTCGATACTTTGAGTTTTGGCTAAGTGTTTGAATTTCTTTGACCATGAATAGCTACTATCACAGCCTGTTTCAAAAACAGGTAAATCTTTCATTCTCTTAATATTAGAAACATCACAAGTTTTATATGGTAACTGATAAATATTTACATCTGTTGGATCTTTTTGACCAAAACCATCGCACTGCAAATTACACGAGAAAAGTCTAATCCAAGCACTCACCACACCAGTATAATGACCTTCACCCTGAGGGGAATAAAAAATTTCAGAATAAGTTATATCTTTCAATTTTGAACATAAATAGTTTAAATATTTTAGCAAATAGTATATTTGTAAACACTTTAGGTCAAGTTTTAGTTTCTGTCGATGTAGTTACAGTCTTAAGAAATGGATTATCATATTTCTTCAGATAAAGCTCTCCAATTAAAGTCGATCCAGCATAACTTAAATGACTATTATAATCCGTTGACTGATTAAAATACAAAGGTGTTTCACCTATTGATGTATAACACTTTTCATTATCACAAATAATTTTTGTAGGGTCAATAACCTTTACTTTTTTGTTATTTGCTTGAATTTTATATATTAATTGATTCACTTCTTCATCATCAAATTTAGGATTTTCTTTTGCAAAATAACATCTTGACCCTAAAATCTTTCCAAGTCGCGTTAATCCGCAGGTTGGCTGAATAGTACTAGATGGTGAGTCTACCATTAAAACAGGAACTGCACCTTGAGACTCTATAAACTCAATATCATTTAAGAGTCGTTGCTTAAGGATATTTATAGGCTTATGATTAACCCAATTTCCAGCAATAACCACATATTTAAACTTATGTTTTTTTAACATTTCAACGACAACAGTATCTCGATTTTTAACGCTCGAGCCATTTTCATACTCATTAGCTTTTCTTATCAGAAGCGGCGTACTACTTTGTGTTACAACATATCCAGATAATTTTGCATTTTTAAGCATTACATTCAGCATTCCCGTATCTGAAAATGCATGAGAATCACCTACCACAAGCACATCTGGAGATATATCGTTTTTATTTCTACCTATTTCACACTTTTTAAAATCTGGAAGTATCGCTGAATCTTTAAGGAAATTAGGGTTTTCACCTTCTTCGTTATAACATAGTGAATCTTTCTTTAAAACTCCATAAAAAGATGTCTTGTCTTGTGTTTCTTTACTTATGCTATTAAACCCAAATCCAGCAATATGTCTTGTACCTAAAGCAAACAAGCAAGCAATTATTATTGGTGTTATCCATAATAGTAAAACACTTTTTGTTAGATTAAATTTAATTTTATGCCTAAATGGTTTTTCAACAAAGAAATATGATAGCGTTGCTAACACAATACTTACAATAAATATAACCAAACAAACAACAGGTGTTTTAGTTAAACTCATATAATTAGCATAAGCAATTATAGGCCAGTGCCAAAGATATAAAGAGTATGATATAACTCCAATGGCTACAAAAGGTTTAAAAGAAAGTACTCTATTAAATATTGGCGTAGTATTTTGATAGCTACCGCTGAATATATACATAGCAGCACCTAAACATGCGACAAGAGTCCATATACTTGGGTAAGGTACTACCACAAAATAGCATGGAACTACCATCATAATAAATGAAGCTATAGATAAAGCATTTAGAGTAAACTTATTATGTGATACAGCTTTTCTATTGTTAAGTAATATAGCTAGAATACAACCAAATAATAGCTCAAACCCTCTAGCTATAGGGATATAGTAAAATTTAGGAAAGTGTTTCCAAAAGAAGAATGATATGGAAGCTAATGTTAAGATAACAGTTATAATGACAAGATTTTTCTTTGAAGATAGTTTCAGTTTAAAAAGTAGTATTAAAATAATTGGCCAAACAATATAAAACTGCTCTTCGATACCTAAAGACCATGTATGAAGCAAAGGTATTATGCTTGAATCAGTATTGAAATATCCAAAGTTAAGAGTTTTAAAGAAAAACAAGTTTGAAAAAGAACCTAAAGCAGTTATTAACGACTTTGAGTAACTCATTAAGTCGCCTGGAGTAAGGATTAGCCAAGCGAAAAAAGAGGAAAATAGTGTAACGACAATTAAAGCAGGAAGTATTCTTCTAATTCTGCGTAAATAGAAGTTTTTTATAGAGAATATACCTTGTTGTAAATCTCTAATGATAATTGTAGTTATTAAGTACCCCGATATTACAAAGAAAACATCAACGCCAAGAAAACCTGATTTAACCCAACTAAATTCTAAGTGAAATAAAACTACAGAAATAACAGCAAAGGCTCTTAATCCATCTATATCTTTGCGGTACTTTATATTACTCATTAATGATATAACCTTCTATCATAAAATTTTAACTGTATTTAACAGTAAACCCATCTGTATATCTCATGTCGAAATATTTAACTGATTCATAATTTCTAACTTTCTTAAAATTAGCAAAAAATTCTTTCAATTTCGCACCAAGTTTACTAGACCCAAGCATAACATTCATACCACCTGAAAGTACAAGCTGGAATTGGTTACCCTTATAGATAATCTCTAATATTGATTCATCCTTACTAGTGGCTATTTTTTCAAGGTTTTGATAGGTGTCAAAAATATAGTCTCTACTCTCTGGATTATCACTTTGAATATGGGGTAAATCTCCATTATAACTAAATACTTCTGGTTTAATTAGTTCCATGTTATCTAACAGTATTTCACTATTATTCCAATAAGCTACAGGTTTATGATCAAAGAGGTATATAACTATTGTAGATGGCCATATTTTTTTAACCAGAGCATAATCAACACCTTTAATATTATAAAGTGAGTGTTCAATTTCATTTACATTTACATCAAACCACTCTTTACTTCCGTCTTTAGCAAGGTTATCAATTAATGATTGCTTAGATATATAGGACAAACCATCATTAGAAACAATATCAACTCTAGAAATAGTTTTATCTGTCTTGCCAACCACATATAAAGTAGCTACCAATATTGTAGCTAATATTACAATTAATATTAAAAGCTTTCTAACTATTCTAATCATTTTGCTTGTTCTATAATTGTTCTAACTAGTTCATCGAAAGTTACCCCTTCAGCTGCTGCTGATTTTGGGGATAAACTATTTTCTGTCATTCCTGGAGATGAATTAACTTCCATAATATAGAACAAGCCATTACTGTATATAAAGTCAACTCTAGCATGACCACTACAACCTAAGATATCATACGTTTTTTTTGCAAGCCTTCGAACTTCTAATTCTTTATCTTTACCAAGTCCACTTGGACTATGATAAATCGACTTACCACTGTATTTTGATTCATAATCATAAAATTCATTCAAGGGCTCTATCCATACAGAGGAGTAGACTTCATCATTTATAACTGTAACCGTTATCTCTTTACCAGTGATCCACTGCTCAACCATGACTTTACCATACTTTGAAGCCTCATTATAAGCTGCTTTCAAATCAGATATTTTTTTGACTTTAAATGTAGCTATGCTTGAGCCTCCGTTAGCAGGTTTTACTGCGACAGGAAAACTTATCTCATCTTCACCAACGAGATTTTTTGTTAAAATTTTAGCGAATGGTGTTGGCATTTTATTATGTATCAATATTTCTTTTGAAATCATTTTATCCATTGTTACAACACCTGCCTTCATGCTACAAGTAGTATGTGGGATATTAAGCATTTCTAAAAGAGCTGCAACCCTACCATTTTCACCGTCTTCCCCATGAAGAGCAATAAAGCATTTATCTGGTTGGATTTCTAAAAGTTTTTCTACTAGCTGTTTATGACTAGCATCTAAACCTACACAGTCATACTGTTGTTTCTGTAAAGATTTTATAACAGCCTCACCTGACTTAAGCGAAACCTCTCTTTCTGGCGAATCTCCACCATATAAAACTACTATTTTTTCATTTGCCATAACTTACTTTCTTCGTTCCCTAAAAAAGTTTTTTAAAAGTTCACCACATTGTTGTGACATTATACCACCTACAACATTAAGATTATGGTTAATA
Organism: Francisella adeliensis; assembly: GCF_003290445.1. Classification (NCBI taxonomy): domain Bacteria; kingdom Pseudomonadati; phylum Pseudomonadota; class Gammaproteobacteria; order Thiotrichales; family Francisellaceae; genus Francisella; species Francisella adeliensis. Next base: position 166,447 of record NZ_CP021781.1, on the reverse strand, counting down.
TCTTTATTCTTGTGAAGCTTCTCTTTTGATAAAATCCCAACTCGAGAATCGTCACAGCCAAAAAAAAGATTACCGACTCTAGCCTGAATTAGAGCACCTATACACATTATACATGGCTCCAATGTGACATACAATTTTGTATCTAGTAAGCGATAATTATCTAATTGTTGAGCTGCTTTTCTTAAAACTAATGTTTCAGCATGAGCTGTAGGGTCTTTCAAAGTTATCGTCTGGTTAAAACCTTCAGCGATTATATTGTTATCTCCGTCAACGAGCACAGCTCCAACAGGGACCTCTCCTATCTTATAAGCCAATAAGGCTTGGTAATATGCCTTTTTCATAAAAAATTCGTGGTCTAAAAACTCATTACTCATTAGCTTGATAATTTTCTTATCACTCTTGTGTTAGTTAATTGTGTCGGATTAAAGCTATAAAGCCAAGTCTTAACCTAAAAATTTTACTCTTGAAGTATAATCAGTATTTCTATAAACTTGTACAATGCAAAAAATGTTTACTGGTATTTTTATAATTACCGGTGGGTATCAGTAAACTTTGTAAAACCAACCACACTGGAAATGGAAATCAAAAAATGTCAGAAAATTTCAAAGAACTATTTGAGCAATCTCTAAAACAAACAGAGATGAGAGTAGGTAAAATCATCGAAGCAACAGTTGTTAGTATAGACAAAGACTATGCTATGATCGACGCTGGTTTAAAATCAGAGTCTTTCATTCCTGTTTCATCACTTAAAAACAGTGATGGTGAGCTAGAGATAGCTGCTGGTGATAAGCTAAATGTAGTGCTAGAAGCATTAGATAACAGCTGGGGTGAGACTAGACTTTCAAGAGATAAAGCTAAGAAAATAGAATTATGGGATAGAGTTGAAAATGCTTTTGAAAATAACGAAACTATTCTTGGTAAAATCACTAACCACGTTCGTGGTGGTTACACTATGGATGTTGAAGGCTTAAGAGCATTTTTACCAGGTTCTCTAGTTGATACTAGACCAGTAAAAGATGTAGCTCATTTAGAAGATAAAGATATCGAATTAAAAGTAGTTAAAATCGACACTAAGAGAAACAACATTGTTGTATCAAGAAAAGCTGTTATCGAAGAGAACAACTCTGGCGATAGAGATGCTATCTTAGAGAAAATCTCTGAAGGTTCAGTACTTAGCGGTATCGTTAAAAATATCACAGATTTCGGTGCGTTCATCGATCTTGGTGGTGTTGATGGTCTATTACATATCACAGATATTTCATGGAGCAGAATCAGCCATCCTACAGATGTATTAACTATCGGTGATGAGATTAATGTTAAAGTAATTAAATTCGATAAAGAAAAGCAAAGAATTTCTCTAGGTATCAAGCAGTTAGGTGAAGATCCTTGGTTAAATATTGCTAATGAGCTTCCTGTAGGCGCTAAGCTTATGGGTTCTGTTACAAACATTACAGACTATGGTTGTTTTGTTAAGCTTAAAGAAGGTATAGAAGGTCTTGTTCACACATCTGAAATGGATTGGACTAACAAGAATGTTAACCCTCACAAAGCTGTATCAATTGGCCAAGAAGTTGAAGTTATCGTACTTGAGTTAGATGCTCAGAAACACAGAATTTCTCTAGGTATTAAGCAATGTAAAGCTAACCCTTGGGATTCTTTTGAAGATAATTTCAAAGTTGGTGATAAAGTTCATGGTAAAATCAGATCTATCACTGAGTTTGGTGTATTTATCGGCCTAGAAGGTGGTATTGATGGTCTTGTTCACATCTCTGATGTATCTTGGGACAACCCTTCAAAAGCTATCAAAGAACTTAAAAAAGGTGATGATGTAGAAGCTGTATTAGTTTCTGTAAACACTGACCTTGAAAGAATCGCTCTTAGCATGAAGCAGTTATCTGAAGACCCATTCAAGAACTTTGTAAATGTTCACCCTAAAGGTTCTTTAATCAAAGGTAACATCACTAAAGTACAAGAAAATGGTGCTGTAGTAATGCTTGATGAAGAAAACGGTATCGATGGCTTCATTAGAATTGCTGAAGTTTCTACTGAGCACACTAAAGATGTTCGTGATGAATTATCTGAAGGTCAAGAAGTTGAAACTAGAATCATCAATATTGACATGAAGAAGAGAAGTATTGCTCTATCTATCAAAGCTGTTGACGATGAAAGCATATCTGCTTCAACTGGCGGTAAATCTAACTACAAAGTAGAGCAAATGACTCCTACAACTTTAGGTGACTTAATTAAAGAGCAATTAAGCAAGAAGTAATTCACTTAAATTCTAAAACTTCTAATTTTATATAGGCCTGTAAGCTATAACTTAGTTTACAGGTTTTTTTATGTCTGTTAAAAGTATAAAATATAAGCTATTGCACCGACTTACTCTAATATCAACAATAATGCTAACGAGAAATATAACCACCATTATTAACGAGCTAAAAAATAACAATGTGGTCTCTATACCTACAGACACAGTTTATGGTCTAAGCTGCCTAATAAAACAGTCTAGCGTCGAAAAAATCATAAACCTTAAAAACCGTGATTCAAGTAAAGGGTTTATAATTATATCTCATGATTTTAATCATATTAATAAATATATAGATATAGAAAAACTAACAAACGAACAATTAAAGTTAATTCAGATCCCCATATCAACCCCGACCACATGGATTGTGCCAGCTAAGAGTGAATTTTTTTGGCTTACAGGAGGAAGACCTACCGTTGCTATAAGAATAGTTAAAACAAAAACTGTTGAAAAAATATGCTCGAGTCTTAACTGTGCCATTATTTCAACTAGTGCAAATCTCTCTGGGGAAGAATTTATTAATAATTCAGTATTCATAAATAAAATATTTAAAGATATTCTTGTATTGAAAACTCCTGTTTCCCAAACTAAGCCATCAAATATTATAAACCTAATTACTGGTGAAAAAATTCGATAGTTACTCTAATGCTAGCTAGATATATAATTATTACAAGCATATATAAAACATTAACACGCATAGTGAGTCGCATAAAATTAAACAAGTAGAAAAGTTTGATAAATAACCTAAAATATAATAGGATTATAGGTGTATGAATATTTCACCTCAAAGGAAAAAAATGGAAAAGATAAGCCATAAAGAAATTCAAGATAAGTTGTGGAGTAATGAAGATGAAAGTAACTTATCTAATGAGCAATATAACTCTCTTTTAATAGAGCAGTATAGAATTTATGTTGAACTAACAGATAAAACAAATTTCCGAAGAATAGTAATTAACCTTTTCTTCTTAGTTGTTAACCTAATGTTAGTCGGTATAGTTGCTCTTGCGGTTAGTAATAACATAAATGTAGAAAATCCTCCTTCAGGAGTACTAGTAAGTATTCCTTATTTTGCTGGATTGGTCTTTTGTTACTCTTGGTGGAAAATTATAAGATTTTTCAGACACCATATTCAAATAAAAAGCAGTATTGTACCATCTCTGGAAAGACGCCTGCCATCAAGAGTTTGGTTAACAGAAGAACATATTGCTGAAGAAAAAGGTTCATTTAAACCGATTAGAATCTTAGAAATATATATGCCTTTCATTTTTATGGGTATTTACACTACATTATTCTTATTTGTAGAAATTGCTTGGAGCGTACATTAATAAAACCTATCAGTTCTGCAAATTCTTCTTACAATAAAATTTCATTATTATATTTTCTCTCTACAAACCTCAATGTATAATTTCACATAATCAAATTATTTCTAAAACTTAAAGATATGAAAAATACTAACGAAATCGCTGCTAAATTCTTAGGCAAAGATAGTTTAAACAACAAAATGGCAAGCTATATTGCTCCTGAGAATATAGATAATTCTTTATTAGTAGCAATACCAAGAAGTCTTAATAGAGAGTCTCATGGTATAGATCAAAATTTATTCAAAGGCTTCGATGTATGGAACTGCTATGAGCTTTCTACAATAAATGCCAAGGGTAAACCATTTGTTGGTATCATGAAGATATTTTTCCCTGCAGACTCTATAAATATTGTAGAGTCAAAAAGTTTAAAGTTATACCTAAATTCTTTTAACCTTTGCAAACTAAAGGGAGTAACAAAGGAAGACCTTATTTATGAGCTTGAAAATATCATCACCAAGGACCTACAATTAAAAATTGATGAAAAAAATATCAAAGTGAAAATTTATGATGTGAACATACCAAATCTTATAGAAATTCCGATATCACATTGTGATTTTAAAAACATTGATGACTTAGATATTGAAATTGATCAAAGCTCAAATCACTCTCTAGTGATTCAACACTATGAAGAAGTTCAAACATTGAGAATTCACTCAGCTCTATTAAGATCTAACTGTAGGGTAACTAATCAGCCTGATTGGGGTGATGTATATATTCATATAAAAGGAAAAAAATTGCCAACAGAAGAAAGTCTACTTCGTCACATTACTAGTATGCGCAAAGAACAGCATTTCCATGAAGAAATCTCTGAAAGCATATATCACAACATATACACAAAGTTTGAGCCACAGGAGCTACTTGTACAGTGTTTATACACGCGCAGAGGTGGTATTGACATCAACCCAATCAGATACACTAAAAATATCGTCAATGACAAAATGTTGAAATATTTCTCTAATGAAAACATCTATAAGACTAATCGCCAATAGAATTAACTTTTTTTTCGTTAAGTTTTAGCTCTCGTTCCTCTCTCATCTCATCGATAAATGATGCTCCAATTAAGCCACTAGGAATCGCAAAGACTCCTATACCCAACATTGAAAGCAGTGTTGCAATAATTCTCCCAAGTAATGTTACTGGATACATATCTCCATAACCCACTGTTGTAAGAGTAGTAACTCCCCACCAAAGCGTATTAGATATAGTCGAAAAGACCTGTGGTTGGGCTTCATGTTCAGCATAGTACATCATCACACATGAGATGATTAAAATAACAAAAATCAAACAGTAAGAAACTAATAACTCAAGATAGATCTTTTTAAATACTTTAATCAATCTATCCATAATGGAACTATTTTGAAAAATTTTAAAGACTCTCAGAAGTCGAAGCACTATAAGCTCTTGTGAGCTAACTCCAAATAATCCTAAAATAAGTGGCAAAAATATAGCTATAAAATCAACAATATTATAAAATTGAAAAATAAATCTCAATCTTTTTCTTGAGCACAACAACCTAATAAGATACTCAATTGAAAAAACAACTGAAAATGTTGTATTTACATAATCTAAATAATCAACATCCCCATAATCAACTTGCGCAATTAATGTCATTGAATTTATTATGACTAGAATAATAATAACAAACTGATAGATTTTTTGCTTCATAATTTAAGATTTAGTTAAATAATAGTCTTAATTTTAGCAAAGATTTAAGAGAGAAAATATAAGAAAAACAGTATTAGAATATTATTATGAATTACTCAGCTTCAACAGCTTCGTCAACTTCTGGACGATCAATTAATTCGATGAAAGCCATAGGAGCTTTATCACCAAATCTAAAACCACACTTAAGGATTCTTGTATAACCACCAGCTCTTTCAGCATAACGAGTACCAAACTCTTCAAAAAGCTTAGTTACTGCTGCTTTATTTCTTAAGAAATTGAAAGCTTGTCTTCTTAATGCAACTGATTGAGCTTTGAACTCATTAGAGTTTACATCAAGTTCATTTCTTAATTTGAATTCTCTCTTAGCTAATGTGATTAATGGCTCAACAATAGTTCTAAGTTCTTTTGCTTTTGGAAGTGTAGTTTTGATTAGCTCATGGTTAATCAAAGAAGCAGACATGTTTTTAAACATAGCTTTTCTGTGACTACTAGTTCTACCAAATTTTCTTCCTTTCATGCGATGTCTCATAGTAATAACTCCTTTATAGTTAATATTATTTGATTACTATATATTATTTACCTTCAACAAGTTCTCTAAAGTTCTCTATTTGAACACCTAGAGTTAAACTGTTGTCTATTAAAATTTGTTTAATCTCTGTTAGAGATTTCTTACCTAAATTAGGTATTTTCATCAACTGTGACTCAGAATACTGTACCAAATCACCAAGATACTTGATATTTTCAGCTCTTAAACAGTTAGAAGATCTAACAGTAAGCTCTAAATCATCAATTGGTTTTAGTAACATTGGGTCAATATTAGAATCCGCCAAAGGATCCCCCGATCTACCTTGACTAGGAACTTTAAGTGATACAAATACAGATACTTGCTCACAAAAATACTCTAGAGCTGTAGTCACAGCTGCTAAAGGTTCAACAGTTCCATTAGTTTTAACAAAAAGTTCAAGGGTTTCGCTTTCACCGTTTTCTAAAACTTCAAACGCAACCCTTTTGATTGGATTAAAGTCTGAATCTACAGCAATGTCGCCTATTTGCTCAAGCTTTGTAGGTAAAGTAGAAAGAATACCTATGTTTCTTCCTTTTTCTACAGTTGCAACTAGAGCAAATTCTCTTTTACTTGTTAGTGTAGCTATTGGTTGGTTAATGTTTACTATTTCTATACCGGTAGATGTTTTAAAATCTCCAGCAGTAACAACACCCAACTTATCAACAGACAACTCTAACTCAGCGTTTTCAATATTGTCATCTAGTTTAATCGCTACTTTTTTTAAATTTGTAGCTATTTCAACCACATCTTCTTTAACATCTTCTAATGCAGAATATTCATGCAAAACATCTTTAATGTTTACTTTGATAATAGATGCACCAGGCAATGATGAAAGAAGTACTCTTCTAATTGAATTACCAAGGATATGAGCCATACCTTTTTCAACTGGAGAAAGTTGTACTTTATAACCAAAAGCGCCCAACTCTTCTGTAAGTTGAATATTAGGTATAAAATCCTTTTTTGAATTATTATTACTCACTAAAAAAATCCCCTTGAGATAAGGCTATAAATAAGCAACTAAAAGAAATAATTTAATAATTATTACTTAGAGTAAAGCTCAATAATTAATTGTTCATTGATATCTGAAGATAATTCAGATCTATCTGGAGAAGCTTTCATGTTACCTTCTAATGAATCAGTGTTAACATCAATCCAAGAAAGTTCCTGTCTTTGCTTAGCAAGTTCAACAGCATTTTGTATTCTAAGTTGCTTTTTAGCTTTCTCACGAACAGACACAACATCACCAGCTTTAATTTGAGCTGAAGGTACATTGCAAGTATGTCCATTTACGACTATGCCTTTATGTACAACTAACTGTCTAGCTTCTGCTCTTGTAGAAGCAAAACCCATTCTGTATACAACATTGTCTAATCTTGATTCTAAAATCTCAAGTAATGTAGCACCAGTATTACCTTTTCTTCTGTTAGCTTCTAAGTAGTACTTTTTAAACTGCTTTTCTAAAACACCGTACATACGACGAACTTTTTGCTTTTCTCTTAACTGTAAACCATAGTCAGAAAGGCGCGCTCTTCTTGCACCATGTTGACCCGGTGCAGTATTCATTTTGCACTTTTCATCGTTAGCTTTTACGCCACTTTTTAAAAATAAGTCTGTACCTTCTCTTCTAGCAAGCTTACATTTAGGTCCTAGATATCTAGCCATTATTAATTCCCTTTAAATATTATACACGACGCTTTTTAGGAGGACGACAACCATTGTGTGGTAATGGAGTTACATCAGTGATGCTAGTAACTTTTAAATTTTTAGCATTTAAAGCTCTAACTGCTGAATCTCTACCTGAACCTGGTCCTTTCACTAAAACATCTACATTCTTAACACCATACTCTAAAGCAGCATCAACCGCTCTTTCTGCAGCTATCTGTGCTGCAAATGGTGTACTTTTTCTTGAACCTCTAAAGCCACTACCACCAGAAGTAGCCCAAGATAACGCATTACCTTGTCTATCTGTAATAGTTACTATAGTGTTATTAAAAGAAGAGTAAATATGAGCTACTGCATCAGTAACTACTCTTTTTACTTTCTTTTTTGATGATCTAACAGACTTAGCCATATAATCTACCTTTAATTCGTTATAGTTATAATTATATTATGCCTTTATAGGCTTTCTTGGACCCTTACGAGTACGAGCATTTGTCTTCGTTCTCTGTCCTCTTACAGGAAGACTACGACGATGTCTTCTTCCTCTAACACAACCTAAGTCCATAAGTCTTTTAATGTCCATAGAGACATTACGACGCAAGTCACCTTCAACAGTATACTTAGCAACCTCTGTTCTTAAGCTTTCAACTTGTGCTTCTGTTAAATCTTTAATTTTAACAGATTGATCAACTTTGCAGTTTTCGCAAATTTGAATTGCTCTAGTTTTACCTATACCATAAATTGAAGTTAATCCAATTACCGCATGTTTATGAACAGGTATATTAACACCAGCTATACGAGCCATTTATTCACTCCTAATAATTATTATTCTTATTTTTAGTGCTATTTAGCAATTTGTAACTTGCTAGAATAACTTTTTAATAACAAATAATCAAGCTTTATTTATAAAGCCAGACTTATTAACCTTGTCTTTGCTTATGTCTAGGGTCTGTACATATTACGCGAACAACTCTGTTACGCTTAATAACTTTACAGTTTCTACACATTTTTTTAACTGAAGCTCTAACTTTCATTATATTTCTCCAAAAATTATTTATTGTCTCTTGCCATTAAGATTTGCTTTTTTAAGAAGCGAATCATATTGAGTAGACATCATATGTGATCTTACTTGAGCCATAAAGTCCATCATAACCACAACTACGATTAGTAAAGATGTTCCACCAAAAGTGAATGAAAGCCCACTTGCGAAGAATTTCACTACAAATATTGGTAACAAACATATAGCTGTGATGTATAAAGATCCAACTAAAGTTAATCTAGTCATTACTGCATCAATATATTTGGCAGTTTGCTCGCCAGGTCTTACACCAGAAATATAAGCACCAGATTTCTTAAGATTATCCGCCGTTTCTTTAGGATTAAATACTAAAGAAGTGTAGAAGAAACAAAAGAATATAATCGTAGCAGCAAATACAACTGTATAAAGAATACTACCTGGCTGTAACATTTCTGATACATCTGCCATCCAGTTTAATGAACCGTAGCTTGATAACCAGCCGAATAACACACCAGGAACCATCAAAATCGAAGAAGCAAAAATCGCTGGAATTACACCGGCCATGTTAAGCTTCAATGGAAGATGACTAGTCTGCGCAGCATACATTTTTCTGCCCTGCTGTCTTTTCGCATAATTAACAGTAATCTTTCTTTGAGCACTTTCCATAAATACTACAAATGCTATAACCAACAATAATAATATTAAAAGAACCCAAACAGACAGATACGAAATCACATGTTGGTTAGCTTGAGATAAAGTATTTGAAATTTCAAATGGAAGGTTTGCAACAATACCAGAGAAGATTAGTAGTGAAATACCGTTTCCTACACCTCTTTCACTGATTTGCTCACCTAGCCACATCAAAAACATACTTCCTGTTGTTACAGATACTACAGTAGTAAGGTAAAATAAACCCATATTATTTGTAGTAACCAAACCATCTTGATGCAATACGAACGCCACTATACCTAATGACTGAACCAATGATAGAGCAAGTGTCAAATATCTAGTATATTGAGTGATTTTCTTTTGACCAGATTCACCCTCTTTCTTTAACTCAATAAATTTCGGATAAACTGCTGACAGCATTTGAAATATAATTGAGGCAGAAATATATGGCATCACACCAAGGGCAAATATACTCATTTGAGTAAGAGCACCACCAGAGAACATATTAAACATGCTCATCAAACCACCTGTGCCTGATGAACTTTGTTTTGATATAATTTCAACTAGCTTTGTAGGATCTATATTTGGTATAGGAATATATACTCCCAACCTAAACACAAGTATCGCGATAACTACAAAAATTAATCGAGACCTTAATTCTCCTGTACCTTGAGCACCATTAAACTTAGACATATCGTTGATCTTACTCTTCTATTTTACCACCAGCTTTTTCGATAGCTTCTTTCGCACCTTTTGTGCAAGCTATACCCTGAAGGCTAACAGCTTTAGTGATTTCACCAGAAGCTATTACTTTAACTGATTTGATATCTTTTCTTATAAGACCAAGATCTTTAAGCACATCAATTGTTACAACATCAGCATCTACATTATTTAATTCATGTAGCCTAACTTCAGCTGCAAATCTTTTAGTTGGTGAAGTAAAACCAAATTTTGGTAATCTTCTTTGCAAAGGCATTTGACCACCTTCAAAACCTACCTTATGATAGCCACCTGAACGAGCTTTTTGACCTTTGTGTCCTTTACCAGAAGTTTTGCCGAAGCCACTTCCGATACCACGACCAAGTCTTTTAGGCGCGCTTTTTGAGCCAGCAGCAGGAGCGATTGTATTTAATTTCATTATACTACCCCTCTATTTTAACCATGTAATATATTTTATTAGCCATTCCACGATTTTCAGGAGTATCAACTACTTCTACTGTGTGGTTTATTTTTCTTAAGCCAAGACCTCTAGCAGATGCTATATGGTTTTGCTTACGGCCAATTAAGCTTTTTACTAAAGTAACTTTAAATGTTTTAGCTTCACTCATAATCAATTACCCCTGAATATCTTCAACAGATAGGCCTCTTTTATCAGCCATCTGTTCTGGTGAATTAATTTTAGCTAAGCCAGCAATAGTAGCTCTTACAACATTCACTGGATTTGTTGATCCATATGTTTTTGCTAATACGTTGTGTACACCAACAACTTCAAAAACTGAACGCATAGCACCACCAGCAATAATACCTGTACCAGCAGAAGCAGGTTGCATATAAACCTTAGAAGCTCCGTGGTTAGACATAGTAGAGTACCATAACGTATCATTATTTAAGTTTACTGATACCATGTTTCTTTTAGCGTCTTCCATAGCTTTTTGGATAGCAACAGGCACTTCTCTCGACTTACCTCTACCTATTCCTACTTTGCCTTTACCGTCACCCACAACAGTTAGTGCTGCAAAGCTCATGATTCTGCCGCCTTTAACTGTTTTAGAGTGTCTTTTGACACTAACTAATTTTTCAATTAGCTCATCGTTCTTTTTTACTTCATTAGACATAATGAATAATCACCATATTTATTTATTAAAACTGTAAGCCGTGCTCTCTAGCAGAGTCAGCCAATGCTTTTACACGACCATGATATTTAAACCCAGATCTATCAAAAGCAACTTTCTCGATACCTTTGTCTTTACAAATTTTAGCAATAGCTTCACCAACAACAATTGCTGATTGAACATTACCAGTATATTTGCATTTTTCTTTGATATCTTTTTCTACAGTAGATGCAGCAGCTAATACAGTAGAACCATCACCAGAGATCACTTGAGCATAAATATGCTTAGGTGTTCTATATACGCAAAGTCTTTCATGACCTAGCTCTCTAAGTTTAATTCTAGTACGCTTGCTACGACTTAAACGAGAAGTTTTCTTATTCATAATAATACTATCCTTTACTTCTTCTTAGCTTCTTTTTTAGCTACGTATTCGTCTTCGTAACGCACACCTTTACCTTTATAAGGCTCAGGTTTTCTATAATCTCTTATCTCAGCAGCTACTTTACCTAAAACTTCCTTATCAGCACCTTTCAGTACGATTTCTGTAGGAGTTGGAGTTTCAGCAGTTATACCTTGAGGAAGACTATAAACTACAGGATGTGAAAAACCTAAAGTTAGGTTTAAGTCAGTACCTTGAGCTTTCGCACGATAACCAACACCAATAATTTTAAGCTTTTTCTCAAAACCTTTACTAACACCTTCAACCATATTATTTAATATAGCTCTTGCAGTACCTGATTGAGCAACAGCGTTTTTACTGTTGTTATTAGGTGTGATAGTAGCTTCATTCTCAGCAACATTAAATGTTACATCTCTTGAGAAAGTTTTATTTAAAGTAGCTTTAGCTCCTTTAACCTCAACAGCATTACCAGCAGCTATACTAATTGTAACACCGCTTGGAATAGCAACAGGTTTTTTACCTATTCTTGACATATTATATCCTCCAAACTTAAGCTACATAGCCAATAATTTCGCCACCAACACCAAGCTCTCTAGCCTTTCTATCACTAACTAGACCTTTTGATGTAGAAATCATAGCAACACCAAAACCACCATATACTTTAGGTAGATCTTCGTGAGACTTATAAATTCTCAAACTTGGTCTTGATACTCTTTTAATCATTTCGATTACTGGAGCACCTGCGTGATATTTCAGCTGAACTTCAATTGAAGGATGACCTGAAGCTTGTGTGCCTTTAGCACAACCAGCAACATAACCTTCATTTACCAAAAAGTTTGCAATTTCCATTTTCATTTTTGAAAAAGGAATAGAAACCACTTCCTTCTGTGCAGAAAGACCGTTTCTCACTCTTGTAAACATATCCGCTATAGGATCTTGCATACTCATAACTTAAATTCCTTATTACCAACTAGCTTTTTTCAAACCAGGAACATCACCTGCCATTGCATACTCTCTAAGTTTATTACGGCATAAGCCAAACTTTCTGTATACAGCGTGTGGTCTACCTGTAACTTTACATCTTCTTTGCACACGAGATGCTGAAGAGTTTACTGGTAGTTTTTGCAGCTTGATATTAGCTTCCCATACTTGTTCTTCAGTAGAATTTACATCAAGAATAATAGCTTTTAGCTCAGCTCTTTTTTGAGCGTATTTAGCTACTAGTTTTTCTCTTTTCAATTCGCGCTGAATCATTCCTTTCTTTGCCATTTAGAACCTCAACAAATTAAGATTTCAAAGGGAAACCAAAAGCTTTAAGCAAAGCTCTTCCCTGATCATCATTTTTAGCAGTAGTAGTTATCGTAATATCTAAACCTCTGATAGTATCGATCTTATCGTAATCAACTTCAGGGAAAGAAATTTGCTCTTTCATACCTAAACTATAATTACCTCTACCATCAAAAGATTTAGGGCTTAGACCCCTAAAATCTCTAATTCTAGGAATAGCAATTGTTACTAGTCTATCTAAAAACTCATACATACGCTCGCCACGCAAAGTGACTTTAGCGCCTATAGGCCAACCATCACGGATTTTGAAACCCGCAATAGATTTTTTAGACTTAGTAACAACTGGCTTTTGACCAGCAATTGCAGTCAAATCATTTACAGCAAAAGTCATAACTTTTTTGTCTTTTGCAGCATCACCAACACCCATATTAAGAGTAATCTTCTCAATACGCGGCACTTCCATTATATTATCTAATTTAAGCTCTTCCTTTAACTTAGAAATAAGCTCAGATTGATAATGATCTTTTAATCTTGCCATATTAAAATCAAGTCCTATAAGTCTACAAGCTCGCCATTAGATTTAAAGTAGCGAACTTTTTTCTCATCAACAAATTTATAACCCAATCTATCAGCTTTCTCTGTAGAAGGATTAAAAATAGCTACATTAGATGCATTTAATGGAAGCTCTTTCTCAACAACTCCACCTTCAACACCAGCGTTTGGATTAGGCTTAACATGTTTTTTAACAATATTAATACCTTCAACAAGAACTAAAGAACCGCCTTTAGCGAAAGATTTAACTACGCCTCTGCGACCTTTGTCTTTTCCAGCGACTATAATTACATCATCGCCTTTTTTTAATCTATTCATTTATCTAAACCTCAATAAATAACTATAATACTTCTGGAGCTAAAGAAACAATTTTCATGAACTTCTCAGTACGAAGCTCTCTTGTTACTGGACCGAAGATACGAGTTCCCATTGGTTGGCCGTTAGCATTTAAAAGCACAGCAGCATTGCCGTCAAAACGAACCTTAGAACCATCTCCTCTACGAACACCTTTAGCAGTTCTTACAACTACAGCATCGTAAACAGATCCCTTCTTAGCTTTACCTCTAGGTGCAGCTTCTTTCACAGTTACTTTAATTACATCACCAATAGATGCATATCTGCGATGTGAACCACCTAAAACTTTAATACATTCAACTCTCTTAGCGCCACTATTATCAGCAACAGAAAGTTCAGTTTGCATCTGAATCATACAAATAACCCTTATTTATTTCATATAAGACTGTAAACACTAAATTTACAGTCTGATAAATATACCAATAAACAAAAATAAAATCAAATTTATTATTTTTCTCTATTAACGATATCTACTAAACACCACTTTTTAGTTTTTGAGTAAGGCTTAGTTTCTTTGAACTTAATCACATCGCCAGACTTACATTCATTCTTCTCATCATGAACATAATACTTAGTAGTTTTTTTGATAAACTTTCCGTATAAAGGATGCTTTACCTGTCTTTCTGCTTTTACAACTACAGTTTTATCCATAGCGTCGCTAGAAACTTTACCTTCAATTAGTCTAATTTTATCGCTCATTTCTAGGCACCTTTACTTTCTGCTATTATTGTATTTATACGAGCAATGTCTCTTTTCGCACTTTTAAATAAGTGGTTCTTTTTTAATTGCCCAGTACCCTTTTGCATACGAAGAGAAAATAATTGTTGCAATAACTCAATTTTCGCTTCCTGCAATTGGTCAATACTTTTTTCTCTAAAATCTTTTAAAGTATCTTTTCTTTTCATTTACATCACCTGCTTTTCAACAAAAGTTGTTGATACTGGTAGCTTAGCAGCAGCTCTCTGGAAAGCTTCACGTGCTAGCTCTTCTTTAACACCAGTTATTTCATATAGTACACGACCTGGTTGAATTTGAGCAACCCAATACTCAACCGAACCTTTACCTTTACCCATACGAACTTCAAGAGGTTTCTTAGTAATAGGCTTGTCTGGAAAAATTCTGATCCAAACCTTACCACCACGCTTAACATGACGGTTAATAGCTCTTCTTCCTGCTTCGATTTGACGAGCAGTAATTCTACCTCTAGATGTTGACTGAAGACCGAACTCACCGAAGTCTACTTTATTTCCTCTGTGAGCCAAGCCTCTGTTACGCATCTTATGCTGTTTACGAAACTTTGTACGCTTAGGCTGTAACATTATCTCGCTCCTTTTCTATTGTTATTTTTCTTCTGATCTAATTGACCAGGAAGAATCTCACCCTTATAGATCCAAACTTTAACACCAATAATACCGTAAGTTGTTAAAGCTGAAGCTGTAGAATAATCAACATCCGCTCTAAAAGTTTGAAGTGGTACACGACCATCTCTAGCCCATTCAGAACGAGCAATCTCAGCTCCACCTAAACGACCACTAACCATGATCTTAATACCTTTAGCCCCAGACTTCATAGCACCTTGCATAGCTTTCTTCATAGCTCTTCTGAACATTACACGCTTTTCTAATTGTTGTGCAACACTATCAGCTACTAATCTAGCATCTATTTCAGGCTTACGAATTTCTTCAATATTTATTTGAACAGGAATTCCCATCATTTTTGAAACTTCATTACGAAGCTTCTCAACGTCCTCACCCTTCTTACCAATAACAATACCTGGTCTAGCAGTGTGAATTGTGATTTTAGCATTTTGAGCTGGTCTTTCTATCTGAACTTTACTAACTGATGCAGCTGTAAGTTTTTTGTGCAAAAACTCTCTTACCTTAATATCTTCATTAAGGTTAGTAGCATAGCTAGAAGAGTCAGCATACCAAGTTGAACGCCAGTCTCTTATAATGCCTAAGCGAATACCATTAGGATTTACTTTTTGACCCATTTTTACTATACCTCTTAGTTTTTCTCAGCAACTTTCACAGTAATATGTGAAGTTCTTTTTAAAATACGATTACCACGACCTTTTGCTCTAGCTTCAAAACGCTTCATTGTAGGCCCAGCATCAACAAATGTAGTAGACACGAATAACGCATCAACATCCATTCCGTCATTATGCTCAGCATTAGCTATAGCTGAATTAAGAACTTCCTTAATTAGCACAGCAGCTTTTTTGTTACTGAATGTCAAAAGATTGATAGCTTTCTCTACAGGTAGTCCTCTGATTTGATCAGCAACTAACCTACACTTTTGAGGTGAGATTCTTGCAAATTTTAATTTAGCTTGTACTTCCATAATTACCTCAACTATTTCTTCTTAGCTTTTTTATCAGCTGCATGGCCACGATAATTACGCGTAACAGCAAACTCACCCAACTTATGACCTACCATTTCTTCAGTCATAAGTACAGGTACATGTTGCTGACCGTTGTGTACAGCTATAGTTAAACCTAACATATCTGGCACGATTAATGATCTTCTAGACCATGTTTTAATCGGCTTTTTAGAATTATTTTCTTGCGCTTCAAAAACCTTCTTTAAAAGATGATGATCTACAAAAGGTCCTTTTTTTAATGAACGAGGCACAACCTTCTCCCTAATTACTTACGTTTTTGAACAATTAACTTATTAGAGCGCTTATTACTACGCGTCTTATAACCTTTAGTAGGCATACCCCATGGGCTCACAGGGTGTCTACCACCAGAAGTACGACCTTCACCACCACCATGAGGGTGATCTACCGGGTTCATCGCAACACCTCTAACAGTAGGTCTAATGCCTCTCCAACGATTAGCACCAGCTTTACCTAAAGATTTTAAGTTATGCTCAGAGTTTGAAACAACACCGATAACAGCTCTACAATCAAGAAGAATTCTTCTCATCTCACCTGATCTTAAACGGATAATTGCATAAGCATTATCTTTTCCAACCAATTGAGCGAAAGTTCCAGCACTTCTGATCATTTGAGCACCTTTTTTAGGCTTCATTTCGATATTATGAATCACAGTACCTAGAGGAATATTTCTAAGTGGCATACAGTTACCAGCAGCTACATCTACTTTCTCACCAGAAACTATAGACATATCCTTAGTTAAACCTTTTGGTGCAATTATATATCTTCTTTCACCATCAGCATAAAGAACTAAAGCGATATTTGCACTACGGTTAGGATCGTACTCGATTCTCTCAACCTTAGCTACGATATCATCTTTGTTTCTTTTGAAATCGACAATACGATAATGCTGCTTATGTCCACCACCGTGGTGACGGACAGTAATTCTACCAGTATTATTTCTACCAGCTTTCTTATTTTTTGTATCTACTAGACCTTTGAAAGGCTTACCAGTGTGTAATTCAGTGTTTTTCACACTTACTACATGACGGCGGCCAGGTGAAGTAGGTTTGGCTTTTTTAATTTCAATCATGACTATTTAAACCTTCCTTAAATTACTCTGCACCAACAAAGTTGATATCGTGACCTTCTGCTAGTCTAACATAAGCTTTTTTCCAAGCCTTTGTTCTACCTTGAGTACGACCGAACTTACGAGCCTTACCCTTAACATTAAGAACATTCACTGACTCAACTTTAACTTCAAATAGCTGTTCAACTGAATCTTTTATTTCAAGCTTAGTCGCATCTCTTGCAACTTGAAACACTATAGTAGAATTAGCATCAGACAAGCCATAAGTTTTATCAGATACATGAGGCCTAATTACAGTTTTCAGCAATCTTTCTTGAGAACTCATACTAATTTCTCCTCTATTTCTTTTATAGCCTTCTTAGTAACAACTACATTTTCGAAGCAAATTAGAGAAACAGGATTTATTTCCACAGAATCACATACTGCTACATTTTTAAGGTTTCTAGATGAAAGATATAAATTTTCAGTAAACTCTTCAACACCAGTAACAAACATAACATCTTTAACATTCATAGAATCTACAATTGCTTTGAATTCTTTTGTTTTAGGAGTTTCTAATTTCAACTCTTCAACTATGCTCATTCTACCCGATCTTATTAGCTCAGATAAAATAGATTTCACAGCTGTTGAATACATTTTGCGATTTACTTTTTGCTTATAGCTCTTTGGCTTAGCAGCGAAAGTAACACCACCCTTTCTAAAGATAGGCGAACGGATTGTACCAGCTCTTGCTCTACCTGTACCTTTCTGTCTCCAAGGTTTTGCACCACCACCAGACACTTCTGATCTAGTTTTTTGCGCTTTAGTTCCTTGACGAGCACCTGCCATATAGGCAACTACAACCTGGTGAATAAGCGATTCATTGTAGTCAGTTGCAAAAATAGCATCTGCAACAGCTACTGAACCAGCTTCATTACCAGTTAATGATTTAATATTTAAGTCCACAATAACTCTCCGGTATATTAATATTTAATCTACTAGCTCTTTACTGCTGGTGAAACGATTATATCACCACCAACTGAACCTGGAATACCACCTCTCAAAAGCAATAAACCATTTTCTGCGTCTACTCTCACAACTTCAAGAGACTGAATAGTAACGTTTTCGCTACCCATATGTCCAGCCATCTTCTTGCCTTTGAATACACGACCCGGAGTCTGGTTTTGACCCGTTGAACCGTGTGCTCTATGAGAAACAGAGTTACCATGAGTTGCATCTTGCATAGCAAAGTTATGACGCTTAACGCCACCTTGGAAACCTTTACCTTTTGACACACCTCTTACATCGACCTTCTGGCCAGCTTCGAACATAGTTGCATCTATAGATGAACCTACTTCGTACTCATGACCTGCTTCGATAGTAAACTCCCATAAACCTCTACCTGGCTCAACATTTGCTTTCGCGAAATGACCAGCTGTAGGCTTACTTACATTAGAACGCTTTTTAAAACCAGTAGTTACCTGAATAGCGCTATACCCATCTGTCTCAGAAGTTTTAACTTGAGTAACCTTATTAGCCTCAACTTGAACAACTGTTACAGG
The DNA here is from genome assembly GCF_003290445.1 of Francisella adeliensis. NCBI lineage: Bacteria > Pseudomonadati > Pseudomonadota > Gammaproteobacteria > Thiotrichales > Francisellaceae > Francisella > Francisella adeliensis. The sequence goes on along the minus strand of NZ_CP021781.1, from coordinate 147,770 downwards.
AATAGATACGCCTTCTTTGGTAAATACACGAGTCATACCACATTTGCGACCAACTAATCCTAAAGACATTATTTAATCCTCTATTATTATTATATTAACCCTATGATTACGATTGACCATAGAGACCTAATAGTTACATTTTTGAACCGAAATTCAAAAGCGTAGCGTATATATTAGCTTAAACTGATCTGAACATCAACACCTGATGCTAAATCTAGCTTCATAAGAGCATCTACAGTTTTATCTGTAGGTTCAACTATATCGATCAATCTCTTGTGAGTTCTGATCTCATATTGATCTCTTGCCTTCTTGTTCACATGAGGAGAAATAAGTATTGTAAATCTCTCTTTGCGAACTGGTAAAGGGATTGGACCCTTAACTTGTGCGCCTGTTTTCTTAGCAGTATCAACAATTTCTTGAGTAGAAACATCAATAAGCTTATGATCAAAGGCTTTTAATCTTATTCTGATTCTTTGATTATTTATAGCCATTTTATTTTTATCCTTCTAATTATGAGTTACGAGATTTGATGATATCTTCAGCGATATTGTTTGGAACTTCAGCATACTTGCTAAACTCCATAGAGAATGATGCTCTACCTTGGCTCATTGAACGCACATTAGTTGCGTAACCAAACATTTCAGCCAATGGTACTAAAGCATTAATCACTCTACCACTTGGATTTTCATCCATACCCTCGATAATACCTCTTCTTCTGTTAAGGTCACCCATAACATCACCAAGATAGTCCTCTGGTGTTACAACTTCAACTTTCATCACAGGCTCAAGAATGCAAGCATTTGCTTTTTTAGCACCCTCTTTGATCGCCATTGATCCAGCAATTTTAAACGCCATCTCAGATGAATCCACATCATGGAATGAACCATCATATAGAGTGGCTTTTACACCAATCATTGGGTATCCAGCTAAAACACCATTAGTCATTTGCTCTTCAATACCTTTTGAAACTGAGCCAATGTATTCTTTAGGGATCACACCACCAACAATTTCATCGACGAATTCAAATACCTTGTCAGTACCATCTTCATTTTTAGCTGATAATGGCTCGAACTTAACATATACATGTCCGTACTGACCACGACCACCAGACTGACGAACAAACTTAGACTCTTGATCAACATTTGCACGAATAGTTTCTCTGTATGCTACCTGTGGATTACCAACATTAGCCTCCACCTTAAACTCACGCTTCATACGATCAACAAGAATATCTAAGTGTAACTCACCCATTCCTGAAATAATTGTTTGACCAGACTCTTCATCAGTTTTAACTCTGAAAGATGGATCTTCCGCAGCAAGTTTACCTAAAGCAATACCCATTTTCTCTTGGTCAGCCTTTGTTTTGGGCTCAACCGCAACAGATATTACCGGCTCAGGGAACTCCATTCTCTCAAGAATTACAGTCTTATCAGGATCACATAAAGTATCACCCGTAGTTACTGACTTAAGACCGATACACGCAGCTATATCGCCAGCACGAATTTCTTTGATCTCTTCACGCTTGTTAGCATGCATCTGAACAATACGACCAATACGCTCTTTCTTACCCTTAACAGAGTTATAAACAGCATCACCAGACTTAATCACACCCGAGTACACCCTCACAAAAGTAAGATTACCAACAAACGGGTCTGTTGCCAGCTTAAATGCTAAAGCTGAGAACGGCTCATCATCAGATGACTTTCTTGAAGCTGGCTCACCATCTTCAGTTTCACAGTTAATTGCAGGAACTTGGTTTGGAGCAGGTAAATAACGGATAACACCATCAAGTACAGCCTGAACACCTTTATTCTTAAACGCAGAACCACAGAAAGCAAGAACGATTTCGTTATTGATCACACGCTGACGCAGACCTTCATGAATTTCATCTTCTGTAAGCTCTTCGCCTTCAAGATACTTTTCCATCATTTCTTCATTTGCTTCAGCGGCAGCTTCAATCATTTCCATGCGAAGCTCTTCAGCCCTATCTTGAAGTTCAGCAGGGATTTCAACAAGATCATAAGTAAGACCCTTGTCTTCCTCATTCCACATGATAGCTTTCATCTTAATAAGATCAACAACACCCTTGAAATCTTCTTCGGCGCCAATGTTTAACTGAACAGGAACAACCGTTGCTTTTAAACGAGTTTTGATCTGACCAACAACTCTTTCAAAATCCGCACCAGATCTATCCATTTTGTTTACAAATACGATTCTTGGCACACCATAACGATTAGCTTGGCGCCATACAGTCTCTGACTGAGGCTCAACACCAGATGAACCACAAAACACTACTACTGCACCGTCAAGCACACGAAGTGAACGCTCTACTTCAATAGTAAAGTCAACGTGACCTGGAGTATCAATAATGTTGATACGATGCTCAGGAAACTGCTGATCCATACCAGACCAGAATGTAGTAGTAGCAGCTGAAGTAATTGTAATACCTCTTTCTTGCTCTTGCTCCATCCAGTCCATAGTAGCAGCACCATCATGAACCTCACCAATCTTATGAGAAAGACCCGTGTAAAACAAGATACGCTCTGTAGTAGTAGTTTTACCTGCATCTACATGGGCACAAATACCAATGTTTCTATATTTTTCTAAAACCGTTGTACGAGACACTATAATTTCTCCCTAATTACCATCTAAAGTGAGCAAAAGCTTTGTTAGCCTCTGCCATTTTATGAGTATCTTCTCTCTTCTTAACAGCAGATCCTCTACCTTCAACAGCTTCCATAAGTTCAGCAGCTAGTCTATCACCCATAGTGTTTTCTTTACGCTTACGCGCAGCATCTATGATCCATCTCATACCCAAAGTTTGACGACGCTCAGGTCTAACCTCTACAGGTACTTGATAAGTAGCACCACCAACACGACGAGATTTAACCTCAACATGCGGACTTATGCTTTCTAAAGCAGTTTCAAAAACTTCAACTTCATTTAATGAAGCATCTTTAGCTTTAATTCTATCAAACGCACCATAAACAATTTTTTCAGCTACTGATTTTTTACCATCTAGCATAATATGGTTAACGAACTTGGCAACAACCTGACTTTTATACTTAGGATCAGGTAGGATATCTCTTTTAGGAGCTCTATTTCTTCTTGACATTAATACACCTTCTTATATTAAAAAATTTTAAACACAAACTACGACTTAGGACGCTTAGTTCCGTACTTAGAACGGCCGTGCTTACGATCATTAACACCAGAAGTATCTAAAGCACCCCTAACGATGTGGTAACGCACACCTGGCAAATCTTTAACCCTTCCACCACGAATAAGCACAACACTGTGCTCTTGTAGGTTATGGCCTTCACCACCAATATAACTTGTTACTTCAAAGCCACTCGTTAATCTTACACGAGCCACTTTTCTAAGAGCTGAGTTGGGCTTTTTTGGAGTAGTTGTATAAACTCTCGTACAAACACCTCTTCTTTGAGGACACGCCTTCAACGCAGGAACCTTAGATTTAACAACCGATCTCTTACGAGGGTTGTTCACCAACTGATTTATAGTTGCCATTAGTTATTATTCTCCGTTTTTATTATCAGTTTTTAATTAAATTTATAACGCTACGCATAGCATAGGCCATGTGCAAAAATAGCATTAGACGATAATACTATCAAAAAAACAAATAAAAGAAAAGAAAAAGAGAAATAAATAAATTTAAAGCAATTAAGACATAGAACTTATACCAGACCAATTTTAGATAAAGCTTCTTTAGATTGTAAAATAGCAGCATCAATACTACTAGCCCTTGATAAAATTACTCCCATCCTGCGTTTACCATGAATCTCTTTTTTACCAAAAAGCCTAACTTCCGTATTGTCTACTTTTAATGCTTCTTCGACACCTTCTATCTGAGGATTCGAAGTATCTCCTTCTAAAAGAATAGCTGTGGATGCTGATGGTGCTAAAAGCTCAATTTTAGGAATAGGTAGTCCAAGTATCGCTCTTAGATGTAATTCAAACTCATTAATATTTTGTGAAGTCAGCGTTACCATGCCGGTATCATGTGGTCGTGGAGATACTTCATTAAAAAACACCTCTTCCCCTCTTATAAAAAGCTCAACACCAAAAACTCCAAAACCGCCCAAGGCTTTTGTTACTTTAGTAGCTATATGCTGAGCCTCTTCAATAGCTCCTTGTGACATAGCTTGAGGCTGCCATGACACTCTATAGTCTCCATCTTCCTGAGTGTGACCTATAGGTTCACAAAAGCTTGTACCTGCCTTATGTCTGACTGTAAGAAGAGTAATCTCATAATCAAAATCAATAAACTGCTCAACTATTACGCTTTTAGTATTGCCCCGTGCTGCACTATGAGCATATTCCCAAGCATTTTCTACACTTGCAGAATCTTTTACTATAGACTGCCCTTTACCTGATGAACTCATCACTGGTTTTACCACAAATGGTAGCTTCACTTCTTCTACAGCTTTGAAATACTCATCTTTTGTCGATGCAAATCTAAACTTTGATGTAGCTAAACCTAGCTTTTTTGATGCAAGTTGTCTTATGCCTTGTCTGTCCATGGTTAGCTTTGTAGCCATTGCACAAGGTATTACATTAAAGCCCTCTTTTTCTAGATTAACTAATACATCTGTATTTATGGCTTCTATCTCTGGGACTATGTGTGTGGGTTGCTGTTGCTTTATTAGGTTTTCAAGCTGTATTGCATCTTGCATATCTATAGTGAAACTTTGATGGGCTACTTGCATTGCAGGAGCATCTTCGTATCTATCAACTGCAACAGTTGAAATTCCTAGCCTTTGAGCAGCTATGACAAACTCTTTGCCAAGCTCTCCTGAACCGAGTAGCATTATTTTAGTACTAGAAAGTTTACTATTCACACTGTTCAATCTCTAACAAATATAATTATAATAAACATTATAGCAATATTTTAAGCATAGTGATAAGTGCTTATAGCTTCTAGAGATATGCTTGATAATTTTTTGCATTCAAGATCTGTAACTTTATCACTATCATTATTATTTTCTTCTGCTTTTTCAAAAAGATAGTTACTTGCAACAGGAGGCTTGCCATTTGTTGCAATCGTTATGTGCTGATACTTATTTGTGGAAGGAATTTTTTCACCTTTTGAATTATATAAGTGAACTAAAGCAGCCTCGACACCGAAACTTTTCGACCAACATATCTTGTATGGTTTGATAGTCATTTTATCTCGGTCTGGTGCTAACTTTTCATATTTAGCAAAGATAGTTTTATTTGGGGCGTATGTTATGGTTGTATGATCTAAATAATCATTTTCTTTCAACCCCGGATTAGAAAATTGTAACTGCCCTACTTCTTTTTCAAGCAACTCCCTAGATTGAGGAGTTAGGTCGGCTGAAATATACAGTGGTATTTTTTCAGCATAACTAATAAATGATAAAAAAACACCAATACTAAAAATAATCGTTTTGTTCATGATATACAAGTTTGAAATAGCATAGGTTCTAATATAAAAGAAAAATAAATATTTTAGAAGAGTTTTTTTATTTAGAAAATAAAATTCCCAACAACATAAGTTTCAACAACCACTTAGCTATCTGTTGTTACAATATTTATATCATTTTGCTTAATATGGAACTTATAACTTGCCATATATTTATAGTTAGCAACATCTACTGTATCATTAGCTTTTGCTATTATCCAATTCTGGCTTTCAGCATATTCTTTTAGCGTTTTACCACCAAGATAATCAACTTTTTCACTATCATTAGGGTTTACAATAACTTTCAGAGCACTACTATAATTAAGCATTTCTACATCACTTTGGCTATTACCTGCAGCTAAAATAGGCTTAGCTTTTATAATAGTTTCGATAGCATCAGCCTTACCCTCATCTTGTGGAACTGGTAAAACTATTTTATTTGTAGTTATCCCATTACTTGCTACGAATTTAGTCCCAATAATATGAGTGACAGGTATGTCTAGCTCTCTTGATAAAACACCTTGATATAAAAGCTCAGGTGAAGCACTTACAACCCAAACTTCAAAGCCATAACTTTTTAGGTTTTGAATAAGCATTTTGATATTTGGGTAAATTTTGCCTTTAAAATATTTGTTAAAAGTCTTATTACCTAAATCTGTAATTTCTTGAGGTGTCAACCCAGAAAGATAATCCACCCTTTGAGTAAGGTAATCATTTGATGTATTTGAACCAGAAGTCATATTTTTTATTAGCTCTAGTTTTTTACCCGTATGATTAAGTGCATAATCAAAAATGGCAACATCTGCAAGGTAGTATGGGACTTGCCCTATAACAGTCCCATCAGCATCAAATGTAGCAACCTTTCTGCCTTCGTAGTTTTCATATTTTTCCAAAGTCTGCTTTATTCGCTGGTTATCTTGAGCTGATATTCCCGGAACATCTTGATAAGCAGGTACTGCATAAGCAACAACTGAAATAGTTAATAAAATTAATGTGATAAGTTTTTGTTTCATGGAAGTTTTGAGTAAAGCTTATATACCACGATGATAATATATAAACTCAAACCGATAAAGATATTTACTTAGAAAATAAACAAGATTAGCATCAAGTAATTTTTATAATGAAAGGATTCTCTAGCTTATTTTAAATAGCTCTTACACTAACGTAGCGTTCAAATCTAAAGGTGTTTTTTCTGTTAAGAAGTAAATAAAAGCTAGCAACATGATTGTAACACTTACCGTTACTACACCAATCCATCCAAACACTACAAACACCCATGCTCCCAAAGCTGATGCTACAGATCCTCCCAAGAAAAAGGTAGCCATATAGATACCATTAATACGACTTCTAAGTGCGGAGTTAAGTAGAAAAATCTCTCTCTGCCCTAAAACAAGGTTTAGAGCCGTAGCAAAATCAATTAATATCGCCGCAACAGTTAGTATAAAAACAGCTACGACAGATCCTGACTGACAAAACAATGTTAACCCAAAGGATATCATTGCTATTATCATTGCATACTTGGTACCCTTTCTAACTTTGTCTTGGTCTGCCATTTTACCTGCTAAGGGGGCCGCAATAGCGCCAGCTACACCAGCCAGTGCAAATAATGCAACACCTTGATGGCTAAAATTAAATACTGGACTTAGCAACAATAATGGCGAGGCTGTCCAAAATAAGCTAAAGCAACCAAACATTGCAGCTTGATATATAGACCTTCTTCTAAGTACAGGCTCGCTTACTACAATCATTTTCATAGATTTCAAAATTTCTAAATATTTAAGGGAGTTTTTAGGGTGTCTCTCAGGCAGTTTCAACCATAAAACCATCAACAATATAAACATTAATATAGCTGAAAGAATGTAAACAAACTGCCAAGGAAGAAATTCGCTTATAAAACTAGAAGCAGGTCGTGACATCATAATACCAAGCATCAAACCACTCATCACATTTCCTACAACACGCCCTCTTTCAGTTGCTGCGGCTAAGTGAGAGACATATGGAACGATTACTTGTACAGCAACAGCACTAACTCCCAGTAATAGTGAAATAATTAAAAAAAGAGATGGTGAGGTCGTTAATGTAATAGCTATAGTTATAACTATTGAGAGAATTATCAATGAAAGAATCAATTTCTTATTTTCGTATTTATCAGCAAGGGGGACTAAGAATACTAGCCCTACCCCATAGCCTAGTTGCGTTATAGAAACTATAAAACCAGAAGATTTAAGCGACATATTTAATGTGTCGCTAATTACTGAAATAATAGTCTGGGAGTAATAAATATTTGCAACAATTACGCCACATGAAACAGCTAACAAAAAAATCAAACTTTTCGATATATTTCGCTCAACACACATTCAATTTAAGGATTAGAATTACATCTTAGAAAGATAATAGTGTACAAACTATCATTTATAAAGAAATTTATTTAGAAAAAGAGATATCTCCATCAGTATCTACATCAACGATTATTGTTTCCTCAGCTTTAAACTCACCATCAAGCAATTTCATAGCTAGAGGATTCTCTAAACTATTTTGAATCGCTCGTTTAAGTGGTCTTGCCCCAAATACAGGATCAAAACCAGCATCAGCAAGTTTATCCATAGCTTCTAGTGTAACTTCAAGCCCAATGTGTAAGTCAGCTAAACGCTTCTCTAATCGCTTGATTTGAATCTTAGCAATAGATGCAATCATCGCCTTATCTAATGGCTCAAACACTACAGTGTCATCAATTCTGTTAATAAATTCTGGTCTAAAGTGACTTAGTACCATCTCCATCACAGCAGATTTTACAGTTTCATAGTCATCACCCTGCATTTCTTGAATCTTATGCGAACCAAGGTTTGAAGTCATAACTATTACAGTGTTTTTAAAATCAACTGTACGTCCCTGTCCATCTGTAAGACGACCATCATCTAATACTTGTAGAAGTATGTTAAATACATCTGCGTGAGCTTTCTCAACTTCGTCTAGCAAAATTACAGAATATGGCTTTCTACGCACATGCTCAGTTAGATAACCACCTTGCTCATAGCCTACATACCCTGGAGGAGCCCCGATAAGTCTTGCTACAGAATGCTTCTCCATAAACTCAGACATATCTACTCTAAGCATTGCATCTTGGTCATCAAATAGAAATTCTGCTAGTGCTTTTGTAAGCTCTGTCTTACCTACACCTGTTGGGCCTAAAAACATAAATGAGCCAATTGGTCTATTTGGGTCTGACAATCCAGAACGAGATCTTCTAACCGCATTTGATACAGCTGTTATCGCTTGGTTTTGCCCTATCACTCTTTTATGCAAGAAGTCTTCCATCTGTAAGAGCTTATCTTTCTCGCCTTCCATCATCTTAGAAACTGGAATACCTGTAGCTTTTGAAACTACATCTGCAATCTCATTTTCTGTAACTGACGTTCTAACTAGCTTATTTTCACTTAAATCAGAAGCTGTCTCTTCTATCTGCTTAATCTGAGCTTCAAGCTCTGGAATTTTACCGTATTGCAGTTCTGACATCTTATTTAAGTCGCCTGCTCTTTGATACTTTTCAAGCTCAAACTTAGCTTTCTCAAGTTTTTCTTTCAGCTTGCTTGTACCTTGCATTTTTAGCTTCTCTGCTTTCCAAATCTCCTCTAAGCCCTTGTACTCAGAATCCAGACCTTTTATTTCAATCTCAAGTATCTTCAAACGCTTCTTCGTAGCATCATCTTTTTCTTTTTTAAGTTGCTCGCGCTGCATTTTTAGCTGGATAATTCTTCTATAAAGTGTTTCCATCGCTTCTGGCTTTGAGTCTATCTCCATACGAATTTGACTTGCTGCCTCATCCATCAAATCAATAGCCTTATCTGGTAGCTGTCTATCTGTTACATACCTGTGTGATAATGTAGCTGCAGCAACTATCGCAGAATCTGTAATATTTACTTTGTGATGTAGCTCATACCTTTCTTTCAGACCACGTAATATAGCAATAGTATCTTCAACCGTAGGCTCTTCTACTAACACTTTTTGGAATCTTCGTTCTAGTGCAGGATCTTTCTCTACATTTTCACGATACTCATCTAAAGTCGTTGCACCCACACACTTTAACTCTCCACGCGCCAAAGCAGGCTTAAGCATATTCCCAGCATCCATAGAACCTTCTGACTTACCAGCACCGACCATAGTATGTATTTCATCTATAAATAAAATAACATTACCATCTTGCTTAGACAGTTCTTTCAATACAGCTTTTAATCGTTCTTCAAAGTCACCTCTAAATTTTGCACCTGCTAGCAGTGCACCCATATCTAAGGATAGTACTTTTTTTCCCTTTATCCCTTCAGGAACTTCATCATTGATTATCCTTTGAGCTAAGCCCTCTACTATAGCTGTTTTACCTACCCCTGGCTCACCGATTAGTACAGGATTATTCTTAGTACGTCGCTGTAATACTTGTATAGTTCTACGGATCTCACTGTCTCTACCTATAATAGGGTCAATTTTTCCCTTCTTAGCTAGTTCAGTTAAGTCAATAGTATACTTAGCCAATGCTCCTTGCATTTCTTCTTGATTTTGACTACTCACTTTTTCTCCCCCTCGGTAATCCGCTACCGCTTTTGTGATTTTATCTTTTGTAAGCCCAAAGTTACCATACAGACTTTTTAAGCTATTATCATCCAATGACGCTAGCAAAAATACTTCACTAGCAATAAATTCATCACCATTTTTATCTGCAATTTGTTGCATTTTATGTAATGTATTTATCAGATCACGTGATGCTCCAATCTGAGGGTTGCCATCACTACCTAGTGTAGCTACAGAATCCACCTGTTTATTTATAGCTTTTATAAAAGCTTGCGTATCTATACTGCATACATTTAATATAGCACTAACTACACTATCATTTTGCTCAAGTAATGCTTTAAGTAAGTGTGCAGAATTAAATTCTGTAGCCTTTTGCTGAAACGCATAAGACTGTGCTTCTGCTAAAGCTTCTTGCAACTTTGTTGTAAATTTGTTTATATCCATCTTAACTTCCCTTTTTTATTAACTTTATACTATAGATTTAAGGGCAAATAATTTCTTTTCAAGCCATAATCTTTATATATCAATAATTAACCTACTATAAGTAAAGAATTATCATGAAGGAAACATCCACTTTTATCAAAAAAACAAAGGTGGAACTTATTTATTTGTATGCCAAAAAAAGACTATAAAACTACAGTAGGTCTATAGTAGTCTCTTAGCTTATCACGATGAGAGATTATAGTAACCAATGCTTGAGAGGATCTTTCCTCATTGTTTGTCATCCCTACCTCAAAATCTAACGTTGCCTCTGTAAAGCAGTCTAACACTTTTCTAAAGAGTTTGACTCCTATGCCTACTATTGGTGTGGATGTAGTAGCTTTTTCAATTATTTTTAATACATTTACACTCACCAAACTACTATCTCCTGCCTTCAAAGAAGCTGTTCCAGTAGATAAATCGGCTCTTAACCCTATAGTAAACTTAGCAATATTTGTATTAGTAGAGTTTTCTTGTTTTAACACTCTGAACCCAACAAACTTTTCTTTGGTGAACCCGGGAGTATTTTTACATTTATTCTGTAAATGATTATAAAGCCTACTCACATTTTTTTTGATAGCTGCATCATCTTTATTACTATTATCGACATCTATTATATCGCCTATAGAATCTTTGTCAGCCTTCCAGCAAGACTCTATAACCAGTGATGTAGTCATTCCTAGCTTTTCCACATTGCCTACAAGATCATTAAAAAGTTCAAAATCTCGCTCGTTATTGAGGTATTCTAACCATGCTACAAGTGGAACCCCACTATTAGCACATGCTGTCTGCATATTCTGCAAGCTCTCAATAAAGCCATTAAAATTAACACACCCCTCAAAAAAATGTTTAAATGCATTCTTTTCATCTTGACCATCAAACTTGATATTTTGAGTCAGTCTTTCATGGTCAAACAGACATAAGAAAGAGATAATGCTATTAATCATCTTTAAATGCTCATCTGAAACTTTAACGCCATTTAATTTTTCCTCTTTTATAAAAAGCTTTTTAAGCTCTAAGAATCTAATTAAAAAAGTACTTCTTAATCTCATAAACCTTAAGGCAGCTTTATAGCGTGTAAACTCATTTTTATTACTCGAGTTATGATAATCTGCAATTATACCAATGTATGCAGAAAACTCTTGCGATAGAGGATAATCTAATTCTGTAAGCTTATTTTTTACCCAATAGCTAAAGTCTCCTTCCGTGCCACGCCATCCTGAACTCTTCCATTGTATTTTTCTAAGATTAACAACGCCTTTTAAAGCATCATTAACAATCTTATCTAAAGTAGCATCTAACTTCTGTCTTAAGCGCAAATTACTATCTAGTCCACTATTGATATACTTTGTGCACCTTTTTACTAACGAATAAAAAATACCTATATTCAAATTGCTATTTAAATCATTATCTTTAATTATTTTAAGGATTTCTGCAATATTATTATCCGTATATGTATATTTTCTCAAATGTTCGATATAAGCAATAAAATTTTTATATACTGAGATATCAAAAGATGAGCCAAAAAAGATAGCCGAGTTAGAGCTACACTCATATTTTTCATCTTGATTTTTATCTAATAATCTTGACAGTGATATATAGCCAACATTATTTGTAGATTTAATCCCTAATGATGCTTCTGAAGCAAAAAATGCATCTACTGCATCTTGATTTTTAAAATCTTTTTTAGCATCAATCTTGTTCTCTTTAAAGTATGCCTCTATCTCTTCTCTGATATTAGCTTTACTTCGTGTATTTGCATGATCTAATGTCTTTGTTTTAGTATAGCTTTTACTTTCCTTATTTGAAGATGGTATCTCTTTCCCGACACTATCTGAAGGTACAATATCTGTAAGTGGTATGATACGACCTGAAGATACAAGACCTGTAAGTATTGAAGCTTTTTTTGAACAAAAAAATGAGTTTTGAGAATTTCCAGACATAGTTATACCCGCATCAAAATCCTGAGTATAATTAATAACTGTATTTTGAAGCAATATAGTATCCGTATTTCTCGTATCTGTAGCATCATCAAATCCAAAAATATCGGCCACATTACTTTCACTTTGTGCAAGGGATGGTGCACTAACAGAGCTGCCTGATGGAGCACTTTTAGCTTCACCAGATAGTGTTTTAAGGAATGTTTCTCTATCTAGGTTTCTACCTGCCACATCATCGATATCTATGCCGTCAACACTAAAGGAGTTAAGGTTTGCAGACTTATTTAACCCTGCAATCTTATAGTGATCTTTTAGTTGTGTGTTAGCTGTTTTCTTATCATATTCCTTAATCAAGTCTTGATGCCCATCAAGTTTGCTCGATGGCATCAAGTGTCTTTTATCGAAAGGAATTGCTAAGCTTATATTTCTAGTTTTTGAATATGACTTTCTATCAAAAATACAAAATCTTGCTTCAACCTCAGTTTTAAATGTATCTATAGTGTCATAAACAGGGTTTAATTGCTCAGACAATGTTCCTTTTCTGCTAGTAAAATCTAGCTGGATATCCTCATCATACTTTTTTATAGCTTCCCTATATTTTTTTAAGTCTTCTGAATCTTTAATCTGTAATGAGTTTGTAGAATACTCACCCTTAGCACTAGCTTCTCCTAGCTTAATATACGCTCCAGACTCAGTGGTTCTGATATTTAAAACAGGGTCAGACGGACCTTCTTTTTGTAGAGATCCTGTTATAATATTATGCCTTTGTGTTTTACCACCTTTAATAATATTTCCCGTATAAGCATGCTGAAATTTTTCAGTTGAATACCCTGCCTTTTGTGAAGAATACCCTCTATATATGTCATTAGTAAAAAACAGACGATTAATATCTTCTAGAGCTGTATTTTTTATAGTTGTATTTCCCTCAGATAAAACATTAGGTATTACCATTTTATCTGTAGTGCTGATCAGCCTATAACAAGTGCTATAGTACCTAACCTTGCCCTTAAAATTAATAAGGTTCAAAGTAGCCATTGCTGACCAGTTAGAAGCCATTATTTCAGCTATTCTATAGCCATCTTCATCAATTTTTTGTCCTTTTTCGTCATATCTAAGTTTTCCTTCACTATCTTTAGCTTGTCGTTTTTGGGCTACAGGCTTATAGCTAACACCCCCTCCAATGGTTAAATCTCCTTTGACATCTATATAGTAGCATATTCCACTCATTGCTAGATACACAGGCATAATTTTCCCTGTTGGCTTAAAGTTTTCTCCATACTCGGGCAAAGATGTCCATAAGCAGACATTACCATAACCTCGTATTGATCCTGCAAAATCTAACCCTCCAGATACTCCAGCATTAATACTAAATGGTTCTGGCGAGCTTTTATCTTCATCTAACGCGGCGCTTATAGGATTTTTTATTACATTTTTGATAGTTTTTACTAGCTTAGAAGCACTTGCTTTTAGGCTAGTGTTTATTTTAAGGATCAGAGGGTTGACTGTATTTATATATGCTATATTACTAGCCCCTAAGTCTTGGTCATTAGACTGCTTTATAAAAAATTGATACTTTTCATCTAAAGTAATATCTTTCCAGGCACCTATTCTTTTTTCACTCTTAGGAAGTCTCCAAGTACTAAAAATACTTAACTTTTGAATATCGTTTAAGTTCTTTTCATATATCTCTTTAGCAATAGCATCATAACCCTTATCCATAGCATCATTCAATGAATGTTTTTGTCTAATAACAATTTCATCCTCGAAATATGCTTGTCTAGCACGACTATTTAAGAAGTAGGCTTTCAAAAAGTCTTTTTTACCCTTAAAAAAACCATCATCCCCATATGCATGCTGTGTGCTATCCTCAAAACTATATCTTTTCACTATATCATCAACACTTTCAATTTCACTTGGGTCCGCGTTGAGTCTTTCATACTTTGCCATAAACTCTCCTTTTTTACTTTAAACTTCAAATTTTAGGTAAATTCCTAAATTTTATTTCACAAACTATAATCTCCTAAATAAAATGAAGAATTTTTAGCTGTCTTAGAAAGGTTGCTAGCCTCAATTTTTAATTTAACTCCTAGACACTCTACCTGAGCCTGCAGTTTTTGGAGTTTTTCTATTACCTCATCTAAATTGTTTTTTTGACTCGACCAAGATGAAAAAAACACCTTTATACTCACAATATGCATATACTGTCGTCGATATGTACCTAGATAAATGCTGTCAATGTATGATTTACCTACCATACTAGGTTTATTTGCCACAACCTCAATCTTTCTCTCATAATCAACTATTGTTGTATAATCTTCAGCGAGCTGCTTATAAGCCGTTGTCATAATATTTGCGATTGTTAACCTATGCTTAAAAGCCTTTAAATATATATTGTCTTTGGTCAATTGTTGGAAATAGCTGCTGCCAAAAACATATCTGTAAAGTAAATTTTTCACACCGATTTTAAGAGAGCTAAGAGCATTTGTTAAGTCGTTTTTTTCATATATAAGATATTTTTCATGAAGAGGTGCAAAGACCTTTATTTTAAAAACATTTATAGCAACATAAGTTGTTTTACCCCTACTCCAAATATCGACAATAGTCGCATCTTTGACTGTATCACCATAAACAGGCTCTAGCCTAATATTTTTAATTTTAATATGGTTGCTTATTAATATATATAACAAATTATTAACAGATAACTGTCTAACATAGGGCTTTAAATCTGCAATAATTTTTTTCATACTCTAAACCTTAAAAATCGAAAACATCATCTGTTTCATCGCCTACTTTATTATCAGCTGAAGCTTGTGCTGCTCTACCTTTGTCTTTAGAAACATTATCCATGTTCGCAAAATTAACATCGAATAAACTGTTGCTAGAGCTATCTCTTTTAACAGGCTCTTGTTGGCTCTCGTAGAAATGCTCATTTGCACTAGGCATTCCTATGACATTATTTTCGGGCATTTTCTCATAATCACTTAAAAAGCTTTCGTAATCAATTTGATACATTTTTTTAGCGATGTTCCATTGAGCACTTGTTGAATAAAAATCAATGCTTTGTTGAATTTTTTTAACCTCAGGCGCAACTTTTTTATATAATGAGAAAAACACCTCTGGAAAATATTCTTTAGGGTCAAAATCCTCCAGCAATTGTTGAATATCCTCGTAAACTATTGCTGTTTCAAAAAGCCTATCCTTATCAACCAAACTCTTTAAAACTTCTATCTTCCCTAATAAAGTCTGCCACTTATATGACTTATAATTAGAAAGAGGCATAGAAGTATCAGAGTGCTTATCTTTGTCAGCTTTTTCGGTATCTGTAGCTTCTTCATCTTGTGACTGAAGAGCTAAACTCTCCTTTTCCTTTCTATCATGTAGATATTTAAACTTATTGATCGTATTAAGAAGATTTTTTTTAAAGCTATCATCACAAATTAACCCCAGCTCTTCAAAAACACTTACAAAATCTTCCAGCTTTGTTAAAAAAACCAAATCTATTAATCTTGCATCATCATCTTCAGCTTTATAGACTTCTTGAAGGTTTGATTCCATAAACATTAAGAAGCTATGACCTGCTTTTTCAGAAAGCGTTTTTCTTTGATTTACGTTTGCTGGACTTAGTTCATTAAATGACAACTTCAAATAATCATTGTAATCAGATAATAGCTGAGATGTTTTTTCATAATCGCCAAGATGCAAACTTAGCTCACTATTAAGAGCTAAAAATAAAGTATAGATGTCTATAAACCCTTGGCTATCTATTAGCTCTACAACTTTACTTAAGTACAGCTCATACTCTGCATTTTCATATAATCCATAAAGTTTAATGTTACTTATTGGACTAATACTCTCCTTAAGCTCTAATGTCTTTCCTTTTAACTCATCGATAACCTTACTCATCTAAAAACTCCTTTAATAAACAAAATATAAAAGACTCACACCGAACAATACTAATGGAATACATAGCTTGAGAGCACTTTTCTTAAAAAAATTAGGCCCCTTTTTGGGTCTTTGAGTATTATTTGCATCATAGAACTTAGAGGTATCATAGTCGTTTTTATTTACAACCAATGAAATCTTTTTCATATATGAAAGGAAAACTCTATCAAACTTATTATCATAATACTGACCAAGAAAACCTTCATTAAGTATAAAGTACATTGTTTTATAACAGATTGAAGGGTATATCTCATCAGACAATAAGCTATCTATAATCTCAAAGACATATTCTCCTCCATCTTTTCTGTGATAATATTCCAACTGCAATAATGTCCAGTTAAAACTTGCGCTATCATTCTCATACTTAAACATGATTTTCTCATCAACATACGATAGTAATGGAAATACCACAAATTTTGAAACTGTCTCACTATATTGTTCTTGAAGCTCTTCTTGCAGAAAAAATACATTCTTACGCACTTCATCTCTAAAAAAAGCTATTCGCTCATTATCAAGCTCTGTTTCCTGAACGATCTCATTTGTTTTTTTAATCACTTTTAATACTATTTCTAATTCTTTAAGTTTGGACATATCTCGCCTACCTTCCCTCATTAATTGAAAACTCTTTTATATAAGTAAAAGAGTTAATATTTATAAATTGACACACCATTCTAAGAATTGATCTAAGAAAAAACTTAGATTCTTTAGAGTATTTATTACTTGTAATTATCATTAAATGATTGGTTATTACATCGACATCAATATCTTGTATAAGCTCTGCAAAAAGATCCATCTTCTCTTTTGGAAGATCCAACAGACTCAAGATACTTAGAAATGTAGATTTCATGTATATATTATTTGAAACCAACTTACCTACTAAGTTAAATATAGTTGCTGAAGACTGATTAAAATTACTTTTGGATGGTAAGATACTAATTGGCTTAATCTTACACTGCGTTGAGGCTATCAAACTAGAATTAACTTCAATAAGATTAGATAAGTCTAAATTTTGTGTCCATGTTGCATAAACATGAATTTTAGTATTATTGTTTCTATTTGCCAGGTCTGGGAAAACAACATTATAGTCAAGATTATGCTTGGAAACATTGAAATAATATTCATTAGCTCCTTCAAAATAAAAATTATTAAACTCTGCGATCTTATTGTTTTCATAAACTGAATTGATGGAAACAGGTATAGCACTTACATCTTGATCATGCTTTATAACTGCTTGAGAAAGTAACTTATTTGCATAAAAACTATACGAGTAATCATCAAAAAGATTAAACACAGGTACGAGGTTAATCTTAAATAAGTCATCTATTTCGTGTAAACCATAAGCTGACACATTTACTTTAAAGTAAAGAGTAATTCGCTTGACTTCATCAGACTTATAACTAAATAAATTTTCAATTTTAATATTAAAACCATGACAAATAGATCTTGAATGAATTTCTATAGCAATATTTTCAATAGGTTTAAGTTGATATCTCAACTTAGATAAAAAGATCTTTTTAATAGCTTCACTTCCATCACTATAAATAACCTTTGCAAAGATATCTGTTGTTTTCGAGTTTAAAATCTCCTCAAGAAAACCATCTATTGAGTAGTTTTCTCGATTAGATAGGTTTGGATTTATCCAAAGATTAAAACTATCATGCTCAAAGCTATTTTTGAGCCTAATCTTAACAGCCAAGTTATTATCATTTACCTTATAACATTGTACTTTCTCAGCGGGAAGAATATTTGTTTCCATCCTTGGAGTATAAGTGAGAGAGCGTTCACTTTTTTTATCATAAATAAAAAACTGCTCATCTGGGACAATCCTATAGCTTGAGTAATTTGAATCCTCAATCTGAAGCAAACAATGCTTTGGTATGAAATAAAATAAATTATTATAATATTTATATAATAAACTATTACTATAGTTATTAATTCTATCATCTAACTCAGTTTTTATATTTTGAGCTATATTACTAAAAGTTTCTGTCAACATAGCAGTCTCAGATGAAGTAATATCTTGATTTTTATCATCAGTCATAAACACACTCCTATGTTGCTTTTGCGTTGAACTGTCCAGGAGAGATGAAATTAACCATTCCTCCAGCAGCAAATGTACACATAGCTTTACTATTCATTGTTGTTATCGGCATTTTCTCTAACATGGTCGTTGGACTTGTGGGTATAAATGGTGTTAATGTCGGTATACATGGCCATGGAAAAACAAATGGAATTTTTGCAGGGTTTGCTGGGTTAGTACATGCTCCAAAAGGTAATATATTCACTCCTATCTTAGAGTCACTAATATTTGAGCTTGGTAAGCTGCTTGTCAGTGTCGTTGCCCTTATACTCAAATAACTAGAGGGAGCAATACCGAAGCTACACATAAGCATTCCCCCCATTACAGATGTTACTTGAGAGGCTGCTCCTCCTGCACTAACGCTGACTGGAGAAACTATAGTCTTTATATTATTAAGCTCAGTTGCTAAATCATTGATTTTATTAGCCAAATCTGAACTTTGAGACTGTAGTTTCTTTGTATTCTCTATAGCATTTTTTAAATCATCAAGCATATCTATACCCTCCAATATTCTTCATAAATACCATTAATTCGCCCAAATATAGTTTGCTGATCACTGAAGTCAATGCCGCTTAGCTCTTGATGAATTTTTGCTGATAATGGTGGGATTTCATAAAGGTTATAAAGCTTAGCTTGCGTATAATATTTCGCGATTAATAAAGAGTGTGTCAATTCTCTAGCACTCGATGTAGCATTATCATAAGAACCTGCATCAATATACTTATTTATTTTTTTTAACACTTGCTTGCTGTCTATAGCCTTGCTTTCTTTTGCATGCTCTACCATTAAATCTTTATAGTTTTTCAGCTGAAAATTAGAAGCTATCGTCTGTAGTCTATATATAAAATCTCTCTTCTTTGAAAATACATCTTCTTCGGCCTGCAGGTCGATATAAATTTCATCAAGTTTTTTCATACATTGCATAAGCTTTTCTATATTCGCGGCATACGATGATTGGTTAGCTATTTTTAAACTTTTTACAGTATCTATAAGCACCTGCTCAAATTCAAAAACACTATTTAGTTGGCTTGTTTTTTTAGAATAAAGCAAGTAATTAATATAACTTGCTGAAGCTACATTCTTATGAAAATAAAAATTTATTAAGGCTGATAATTCTTCTGCGAAATAAACTGTTTCCTCATTTTTCCCAAAAACATCTGTAAACGGAGTAGCTTGCTTGCCCAGTTGCTGATGAATATGCTTAATATCTGGCAAAGCCTTAGAGGTCATCGCAAGCCTATTTATAAATGCATTAAAACTACTTCTATCTATCTCTTGTAGCTGATCATCCAAACTCAAAATATTTGACTTAATATCAAAATCCAAGAAATATTGAGTTGCAACAAACATTGAGTAATCTAGTTTTTGCTTGACTGCTCCATTATCCTGATACTCCAAACTTAATTTATTTATGACTAAACTGCTTTTTGAAACCGTTGAAAAAAATAATTTTTCATCCTCTGAATGCACTTGTTGGTAAGCCTTCAAATAAAGAGCTTCACTATCAGAAATAGTTTTATAGTCTATTTGATATGATTCTGTTTTCTTTGAAACCACTAGCTGAACAAGTTCAGCTATAGGATTATCTTTAAGAGGAAAATACTGCTTTACTGAACAAGAGTTTTTAGCAAACGTTTTAACCCTAGTCATCAAGCAACTAAAAGCTTCTAAAAAATGATTTAAATTCTGTTCCGAGTGGAACTTTGATGCTAATTTAACAATTCTCACTTGAGCGACATCATAACTATTAAAACTTTTTTTTCTACTAAGAATATATTTAGCAAAATCATGACAATTTTTATTTCTAGCAGTAATAATTAATTCCTCAAAATAATCCTTCAAAAGCTCTTGATAATACTTCAACTCGACTTTCAATCGCTTTAATAGTTGCAAAGTCAGAGTACAGTCAGCCACATATATGTTGATAATATGGTTTTTTATGTTTGTCGAACAACTCACCAACTTGGGGCACGAAACTAATGATGTTGCTACTCTAACTTTCTCAATTAGAATAATCGTACTATAAACATCAAAACGAGTAGCAAAGAGAGTCATTCTTTCTAGACTGCTTACAACATAGTTTATCTCAGACACATAATTCTGATATTCCTGAGCAAAATACTTGTCTATATTTTGATACAAAATTTCAAGATTATCTGAGCTACTATTCATCTAACTATCATCCCACCATAGTTGTAGCGCTACCTTTAATACTTGCTATAGCACTACCTTTAATATTTACATTAACACCCTCTGCATTCATCGCCACTTTGGCTTTTATATTTGCATTAAGACCTTCCACTCCTACATTTTGAGTTGCCTGAATATTTGTATTAGCACTGCTTTTGACATTTATAGTACCAGACTCAATAGAGATACTACCGCTATCCATAACAATACTAGAATTACCTATTTTAAATACAATTTTGTTATTATTAAGCATGATGCTAGCTTCTTTAGTTGCTAACAATATCTCATCTTCCTTTATTGAGGTTTTAGACTCCTTAACATTTGCAAGTATCTGCTTATCTGCTTCTGATTGAATCGTGTCTGTAGCTGTGGTTGTTATTACACCTGTAGATTCCATCTTAGTATCACAGCCATCTTTGTCATTTTTTACATCTATATATAAACCTTTATCCTCAAGATTTACAAAATGATCTGCTTTTGACATACTCAATAACCTCGCTCTAATCTCTTTGAATTAATCCATTATCTGATATAGAAAACTCTCCACCAGAACTTGAGTTTAATAAATACTTCCATGTCTGAGCTTTACCTTCACTAGCTAATTCTGGCAAAATAAAGTAAACAGCATATTTATCAGAGCTTTTATCAAGAGTGAATTTATTTTTACCATCATTTAATACATATATCTTAAGATTATCGTCATATATATTCTGACTGACACTTTCATATGTAGAAGAATAAAATTCTTTTTGGCTAGGGTTTTTCTCTAATACCAGCTTTGAATTGGGAAGAGAATTCTCAACACTCAAAGTGTTTGTTGAACATGATGCCAAACACATTACTACAAATATTAAAATAAAACGCTTATATATCTTCATCATCAACTAATTTCCTCTTCTTATTTTTTAATCGCATCTAAAAGTGTAGACTCAACTTTAAATTTAACCTTATACTTTTTATCCTTATAAGATAAAGTCCAAGTACAAACATCATTTACACATTCAGCATCTCTTAGAGCCTTTAGAATTGACCAAGCTCCTGAATAACTTCTTTCCGCTGTATCTCCATTTTTAAGTGCAACGATTATAGACACTGGGCCCTTAGCAGACCAGTTGTAAGAAATCTTGACAGGGTTTATATAATCAATATTCAAAGAATTAACATAACTCTTAGTATCGAAGAAAATACTTGCAAATTTATAATCCTCTCCCCCACTCTTAAGCGGTGTTATATTAAAAGTTATAGGCTTAGGCTTATTATCTTTATCCCACAATAATTTATTGAGACTATAAACTTTATTAAACTGTGCAATATAGCTTTTTTCTTGTGAAGATGTGAAGCTACTATTATCCCACTTATCATCAACAGTATCGTACTCAAGCAATGGCTTTAGTCTACTATTGAAAACAGTAAATATCTTGCCAGTATTACCAATATCACTAATTAGCCTATCGTTAGGTAATACTTTTGAGTAATTTAGGTTCATTGGTAAGTAGTTATTGATATAGGAGTACTCTGACTCAACTCCACTATCCAAATCACCCATCACTCTATTTATAGCTATTGTCTGAATTGCAAGTTGGGCATTATCCAGATGCTTTTTAAGAAGTACATATAAATCATTATCAGTATTAGTATTTAACACAGCGATCTTTTTATAGACATCCTTTAAAGGCTTATAGCCAGATTTAATTTCTTGATATGTGTCAACATAACCTTCCTCTTTAATTAAATCATTTAATTTTGCAAATATCTGATGATATTGAGAATAGCCTTTAGAATTCAAAAACTTTGACTCTATAGCAAAATGGTTTTTAATTTTTGCAAAATCATCACTATCTTTAAATGTAATGTTGTCCTTATAGAAATTGATCAAACTATTAAATTGTGAATTATCAGCGCTCATTGATATCAAATAGAATGTAAACGTGTCCTCATTTGATATTTTTCTTAAAAAGTTTGGCTGCACATTTAACTGCTTAATTAAATTTTGATAGCTAGCAATATACTTATCAGTATAGTTTGATATTGCATTATCATACAAAACATCTAAAAAGCTCAAATTAACGCCATATTCGGTATTCAATTTTCTAGATAACCCTTGATACTTTTGCTCAAGCGGATCTATATTATCTCTAATATATTCTTCTGAGTATTGTGGCGATATAACCAACTTCTTATCATAGAAATTAGGCTGGAATGTCATCATTAAGCCATCATTTACTGGCGAAACCAACGGCAGCTCTTTACTCTTATATGAGTTGTTAATTATATTATTGACTATATGCTGGATAAGTATTTTAGTTACATTATCTGAAACCTCTTGCTCCGTGTGACTTTTAAATGGCTCATCATTAGACTTTAGTTTATCCAGACCCTCAGTAATTCTTGTAAGCACTTGCTTGAAGTTAGTTGCTCGATCTCTATTTTTTTCAGTATAGTTAATCGCAACAGCTATATCATCTGTAATAGCTTTCATTGCTGGGGATCCACAGATATTTTTAGAGCTTTTTTCAAACTCTTCTCTGTACAAGTTAAGTACATTATCAATAGAGCCTGAGACAACATAGTGATTTAAAACCTTAGGCAAAACAGAATCTATTAAACATTTATTTAAATATACTCTGTAAATACTGTTTACTACACCAGCTCTTTTATCATCTGAAATCTCAAAATACCTTTTGTTAAAGCCTTCCAATGATAAAATATGACCGAATTCTTGCTCATAATTTAACTTGCTATCTTTTGCCTCGTACAATCTCTTAGCAACATTGTTAGCAACCTCCATAATACCTTGCTTTACTTCAGGGCTTGCGTAATCAATTATATAGGTTAACTGTTGGCTAGATAGTCCTGTCATTCCCGCTAATACGCTCATAACCTTTTGGGTATCGCTATTTATTTCATTGTTATTCATATATACAAAGTAAATAAGATACACAGTAGTACTAAATAACTCATGCATTTTATGAGCCGCAGTAAACGAAGGTAACAATATGTTTTTAGCAATTAAATCAGCATACTCCGTGTATATGATGTGATACTTTATTGTTTCAGGATAAATACTGCTTAATAAAATATTCTCATTAACTCTATTTTTCTGCTGTTTCATTGCTTGATTTAGACTATCTAAATCTAAAACCTTCTTATAATGAGCTAAAGTAATATCTCTCTTTAATTTGAATTCTGAGACAATATTTACAATAAACAAAGTAGATAATGAAAAAGCTAACAAATTTACAATAATGTTTCTTGGAGACATAAGTCCATAATATTTTGAACCAGCATCTCGAGAATAAAAACTATGCTCATCATTTAATAATGAATACACATAAATATCGCCTGTTTTATCACTATTGTTTACTATTATTTGCTGTATTAATAAACTAATCTTATTCAAGTTTCTAATGCATCTGTAGCTTTGCTGTGCTGATAGATCACTGTTGATAATTTTTAATGTCATCACATTATCATAAATAGCATCTAAATTAACTTCTTTAGACAGCTTGAAAATATTTTGGCCCCCCACAATTTCATTAAAGTCTTCTATAGCAACACCCTCATTTACATAAAAATTCACAACTAAATCCTTAGTATCTTTTGATGGTAGTGATGTATAGATATCTTCAATGAAACTAGAGTCTGCCTGTGAATGCTCAGATATATCAAAATGGACATTCAAAAATTCAAACTTCAATCCCAATGTTGATTTAAGCATCTGTATGTTTTTTATTTCAACCCTATCAACTATAAGCAACAATCCTCTGCTAGATGCAGCAATAATAATGTTGTTTGTAAGCTCTACCATTTCGCGATCTTTCTTGAGACGATCAAGTTGAGCATTACCAGACAATAGATTGTCAACCACATGCAAGGTGCATGCTTGTGATTTTAACTTGTATTTACGTACTACTTTTTTAACCTGCTTATATTTTGCAATCATTAGCTTCTTATCTGCTGTTAGCCTAAGCCTTTTGACAATCATATAAATAAAAAATGATAGGAGAAAAATACAACCTATACTAATAAGAATTATCTCTAATAAATAATTTTTCATTTTTTTAGTTTTCCTTTGCCTTGTAGGTTAAAAAAATACCTTTGTTGTTATGTATAAATATGGAATTATCATTAGCTTTATTCTGCTGAACTATTGAATAGATTTCATCTTTCTCTTCTTGAGTATAAGCAACTTCACAGTTTTCCTTAGCTCCCAACAAGTGTCTCTGTAATAACTTCTTCTGAGCTTTTTCTGTTGAAATTGCACTATTAGAAATCAGCTCATCACCAAAACATTTAACCAATCCCGTAACTCTTAATCGAATTAGATCATCATTCCTGAGAGGCATGAACTCATTTATGTTAGAATTAATATTTATCCTAACAGGAATATAAACAATAGGATCTTCAGAGCTGTCTTCAGCTAACATTTCCGGAACTAGCTCAACAGCATAAAATATAGCCTCTTTACTGTTAAGGACATCATATGTGCCAGCCTCTTCATCTTTTTGAACGCTAGAAAACTCACTCTCCTCCATCTTATAGCTCTTAAAGAATTTGTATGCCTTCTTAGAATCCTCATCTACACTTTTAGCTATAATAACTTTTCCTATCATATCGAACTCTTTTACAGGAGTATATTGTGGATAATCAGGGCTCAGCACACTATAGTCACCGTAAGTATATGACCACTTATTAGCATGCGTAAGAGCAAGTTTTTTGGTGTAAGCAATTTTTTCATACCGATCTTGGTCAGAGTCACTTTTATAGTATAAGTGTGATATACCGTAGCGAGTATACATACTGCAGTACGTACTCCTATTTTGTTAGGTAGATTGACTTAACAGCACTATCCGCAAGATAATCATCAGCTTTTAATTCAGTAAAATCAATCTCAGCATTAACAAACGGCACACCCACCATAGTTTCAAAGTTCAGACAAAATTGTTTAGTAAAAGCCTGATTCTGCTTAACTGGATTAATCTCCAGATAATTGACAGGGTAAACTATCGTTTGGGCTAATTTTTCGAATTCTGTAGTCCCAGAAGAATCCTTTATATCTATTTTTTTACTACTCTTGAAACTGATATCTGGAATAAGCTGTGTTCGTTTGACGTAGCTATCACAACTATTTTGAACAAGCTCATGAGTTAGAATAGAGCTGATATCATATCGTTTAAACTCCTTCTCAACACCATCTTGCGAATTCTCAAAAGGTTTTTTAAAAGCACTGTCTATACTATCTGCAACATAGTAGGTAGGAGTATCTCCCATTGAGGAATACTTAATAACACACTGATTATCAACCATTTGCTCAATAAAAAAATCGTAGAAATTTCTACCCACGCATGACACAAAAACCTGCGGCAATCGTTCTGTAATACTTTGGCAATTTGATGTATCAAGCTTAAAAAGTGAATCAAAATAGAAATTGTCTGTTAATAAATCATCGATGCTTTTTTTAAAGTCGACATAAGTTGGTGAGTGGAGAGACCATAAAGCTTTCAATGGATCACTAAACTTAAGTTCGATGGATCTAACATCCTCACACTTCACTTCTGTAGAAAAAATATTTGTTGCCACCTTGCTTTTAATATAACTTCCGGCCTCTATATTTGCTATAGCTATAAAACAAGCTTCTCTACTATGATTTTCACTTTTCGAACCTTTTTTAAGAAAATTAAACTTGTCACTGACCTTTATTTCTAAAAGTAACGGTTGCTTTCTATCATATAAGTATTCAAAATCTTTATGCCCTTCAGGATAAGCTAATTCGAAAACCACTCTACCATCTAGGCCATACATTTTCTCATCGATGAAAAGCTCTTTAATATGATTGTTAGTAAGTTTCAATGCCTTACCATCAAAAACCTCTTTATTATATTTAGCACTAAAATCTAAATCTCTCTTTGAGAATGTTTCTTTCAAAGGCTTAATACTTATCTCAATATCTTGAGATACCAAAAAATCATTATGCGCGATACATTTAGCAAGGTGTTTTGAGACTAGTTCTTTTATGGCAATAGGAAGTTTAAC
Organism: Francisella adeliensis; assembly: GCF_003290445.1. Taxonomy (NCBI): domain Bacteria; kingdom Pseudomonadati; phylum Pseudomonadota; class Gammaproteobacteria; order Thiotrichales; family Francisellaceae; genus Francisella; species Francisella adeliensis. The sequence goes on along the minus strand of NZ_CP021781.1, from coordinate 121,102 downwards.
CTGACTCAAAGCATCACTTCTGCTCACAGCATTATATAATCTATTTACGATGCTTGATACCCTTGCTAGCTCTTCCTCGTTAAAGTATAGGAAATCTCCTTTTTTAGCCGCCTTCTTAAGTAGCTTAATCGCAACCTCTACCACACCTAAACTTAAATCTTTATTGCTTAGCTCTATATCTAGTGTCCCTATTGAGTTTTTAAGGAGTGCCACCCTAAAATGTCTCTTCACCTCTTTAAAAATAAAGTATGTCAATTCACCTCTTTCAAAACAGTCTTTAGCAAGCGCTTTATACTCATACAGGTCGCTTACCTGCAGATCTTTGCCACACTGGACAAGATAATCATTCTGCTCCAAAAACAACCACTCTAAGCCATATGCAGCAAGGTTCTTTGAAGCCTTGTAACTTTTTATTTTCTGCATGTTTGCTAAGAAAGCTTTATTCGAAGACATTTCTATCTTTGGCATAAATCTTCAAGCCCGCGAAGAAGTTTAGAATATTATTAGTATATCAACTAGATTAGCTTTTTATAGATAGTCAACCAAGATAATGCGTAATTCAATCTATGATTTTACGATGTGAATTTACATCTATTTATAACGTTTTATTTTACCAAAAATCTACTGTAGATTAACTACTTGAAAATAAGTTCGAAATTAACTAACTTACTCTAAGGAGCACTTAAATGGCTAGAAAAACCATTCCAAAATCAAGGTTGATGATTAACTACGAAACTACAGTTGACGGAATACTTAAGAAAAAAGAATTGCCATACAAAGTATTAGTGGCTGGCGATTTTTCAAAAGGTAAATCTAAAGATGCTGAGCAAGAGCTTGCTGATAGAGAAATCAGAAAAGTTGATAACGGTGTAGATAGAGCCATGAGAGATATGGATATTTCCTTAAACTTTGAAGTTCCTAATTTTGTATCTAAACAATCGAACAATATTAATGTCAATTATAAACTTGAAGCTGTAAAAGATTTCAAGCCAGATGCTGTTGCACAAAAAGTTCCAGAAATTAAAGCTCTTCTGCAACTTAAAGAAATTTTATCTTCATTTGCTAAAGACATAGATAATAATCGCAATTTAAAAAAGACTATTGATAGTGTATTTTCCGATAAGGATGAATTAGACGTTCTTAAAAAGAAAATTCCTAATCTAGCAAATTATTCTATTGAAAATGATGATTCAGCTACAGAGGAGAAAAACTAATGTCAGAAGTACAAACACTTTCAGATCAGTTATTAAATAACTTTGATTCAGCAGGCAATATTGCAGAAGTTATAAAAAATATAGACTTTAATGTGTCTAGTGATTCAACTAAAGTTTTAGATATAACAGAAGATTATAATGCTAGAAATTTAATGGCTTTATCTTTGATACTAGCTAACAACAATGAAGTCAGCAGCTATAGTCAGAAATATGTTCAAAAAGTTATATCAATGATCGATAAACTTATAGAACTTCAGGTAAATACAATTATCAGTAATAAAGAATTTAGAGATCTTGAACAAGAATGGTTAAAAGTTCAAGAACTGTGTAAAACTGAACACGATGATGTTGAAGTCTGTTTACTAGATGTTAAAAAAGATGAATTACACTATGACTTTGAGCGTAATCTTTATGATATTTCAAACAGTGAATTCTTCAAAAAAGTATATATTTCAGAATTTGATCAATTTGGTGGTGAACCTTATGGTGCAATCTTAGGGTTATACGACTTTGAAAATAATGAAGATGATATTTCATGGCTTACTGGGATGGGGATGGTGGCTAAAAATTCTCACGCTCCATTTATAGCTTCAATGGATAAAAGCTTCTTTGGAATAGAGGATTTCTCTGAAATAAATCAAATTAAGAGTTTTGAAACTCTTTTGGAGCATCCAAAATATAAAAACTGGAATGATTTCAGACAGCTAGATGAAGCCGCTTATATAGGTCTGACAGTTGGCGACTTCATGCTGCGCCAACCGTATAATTCTGATAACAATCCTATTCAACACAAGCTGATGAAAGGTTTCAATGAAATGGTTGATTATCAAAGTAATGATAGCTATTTATGGGGACCTGCCTCCATTCAACTAGTGAAAAACATGATGCGTTCATATGATAAAACTAGATGGTTTCAATATATTCGTGGTGTAGAGAGTGGTGGTCATGTTAGCAATCTAGTTTCTTGTGTATACGATAGTAAAGGGGTGCTAGAAACAAAACCTCCTTTAAACGTACTATTTGCTGACTATATGGAACTATCTTTAGCAAATATAGGCTTGATCCCTTTCGTAGGAGAAAAAGGTACTAGTAATGCGTGTTTCTTTAGCGTTAATTCTGCTAAAAGAGTAGATGACTTCGTAGATGATTTTGACTCAGCTAATTCACGCTTAATTGCAAACCTTTCTTATACTATGTGTATATCAAGAATTTCTCATTTCATCAAATGTGTAATTAGAGATAAAATTGGTAGTGTTATAGGTACAGAACAGATTCATGGCATACTCTCTGACTGGATTTCAGAATATGTTACAACTGTCCACCAACCAACACCTCTAGAAATGGCAAGATATCCATTTAGAAATGTTGATATCAAGGTCAAACCTCTTGCAGGAAAACCAGGCTGGTTTTCATGTAAGATCAATGTTATACCACATATTCAGTTCGAAGGTATGGATACATCAATGACTATTGATACCAGACTAGAGCCGGCATTGTTTGGTAAAGCAGAATAATCACTAAAAAGGAGAAATAACCATGTCAGAACCAATGTTAAGTAGACAAAATATAACCTCAGGTAAAAGCTTACATATTAGAACAGATGCTACTAGCTGCATCAATTCACACTCTGATCCTAGAGTTTTTATTGACTCGCTTAAGATAGCAGGAAAAAGTTTAGATAAAAATCTTGTAGCTATTGACGGTGGTGAGAGTGTAACAGCTAGCGATAAAGCAACAGGGGCAGCTTGTGTCATAGAAGCAAATATAGTTCCAGGATCTATAAACCCTACTGTAAGTTTACTTTTAGGGGTTTTAATGGATTCAGCTACTAAATCTGAACTTGAAGAAAAATTATCCCAAGTTAAAAACTCTGGTACTACTGATATAGAAATTGAGTTTGGTAGTGCTAATAAAAAACAAGAATTTAAAAGTGATGAAAAGTGGGGAATTATAGCAGACTTATCAGATTTTAAGTTTTTCCCTATAAATCCTAATGTCTTTGAGTATAAGATTATGGCTACTGAACTTATGGGTGTTGCAAAAAATGGCATGAAATATCACCTTATAGAATTCCAAGGCCTTACTACTGAAAAGGGTGACTTAAATGTATGTAGTGCAGCAAGTACTGATAAAGGTACTGCAAAAATAGGTTATATAGCAGTATAGCAGGACCTTAATATATGACAACTCAAAAAATAAGTTGGGAAAATGGTTTAAAGTTGGACTGTGATATTTTATCTAAATCTGACAGATTGTTAATAGATAATGCCAATCTAGCAAACTATCTTCCTCTCAACCTTCCTAAGGGAATTTTCAACTTCACTATAGATACTATAGCTTTAAATTCTGGTCTAATACAGATAAAGAAACTTTGTATTTATATTGATAATAAAAAATTCATTAACTTCGATAACTCTTACCCTCTATCATATCAAGTTACTACTGATGAGCTGGCTGCCTTAACTGATCTTTATATAAATGTACATGAAAAAATAATTGAAAAAGATAATACCAAAATAGTATCAGAAATATTATCTCTATCAAATGAATATGATTATACAGCTCAATATAGCATTCCAATCGCTAGGTTTCGACAAAACAATACCACCTTAGAGCCTTTAGATTACAGCTTTCCTATTCTTAGCATGGATCATTACCTTATGGATGATATTTTTGTTAAACTTAATAGAGCTATTTCAACCCTAAAAATCTTTAATAAATTTATATTCTCAACATCAAGACCATACGCATCAACCTACTTAAGCTTCCTAATACTTAAATTAAAAAGAGAAGTGTTGTTTGCTGAAGCAAATAAAAGCATGGTTAAACCATATGATCTTTACTCTACTATCCATGATATCTATAGTTTAATTATTAACAATACATCGGATGATGAGCAATATACTCCTGAATCAATCATCACATATGACACTTATAAAGCATTTAGCACCCTTGACACTTTAGTAACTAGATTATTTAACTTGTGCGAAAATAAAAACATTAAGAATTTCGTCCAGTTCAAGCTTCAGGGACAAAAATATGTGTGTGATAATTTGCCTGAAGAATTCTTTGTGGCAAATAAACACTATATTGTTGTCAAACAAAGACCCGATGTTGAAATCAAGAGTCGCTTCACCAATAAGAAAAAACTTAGAATCACAAGTCTAAGCAGATACACGAATATAGTTACTCTTTCTTTATCAGGGCTGAAACTTGAAGAAATTAATTCTGGATTACACAGTAACTTAGCGATATCGCTAAACGACTATGATTCTGTCTTTGAAATTAATAAAAATGCTGAATGGGATTTTATATTAGTTGATAAAAGTGCTGTCTTTTCAGCTCATGAAGGAAATAAAAACTACGATTTCTTTATAGCATTTGTCTAAATTCAGATTGCTGTAATCTTAGCACAACCTCTTAACAAAGTAGCATTTGAGCAAAATGGTAATCTTGGGTATTTTTTATAATATTTTAGCATTTCAGAATCATCTTTCATAAGCTGGTCTGTATAGCTTAGACTTTCATTATTTTCAATCTGATGAGTATGATAAAACTTGTGTTCTGTCGAAAGAAACCACTCTTCAATAGATTCAAAGCTATTACCAGGCTCTAAAGATAATACATAAGATATCGTTTTTTCCAAAATATATTGAAGCTCAAGAATATCTGTAACCTTACTAGCCAACCTCGACTTAGGTGAAAACTCCATTAAAGTTGGGAAATTAAATAGATAGTATAAATGATCATGCTCAGTTTCTTTAGCTAAGTGCCTAGCACTTAAAAAAACTGGTGTTGAGGTGATTTTATAAACATCCACAAAAGCTTGCTCCAAAAAATTAATTGGTGCTGAATCTTCTGTAGCAACAGCAAATCCTGGATAAAACCCTCGTCTAATTGCATATAAATGATGCACTATATCTGTAACATATGGATTAGGCTTAAGATTACTAGTTGTTAAGATATTCGATAAATTAAAATTAAAAGCGACTTTTTCTCTTAGAAAACTCATTTCTTGCCAACCCAATTCATAAATATGTAATTTTAATTCTTGAGTTTTTAATTCATTACATTCATCGAACCAATCTTTCGAGAAAAATATAACCTCTGCATACCATTCATTTTTAGGTTGTGTCCTATCCATTGCCTTAAAAAGCTCTAATTGACAGTGTGACTCACTAGGCTTTGCAAGATTTAATTTAAATTCTTTTTTAAGACGGTTGAAACTTCTTGTATCAGAAATTTTTGGTAGAATATAATTAGATTTATTACCTGCTGTTATTGTTCTTGAATTACGGTATTGATAATGCAAACTATCGTTATTAGACAAGATATTCCACACTCCAAATAACTGACCAGCTTTAAAAACAGAAATAGGTACAACACTATCATCATGTGTAATAAACATTTCTAAGTTTTTGTTTAATGACATTCCTAGAGGTGTCAGAGCATATGATAGCTCTTTAGTGTATTCTGATGGTATTTCTCGTGATGAAAACGGTATAAGTTTACCTTTATAACGAAGGTGTAAAATTCCCTTTTTAAAAATTTCATCACCATACTTATATCTAGCACGAACTAACTTAAAATCCTTAGGAGGATCTAGTTTATTTATTACATCTGCAAAAGCTGCATTATATGCCATGACATCATTCTTAACATCTTGCCAAGATAACAATTCCAAAGTTTCCATATATTTGTCATAGCAAATCAAGGTGATATATTCAACATAGCATAATTTCAACTATTTTCCACACTTTCTACAGCACTTAATAAAAAAATATCTACTAGTATTTTTACTAAATAGTTTCACACTCAAATACCATCTTCTGTTAAAGATATCTCGACAGGGGTTAGCATATAATTATTTCAATAAATTAAATTCTATTTAAGGTCAAAAATATAAGGTTACTTTGTTTTATGAAATATATGTGTATTATTGAAGATAGATATACTTCCACATATAAAGAGCAATTATGAAAAAAAAACTTATCGTAATAACTGGAGCAAGCTCAGGGTTTGGTGAAGCAACAGCAATTAAACTAAGCGCTTTAGGTCACCCTCTTCTACTTATAGCTCGCAGAGTCGAGAAGCTTCGTGAACTGAACTTACCAAACACACTATGTGAGAAGGTAGATGTCACAGACTTTGATTCATTTAAAAAAGCAATTCATAAAGCCGAAGATAAGTTTGGTGTAGTTGATTGCCTCATAAATAACGCAGGTATAATGCTTCTTGGCGATATAAGGACACAAGACCCTAAAGAGTTTAAGCAAATGCTTGATGTAAATGTACAAGGCTTATGCACATTGTCTTAGATGACATGATTAAGCACAATTGTGGTACTATCATCAACATAAGCTCAGTCGCAGGTCGTAAAACTTTTCCAAATCACGCAGCATACTGCGGTACTAAATTTGCTGTGCATGCTATTAGTGAAAATGTACGTGAAGAAGTTGCTGATAAGAATGTACGTGTCATAACTATCGCACCAGGTGCTGCTGAAACTGAGCTACTAGGACACACAACTTCAAAAAAAATTAAAGATGGTTACAATGATTGGAAGAAAAATATGGGCGAAGTGCTAAGCCCTGATGATATTGCTAATGCCATAGTATATGCATATAGCCAACCTCAAAATGTCTGCATTAGAGAAATAGTTCTTGCAGCAACAAGACAACAACCATAAACTAACAATCTAAATCACTTAGTTTCTAAAGAATGAACTTATTAAAAAGCACTATCAGCGGTTGGAGCAAAAAAGAAATCTTATGGTTATGTTTTTGCCTCACCTTTACTACACTTGCTGGATTAGCGACTCAAAGCAATGCTCTAATTTTGATATTTTCTTTACTCAATATTATAAGCTTAATTCTTGCAGCAAAAGGTAAAGTATTAACTTATGTCTTTGGCTTTATAAGTGCTGTAATGTACGCGTTTATATCGTACAAATACAATGTATTTGGCCAACTAATTTTAGCGGTATTATTTTTAGCACCTGTACAAATATATGGTTGGTACAACTGGAGAAAACCAGAGAACAATACTGAAAAACAAGAGATAAGAGTCAAAAAATTGTCTATAGTCCAATTTGCCTACCTGATAATTGCAATGTCATTAATAGCAGCAGTTTATGGATACTTTGTTTTACATCTATACTTTGGTCAAGATATAGGGCTATTTGCTGACTCAATAGCTGAAGTAGTAACTATTGTTGCATTTATACTAACTGTACTGCTATATCGTGAGCTATGGATTTTGTGGCTGATTGTAGATGTTCTAACTATCACTATATGGTTAGATGGCGTAATAGATGATGCTATCACTATAGCTATAATTCCTGTAGCTATTACTAAAATTGTTGCCTTGATAAACGCTATTTATGGTTACATCATATGGAGGAAGTTTTATATTAATAAAACATAAGAATTATTGCTCAGAAACATCTACACTTTTCCTGTAAAACTAAACCCTTTAATTTTGAATAGTTATTTTCAGTTTGTTAAAATATTATTACAATATTTATAAAAAAGGAGTTAGTATGCCACTCATAAGCACCACAAAGCATGAAAAAAAGAAAGAAAACAAAGTCTCTCTTCATTCAGAAATAAGTGAAAGTGTTAATAACGAACTTCAAGAATATCTGAGTTGGGCAGATATCAAAGATTTAGACCAGTTCTTTGAAGAAACATGTAAATATATTTTTGAGAATGATCGTGATTGGAAAAAACTCAAAAAAGACAACTTTGATACAACAGGCAATAACTTAACAGAGAAAGAAGAAACAGAAACAGATATAACCAATCAAATGGTCTGTGATGATGAAGGTATGACAAACCTAAACAATAAAGAGGAAAATCCAGGAGTAAAACTACAAAAGAAAAAATAGTATTTTGTAGCTTTAATGTTTTTTGAAAAGCTAATATTCTTTTAATTCACTTTCTAATGACATATGTCCCGTATCATTATATCTTAAAGATATTGCTCCATTATTATATGTATCAAAAACCTTAACACTCTCGCCTTTTAAAATCTTAAAATATCTATTGTCCATAGCTTTATTACCATTATAAATATAGTAATCAGGCTTTAAACCAACTAAGAAAGCTTTAGACATGTCTAAACTTGAAACGAATATCTTTGGCTGTAACATTCTCATATATAACGCTTTAAACTTCAATTGCTGAGATTTCTTCATATCACTAAGAACCAAAGTTTCATTATTATGTGAAATAATTGAAATATTACAACTATTCTCTAGTCCAAGAAACCTAAGCTCTGATTTCCCTAAACTGAAATTTTCACCATAGCTACAAGATTTATCTCGATTAGCAAAATCTATATTTGAGATAACACTTTCAATTGGGATAATATTTTTCAAAAGCTCTAAACTTACCTTTTCTTTTGCTTTACCAGATATTACTAAATTATCTATTTGTTTAATATTATGATATGTAAGATAGCCTTGTATGATATTTTCTAAGGTATAACTATCTGTTAAAGCTTCTGTAGGCAAATAAAGTAGATTCTGATCATCATCTTGGATAAGTACAATATTATAGCGACTATCAAAAACATGTAGATCAAAACTATCATATTCATCTATAGCATTCTCACCTTGTTGAAAAAACACCAGACACAACGCCAAGCCTAATAATTTCAATGGCCTTCCTAATGGTAATATTACTAACGAAATACCTATCAATACTATAATCAAGCTAGCGAATGAAAAATAAGTCCAATATTCAACCAAACCAACATTGCTTACCAAAAAGTTTAAATAACCCATTAAAGCATTTAATAAAAAACCTGGCAAAAACCAAATGCTTATACCAACAAAAGAACATACTAAGCTCAATAGCAATAAGGGTACTATAAGTAAGCTCACCAAAGGTATTGCCACTAAGTTCGCGATAAATGATACCATTGAAAAACCTTCAAAGAAATACACTGAAATTGGTATAAGAAGTACTGTTAAATAAAGTTGTGCTGAGAGATTTAATACTAGTTTTGATTTATATTGCTGAAGTGCTATCGCAATCATCGCCAAGAAGAATACTGCTGAGAAACTCAACCATAAACTACTACTATAGACGCTTCGCCAATCCATGAAAATAATTATCATAAATGCTATAACTAATGAGCGAGTAATTGGCACTCTCTTCTTAGCTAGCCAAAATATCCCCACAACCAGAACCATAATTACAGCTCGTTGAGTTGGTAAGCTAAAACCTGCTATTAAACTATATAAGAATGCTGTAAATATCGAAAATATAACAGCTATATATTGTGCTGGTATCTTACGACATAAACGAGGAAATAAAGACCATAAAATTCTAGCTATTACAAAAGCTATCAATACAAGCAATCCAATATGTAAACCTGAAATTACCATCAAATGTGAAGTCCCTGAATCTATAAAAAGCTGTTTCTCTTGCTCACTAAAACTTTTTTCACCTATAAGTAAAGCTAACATCATCGGTTTTACTTTATAGTTCGCTAAAATATTATCAAGATAATTTGCTAGATTATAATGAAGCCTTTTAGGTAGATAGCTAAGAGCTGTCCCGAAATAATCTATCTTTGAATCTGCAACAACTCTTCCTACAGCGACAATACTCTTATGCTCCAAAAATTCTGTATAATTGAAAGCATTCGCATTGTCAAATTCATGAGGCTTAATAATTTTAGCTATAAGTTGTAACTTATTTGCTGGAATGATATATTTTGAATAACTCTTATCTGCCCTTAGTAAAACTTTACCATATCTTGAAGTGTAAAAATCAAACTCTAATTGAGCACCCTCTTTAACTGGTGATGAAGCAACAGTTCCATTTAAAATCATATTTTGCCCATATTTAAAGGACTCAATGTCTTGATGAGAATCACATGATGTAATGCTTAAAATTAAACTGAAGAATAAAACTGCTCGAAGTAAAGAAATCATTTTAAATATTGTATTTTAGTAAGTATATTAAAAGCCTAATAACTAATTGGCTTGATGTTGCTTAGCAAAATCAACACCTTTAGTCTCTGGCATTTTCCATAACAGAACAAATAAAAATATGGTAAGTACTATCAGATAGTAACTAGCACCGAATGCGCCAAACATAAAAATAAACAAGCTAGCCACTAGAGGCGTTGTACCTCCGAATATTGCATTACTAATATTATAGCCTGTTGCTACACCACTAAAACGTACATTAGTTGGAAACAGTTCATTGATAAGCGTAACAAAAGTTGCCGTAGCTCCGGATATTAAAACCATTAGTAGTGATAATGCTACCCCCATCAATACGATATTACCCGTAGTCAATGTCATAAATGTTGGGTACACCAATATTGCAATCAATCCTGCATTTGTAAGTAGTACGGGCTTACGTCCAATTTTATCAGCAAGACGTCCCCAAAAAGGGGCTGCCCACGCATAGCAAAATGATGCTATAGCGATTAACCACATAACTGTGTTGTAGTTTAATGATAAATCTTTCTCCATATATGTTGGCATAAAGCCCATAATCATATAGTACGCTACGCCTAAGTAGCCTGCCAAACAAAAAACTATAAATATCTGATATGTATATTGTTTTATAGCTACAAATATTGGTGTTTCAAGAATTTGTCCCGCTTCCTTTACTTCTTCAAAATGCTTTGACTCATCCTGAATAAACTGAGCAACTAAAGCTACTAGTGAAAAACAAACTCCTATTCCATAAGCAATTCTCCAACCAAAATCATGCATTTGTTTATCGGTATATACTGAAGTTAAAACAACCATTATCACAACAGCAAATAAACAACCATTACCTTCAAGGAAAGTTCCCATAGAAGTTACACTTGCCCTATTTGTATGGTCAGCCTGTTCACTTAGAGTCGCTATAACACCATTGTATTCACCACCGATAGAAAAACCTTGTATTAGCCTTGCAAACAGTATCATTAATACAGATAAAACTCCTCCACTAGTATAGTTTGGGGTAAGAGTTACAATAAGCATTGATATACTCATCATAGCTACTGTTATTATAAGGATTTTTCTTCTGCCTATCTTATCACCAAGGTTTCCAAAAAACATTCCTCCCAAAGGGCGCATAACATACCCTGTTGCAAATAACCCAAATGTCGAAACTATCTGCTCAGTTGAGCTCATAGTATCTGGAAAAAAAGCTTGTGAAATATAAATAATACACAATGAAAAAAGAGTGAAGTCAAAATACTCAGTACTAGTTGCTAAACCAGCACAGATTATATTTTTTGTTTTGATACCTTTAAAGAACATTTTAGATTGAAAGAAAATTTTTCATGATAAAGAGGTTATACTGTTTATTAAATAAATTTACAAGGTTTGTTAAAATTATTCTTTCATTTTCTAATTAAAAAAATCACTCAAACAAATTGAAACCTCTTCTATATCTATTAAGAGTGTTTTTTACCTAACTTTCATTTCTTTAACTATGTTTATTTATTTTAGGATTTAAATATTAAGTATAAACTTCACAAACTCTTTAATATCTCTGCTGTGGCTTTTATTCTAGCTTTAAGCATATTATTATGATTACTAATAATCTCATTTTTTGAAGAATTTGAATGAATATAAACAAGTATAGTAATACTCACTTGTTAGGCAAATATTTGAGCCATTACGCTTTGTAAGAAAATCTGAATACAAAATAGAGCGATCATCACTAGAATTGGTGAAAAATCAAATCCTGAACGAGGCTTTATGATATTTCTTGCTCTTGCTAGTAATGGCTCTGTAAGCTGATGTATAACCATAAGAACTGGATTATACCCTCCTTGTGAGAACCAACTAGCTATAGCTCTAATTAAAATCAGATACACATACATATTTATAATTGCAAAAACTATATCTAAAAATGGTTTCACAAATACAACTATTTCATTGAAACCTATCCCATTGATTAAACATAAAATCAAATTTTGAATCACAAACACAAAATAAGCTGTAACTATACATGCCCAATCTAAACCTAAGAAACCAGGCACAACTTTTCTAAAAAGTAGCACTATAGGATTTGTAGCTTTCATTACAAGTTGACAGACTGGATTATAAAAATCTGCTTTAACCCATTGTAAGAAAAACCTTATCAACAAAATAAAAGCATATAACCCAAACACTAGGTTTACTAGGAAATCACCGACATTTACTAAACCACTTAACATATTTATCTCCTATGTATTAGATTTAATATAATCTAGCCCAGATGTGATGGCTTCAACTTGAGCAATTGTACATTCTTCTGAGTTTGTTTTAGGACTATCAGGGTATACTTCTGTTGTAGTAGTGTATTCAGCATCAGTAAATGACATACACAATTTTTCTTTAGCTGAGTCACATTTCATAAAACCATCAGCAATAGTATCATCGCCTAACACTTTTGAATCAGGATCATTAGGTGCTATATGTGTGATTTTTGATACAGCATCTACGATATGTTTTTGGAACTCTGGGTATTCTTTATCTTGGTTTGCAACAAGATAAAAACCGTCTGGTACTGTCCACTCACCTATTGTAATACCTTCTCTTGCTGCTAAAGCTGGTCTAAACTCACTATCATCAGTGTCTGTAGTTTCATGCAGGTCTATGTGCATTTTAAAATCAATATCCAAAGAAAATACATACTGCATAGCTAAAGTAGCTTCATTACAATAACTTTCTAAAAAGAATGATCTGTTTGGGTCAATAGCATCAGGGTTCCAACGGTTAATAGTCTCATACCCCCACGGGCTTAGACATGGTAAAATAATTATATTAAAATCTTTTGCATAATCTAGTGCTTTAGTTTTAGCGAATCTTATTGCCCCTTGCACACCACTAGTCTCGTAGCCATGCACGCCACCTGTTACTAATATACTAGGTTTTGAGTTATCCCAATTTTTTGTTTTTATTGCATATAAATCATATTCGCCTACTGAATAATCAAGTGAACCATACATCTCAATATCAAATTTATCTTTCAATGCTAATATTTTATTTAGAGCTTCTTCTTTATAAGATCTTTTTTTTGATTGCTCCGCTAACCATTGTTGCTTTTCTACATCTGTCCACTTTTGACCTGAAGTTCCAATGTGATAATCACCCATTTTAATAACCTTAGTTATTTAGTAAATTAGAGATATTTTAACACATTAGAATATTAAGAATAAACATCTACTCTAGAGATTGTTTGCGAATAAGCAGGAGGAGATTTTATGGCTGGGCTAGCAGGATTCGAACCTGCGCATGACGGGATCAAAACCCGTTGCCTTACCGCTTGGCGATAGCCCAACTTAATCTAACTGAAAAGTTAGTAGACATAGTTTAATGTCTTGACTATCCATTTGTCAAGAGATTTATCAATTTTTGTAGCAACTTCTTCAAGGTAAGTCTTATCATCAGACAGTAAATAAAAGCACGATCCTGTCCCCGTCATTATAATGTTTTTATCAAGCGAAGTTATATACTCCTTAAATTCAGGATATAGTGAATAAAACACTTGCTCAAAACTATTACTCATAGTTGTGCGATCAAGTGACGCTTCTCTTGATAAAAGTGTTGTATGCTTTACAAGTTCTTTTGATGTAAAGAACTCTTTTGTGCTTATATGAATATCAGGTTTTAGCAATAGCGCATAAGCTTCTTTAAAATCTTTATCATGTAATATATCTCCAATACCCTCTGCCCATGCAGATCTGCCGTACAAGAATATTGGTACATCAGCACCAAGCTTAGCTCCTAGATGAAGCATGTCTGCATTTGCAAGATTTGGCCTATAATAGTCCCTCATTGCGATGAGTGTAGTCGCTGCATTTGAGCTACCTCCACCAAGACCTGCTCCCATAGGGATATTTTTCTCTACAAATACATCCACACCCACACTAGCTAAATTGTATTCTGCTTGAAAGAGCCTTATCGCTTTATAGACAAGATTATCCTCCTTTGAGGATATTGCTACATTGCTAGTGATTGAAATTTTATCAGAACTAGTAAAATCAAATGTTAGCTGGTCTTTTAAGTCTACAAACGTAAACCAGGTTTGCAGGTTATGATAACCATCATTACGTTTATTTAAAATATGCAAAAAAAGATTAATCTTTGCATAACTGTTATAGATAGCCTGTTCTTGCATATTTTTTCTATTCATTTATTTAGCTATAATCCAAGATTTAACTATGATTTTCAGATACAAGCCATCTCTAGTCACCTTTATTTTGGTTGGTAGAGGGTATTCTCCATCAAATAGCTTATAACCACTATAGTCTATTTCCCAGCCTCGCTCTAATAATATCTGTGTAAGATTATTATCATCAATCTGTCTGTTAGTATCTTTATCTGATACAGGTATTGCTTTTATCCAACTTCTAAGCCCCTCAACAGGTACATACCAGCCTAGCTGTTGGACCATAAGACTTTTAACATCATCTGCTTGCGTTTCTTCACCTTTATTATCAATAAATAATACCTTGTCACTATTACCTTTAATCTCAATACTACCAATACCTAAAGGCCCATATAGCTTAATACTAAAATCATTACCATCTTGACTGTATACATAACTTGCAGAATCTGCTTTACCATTATATCTAATACCAATTACGCCACTAGCAGTCCATTTATCTAATTTTCGTAATTCAACCTCTAAAGTAGCTATATCAAATCTCTTCGACTTCCTTATCTCAGTCGTACTACTTGAGCTTAAAGTCTGACATCCGTTTAGGAAAATCAGTATCGTCACTAAAATTACGTAACTAGCTACCCGCTTTATATTTATTCTTATTTTTGACATAATTTTTAGCATTCTCAATGATAAATGTTTTTTCTTCTTCTTTGATTGGGCGAATCTTTTTTACTGGTGAACCTATATACATAAAACCCGATTCAAGTACTTTACCAGGAGGAACTAAACTACCAGCTCCTACAAAGGCCCAAGGCTCAACTATGGCTCCATCTAGAACTATAGAACCCATACCTATCATAGTATTATCTTTAATGTCACAGCCATGTAGTATCACTCCATGACCTATAGTTACATTATCACCTATTGTTAGAGCAAAACCCTTGCCAGAGCCCTTAGGGTGCTCAGTGGTATGCAAAGTGCTACAGTCTTGAACATTAGTAGCTTTGCCAATGATTATTGGTAATAAATCACCTCTCACACTAACCTGTGGCCATATAGAAGAATCCTCTGCTAAAGTTACATCTCCTATAACTACAGCTGACTCGTCTATATATGCAGTGATGTTAATATTTGGTTTTCTACCGTTAAATTCTCTTATACATCTAGACATAATTGCTCTTTATTTGTATCTTTAGACCCTTCTCTTAGTGACACCAAAGCGTATGTCTCTAACTTAATTCTCTTTCCAGCAACGAACGGTTCGGCAAAACCATCATTATCAATAGTGAAAAGAGGGATAGCACCATCATTATCCGCAAAGAAATTTTCCAAAGTATAATTTGGCGTAATATTAGTGCTTCTAATTTTTGCACCATCATTCATTTTTTCAATCAACATATTAAAATCAACACCCTCTTCAAATAGAGGGGTTGCCAAGTTTGATTCCATAGAACCTATACCCTTATAACTTTCTTGCTGGATATTTCTAAGCACATATACACTTCTTGAACCAAACTCATGCTTATATTTCATAGCTGAAACAGCATTAATATATTCACTAGTAGATAATCCAAGCATAGCTCCTAATCCAATTAAATTAATGCTCCAATCGGCATGTGCAGATACAGGGCTACCATAATAAGTATTTAGACCCAATTGACGACACTGTTGAACATTTTTCCAAGATGAATCTGTGATAACTACCTCGATATCATTTTTAACAAAAACTGCAGCAAGTTCTCGTGCAAACTTATTACCTCCAACGATAAGAAAACCCTTACCTTCTGGTTCAGTAACACCTAGCATCTTAGATATTGCAGGAGCAAATATACTTTGAAATACGACTGTAAATACAATTATCATAAAGACAAAAAATACTAGAGTATTAGCTTCGTTATGAAGTTCCGGATGTGCTTTTGTGATTTTCACTGCAACTAACGCAGCTACCGATGCTGCAACTATTCCTCGAGGATATACCATCCCCATAATAAATCTTTCAGCAAAAGATGTTTTTGAAAATGAAGCACACAAAAATACTACTAATGGTCTCAATATAAATTGTAAAAATAAAAAAACTTCTATTAATGAAAACCAGTAATCTTTAAACAAACTAAAGTCTATTTCAGCACTAAGGACAATAAACAATACAGAAATAATAACTATACTCAGGTTTTCTTTGAATGAAACAATATCAGACATTTGTATATCTTTCATATTGGCCATTACAAGACCTGCGACTGTTACCATAAGAAGGCCTGCTCCATGAGTAGCAGAATCAGCTATAATAAAACCTACAACAATTACTGCTAAAGCAAAGAAACTTTTGAGGTACTCTGGAATGTAGTTCCTTCTGAAACAAAGGCCTATAAGATACCCAAAAATAACACCAGCCATTGTACCTAAAACACATACAAATATTATATATACAGAGAAAAGACTAGCTCCGTTATTTACACTTTCGAAATTATCGCCAATAACGAACCATGTAAGCATAAAAACTACAACCAATGCTCCTACGGGGTCAACGATAATAGCTTCCCACTTAAGAATATTTGCAACATGTCTTTTAGGCCTAATTGTTCTCATTAGAGGTGGCACAACTGTTGGACCACTAACACAGGTTATTCCACCTATTAGTAAAGAAAGCTGGCCATCTAAACCAATAACTGAACTACAGAACCATGCTGTAAGAGTTATAGTTAGAGCAAGCCCTAAAGTCGTTAATAAAATAACAACTATACCAACATTTTTTATTTTCTTAAAATTTAGTGACAAGCTACCTTCAAATAAAATTATTGCGACACATATAGAAACAAAAGGTGATAACGCTTGCCCAAATATTATCCCACCATCAACTAATTTTAAGCCATCAGGTAAAACAACCTCTGATAATGGCCCAAGTATAATACCTGATAAGATAAGAAACAATATCGATGGAAGCTTAAGCCTCCAGGATAAGTACTGCGAGACTATCGCAGAGAAAAGAATTAATCCAGCAGCTAACAATATGTAATTTGAAGAGTGAATGAAGAGATCAATTCCTTCATTTAAATTACTAACCAAAATAATAATCCATAATCTATAAGAACTGCTTTAAATCTTATCTTATAGTAAGTTTTTTATCAATCTATTAAACAGTATTGAGTTATAACAAAGAGTATTAATTTAGAGGGGCAATCAGTCTAAAAGATTTAGATTACATTAGTAACTTGAGAAAGGACTCCGATTAGAATCATTGGCATTATACCTAAAAACAAAAGTACTAAACCGTTTACACTTAAAGCAATTAGTGATGTAAGAGGAGGATTTACAGTTTCATCATTTTCAGGCTCATCAAAATACATTGTTCTTATAACTCTTACATAGTAGAAAGATGCTATAACTGCCATAAACAATACAAAACAAGCTAGAGTGTAGTTAGTATCATTGATTAGACCCATCACTACAAATAGCTTTGCAATAAAGCCACCAAATGGAGGTATGCCAGCCATTGAGAACAGTACTATAAGCAGTATAAATGCTAACCATGGGTTTTTACTATTAAACCCTTTTAAGTCTTTTAAATCTTGTACTTCATAGCCGCCAACACTTATTGCTGTAAGTACACCAAAAGCTGCTAACGCTGTAAATACATAAACAATCAGGTAAAAACTAGCTGTAGTAAGAGCATACTCTTGTGGATGTAGCGTTGTTGCTAAAAGAACAAAACCAACTTGTGATACAGTTGAATAACCTAGAAGTCTTTTGATATTTGTTTGTGACAATGCAACTAAACTACCAAAGAATATTGACATGATACCAATAACTCTGAACAAATAAATCCAGGAATCTTTAAGTGAAGGAAAACCTACAAAAAGTATATTAACAAGCATTGCAAAAGCTGCAACTTTTGGAATGGTTGCGACAATGTTCGCCACAGCATTTGGAGCTCCTTCATAAACATCAGGTAGCCACATATTAAAAGGTGCTGCACCTAACTTAAATAAGAATGTAGCACACATCATTACCAAACATATTAGCAAGAATTTATGCTCTATAGTTGCAAAGCTATGTGTAGATAAATACTTCGCAATATCTGTAATATCAAGCTCGCCAGTTATTCCATAAACAAATGACATACCAAATAATAATAATGCTGAAGCAATTGCTCCTAATACAAAATACTTAATAGAAGCTTCAAGACCTTTACTAGAATCTCTATGTATAGCTATCAAGGCATACATTGGTAATGATAAAAGCTCTAAACCAATATAAATAGTTATCAAACTATGAGCTGCTGTAAGAACCATAGCACCCAACACGCAAAGCATTAGCAATGTATAAAAATCGCCATCAGATATTTTTCTATCTTTCACATATTCTCTTGAATATAGCGCCACAAACAATGATAGTACAAGTATCACTAACTGTAGTGTATACGCAAACCCACTAAATACCACTTGTCCTTCAAATACTGAACCACTATTTTGTAAAAAATAATCCTTAGCAAAGGTCGCAACCAGTGCAAGCACCACAAATAATTGAAAGAAAATATAGTTGATATTTCTAATCTTTCCTTGCAAAAACAACCCAGAAAACATTATAACTATAACGCCTATAGCTAGTAGTATTTCTGGTAAAATATAAAGAATTGATAAACTCATAATCTAAAACACCATCCTATAGAGATAAACCAACAATATGTGCCGAAGCTGCTGATGAAAGCTGCAAAATCGGCTCAGGATAAAGACCAAACACTAGTGTTGGCACCGCTAGTATCATAAATACTAATAATTCCATTTTATTTAAATCCGTTAGTGAAGAGACTTTACTAGAAGTTACCTCTCCAAAGAAGACTCTTTTATAC
Organism: Francisella adeliensis; assembly: GCF_003290445.1. NCBI lineage: Bacteria > Pseudomonadati > Pseudomonadota > Gammaproteobacteria > Thiotrichales > Francisellaceae > Francisella > Francisella adeliensis. Next base: position 101,924 of record NZ_CP021781.1, on the reverse strand, counting down.
ATCCACAGCGTATAAATTGGTGCTATAACTAAGGTTAATCCAGCTATTAAAGCAATTAATGGCGAGTACTGAAAAACTGCCAACAAGATCATAAACTCACCAACAAAGCCACTTGTACCTGGTAACCCAACATTGGCCATACAGAATAGTAAGAAAAATGCTGCAAAAATTGGCATTGCCTTGGCTACACCTGAAAAATCAGCTATTTCACGAGTATTCATTCTTAAATATAAGAAACCTATACCTATAAACATACCACCAGATGAAAACGCATGTGCAATCATCTGAAACACTGCTCCTTGAAGAGCCATTTGCGCATGAGTTGTGCCTAAAAGAGGATCAGCATTTTTTAATATAAAGATTGAGAATAAGCCTAAAGTCACTAATCCCATATGCGAAATAGATGAATATGCAATAAGCCTTTTGACATCAGTCTGTGCTACTGCAACTACACCAACATATACTATCGCAATTAATGACATAGTAATTAGTACATATTCAAGTGACGCTGTAACCTCTGGTAGCATTGGAATTGCAAACCTCAAGAAACCGTAAGCTCCAAGCTTCAGCATAAGTGCTGCTAGAATCACTGAACCTCCTGCAGGAGCCTCTGAGTGAGCGTCTGGTAACCATGAATGAAATGGCCACATAGGAATCTTAACTGCAAATGCTAAGAAGAACGCACCAAATATTAACCATTGAGCAGAAAGCGTGAATTTAACTGTGTCTGCCAATGTACTTGAATGTGTTGCCCAAGCAATAAAGTTTTGTATTGAGTAAGTATCAATATTTACTAGTGCTGCTGGAGATGTTGCAGCGACTTTTGTTTGTAAAAATAAAATAGCCGCTAATAAAAATACTGAACCAAAAAATGTATACATAAAGTACTTTGTCGCAGCATAAGCTTTATTTTTGCCACCCCAAATACCGATACCTAAACAAGTTGGGATAAGCAAAGCTTCCCAAAAAACATAATAAAGTATAGAGTCAGTCGCACAAAATACTCCATTTGTTAGACCGCAAGTGATTAGAAATATTGCCATATATTGTCTAACTTTAACAGTAATGGAAGTCCATGCAGCAAGAACAATCACAAGTGTCGCAAATGACGTAAGTACTATAAACAATACAGAGAAACCATCAACTCCAAGACCATAATAAACACTATGTTTGCCAAATACTGTAAACCACTCTATTGATTCTTTAAATTGCATTGCCGAACTAGATGAATCAAAAGATGTGACTAGCGGAATACATAATGCTACAGTAAGAACACTAAATACTAATGCTACCCATCTAGCTGCATCACCATGCTGTTCTTTTGTTCTGGTTGCTAAAACAACAAAACCACCGACTATTGGCATCCAGATTATTAAACTTAATAAATAACTACCTAAATTCATAATATAAAATTATCCTCTCGCCTAAACCAATATCAGCAAAATCATGAATAGTAGCACACCTACTATCATCACAAATGCGTAATCAAATAAATAGCCTCGTTGTACTTTTCTAAAGTTATCACCTGTCTGGTAAATTAAATTAGAAGTACCGTGCACTACTGTTTTGTCAATTATAAATATATCTATAGCTTTCCATAAAAATGTACTAACAAATAAGAAAACTCTCACAAAAACAACATCATAAAGGGTATCTATAAAATATTTCTTAACCAATATATGGTAGATAATACCAATGCCTGAACCTTTCTTTGCTAGTGCTTTTGGTATACTTGGTAACCAAACATAAAGCACATACGATGATACCATAGCACCTAGAGCTAACCAGAAAGGTAAAGTATGCACCGAGTGTTTTATATACGAAAGAGTGCTCGTCATTGCAGGCTCTGTAGCTAAATGAGCTGTTACAGACATGCCATGTAATCCTGCTTGAGCATATGAAGTAATAGTATCACCAAATAAACCATTACTTTGAGAAAGTATACTACTAAAGAAATACTGTCCAATATAAGCTGATGGAACAGCTAAAAGTATCAACGGTATAATTATTGAGATTGGCGACTCTTTAATATGAGATTTTTCTTCATCAGACATTCTTTCTTTGCCATGGAAAACAACAAAAAACATTCTAAAAATATAGAAAGAAGTTACAAAAGCACATGCAAGTACCATATAGTATGCAAACTGATGACCATATACAGTCGTATTTTGTGCAGCTTCTATTATTAAATCTTTCGAGAAGAAACCTGAGAATGGAGGTAATGCTGCTAAAGCCCAACAACCAATAAACATACACAAATATGTTATTGGCATATATTTTTTAAGACCACCCATTCTGCGAATATCTTGCTCATGATGCATAGCTACAATCACAGAACCAGCTGCTAAGAATAACAATGCTTTAAACATTGCGTGAGTCATCAAATGGAACATCCCAATAGAAAATGCACCAGCTCCTTGAGCGACCATCATGTAACCAAGCTGAGAAAGCGTACAATAAGCAATTACTCGCTTGATGTCTGTTTGAACTATAGCTATTAGTCCCATAAACAAACAAGTAATAGCACCTATTATAAGCACAAAGCTTAATGCTGCAGGAGACATCACAAACATTGGAGATAATCTCGCCACCATAAACACACCAGCGGTAACCATTGTCGCAGCATGTATTAATGCAGATATAGGTGTAGGACCTTCCATAGATCCTTCAAGCCATGAATGTAGTGGAAACTGAGCAGATTTACCCATAGCACCAACAAAGAGTAGTACACACATTAGGGTTACAGGGCTGAAGCTCATTCCTAAGAAATGTATTGTTTGAGTATTATCAATACCCGATAATGAAGCAAACACTGTTGTATAGTCAACTGAACCTGTGTATAGAATCACAGCTCCAATACCTAACAAGAAACCTAAATCACCTATTCTGTTAACTAAAAATGCTCTTAGACCAGCTACTATTGCTTTTTCTCTCGTAAAGTAAAAACCAATTAGTAAATAAGAAAACAAACCTACACCTTCCCAACCAAAGAAAAGTAGTAAGAAGTTATTACCCATAACCAAACAAAGCATTGCAAAAGTAAAGCCTGATATATAGGCAAAGAAACGACCATAACCATCTTCACCTTTCATATAACCTATAGAATATACATGCACTAAGGTTGCAACAAACGTAACTATTAGCATCATATAGACAGTAATACGGTTTACAGTAAAGCCAACATCAAATGAGAACATATTAGAAATAGGTGCCCACTGATAGTAAGTTACACTATAAACATCACCATGAAATACACCATAAGCCAATACAACACTTAATACAAATGACAAGCCACAAAGCAGTATCGTAAAAAAGCTAACCCCTTCATTTTTAACTTTTTTACCAAAAAATCCAGCTATAATCGCACCTAAAGCTGGTGCTAAAATTATAGTAGCTATTAGTCCGGCAGCGATTTGATTGTTTATTATCATCTACCTAGCCCCTCAGTGTATTAAGTTTACTTAGATCAATAGTTTTGCGTTTTCTAAATATCGCTACAACTATAGCCAAGCCAATTGCTGTTTCAGCAGCTGCTACTGCCATAATGAAAAATACAAAAACTCCACCCATTGGTTGCTGATGCATATTTGCAAATATCAAAAAATTAGTATTTACAGCAAGAAGCATTAATTCTATAGACATCAATAATATCAGGATATTTCTTCTATTAATGATAATCCCAGCAACACTTATCACAAATAAAATCGTACTAAAAATCAGCCCATGAGTAACTGATACCGAAATACTATTCATCTGAAACACCTCCATTAGGTATCTTAACCATTCTCAGACGATCTTTAGCTCGCACTTTAACTTGCTTAGCAGGATCGACTGTTTTATTTTCTTTTCGCTTAGCCCTTAGCGTAAGAGTAATTGCTGCTGTCATTGCTGTTACAAGAATGAAGTCAACCAACTCAAATACATATAGGTTGCTATTATTAAACATAGCTGAACCAATAACTCTAAGTCCACCAACCCCACCTTGCATTTGACTACCTGCAAACACATGCGTTACTGCGTAGCTTATAATTGTCGCAAAAATAGCACAAACTATAACAGCAGCTAAGGCATAAAAAAATCTACCTATTCTGCCCTGTTTTTCAGTATGCAAATCAAGCATAAAGACCACGAACAAAAACATTACAAGTACAGCACCAACATACACTACGATTAGTAGTAATGCTAAATACACTTGCTGAAATATAATCCAAACACCTGCAGTAAGCACGAATGTGAATATCATTGCAATTACTGAGTTAACCGGATTACCACTTAACACTAACACTAATGCAGATATAATAGCTAGTGATGCAAAAATATAAAATAAAATATCTGTAACTGCCATACTACTACCTAAAATCCTTATCTTGCAATCTTGCTGCTGCTATTTGAGGTTCATACTTATCACCTACTGCTAGCAATTTTGCTTTAGTCATAATATTTTCACCACGCTCTTCAAAGTGATACTCTAAAATATCAGTTTCAACAATTGAATCAACTGGACAAGACTCTTCACAGAAACCACAGAAGATACATTTAAACAAATCTATCTCATAGCTAGATGTTCTTCTTGAACCATCTTCTCTCTCTGTTGATTCGATAGTAATCGCTAACGCTGGACATACTACCTCGCATAGTTTACACGCAATACATCTTTCTTCACCATTATCATAGCGCCTAAGGGCATGAAGCCCTCTAAATCTATTTGAAATAGGTGTTTTCTCATCTGGATATTGCACTGTAACTTTTCTCGTAAAAAAATGCTTTCCTGTTACAGTTAAGCCTTTTAATAGCTCCCATAAAAGAAAGGTTTTAAAAAAATTCTTAATATTTCCCATCATATCTTCCTCTTACCACCAAGGTCCTAGACCAAATCTTACCATGCAGGCAACGACAACAACCCATACAAATGTAAGTGGTATAAATATTTTCCAACCTAAACGCATAATTTGGTCATATCTGTATCTTGGGTAAGTAGCTCTTATCCATAAAAACATAAACATAAATATACCTGTTTTGCCAAACAACCACACTGTTGCTGGAACCCAGTCAAACAGGCTTTGTAAAGGAGTGGCTTCAAACGGTGAATGCCAACCTCCCAAAAACATAATTGCCGTCAAAATACTTATCAAAATCATGTTTGCATACTCTGCTAAAAAGAATAATGCAAATCTCGAACCTGTATACTCAATATGGTGACCAGCAACAATCTCAGACTCACCTTCCACCACATCAAATGGCGCACGGTTTGTCTCAGCTAAGCCTGATATGAAGTAAACGATAAATAAAGGGAATAACGGTATAAAGAACCAATGCCAAATTCCGCCACTTTGAGAATCAATAATTCCAGTAATTCCCATAGATCCTGAAGCTATAACAACACCTACAACTGCAAAACCCATTGCTAACTCATAAGATATAACTTGAGCCCCTGCTCTTAAAGCACCGAAAAGAGAGTATTTACTGTTTGATGCCCAACCAGCGATTACAATTCCATATATAGAAAAAGATGTCATCGCCAATATATAAAGCAGACCCAAATTCATATCTGAAAGTACAACTCCTGGTGCAAATGGTATTACAGCCCAAGCAGCATAAGCAGGAGCAAATGCTAATATTGGAGCTATAAAAAACAAATATCTATTTGAATTTGTCGGTACGATTATCTCTTTCAAAAAAAGCTTTAAAGCATCCATAATTGGCTGCAACAAACCAAAAGCACCTACTCTATTTGGGCCTAAGCGGTCCTGCATATAACCAATCACTTTTCGTTCAGCATATGTGTAATAGGCAACAACTAAAATCAAAGGAATTATAATAAGCAAAGAATAAAGAGCTATCCAAAGAATATATGTCAGCATATTATTCTCCTCCTTCTAAAGGTTTAAAAGTCGTGTTATCGGCAAACAATATATCTTTAACCAACTTACGTGGTATTAAAAAGTTCTTTGCTTGAAGAGACTCGTCAACAGTTACATCAAGCTCAATATCATTGTCTATGTTATAAACTTTGATTTTACCAGTTTGCTTTTTTAAACCCAGCTCATCAGCAAACTCTTGAGAAATTCTAACACCTTTAAATCTTTGAGCATCTTTTGTAAGCTGTAATGGTTTAGATCTTCTAAGAAGACTTGTCGAATCATACATTGGGTTAGATACAACAAAAGCTATCTCTTTCTGAATATCTAGATTCGCATTTAATATCTTTGTAATATGATTATGACTTACGCGCGCTCTTGTTTGATAAGCATCTTCAGTAACTTCTGATATAGCATTATAATCAAAGTCATCTAATCCTAAAAGATTACCTAATACACGTAATATTCTCCATAACTCCTTATTTTCAGCATACGGCTTAACAGCTTTATCAAACTTACGAACATTACCAAACATATCAATGAAACTACCTTGTGTCTCATAATGAGTCGAAACTGGTATTATTATATCCGAAGTATCTTTTGTGAACTTATCTGCAAATGATGTAAAAGATACAACGACATCTATACTATCCATTGCTTTTCTAAGTTGCTCTTCACCATAAACACTATCTGCCGCCAGCTCTGTATGAGCAGTCAAAAGAAGCTTCGTTTTAGTCTGAGAGTTTAAGCACTTATAAGTACTAAAGTCTGATTTAGATGAACTTAAAATCCTATCAGCAGCTATAGAGTTTACATTAGTTGCTAAAAAGCCACCTTTAATGTTAGCCACTTTCTCTAAAATAGAAAATATATCAAACACAGTTTCGAAAGCAGAGTTACCAATAATGTCTTGACCTATAAAAATCTTTGGATTATCTGCCGCTATGATTCTATCAGCTACCTCTCTTACTTGAGCAACTGGATCAACTTTACGTAAAAGCTCATCTAACTCACCGTAAGCTATATTTGAACGCACAAAAATAGCTTTTAACAAAGATAGTGCAATATAAATAACATTATCTGCAGCATACTCAATCTGATCAACATCATAGTTAAAGTCGTAGTTGCAAACATTCCATGCTGCCACCCTAGCTTTATTATTATCTACAGCCTTTTTAATTGCTACATTAACTAGTGGATATTCTTTTCTTATATTAGAACCAAATACCAAGATATAATCACTGTTTTCGATATCTTCTAATGAACAGCTTAACCCCTTACCAGAGCTTACACCTGAGGTATCTGCATTTTGTCTAACTCTAGCATCAATATTGGTTGAACCGATACTTGCTAAAAGTTTTTTCATTAAAAACATTTCTTCTGAAGTACCTGTTTCAGAAACTATAGCTGATATTGCCTCCGCTCCATCTTGCTCTTTAGTTTTTTCGATAGCAACTTTAACAAAATCCAAAGCCTCTTCCCAAGACACATCAACCCAATCACCTGATTTCTTAATCATTGGTTTTTGGATTCTATCTTCACTGTATAGTCCAGTGTATTCAAATCTGTCTCTATCTGCTATCCAAGTTCCAGTAATTTCACTTTCTCTTGGAACTACACGGATCAACTTATCTCGATACACATGAGCATCCAAATCAACAGCTAAAGCATCTCCACCTGAAGTTGCAGGAAATTGTTTTAATTCCCAAGGTCTTGCTTTGAATCTAAAAGGCTTAGAAGTAAGTGCTCCGACTGGACACAAATCAATAACATTTCCAGACACTTCAGAGTCAACCATATCCCCAGCAATATAAGTACTAATCTCCGAATTATCTCCGCGACCCATTACACCCAGCTCTTTTACACCTGCGACCTCTTCTCCAAAACGCACACAACGAGTACATAATATACATCTTGTCATGTCTGTAGCAATAAGAGAACCTAGACCTGGATCTGGAACTGCTCTTTTGGACTCTTTATAGTCAGATGTCGTTTTACCGTAACCCATCGCTATATCTTGCAGCTCACACTCACCACCTTGATCACATATTGGACAATCAAGCGGATGGTTTATAAGCAAAAACTCCATCACATCTTTTTGCATCTGTAAAGCAGTTTCTGAGCGAGTTTTAACCTTCATGCCCTCCATTACTGGAGTAGCGCATGCAGGTGATGCACGCCTTGCACCCTCAACATCTACTAAACACATGCGGCAGTTTGCTGCTACAGATAGTTTTTTATGATAGCAAAATCTAGGTATGTAGATACCATTAGCATCTGCTATTTGTATTATTGACTGATTAGGTTCAGCTTCAAAGCTTTTACCATCAATCTCGATATTTATTTTTTTGGATTCTTTATTGTCTGACACTGAAACCTACTCCAATCAACTATTGATCCACGATACTTTTACCACTATTCTCAATCATATACTCAAACTCATGTCTAAACTTTTGAATATAACTCTGTACCGGCCATGCTGCAGCATCACCAAGTCCACAAATAGTGTTACCTTCGATATTTGTTGCTACTCGTGTAAGAGTATCAATATCGTCTAACTTGCCATCACCATCAATTATACGGTGAAGCGTACGAGCTAACCAACCAGTACCTTCACGGCACGGTGTACACTGCCCACACGACTCTTCATAATAAAACTCTGCTAATCTAGCAAGTGTTTTTACCATACAAACAGTTTCATCTAGCACAACTACAGCACCCGACCCAAGCATAGAACCTGCAGCGGCTATAGACTCATAATCCATATTAACGCCAAGCATTTCTTCACCTGTTAAGATTTTTGATGAGCTACCACCTGGTATAACTGCTTTAATTTTATTGCCATTACGCACACCGCCACACATCTCTAAAACTTCTGTAAACGGAGTACCAAGACTTATTTCCATCACGCGTTGATTTACCACATGTCCTGAGATACAAAAAAGCTTCGTTCCGCCACTTTTCTCTGTTCCAAGCTTACTAAACCATTCACCACCATGCTGTAAAATAGCCGGCACTGACGCAAATGTTTCTGTATTATTGATATTTGTTGGCTTACCATACAATCCTACAAATGCAGGGAATGGAGGTTTAAACCTTGGACGACCTTTTTTACCTTCTAGAGACTCTAAAAGAGCTGTCTCTTCACCACAGATATAAGCACCTGCTCCTATAGCAGAATACAAATCAAAAGATATTCCTGAAGATTTGATGTTTTCACCTAAAAGACCTGCAGAATAAGCTTCTCTTAAAGCATCCTCAAACCTTTCTATCGGCTCATAAAACTCACCTCGAGTGTAATTATAACCTTTAGTTGCGCCAACTACATAACCGGCTATAGCCATACCTTCTATAAGTTGGTGTGGATTGTTGCGTAAAATCTCTCTATCTTTACAAGTACCAGGTTCACCCTCATCTGAGTTACAAACCACATACTTTTGACCAGGCATACTACGGGGCATAAAGCTCCATTTCAAACCTGTTGGGAAACCAGCACCACCACGACCTCTAAGACCAGACTTTTTTAATTCGTCTATTATTATCTCTGGTGAAATTTTTTCAGATATAATTTTATTCCAATAAGAATATCCGCCTACAGACAAATAAGCCTCTAAACTATAAGGCTTATCTAAGTGCAGCGTACGAAAACAAACTTCATTTGCCATTTCAACTACTCCAAAGAATCTATTATTTGATTCACTTTTTCTATAGTTAAGTTTTCATAAAAAACTTTATCAACTTCAAGCATTGGTGAACCACAACAAGCTCCCTGACATTCAACCTCTTTCAAAGTTATTCTGCCATCTTTCGTAGTCTCACCTGGTTTTACTCCAAGTCTTTTTTCAATATGAGTCAAAAGCTCATACGCACCATTAAGCATACAAGATACATTTGTACATACATTTAATTTATGCCTACCAACAGGCTTTAAATCATACATACAATAAAATGTAGAAACTTCATATACATCAACTTTACTTACACCAAGATATTCAGCTAATGCAGTTTGCAAATCATCAGTTAAAAAACCACCATTTTCATCCTGCAGTATATGCAAACCCTCTAGTATTGCTGATTTTTTTTGATCTTCAGGGAATTTCGCTAAAACCCTATCTATATTTTCTTTCGCTTCTGGCGATATTAATTTTACTAAAGACATCTTTTCCTACCTATCCACATCACCAAACACTACATCTATCGTTGAGATCATAGCTGGAGCATCTGCTAGCATATGCCCTGACAACATCTCGTCTAACGCACTAATATGTGCAAAACCTGGTGCTCTCATTTTCAACCTATAAGGCTTATTTGCACCATCTGATTTTATATATACCCCAAACTCACCCTTTGGATGCTCTGTTCCAAGATAAACTTCACCTTCAGGAGTACAGTATCCTTCTGAGAAATGCTTAAAGTGATGAATCAACTCTTCCATATCATTCTTCATAGAATTTCTTCTTGGTGGTGTCACTTTATGGTTTTCAGACAATACAATACCAGGATTGGCTCTTAACCAATCAACACATTGCTTAATGATTTTGTTTGACTCACGCATTTCTGCCATTCTAACCAAGTATCTGTCGTAGCAGTCACCATTGGCACCCACAGGAATATCAAAATCTAGCTTACCATAAACCTCATACGGCTGATTTCTTCTAAGATCCCACTCAACTCCACTAGCTCTAAGCATTGGACCTGTAAAACCAAGCTCTTTTGCACGCTCAGCAGTCACAACACCAATATCAACATTTCTTTGCTTCCAAAGACGATTATCTGTAAGTAGAGTATCTATCTCATCTAAAGATTTCTCAAAATCAACGACAAACCTATCTAAGAAATCAAGCATACTTCCATCGCGTTGCTTGTTTAATTTTTTAGTCTTTCTTTTGCTTGAGAATCTACTTTCTTTATATTGAGGCATCTGTGTTGGCAAGTCTCTTGCAACACCCCCTGGTCTGAAGTAAGCAGCATGCATTCTAGCGCCAGAAACAGCCTCATAACAATCAAAAAGATCTTCTCTAATTCTAAAAGCATATAGAAACACAGTCATAGCCCCTAAATCAATACCACAAGCCGCTGCCCATAGAAGATGATTCAAAATACGCGTCATTTCTGCAAACATTACTCTTATATACTGAGCTCTTTCAGGAACCTCTAATTCAAGCAGCTTTTCTATTGCCATAACATATGAGTGTTCATTACACATCATCGAAACATAATCAAGCCTATCCATATAACCAATACTCTGATTATACGGCTTAAATTCAGCTAATTTTTCTGTCCCTCTATGCAACAATCCAACATGAGGATCCGCTCGAACAACACTTTCACCATCAAGCTCTAAAATAAGCCTTAAAACACCATGTGCTGCGGGATGCACTGGACCAAAATTTAGCGTGTAATTTTTATATTCTGCCATCTTTTAAACCTATTAGTTTACTCACCACGAATCACTCTAGCAGTGTTAACCCTATCATCAATTTCGACAGGCTCATAAACCACTTTACCTAAATTTTCATCATAACGCATTTCTACATAGCCTGTCTGAGGAAAATCTTTTCGTAATGGATGCCCAACAAAACCATAATCTGTAAGAACTCTTCTTAAATCAGGGTGGTTATTGAAATAAACCCCAAACATATCATAAACTTCTCTCTCTGACCAATTTGCTGACGGCCAAAGATCACTTACAGAATCAACCAAAATTATTTGAGCATCCTTAAGCTTACACTTAACTCTAAGGCGTATATTATTTGCCATACTGATAAGCTGATAGATAACTTCAAACCTATTATCATAATTACTTGTCTTAGCATCCTGCTCACGACCTCGTGAAAAACCTGTTTGCGAAACAACCTTTCCAACCTGCCAATCAGACTGTCCATAAGTCAAATAATCTACAGCTGTAATATCTGTAAGTTGCTCAAAAGAATAATCTTTCTTTAACTTGCTCAAGATCATGTGTATATCGCGCTGATCTCTTATAACAACATTTAGCTCTTTTTTTGCAACAAAGCACTCAACACCAAACCCTGCTAGGATTTTTTCAATATTACCAAGGTGTTGTTCTAAAGAAACACTCATAACTACTTCCTCGCTATAGTGTTTGTTCTAATAATTTTATTCTGTAACTGAATGATCCCATAAACCAAAGCCTCTGCTGTTGGTGGACACCCAGGCACATAAATATCTACAGGCACGATCCTATCACACCCTCTAACCACAGAGTATGAATAATGGTAGTACCCTCCACCATTTGCACATGAACCCATTGAAATCACCCACTTAGGGTCTGGCATCTGGTCATAAACCTGTCTTAATGCTGGAGCCATCTTATTACATAAGGTACCCGCAACTATCAATACATCCGACTGTCTTGGAGATGGTCTAAACACCACACCAAACCTATCTAAGTCATATCTTGCAGCACCTGCATGCATCATTTCTACAGCACAACAAGCCAAACCTGTAGTTACAGGCCATAAAGAACCTGTACGCACCCAATTGATAAGTGCATCAGCACTTGCTGTTATAAAACCTTTATTCTCGTTACCTATTCCCACTCTAAAGCTCCTTTTTTCCAAGCATATATTAGACCTAAAAACAGCACCACCAAAAATATAATCATCGCAAAAAACGCATGATTAGATATAGCTGGCACTGTTGCACCAGCTCTAAGGTTTATGCCCCAGGGAATAATAAATGCCAGCTCCAAGTCAAATATCAAAAATAACACTGCTATTAAATAAAATCGTACATCAAGCTTCTCTCTTGCATCACCAAATGCAGGGAAGCCACACTCAAACGTCTCTCCTTTTGTCTTACTGGGATTGTTAGCCCCAACTATTACAGATAAAACTTTACCTATAACAGCAAAAACAACCCCTAAACCGAAAGCGATTATTAGAAAAATTAATATTGGTGCAAACTGCGCATAAATGTTAGTACTCATGAATTGAAAACTATAAATACAATTAGTGCCCCCATATTAGCATATTTTAGATGCAAGTACAAAGAGTAAAGACTGCAGTTAAAAAGGTCGGCTCAATCTTATATACTACTTTGACATAGCTTTATTACTAGCTCCACAACCCTCAAACTTTCGCTCCGATAAAAATATCCCAAGAAGAGTCGCAAATATAAAAACAGTCATTTGCACCGTAATAAAATAATCAAAAGCACACCCAATAAAAAAAGATATCGCTAAAATTCTAAGACACGCCCTAGTATCTTGGCTAAGGTATTTCGCTTCGTAGAACAGCATAACAAAAAACATCAAAAGCATTGCACCTGCGATAATACCACCCCTAAAAACATAACTCAGAAATTCATCATGAGGCATTATGCCACCATTCAATACTGAGTTGTTTGCCCTCAACTCATCACTTCTCTCTATCAGTTGTGAAGTACACTCTTTAACATCAAGCTTATTAGTCCCATACCCACAACCGAAAACAAATACAGTTGGATATTTTTGAAGAACTTTGATAGAAGAGTAATAATAAAGTAATCTCAACTGTGTTGACGCTAAACCTAAATCTTCAGCTACTACCTGCTTATTATTATGTGAATCAAAGAATACAGTCATTTCCTTATATGTTTCTGTAGTTCTATCATTGAAAACACTTGAATATCTATATGTCCCAACCAATAATGTGAGAATGACTAAAACAGTAACCATAATCATATAAAGCAGACGCCTAAAACTATAATTATTTTGATGTGCATAACGCCTCACTAGAAAAAGAGCGAAGTAAATAAATGCAGCAAACTCTATTAGGTAACCTGCCTTACTTCTATTTGCAAACAGATCAACAAAAACAATAGTTATTACGAGTGATACGAGAAGTATTTTAGATATAATATTTTTTAAGCACCCAACCTTAATGAGTAACATTATAGAGACTATTGGTAAACTTATTGCAACCACAGATTGCATTACTGAGCCGCCCCTCACTCCCTTATAAAAATCACTAATGATAAAGCCAGCATCATGCATGTATCTATAGACATATGCAATTAAACTAACTATAACAAATACAGAAACGACAATAATAAAAAAGTTAATAAGCCAATTTCTTACCTTAATATTTCTAGACAAAAAATGTATCAAGGCAAGAATATAGATGACTACGAGTATAGGGTTTGAAAAACCAAAGAGCGACTTCGCCATAAACTCCTGATTAATTACCATAACATAAATCATTTGAATATTTATGATAATTCCAGCTAAAAACAAATAAAACAAAGAGCGATTCTGCCTTAGATCTTTAAAAGAAAATTTACCCGAAAAGAGATATAGTGCCATGACCACTATCACTCCTATTGACACTCCAGCCCTAGCGAATAAAAAGACACTAAGAACTGCAATCGTTACAGCCGTTGCAATAAGAATTGAATAAACACGGTTAATAGAGGTTAGTTCCATTTAAATTCTACTACTCAATCAAATACTTACTTAAAAAGTCATTATATCAGAACTCTACACCCTTTAGAATAATTATACAAAAACGTGACATGCGCTGGCTTTTACAGAATTAACGATCTCTTCACATACAAACTTCCGTTAAATAAATTTAATTAGCATAAAGTAGACTTTATAAATTTCTCGACTATACTAATCTAGTATAAATGTTTTTATATTCTTATATATCACTATGTTATACAAACAAGTAAAAACTGTTCTGAAAATACCGCGACATACAGTATATTCATTAATCATATATAGCTTACTGCTAGGTTTTCTATCTTTAACAATACCTGTTTCAGTGCAAACTCTTGTAAATCTTGTTGGAGTAAGTTTATCCATAAGACCTGTTATATCATTAATAACCATTCTATCAATACTGTTGATGGCAGCATTTTTTGTAAGGATCTTCCAAGTAAAATTAGTGGAGCATATACAGCGAAAAGTCTTTATTGAAATAGTGTTTAGAGTCGTATCTTGCGTTTATAAAATGGATTTCAACGACTTAAAAGACGTAAATGTCAGAGAAAAACTAAACAGATTGTTTGAACTAAAAGTTCTGCAAAAATCAGTATCTATTATGTTTATGATTTTACTAGATATTTTCTTACAAACACTTTTCTGCGTAATCATTCTAGCCTTCTATCATCCGATGTTTTTGGTGTTTGACATACTACTAATCACCTGTATATTTTTATCTATATTTCTGCCATTAAACGCCGGTTACAAACAAAGCCTCAAAGAGTCTGATGTTATATACGACATTGTATACTGGTTTGAAGAAAAGACATCTGAATTCTTATCGTTTAGGCAACGTCCAATGAACAACTCTGTTGAGCAAGTTGATAATAAGTTATGTGAATATATCAAAGCTAGAGATGGTTTTTTCAGCGTAATGCTAAAGCAACATATTTATATAGGCTTAACCTATATTTTCATGAATATCCTACTACTTGGAATAGGAAGCTACCTCATTATTCAGGGACAACTTTCAATTGGTCAGCTGATAGCTGCCGAACTATTAGTAAACATAGTCCTTTTAGGTTTACTAAAATTCAGCCAATACCTTAATGATTGCTACGGGTTTTTAGTTGGAATTAAGAAGATAAAAGATTTATTAGATTTAGCAAAGAAAAATGAACCGCAAAAAACAAATACCAGTATTGCTGATATTGAAGGTGGGATTAGGGTTTTGGAAATTGAGCTAAACACTAGTGGAAAATACTCATTAGATTATACTAAGCAAAATCAATACAACCTTGCATTAGAGACAAAAACAGCTCAAAGTCTCTTGAATGGACTTTTTACGAACTGTGCTGAAGAAGTTATCAAAATAAATAATATTTGTATTAGCAATTACTGTCCCGAAACTGTAGGCAGAGATATTCATATAGCTTCTGGTATAGAGGTAATAGCTGGATCTGTTTTAGACAATCTTTGTGAAGGTGAATACTCGCATGACAAACTGAAACTTTTGAGCGAATTACTTGAGCTTTTTGACATACAATTCCTTGAAAAACATTTTCAGAAAAAAATCGATTCTCAGCTAATAAAGTATGACTTGATGTTTGATACTCTTATTGTATTAAAAATGAATGTTATTCGAGCTATACTTAAATCCCCTAAACTACTGATTTTAGTGGACTCGTACGGTTTAACAAAAAGAAATGGTGACAAGTCTATAATTCAAAGTTTAAGTGAATTAGATATTGCCTCCCTTATTGTTTCAATTAAATAGGAGGAGCTTATGCAAAAAAAATCATATCAAATGCTAAAAAAAGATCCTAGCTTTAAGAAAATAATGTTTTTAGTTCTCATTTGCATAATAGGCATAGGTGTTGTGCTTGCTATGATTCCATGGCAACAAACTGTTGATGGCTATGGAGAAGTCACCACGCTTTCACCATCGGATAGACAGCAAAGTATTTCAGCTCCCATAGGTGGTAGACTTGGAAAGTGGTATGTTTTTGAAGGAGAGAAAGTCAAAAAAGGTGATCCAATAGTTGAAGTACTAGATTTAGATCCGGAAGTTGTCTTAAGGCTCGAGGAGGAAAAAGCCGCAATCGAGTTAGGTATTAAATCATTTAAGCTTGCAATAGAAAATGCAAAAAGAAACATTAAAAGACATAAATACTTGGTAGAAAAAGGAGCTAGTACCGCAAGAGTCTACGAACAAGCTCAAATGGAAATGGTGAACTATACAAAAGAATTAGCTAAAGCAAATGTTGACTTAGCCAAAGTAAAAGTGCAGATTGCCCGACAAGACAGCCGTATGGTTAAAGCTCCTACTGATGGAGTGATTGTTGATCGCATCCATGGTGTCGGTGGTGTAATCGTAAAAGACAGTGATACTCTTGCAACCATTGTCCCAGAAAGTAAAGGACGTATAGTTGAGCTTTGGATAAATAGTATGGATATGCCTCTTGTTAATGTTGGAGATAAGGTTATGCTGCAATTTGAAGGCTGGCCTGCTGTACAGTTTAGTGGATGGCCACAAGTTGCCATAGGAACTTTTGGGGGTGAGGTACTATTTATTTCTCCCCAAAATAACGCTACGGGTCAGTTTAAGGTATTTATCAAGCAAAGCGGTAAAAGAGATTGGCCAACATCCGATGTTTTACGTCTAGGAACTAAAGTTCATGGTTGGGTGCTACTTAATGATGTAAGCTTAGGTTTCGAAATGTGGCGCAGATATAATGGCTTCCCTATCAACCTAAACAGTAGTCAACTACATATTGGTATGAACAAAAATAAATCTGTAGTGAAACCAAAAACGGCTGCTACACTTGGTGAACAAATACAAAGTCAACCATCTAATATAAAATAGTCTTATATAGCTTTTTTTATTATCTTTTCTACTTTATAATTTCCTTCGTATTTATTTCTAAAATATTTAGGTGTCAAATGGATAAAAAACTAGTAGAGCATATTGCTAAGCTTTCAAGCTTTGAGCTTACAGAAAGTCAGTTAGAGCAATACACAAACGACCTTACAAATATCTGTGAAATTTTAGATACTGTAAAAGATTACGATGCAAAGGGTGTAGATCCAATGATATCTCCAATCACTACAGAATTTAAGTTCAGAGAAGATGTAGCAAGTAAGCAAGACAATCGTGCGGATTTTGATAAATTTGCCTGTGAAGTCACAGATGATTATTTTATGGTACCGCAAGTGGTTAAGTAGGAAAGTATGTCATATATAAAAAAATTAAGACAAAGGTTAGATAATAAGGAAATCACAGCTGTTGAGCTGATGAATGATTATCTTGCAAAGATTCAAAAATATGATGGTGAGATAAATTCAGTTATCACACTAGCAAAAGATGAAGCTTTAAAAGAAGCACAAAATGCAGACAAAATCATTGCCGAAGGTAAACAAACAACGCTTACAGGTATACCTATCTTGCATAAAGATTTATTTTGCACTAAGGGTATAAAAACTACAGCAGCTTCAAAGATGCTAGATAATTTCATTGCACCCTATGACTCTACTGTTACAAAAAAGTGCAAAGAGCAAGGTATGATTACATTAGGTAAGCTCAATATGGATGAGTTTGCAATGGGCTCTACTAATGAATACAGCTATTATGGAGCAGTGAGTAATCCTTGGGATAATTCACGCGTACCAGGTGGCTCATCTGGTGGCTCGGCTGCTGCTGTTGCGGCAGGATTATCTCCAGTAAGTACTGGTTCAGATACAGGCGGTTCAGTAAGACAACCAGCTAGTTTTTGTGGTCTTACAGCAATGAAGCCAACTTATGGTAGTACTTCAAGATTTGGTATGGTAGCGTTTGCATCATCATTTGACCAAGCTGGTATCTTTGGGCACTATGCAGAAGATGTGGCTATTATGCTTGATACTATCTCAGGGGATTGTGAGTTTGATTCTACTTGTGTGGGTGTGGCAGATAAGCATTTCACTCAAGATTTAGATAAAGATATTGCAGGAAAAATTGTTGGTGTTGATGAAAACTTAATGAAAGATTTGCCAGAGCAAATGCAAGTGGCTATTCAAAACACTTTAGAAAACTTAAAAAATCAAGGTGTAGTTATCAAGCCTATCAAAGTACCTGACTTAAAAGAAGCCTTATCAACTTACTATATAATTACTCCAGCAGAAGCTGCAGCTAACTTAGCAAGATATGACGGTGTGAGATATGGTTACCGTAATGAGCAAGCAAAAGATTTAGATGAGCTTTATAGGTTCTCTCGTACTGATGGTTTCGGTGAAGAGGTTAAGCGTAGAATTATGATTGGTAACTATGTTTTAGCATCTAGTCAATATGATTCATACTACAACAAAGCTCAACAACTGCGCCAAGTTATGACAAGTCAAATAAATGAAATATTTGAAACAGTTGATGCGATATTTATGCCAGCAGCACCAAGTGAAGCTTTCAAAAAAGGTGAAAAGCTAGATCCTGTATCCGCGTATCTTTCAGATGTATATACTATCCCTGCAAATATCTCTGGACTACCAGCTATTTCATTCCCTATTGGTTTTGTGAATGACTTACCTGTAGGTGGTCAATTTATGGCAAAAGCGTTTAACGATAGTGTATTGACACAGTTAGTTACACAATATCAAAGAAAACACTCTGTAGAAGAGTTTATTTTAGAGCAAGCGAGGATTTAGTATGAACTGGGAAATGGTTATCGGACTTGAAGTCCACATTCAGCTTAGTACAAACTCTAAGCTTTTTTCAAATTCTGCAACAAAGTACGGTCAGCACCAAAATACACAAGCTGCATTTTTAGATTTAGGCTTACCAGGGACTTTACCTGTTGTAAACAAGGAAGTTATTCGTAAGGCAACAATGTTTGGTTTAGCTGTTGATGCGACAATTTCAAAAAATAGTTTTTTTGCTAGAAAAAATTATTTTTACCCGGATTTGCCAAAAGGGTATCAAATCAGTCAGTCTACAAACCCTATCGTGCAAGATGGTAAGCTAGATATTACTACTTCAAAAGGTGATAAATCTATCCGTATAGAAAGAGCCCATCTTGAAGAAGATGCGGGTAAGTCTGTACACGGCTATGTAGCTGGAGAAACAGGTCTTGACTATAACCGTGCAGGTACTCCACTTCTAGAGATTGTTACCCACCCTGATTTCAGATCTGCTGAAGAAGTTATAGTTTATCTTAAAAAACTTCATCAACTAGTTAAGCAACTAGGTATTTGCGATGGTAATATGCAGGAAGGTTCTTTTAGGTGTGATGTAAACCTATCTATCCGCCCATTTGGTCAAGAAGAGTTTGGTACTCGTGCAGAGCTTAAAAATATTAACTCATTTAAGTTTATTGATAAAGCTATAGGCTATGAGTTTAATCGCCAAATTTCAGTCCTGGAAAATGGTGGTGAAGTTGTGCAAGAGACGCGTCTTTATGATGCTGATGCAAATGAAACTCGTTCTATGCGTGCAAAAGAAGACGCTTTTGATTATAGATATTTCCCTGACCCTGATTTATTACCACTAATCATAACTGATGAATATATCGAATCAGTAAAAAAAGAAATGCCATTAAGTCCAGAAGAACGTGAAGCATTGTACCGTAACCATTTGGCTGATCAAGAGGTAGAGTTTCTACTATCAAACTTAGAGATTGCTAACTACTATGATAAGCTAATCACCAAGCTTGACTATAAAATTGCATATAACTGGGTTACTATTGACCTAATTGCAACACTTAATAAGCTAGGTAGAGAGTTTTCTGCTGAAATAGTCCCTAGCGACATACTTCTAGATATTATTGTTAGTGTTCAAAAAGATGTTATATCACAAGCTAATGGTAAAAAAGTAATTGCAGGGTATATTGAAGCTCCTGACAGTGTTAATATTATTATTGAAAGGTTGGGGCTTAAGCAAGTTTCTGATGAAGGTGCTATCCGCGAGCTAGTGCAAGGTATCATCACAGCAAACCCTGGACAAGCTGCAGATTTTAAAGCAGGTAAAACTAAACTAATGGGTTTCTTTGTTGGCCAAGCTATGAAAGCAAGTAAAGGCAAAGCAAACCCTAAACAAGTTAACCAAATAGTTATTGATGAATTAAATAAATAATCTTAAAAGAATAGAGGTCTCTATGAATAACAAATACTACTATGATTTAATGAAATTGAATGTATTAAGCAGTAGCTATGTCGAAGAAGCTTATAAAATAGCATGGGAAGGAAATGTTTACCCTTTTTTCCATGACAGTGTTTACGAGTTCCATCTAGAAGTAGCAAAGCAATTTAATAGAGCTGATGAAAAAAACATGAATAAACTATGCGAACTTTTAGATAATTTCATTGATGAAACTTCAGACTTTACAAACTTTGAAGCAACTATTGAAAAAATCGCAGGTAAAGGCAATGTTTCTTATGTGCTACACTATATATTTGCTTCAGGTCAATATAAGCAGTTGCTAGAAAACCTTAAGCCTAACCATATTCACTTCTCACAGCACTTTATTGATCGTTTTAAAGCAAAAGGATACTGGTAGATAAATACCTTTTCTACACTGTAAACTTACTTCTATAGATTCAAAAACACCAACAAACAACAGCATAACCTTTACTTATATGTTTAATAAAACTTATATATTTAACTTTCCTAAGTTTTAATGAGATACTAGCCTCAGAAAATAAAACATAATAAAGGTTCTAAAATGAAAAAACTTATCTCTATCTCAATTATTCTGATAACAACTCTATCTGCTACTAGTGCTTTTAGCTACAATGTAAACCAAGTAAATACATATAATTCAAATATTTCATATGCAGCACCTGTTATGGATCTTAGCTAACCCAGGAAGCTTAACATACCACCTACGAATAAATTTCTATCTCCTAGCTATATAAACTTTCTATTAGCGAAATTAAACCACTTAATTTTGATTTTTTCTGTACAAACCCCTAAAGATAACCCTAACACCAAACAATACAATCTCTTACTTTCACAAGAAGGATTTTATACCAGTCCCAATACAAAATAAGATATTTATTACAAATAACCTATTAAAAAAATGAGTAAAAATCAACCCCCCACTCATAAGTTTTTCTTATATTCATCATAAATATAATATATTTTTATTTATATGAAAAAGGTGAGATACTAGTCTCAGAAAATAAGAAATAATAAAAGATATTAAAAAAGGAAATTTATTATGAAAAAATTAACTTCTATCTCAATACTACTAATCGCAACTCTATTCACTACTAGTGCTTTTAGCTATAATGTAAATCAAGTAAGCACTTACAATCAAAACATCTCTCTTGCTGCTCCCACTATGGACTTTAGCTAATCTATTTCACTAACTATACCACCTACGAATAACCTCAATAACTCCTGGTGACATAAACTCTTTATCATCAAGATCAAACCACTTAATTTCTGAAATTTCTGCACAAGGTTTTATTTCCTGAGTGATCTCTGATGCAAAACACTGAATTGAAACCGTGTCTGTTCTATCGTGATTATCAGTAACTGTCTCACCGAGATAACTTATGTCTTGAACTTGTAAAGTAACGCCTAGCTCTTCTTTAACCTCTCGTAAGACTGCCTCATCAGCAGACTCTCCTGAGTCAATTTTACCACCGGCGAAATACCAAATAGTATTATCTCTAACTCGTACAAGGAGGATTTTATTGTCTTTTATACACACCAATGCTGCTGTTTTTATCATAGTTCCATTTAAGTCTTTTACTGTAGATATATAATTATAATAGATTTTACATTAATCAATACTAGTGAGATACTACCTACAGAAAATAAAACACATCAAGTTTAGAAATAACAAATTAGTCTGAAGCTACTAAAATGAAAAACTTAACAAACATTTCTTATACACCCCTACCATAAGAGCTAACTAAATAATAACCTACTCTCTATCAAGGTTGATGTGTATAATTATAGTAATCTAAACTTTCACAAAAGTAACATGAACCTTTCTAAATGCGTAAAAACTCGCTATACAACAAAAGCCTATGACTCATCAAAAAAATTAACAGCCGGGCAAACCCAACAAATTAAAGATATTCTTAGATTTACACCATCAAGTGTAAACTCTCAACCATGGCATTTTATATTAGCCACATCTGAAGAGGCAAAAGCTAAGATTGCTAAATCTGCTGAAAATATTCATCCTAAAAATGTAACAAATATTAAAGATTGTGCCTTAGCTATCGTACTTTGCTATAAAACAGATATTGATAATGACTATCTAGAAGAGCTTATTACTCAAGAGAAAAAAGATGGCCGCTTTCCAACTACTGAATTTGAAAACATACAAAGAGAAGTCCGTAAAAAATTTGCATTAGCTTATGCTGACAAACCACAAGAATTACAAAACTGGGCGGAAAAACAGGTCTATATAAGCCTTGGCAATCTTTTACTTGGTTTAGCAGGATTAGGGGTAAACGCTACACCAATGGAAGGTATTGAACCACATATAATAGATAAAGAGTTTAACATAGAAGAAAAAGGCTTTAAAACTTCTGTCATTGTGACAGTTGGCTATAGCTCGGAAAAGGATTTTAATGCAAAGCTACCTAAATCAAGACTTCCTGAAGAAAAAGTTTTTACTGAAGTTTAATAACTGCGGGATTTCTCTATGCAAAACAATCTACAAAAAATCACATCTCTTGGAGATATGCGTAAAGCTTACCATCGTAAAGTTCCTAAAATGTTTGTTGACTACTGCGAGTCTGGCTCATGGAAACAACAAACACTCAAATACAATCAGCAAGATTTTGACAAATACCTTTTTAAGCAAAAGGTTCTTACAGATATACAACACCGCTCATTAAGTACTAAAATCCTAGGGCAAGAGTATAAAATGCCCCTAGCATTTGCTCCAATAGGCTTACTAGGAATGCAACACGCTGATGGTGAAATTCATGCTGCTCGTGCGGCTGAGAAATTTGGTATTCCTTTTACTCTATCAACAATGTCTATCTGCTCTACTGAAGAAGTTGCAAAACACACAACCAAGCCATTTTGGTTCCAGCTGTATATGATGAAAGATAGAAAATTTATGGCAAATCTCATAGCAAGTGCAAAGCATGCTGGTTGTAGTGCATTAGTACTGACTGCTGATTTACAAATGCTCGGTAATCGTCATGCAGATATCAAAAATGGCTTAACCGTGCCTCCAAAACCAACAATTAAAAACCTAATCAATCTAAGTACTAAAACACCTTGGTGCTTGAATATGCTTAAAACTAAAAATAGGACTTTTGGCAATATTGCAAATCACGCTGAAAACAAAGGTGGCTTTGCATCTTTAGGCAAGTGGACAAGTGAGCAATTTGATTTAAGCTTAAACTGGCACGATGTAGAATGGGTACAGAAGCAATGGAATGGCCCAATGATTATCAAGGGCATTATGTGTACTGAAGATGCTATTATGGCACAAAATACAGGTGCTGATGCAATTGTTGTATCTAATCATGGTGGTCGCCAACTTGATGGAGCTCCCTCTAGTATCTCAGCCCTAGAAGAAATAATTAGTACTGTAGATACTAAGCTTGAAGTGCTGATTGATAGTGGAATTCGTACAGGTCAAGATTTACTTAAAGCAAAAGCTCTAGGAGCAACTGCTGGACTAATTGGCAGACCTATGATTTATGGCCTTGGAGCTTATGGGGAAAGAGGAGCTCAAAGAGTACTAGAAATATTTTATGAAGAAATGGACAAGACTATGGCTTTTTGTGGTCATACTGATGTTAATGAAGTTGATAGATCTATACTAATATACGCCAACTGACTCTTTATTTAGCTAACCACTTAAATGATTTTTTAAGAAAATTTATAGCATTAGTTTCAATATTCTTCCCATGTGCAACAATGATTTTCTCAGGTTGCCACACTAGTATTTTTTCAAAACATTCGCGAGCTTGTTTTTTACCAAAGAAAAACGACATTCTCCAATCTATAGGGGTTTTTCCATTAGGTGCAACAATACCTGAAAGTTTAGCAAGTAAACCCTTAAAACCTGAGAAATAGTCTTCATCAAAGTTCTCAATCAAATCAGTAAGGATAAGTGTTTTAGAAGCTCTATGGAAAAATACAACTTCTTGCATTGCTTTACTACCTTTAAATATTAGTTGATCAATTTCATTCTGCCACTCATGTTCTGGAGAATCTTTTAGATCAGCAGTAAAATCAATATCTTTTCTTTTTTCTCTAAGACCTGGTGATGCATATACTTTTGCATCAGGAAAAATATCTACCCAATCTTGTAAGAAAAGATGGTGAATTTTATTTGGAGATATTAGAAACTTTACAGTTCCAAGTTTAGATACTCGTGAGATTAGCTCAGGATCAGCCTTAATTGGCGAATGAATAAACAGCTCATTATTAGCAAGACGAATTACCGTCATTCTTGTAGTATATGGAAGAGTATAGAAAGGAACAGCTTCACCATCACAAATCCATATATCTTCTGATAATTTTTCTAGCATATTACTAAATTCTTTTAATTATAAGAGAATGCTTAAGCAATCCACCTTTTTGAAGCCATTGCAGACTAAACTTTGGATTTTTTTTATTTTTATATGCTTCATATATTCCGTATAGTCCTTGGGCTTCAAGAAGTGATATATTTATATCTGGATCTAATTCAGCATGCTCAATAAAGTCATCTGTAAAATTGGGAGCAATAACTAAAACTTGTGTTACATTCTTTTCATGCTGTTCACATAATTTTACATACGATTTTGTTTGTCTTGCTATAGATGAGTAACTACTATACCCACCTCCCTTGTGAGTTTTCATTTCCCCAACTATCACATCGTCATCGCTTGTTGATATTATTAAATCTGCCTTATCTTTAGCTGTATTAATTTCTGCTCTCAATTCTTCATCAACATTAAGGTTTAGCTGTTCTAAGATACTTCTAGTTGCTTCTTCAAACTTAGCACCTATCTCAGCCTCGCTTATATTTAGCCCTTTTGCATTTAATGAATTAACATCTCTGTTTGCCAGTAAATTATAGTTTTCTATTAACTTGTCAGTGGCATCATTAAAACTACCAACAATACTTTCTCTAACGTTACCTCTATTACTTAGACCAAAAAACTTAGCTATTGCTTTAATATCATCATTATCAACGATATATAGAATATCGTATGGTGTAATTGATAACTGTCTCAGTTTACTTGAATCAATTTTTTCAACAGACTCTATTTCAAATTGTTCTCTTATTAGATCATAGAAGAAGTCTTTTGACTTTTCTTGATTAAAATATTCATTTAATTTTTCAAGACATTCATCATATCCTGCTGAACTAAGAACATTTGACTCAATCTTTGAGATATCTTTTAAACTATCAATTATAATATCTATTCTAGATTCTACAATCGTGCCTATTGTTTTAGTTTCAATACTCAAATCATCAATTAGTAGCTTTAATCGCTCTTTCCTTTCATTTTGGGAGGCATTATCATTAAATATATATACAGAAAGAATTTTCTTAACATCTAATCCCAAATGTACAATATTATTAATTTTATTTACTCTCTCAACACCTCTTATTCTCTGATTTTGACTTTTTAATATATTTGACAGCTCAGCATCAGATAAAGTTCTTAGAACTCTAATCAGATATTTATCTGATATAGCTTTTCCTTTAATATTATTCAGAATCTCAACTAACTCATCTGCAACATAAACTGTTTGCTCTTTATTTTTTATAAAAAGAATTCCTAGGCATCTCAACTCATTTAAATAGTCAGAGATAGTGTTTTGTTTACAACATGGTCTTACCATATACTCTAAAACTACTTTATCATCATGGTTTATATCAAGCTTATCAGACAATACGTTGAGAATACTTCTTTCATCGTCATTTATTTTGGGCTCTTGATTATTTCTAATATCATTATTATAAGCTTCTTTCAGACATGAAAAATATACATTCATTCTACCTTCATAAGTTAAAAGGTCAGTTTCTGTACTTCTTATTGCAGATAATTCTTTTACTTTAGCTTCAAGTCTTTCAATATCTTTATGATATAAAGATTCTATCCATGAGACTCGAGCCACAGAATTTCCATCTCTGCTTAAAATATCAGTTAATATACTTATACTTGGGTTTATATAAGATAATTTCTCCAGAAGATATTCTTCAAAGTAGGGTTTTGCCTGTTTAAATAATGCAACTATCTCATTATTCGTTGCCTGCTTAATCTGATCATATTTCTTTGAAAGATTATTCTCTTGAATGAGATTATCAACAACGTTGATAAACTTATTTTTCTCAACTTGATTCAAACTTGACAACACATTCTCTAACTTCATAAAATACTTCCTTTAAAGTTTCTACAATTGTTACTTTACTAAACCCTCTTTCTTCTCAAGCGTCTTAGCGTATAAATCTTTATACTTAGCAAGTTTCTCTTTTTCAACAGCTACAACTGCTTCTGGAGCATTTGATACAAATCTTTCATTAGAAAGTTTCTTCTCAAACCTTACTACTTCGCCTTTTAGCTTGTCCAGCTCTTTGTCTAATCTTGCTTTTTCAGCTTCAATATCAACTAAACCTTCTAATGGAATATTTAACTCAAGTCCCTCTACAATTTGAGATAATGAAGTTGGTGGATTATCATTAAATTCAATATTCTCTACCTTAGCCAAAGCTTTTATAAAGCCTTGTGTTTGAGCTAGGTACTCTTTATCTTTCTCAGCAACATCTTTAACTATTAATGAAATACCTAGAGATGGCTTAATACCTACTTCACTACGCATATTTCTAAGAGTTGTTACGATGTTCTGTAACCATCTGATAGCTTTCTCAGCCTCTGGAGCTTCTAAATCTTGAGTAGTTTCAGGGTAGCTAACATCCATAATTGAAGTTTGAGCATTATCAAGATGAGCTTTTAACTGCTGATAAATACTCTCTGTAATAAATGGAATAAGCGGATGTGCTAAAGCAAGGATATTCTCTAAAACTTTAGTAAGCGTGTATTTAACACCATTTTTTTGCTTCTCAGAAAGGCCCTCATCTTTCAATGAAACTTTTGCAAATTCAAGATACCAATCACAGTAATTATTCCATACAAAATCATAAATAGTATTTGCCACCATATCAAAACGATAGTTAGCTAGCTGTTTATGTACTTCTGCTACGGCATTGTTTAAAGTACTCCAAATCCACTTGTCTGCAACATTAAGTTCATAATTATCACAAACCTTATAGTCATCAAGGTTCATCATTACAAATCTTGAAGCATTCCAAAGCTTGTTACAGAAATTACGATAGCCTTCTACTCTAGGAGTGTCAAAGCTTATATCTCGAGAAGTTGAAGCTAATGCCGCAAATGTAAATCTTACAGCATCTGAACCATAAGCATTTATACCTTCTGGAAACTCTTTACGAGTAGCTTTTTCAATTTTAGCCTTCATTTGTGGTTGCATTAAGCCTGTTGTTCTTTTTGCAACAAGGTCTTCTAGTGAAATACCGTCAATCAAATCAACAGGGTCAAGTACATTACCTTTAGACTTAGACATTTTATTGCCCTCGCCATCACGGATAAGCCCTGTAATGTAAATATCTTTAAATGGCACATCATCCATAAAGTACATACCAAACATCATCATTCTAGCAACCCAGAAGAAGATAATATCAAAACCTGTTACAAGCACGCTTGTAGGATAGTATTTAGCTAGCTCAGGAGTTTGCTCAGGCCAACCTAGAGTACTAAATGGCCACAATGCAGATGAGAACCATGTATCAAATACATCATTGTCTTGATTAAGCTCTATGCTCTCAGCTAGATTATGCTTTGTACGGATTTGTTCTTCTGACTCGCCAACAAATACATTACCATCATTATCAAACCAAGCAGGTATTCTATGACCCCACCAAAGCTGTCTTGACACGCACCAATCTTGTAAATCACGCATCCATGAGTAGTAAGTGTTTTTCCAATTATCCGGCACAAATCTAACTTTACCAGACTCTACCGCTTCTAATGCAGGTTTTGCAAGTACATCAGCCTTTACAAACCATTGCTTTGTAAGATACGGTTCTAATACTTCACCTGTTCTATCGCCTGTAGGCACTTTAAGATCATGTGGCTCTATCTTATCTAAAAGACCAAGAGCATCCATATCCGCAACAATCTTTTTACGCGCTACAAACCTATCTAATCCTTTATATTCTGCTGGTACTTTATCATTTAAATCAGCATCATCTGTTAGGATATTCATCATTGGCAAGTTGTGGCGTTTGCCCATCTCATAGTCATTAAAATCATGAGCTGGCGTAATCTTCACACAACCTGTACCAAAATCTTTTTCTACATAGTCATCAGCAATAATCGGAATTTGTCTATCTGTAAGTGGTAGATTTATCATCTTACCAACTAAATGAGTATATCTCTCATCTTCAGGATGAACCGCTACTGCCATATCGCCAAGCATTGTTTCTGGGCGAGTTGTAGCTATTACCATTTTTTCATCACTATTTGCTATAGGGTATACAAAATGCCAAAGCGAACCTTTTTTATCTATCTGAGCAACTTCTAAATCAGATACTGCTGTTTTAAGCTTAGGGTCCCAGTTTACAAGTCTCTCACCACGATAAGCAAGACCATCATCATATAACTTCACAAATGCTTTAGTTACAGCTTTTGATAAGCCTTCATCCATTGTAAATCTTTCTCGTTCCCAATCTGGAGATGCTCCAATTCGACGCATTTGCTTTGTAATAGTGCCACCTGAAAGCTCTTTCCATTCCCAGACTTTATCCAAGAAACTTTCACGACCTAAATCATGGCGAGAGATACCATCTGCATTAAGTTGTCTTTCAACTACCATTTGAGTAGCAATACCAGCATGGTCTGTACCTGGTTGCCAAAGAGTATCCTTACCACTCATACGGTTATAACGCGTAAGAATGTCCATAAGAGTCATTTGAAAACCATGACCCATGTGTAGTGTACCTGTTACATTTGGTGGTGGAAGCATTACTGCAAACTTCTCTGCTGATTCGGCATTGCCACAAGCAAATTTACCGCTTTCTTCCCAGTTTTGATAATTGGTTTGTTCGATTTCTTTTGGATTATAATTTTTATTTATTTCTTGAGTCATGTATACAACCGTAAATATGTAGATTATTAGAAAGTTTTATGAGGTTAATTTTAGCAAGATTGAGTTGAAAAATATAGATATATGGTTACACATAAAAATTAAAGCAAGTCATCTTATAATGCTATTTTTTTAACAGTGAAATAACACTCTTTCAGCTGCTAGTGCTTATACCTTCTCTTATTAACATAAAAGCAGTGATTCCCAAAACTTCCATTATTAAGAAATCGTGAAGATATACAAATACTAAAAAGATAGATTAAAATTATTTAGTATATAATCATGACTTAATGTTTTAGGCTTCTATAACATCTACTTTCTCAACAAGCTCCCAAAAAATATTTTTAACAGGAGAAATTAAAGCTTCTTTTCTCATCACGACACCTACAGATATTTCCGGTAGATCTACTGTTTTTATTATATTTACAGACTTAGATAGATGACTATGTTTCAGTATCACTTCTGGTAATATAGAACTGCCTATACCCGAAGATACTAATGACAAGATGGCCTCATTTCCATCAATATCACCATATATTTCTGGTTTTAGATTTTGTTTAGCAAACCATTCATCTAAATTACTACCTCCAATATAGTGGGATGGCCTTATAAAAGGTATATCTCTAATAACTTGTCTTAAATTTTTGACTTTCTTTATAGCAGGTGCAATCATAACCATTTTCGTAGTTAATACTTCTTTAACACAAAAACCTTTCGGGATATCTTTCGAAAGAATCCCTATTATCACATCTGTAGAATCTTCTTCTAACTGGCTAGTACAGTTTTTTATTGATCCTGTAGTTAACTGTATTTTAATGCCAGGATAGTTAAGATGTAACTTTTTAACAACCTCAGGTAAAACTGCATATGATGCTGTAACTGTACACGATAGTCTAATATCCCCTGCTATTTGTCCTTTTTTAGGGTATAAAACACAATTAAGATCTTCATATTTTTGTAACATTTCTTTAGTGAACTGATAATATACTTTTCCTGCATCTGTTAACCTAATATTTCTACTATCTCTTTCAAAAAGAATTAGTCCAATCTCTTGCTCAGTTTTCTGTATAAGCCTAGTTAAAGCTGAAGGAGTTAGGAAACATTTCTCACTTGCTTTCCCAAAATGTAAAGTCTCTGCTAACACCTTAAATGCATTCAATTCTTTTTTATCAATCATTTTTATTTTTTATTGCGCTTTATGCAATAAATGATTGCAAATTTTTCACTTTATTTCAAGTAACACTTTGTGTAGATTGTATAATTAGATTTACAACAATAGAGTTAAAATACTGGAGAATGGTTATGAAAATTCAAAGCAATATTTTTGAAGTTAAAGAGTACAGCCTAGGTGGAAATAATGAAACTATCGTTGCTGGTGGTCGTCATTTATTTGAGAAACTACCTCAAGCATTTGAAGGAATCAAGCAAATCGGTGTAATCGGCTGGGGATCTCAAGGTCCAGCACAAGCACAAAATTTGCGTGACTCTCTAGAAGGTACTAACATTAAAGTTAAAGTTGGCTTGCGTGCAGGATCTAGCTCAGAAAAAGAAGCTAATGCTGCTGGGTTTACTAAAGAGAATGGTACTCTAGGTGAAATGTTTGATGTTATAAAAGAATCAGACATGGCTATTATTTTAATATCTGACGCTGCTCAAGCGAAGCTTTACGACAAAATCATATCAGCAGTTAAGCCTGGTGCTACTTTAGGCTTCTCTCATGGTTTCTTAATTGGTTTTATTGAAAGTATTAATCACAAAGTTAGAGACGATATAAATATTGTTGCTATGTGTCCGAAAGGCATGGGACCTTCAGTTCGTCGTTTATACGAGCAAGGCAAAACAGTAAATGGTGCTGGTATCAATAGTAGTATTGGTGTTTATCAAGATATTAACGGTAAAGCAACTGAACAAGCTCTAGGCTGGGCTATAGCTTGTGGCGCACC
Organism: Francisella adeliensis; assembly: GCF_003290445.1. Taxonomy (NCBI): domain Bacteria; kingdom Pseudomonadati; phylum Pseudomonadota; class Gammaproteobacteria; order Thiotrichales; family Francisellaceae; genus Francisella; species Francisella adeliensis. The sequence goes on along the minus strand of NZ_CP021781.1, from coordinate 70,583 downwards.
ATTTGTATTCCCAACAACTATGGAAATGGAATATCGCTCTGATATCTTTGGTGAAAGAGGTGTTTTACTTGGTGGTGTACATGGAATTATCGAAGTGCTTTATCGTTACTTCACTGATAATGGTATGGACAAAGAAGAAGCTTTCCGCCGTACTGCTGAAGCAATTACTGGACCTATATCTAAAATCATCTCAACACAAGGAATGAAAAAAGTATACGAAAGTCTAGAAACTGCTGAAGACAAGCAAAAATTTGAAAATGCTTACAATGCTGCTTACACTCCATTACTAGATATCTTAATCGAGTGCTATGAAGATGTTGAAAGTGGTAATGAAATTCGTTCAGTCGTAATGGCTGGTGCACGTCACGATCGTTTACCAATGGGTAAAATCGATAAGACTGAACTATGGAAAGTCGGTGAAAAAGTAAGAGCTGAGCGTGATCAACACACAACTTTAATTGACCCAATTACAGCAGGTGTTTATATCGCTTGTATTATGGCTCAATCTGATGTTCTAGCTCAAAAAGGACACTCTTACTCTGAGATTGTTAATGAATCTATTATTGAAGCAGTTGATTCACTAAACCCGTATATGCACTTTAAAGGTGTCTCTCATATGGTTGATAACTGCTCAACAACTGCTAGACTTGGTTCACGTAAATGGGCGCCTAGGTTTGACTATAACTTAATGCAACAAACTATTCCATACATCAATACTAAAGCAGGTGCAGATGCTCCTTTTGAAAAGTTTGCCGACCACCCAGTTCATGAAGCTTTAGTTGTATGTTCGACTTTACGCCCTTCTGTGGACATAAGTGTTGTAGAATAAATAATACAAAACCAACTCTTAAAAAGAATATATCTAAATCTTATTTTCTTATCTTACTCTTCTATGAATCGTTATTATTAGGATATAAAAAATTATCTAACAATAATATATTTAGCTGCCTCTTCTGGCGTGATTGTCCCAGCTTTAAGAAGATTCTCTATGCTTTGCTCCATAGTTATCATACCTTTAGCTGTGCCGGTTTGCAAAGCGGTATAAATTTGAGAAAGTTTATTTTCTTTAATCATATTTCTTATACCAGAATTTGAAATCAAAACCTCATATGATGCAACTCGACCACCACCTGCTCTTTTAAGTAGTCGCTGAGATATGACTATTTCCAAAGATTCTGCCAACATATTTCTCACAAGCTCTTGTTCAGCTGGTGGAAACACCGATATCACCCTATCAACTGTCTTGATAGCTGACATAGTATGAAGCGTTCCTAATACCAAGTGACCTGTCTCAGCTGCCTCAAGTGCCAATCTAATAGTTTCCAAATCACGCATCTCACCAACAAGGATACAGTCTGGATCTTCCCTAAGTGCTGATTTTAATGCAGCGTTAAAGCTCTTAGTATCTCTTTTAACTTCTCTCTGATTCACCAAAGCTCTTTGACTTACATGAACAAACTCAACAGGATCTTCAATCGTAAGAATATGGGAATCTTCTTTTTGATTAAGTTCATTAACAAGTGCTGCTAGTGTACTACTTTTACCAGAACCTGTTGGCCCTGTTACAAGTATTAAGCCACCTTTTTTAGCTTGAACCGTCTTAAGAATCGCGGGAGCTCCAAACTGATCTAGCGTAGGTATTTTATTCTCAAGCCTACGGAAAACCGCTCCATAACCACGATTATGAAAAAATGCATTCACCCTAAATCTAGCATCATTTTCCGCGTCATCTATAGAAAAGTCGCATTCATAAGTTTCAACAAGCTCTTCTTTTTGATCATCTGTCATAATATCAAGTAGCATTTGTGAAATCATCTTATCATTCAAAACAGGCGATGACTCAATATCTATTAAATCACCATCTACTCTATACTTTGCTTTACATCCTGAAGACAAGTGCAAGTCTGATGCTTTTTTCTGCACACAAATAGTTAAGAATTTTCTAATCATATTTATAATATAAAATACTTTGATAATACTGCTTAAACTTTATCATTACTAACATAATAAAGGCAATCTTTTTCTAAATCTTAAAGATAGTAGATTTATATAAAATTTTAATTAATGAAAAAGTCACAAAAAAATACAGCGTTAAAATAGCTGTAAATTTAAAGCAAATACAGAAATTTCGTTGAGATTATTACAACAAGGTAATTTTTAGATATTTTTATTGATCAATGCTTACTTAAAAACTTTCTTAAAAAAGCCAGCCATTTTAGAAAATGGGCAAAAGCCTCCAGAAGCATTTCCAGCCATCATGTCTTTAAGAACTGTTTGTAAGATACCACCATTTTTTAGGTAATCTACATCCACATCAGCATCTAAACGAGCTAAAGCTTCAAATGTAGTTGTATGAGCTGTCTTTGGATGAACTGCTTCCACAACGACTGTTTGACGAGGCTTAATATCTGCAACATTTTTAATGTTAAACATCTCAGAACCATCAAAGCCTAAAGTCTTCGCAGACTGCCCATCCATAAACTGTAACGGCAATACACCCATACCAACAAGGTTAGAACGGTGAATTCTTTCATAACTTTCAGCAATTACAGCTTTTACACCTAAAAGGAATGTACCTTTAGCTGCCCAGTCACGCGATGAACCAGTACCGTACTCTTTACCTGCTAAGATAACAAGAGGAATACCTTTTTCTTTATACTTCATAGCAGCATCAAATACATACTGTTGTGAACCATCAAAATGATACTTAGTATACCCGCCTTCTACACCGTCAAGAAGTAAGTTACGGATACGAATATTTGCAAATGTACCACGCATCATCACTTCATGGTTACCACGACGAGAACCGTAAGAGTTAAAGTCTTTTTTCTCTACACCGTGAGATTTTAGGTACTGACCAGCTGGATAATCTTCTGGAATAGCTCCTGCTGGAGATATATGGTCTGTTGTTACAGAATCACCGAGCATAAGTAGTGTTCTAGCACCTTTAATGTCTAAATCAGCACTACCTCCATCAGCAAACTTTTCAAAGAAGCTAGGACACTGAATATAAGTAGAGTTTTTATCAAACTCATAAAGCTGACCCGTAGGAACTTGAAGCTCCTGCCAATCTTTCGTACCATCAAGTACAGTTGCATAAGCCTTTTTAAACATTGCAGCATTCACAACTTCAGCTTGAATTGTAGCAATTTCTTCATTACTTGGCCAAATATCTGCAAGCATTACATCATTGCCTTCAGCATCAACACCTATAGCATCTTCTACTGGATCAAAATCAACTGTCCCAGCTAATGCATAAGCAACCACATGAATAGGAGATGCAAGATAGTTAGCTTTTACATGAGGGTTAATACGACCTTCAAAGTTACGGTTACCCGAACTTACAGACGCAACAACTAAATCAGCTTCATTTACAGCATCAAGTACAGGCTGATCTAATGGTCCTGAATTACCAATACAAGTAGTACAACCATAACCAACAAGGTTAAAGCCTAAATTTTCTAATTCTGGAAGTAATTCAGCTTTTTCTAAATACTGAGTTACAACCTGTGAACCAGGTGCTAAAGAAGTTTTAACAAATGGTTTAACTTTAAGACCTTTTTCATTAGCTTTTTTAGCCAACAAACCAGCACCTAATAAAAGTGATGGGTTTGAAGTGTTCGTACATGAAGTAATTGCAGCAATAGCTAATGAACCATGAGTAATTTGCTCTCCTGTACCTGCTACTTCTGCAGATTTTGCTAACTCTTCTTGAGTTAAACCAAAACCATGTAAACCTTGCTCATGAACTAGAGCTTCAGCAAACGCTGTCTTCATATTATGAAAAGCTACTCTATCTTGAGGTCTTTTCGGACCAGCTAAGTTAGATTCAACATCAGACATATCAATTTCAACTATGCTTGAGTATTCTGGCTCTTCAGCAGGGTTTTCTCTAAATAGTAATTGTTCTTTGTACATTTCACGGCAAGCATCTACTAGCTCACCACGGTTTGTATTGTTAAAGAAATCTAAAGTCACTTCATCAACAGGGAAGAAACCAATTGTAGCACCATACTCTGGAGCCATGTTTGCTATAGTTGCTCTATCAGGAAGAGTAAGGTTATCCATACCCTCTCCGTAGTACTCAACAAACTTACCTACCACACCGTGTTTTCTAAGTGTTTCTGTAATTTTTAGAACTAAATCTGTAGCAGTTACACCTGTACGCAATTTACCAGTAAGTTTAACACCTACTACATCAGGAAGTACCATGTAGTATGGCTGACCAAGCATTACAGCTTCAGCTTCAATACCACCAACACCCCAACCCACTACACCAACACCATTGATCATAGTAGTATGTGAATCTGTACCGACAAGAGTATCAGGATAAATTACATCTTCACCATTTATGTTTTTAACTAAAGCACCTTTAGCAAGGTACTCTAAGTTGATTTGGTGAATAATACCCATACCTGGTGGTACAACTGTAAAATCATCAAATGAAGTTTGAGCCCATTTTAATAAGCTATATCTTTCACCATTTCTCTCAAACTCCTTTGATACATTTTGTGCTAAAGCAGTTTTTGTACCATAATAGTCAACTTGGACTGAGTGGTCAATAACCATAGCAGTATCTACTAGCGGATTGATTTTATCAGCATTTCCACCAGCATCTTTGATAGCTTTTCTCATAGCAGCTAAATCAACCACTGCTGGTACACCTGTGAAATCTTGCATCACAACACGCGCAGGCATATGCGGAATTTCAGGGCGAGAAGTAGATTTTGCATCCCAGTCTAAGACCTTGTGCATATCTTCATCTTTTACTTTATAGCCATCTATATTTCTAAGTTGGTTTTCTAATAACACTCTTATAGAATATGGTAAGCGACTTACATCTTTGCCAAGTTGCTCCGATAACTTTTTTAAACTATAAAGTGAATACTTATTCCCTTTGTCTTCGATTTGAAGTTTCGTGATATTTTTAATATCAGACATGCTTTATGACCTCCACGGATATTAAAGTTTGAAAAATACCTATATATTTTAACTTTTTAGATTTGATTTGTATATAAAATAAAATTATTCAAAATTGCTATATTTTTAATAAGCTAAGATCCAATTTTCCTTTCTTAAACGGTGGACACCACAAATAACTTGTTTCAATAATTTTAGAAAACTTAAACACCCCATCAACTATACCGTCACTACCACCAAGCATATTACCCATTTGTAAATTGAATGATCTAAATGACGTCGCAAATCCTGAAAACATAAACCCACCATTAAGATTATCATCTGCCCATGGCATAGATTTACGCAAGATCTCAGCCTCTGGCGTGAAGTTTTCTTTTGCAGAACGACTTACATGAGCAAAATCTTTTAAGTTTTCAAGCTGATGTGAATCATCAAGAGATCGACCTATACACTCTTCTTTTTCAACTTGAGATACATTATTTAACCATTCAAAATTATGTTGCCATTGCTGAAGCACCCAAAAGCTTGAACCTTCCATATTCCCATCACTAATTATCGCAGCAGGCATTACAGCATCATCTTTAGGATTTTCAATACCATCTTCAAAACCAGATAAATCATATTTATCATGATAAGTAAAACTAGTTACACATTTTTTAAGCTCGAAAAAATCTTGTAGTGCTTTTCTAATATTTAATGCCTGGTGAAAAAGCTCGCCTTTATCATTCCCTCTAAGCCATAACACTAAATCATAGCCATCAGAATCTGACATTCTTTCAGAATTAAACTTTGTTCTTTCAAAGTTGTCTCCTTTAGGTATATTAAACATACTTAAAAGTTCACCACCAAACCCAGCAACCACATTTTTTCCATCTACAAATTTTTGTAGAATTTTTAACCCAAACTGTAGCATTTCTTTGTCTTTTATATTAAGTGATAAAAATAATGCTGATTGAGTTACTTTCTCTGTGATTCCCAATTGATGCTTTGTTATTTCAGTAATTTCCATTAATTATCCTTATAAAACTTATCCTATTAGCTATAATATAAATAACTCAATAAAATCTCTACCATCAATGATTAAAAAACAGATCTTTTATTTTCTAATAATCGGAATATTAGCGTCAGTCACTAACCTTATAATAGTAATGTGTCTCGTAGAATTTGCCTCATTTAAACCTCTTGTAGCTAATTTCTTTGCCTTTTTGATAGCTTTTAATGTCAGCTATTTCGGCCATAGATTCCTAACATTTTCAACAACTCAAGAATCACATAAAAAAGCCGCAACTCAGTTTTTTATAAATGTAATGATAGGTTTAGCACTTAATGAAGCAATATACTATATATTCTTACACCTACTACATATTCAATACTTAGTAGCTTTATTCTTAACAATGGGAATAGTTGCTGTATATACATTTGTTGTTAGCAAATTCTTAATCTTTAAGGCCTAAAAATGTTTGATGTTTCAAAAGGTGTCGGTATTTACATTCACTTTCCATGGTGTGTAAAAAAATGTCCTTACTGTGATTTTAACTCCCATGCGATTAAGGGTGAAGAGTACTTATCTGAAAATTATTATAAGAAGCTCATTGAAGATTTTGATTCTCATATTGATGACCTACAAAATAGAGAGGTTATAAGTATTTTCATTGGTGGCGGTACTCCATCATTATTTAAACCTGAATATCTCGGCAAAGTTCTCAAACACATAGAAGCTAATAGCAACTTTAATAAAGACTGTGAAATCACTTTAGAGATGAATCCAGGAACTGTTGAAAGAGGCTCTATCACGAGCTATAGTGATATTGGTATTAATCGCATTTCTCTCGGAGTACAAAGCTTCCAAGATGAAAAACTGAAAATTCTAGGTCGTGTTCACAATTCTCAAAATGTTTATACAACTATAGAAGAAATCCACCAATCAGATATTAATAATTTTAATATTGATATTATGCACGGCTTACCAAACCAATCTGTTGAAGATGCTATGTTTGATATTTCTCAAGCCATAACAATGAAACCCACCCATATATCGTGGTATCAGTTAACCATTGAACCAAATACTTTATTTGCTGTTAAAACCCCAACCCTACCTGATGAAAACACTCTAGAAGAAATAGAAACACTTGGCAAAAAATCTCTTGGTGAAGCAAGTTTCTCTCAATATGAAGTTTCTGCTTATGCAAAAAATAAAAAACGATCCATACATAACTCAAATTACTGGAGTTTTGGTGACTATATTGGTATTGGTGCTGGTGCTCACAGTAAAATAACAAACCTTAAAACAAAAAAAATTCATCGTTCGTGGAAGCAAAAGCATCCTAAAATATATCTAGCTGCTCAAAACCCTACGAAGGGTCAATCAACTCTATGCCAAAATGATCTAAAATATGAGTTTATGCTTAATACACTAAGACTTAAAAAAGGTTTTAACTTAGAGCTTTTTAATCAACAAACTTTTGCTAAATATAACCTTATCGAGTCTAGTGTTCAAAAAGGTATCCAAAAAGGTTTACTAGAAATAAATAAAGGCTCTATCAAACCAACTGAGAAAGGTTATTTGTTTTTAAACGATTGTGTGAATTTATTTTTATAAGCTAATATGGAAACATTAATTTTCTTTTTCTTTAAAGAATTTATTTCGACAGCTCAAAAAGTTTTACCACACTATATAAACAAAAAAGCCTCATAACTTTTCAGCTATGAGGCTTAAATTTGGCATCCCGTAGGGGATTTGAACCCCTGTTGCCGCCGTGAAAGGGCGGTGTCCTAGGCCTCTAGACGAACGGGACATAAGACTAATCGCTATCTCTAACGATATGTTGACTATTATACTGCCTTTTATTTTCTAGTCAAGTAATTTAAAGTATTTTTATCATTTTATCTTACGACCAATTAACATAATGAGCAATCAGTATAAAAAGCCAAGATACAATGTACATAAAAATAATAAATGGGAGGATTGCTTTTAGCCATTTCACATACGAAACTTTAGCTAAAGCTAACATCGCCAAAGTTCCTCCTGCTGTTGGGGATATCATATATGTAAAACCATCACCAACTTGAAATGCTAATATCATAAGCTGTCTTTTCATCTCTACCATATCTGCAACAGGAATCAAAATAGGCATAGTAGCTAAAGCTTGACCTGACCCACCAGGTATAAAGAAGTTTATAACGCTTTGGACTAGTGTCATTAAAATTGCAGAAACAGATGCTGGAATATAGCTAAGTAAATCACCCAAATAATAAACAATTGAATCTATTATTTGACCCTCTTTAAGAATTACCTGGATTGCTGCGGCTAGACCTATAACTAAAGCACCTGGAGTAACTTTTGCCGCCCCTTCCATCATAAGCTTCACATACTGATTAGGACTATACTTGCAAATAACAGCAACAAGCATAGATATGATCAAAAATACCGCAGCAATCTGATTAATATACCAAGGTATACCTAACATCGGTTGCCCGTCAGGTTTTGTTATTCCAGAAAGAATTGAACAAACAGCTATAACAAGTATTCCTAGGGTGAAAACTAAGATAATCAGTATATCTCTGAAGCTCATATGGTAGTCTTCTATATCCTTAGATAAAAGTGCCTCTCCTTCTTGACACTCCTCTTTAGGAGCTATAAATTTCGCTATATAAAAACCTAAGATAGTCAATGCTACAATAACCATAATAGCCCTTAACCCTGCTCCTGAAAATAGCGGCAAACCAGCTATTTTCTGAGCAACCCCAACAGTATATGGGTTTATAGGAGACAAGGCAAACCCCATGCCTATACCACCAATAGCTATGCACACACCAACAACCCTTGAAAGACCAAGGGCTGACGATATTATCAAAGCAACAGGTACCAAAGCTATGTTATTCTCATAACCAACAGTTATTCCAAAAATACCATAAATATAAGTAGCTGAAAATATTAATAGTGTCTTTCTCTTAAAACCTATATGCTTAACTGCAGTACCTATAGCATGTTCTAATGCCTTAGAACTATCAAGAAGATGAAATAAACCTCCAGCAATAAACACTATAAATAAATACTCTGATGCTGATTCTAATCCTTTTGGTATTGCCTCAAATACACCAAATAAGCTAATGCCGTGGTTAGGTAAGTGATGAAAAAATTTAGTCCCAACTGCAGCTGCCCCACTAGTTATGTCCTTTGAAAACTCACCTGCTGGAACAATATATGTCAAAACCGAAGCCAAAATTATAACAATAAATATTATAACCATCGGATCACTAATTTTGTGATACCACCTTGACTCAAGCCTAACCTTATCACTCATAACCTTGCTTCCTATGAGTAATCAAACTTTTGTAAAAAATTTTGCATAACTCTCGCAGCTACCATAGCATCATCATAGTCAATTTCTTCTTCAAAATGATGGCTTAAACCATCTTTACAGCGTAAAAACAGCATTGAAATGGGTGTAAGATTAATCATGGCTAAACCATCATGACCTGCTCCACTAAACAATGAGAAAGGAACTTCATTTTCTTCTTTTATAGCATCAAAGAGTTGATTCTGCATCTTCTTATCGCAAAATGGTCCTTCCATCTCATAATTTTTGCTATATGAAATTTTCACACTATACTCTTGCTCAACACTTTTAAAGAACTCAGCAATTTTTTCCATTGCTTCCATTCTTAGGTGACTATGTGGAGAACGTATTTCAATCGTCATATCCACATGATCAGGAATCACATTAACAGCATTAGGAGATACATTTAATTCTCCAACAACACCAACTAAATCTTCTGTTGACTTGAATAATTTATCAGCAAAACGAATAATCTCTGCGCCAGCCACTAAAGCATCTTGTCTCATATCCATAGGTGTTGTCCCAGCATGGTTTGCCTTACCCTGAATATTTACAGCGCATCTTTGTATCCCTGTAATAGCAGTTACTACACCTACTGGAAGCTCTTTTTGTTCTAGAACTGGGCCTTGCTCAATATGAGCTTCAAAAAAACCAAGAACATCTTCCTTATTTCTCTTGCATTTCTCAATCTCATCCGGATTGGCTCCGATTGATTTAAGAGCATCATAAATTGATATACCATCTTTATCAGTAGCCTTTGTTAGAGCATCTAATGACACATCTCCATTTAAAGCTTTACTACCTAATAGTGTCTCTGGGAAACGAATCCCTTCTTCATCACCAAAAGCTATAAGTTCAACACTATAATCAAGTTCAACACCTGCATCATTCATTTTCTTGAGCACATATAAAGGTAAAAGTACGCCCAATATTCCATCATATTTTCCACCCTCAATAACACTATCTTGATGTGAACCTATAATTAAAGTTTTAGAAGTCTTTTTACCTTGTTTTCTACCAACAACATTCCCTAAAGCATCTAGATGCGTTTCTAAACCTGCTTCTTGCATCCAACTATCGATAACAGGAATAATTTGCTTGTGCTCTTTGCTACAAAACAGGCGAGTAACTCCCCTTTCTGATGAGCTAAAAGTCGCAGCTGTATCAAAGTACTTTTTTAACTCTGCAATATCATAATTTATCTTCATATTTATCTCTCTTAAAGTTTTTTTATTAAAAAATATTATTTATCCAGCTTTATGTGGATTATTGATAGTTGGTATGGACTTTACAAACTCTTGATAACTATTTGCCGTATAGTATGAATATAACTTCCGAATATCTGTTATAACGCCGATTTCAGAACAATCAACTCTTAGATCGCAAGGAGGTAAGTCTTCACTAACGACTCTTAGAGCAATTGAAATAGCTCCTTGTTTATCCCCACCTGCCAATACCCCAGCCTCTAGAGAATCTATGATTTGCTCAACAAAATCACTATTTTTAGAGCATTCATAAGCAGAAACCATACTTTCTAAAACATGCCTACCGACAAGACGATTCCCTGCCACAGCTAAATTCTTTTTAAGAATATGTCCACAAAACGAATCATTAGATCCACCTGTCCATCCAGCTGTATTGCCTTGTTTATCCATCAGAATAAACTGGCGATAATTTGAGTTAGGATCTTTTTCAATAATTCTATTAAGAACTTGTGTTAATTTTTGGTCTTTTAATAATTCTTCTGCCCAATAGTTATAAAGATGGTTGGTATAAAAACCTTGTGTAGCCGAAACTATCTGATTTGGTAAGGCATGATGAACAAAACCTCCTACAGCGATAGATGCAGTAATAGTTCCCACTCCATATTGCTTACCTTTTTTAGCAATAATTGAATAAGTCAAAACAAAATCCAAGCTTAAGTATTAACATTTAATATAAAGGTTTTATATATAAATATCTAGGACTAAAACTCTATTTACGAGCTTTTTCACATCTGATTAAGAACTTTTTGCATTTATTTTTATAAACCACATAAATGCTTAATAGCTTTATGAATCCTAGCTATTGTTTTTTGTTTGCCTAAAAGTCTAAGTGTAGCACCAATATCTGGAGACTGCCCTGAACCTGTTACAGCGATTCTAAGAGGCATTCCAACCTTACCCATACCAACCTCACACTGCTCAGCCGTAGTACTAACAATATTATGCAAAACTTCATCATCATTCCAGCTTACTGTAGGCAACTCTTGAATATTTTCTAAAAGCTTAACAAATATTGCCCCTGTTGCTGCTTTGATGTGCTTCTTCACCGCTTTTTCATCATACTCAACATCTTCACTATAAAAATAATGTGACTTATCAACTAGCTCAACCACTGTTTCTGCTTTTTCTGCCATCACAGGCATCAAATCTTCAAGCTTTGGACCGTTTGCTATATCTAGACCTTTCTTAGCAAAATGATACTCTAACTCCCCTACGATATCTTCAACTTTTGAATCAACTAAATAATGTTTATTAATCCATTTAAGTTTTTCAAAATCAAAACGAGATGGCGAGCCACTTATATGCTCAAGATTGAAATCTTTTATCATTTCTTCAAGCGAAAAGATTTCCTTATCACCATGTGACCACCCTAGTCTAACAAGATAATTAAGCATTGCTTGAGGTAAGTAACCATCTTCACGATATTGCATAATATTTACTGCTCCATGTCTTTTAGATAATTTAGCTCCATCAGGACCTAGTATCATTGGTACATGAGCAAATACAGGAACTGTTGCCCCTAATGCTTCATAAATATTTATTTGCTTAGGAGTATTATTTACATGATCATCACCACGGATAACATGAGATATTTTCATATCCATATCATCAACAACTACACAAAAGTTATATGTTGGCGAACCGTCTGCTCTTTGAATAATCATATCATCAAGCTCTTGGTTTGCTATTGTAATTCTACCCTTTACGGCATCATCCCAGCTTACCATACCGTCGATAGGATTTTTGAATCTTACAACAAAACTCTCACCTTCTTTAGGTACAAAGTCAGCGTTTCTGCACTTGCCATCATAACCAGTTTTAAGGTTGCTCGCCTGTTGTTTTTCACGCAACTCATCAAGGCGTTCTTTTGAACAATCACAGTAGTAAGCTTTACCTTCTTCAATAAGCTGGTCAATCACTTCCTTATACCTATCAAAGCGTTTAGTCTGATAGTAGATTTGGTCATCATTTTTTAAACCAAGCCAAGCCATACCGTCTAAAATCGCATCAACAGCTTCTTGAGTTGAGCGCTCTAAATCAGTATCTTCAATTCTTAAAATAAATTTGCCATTATTCTTCTTTGCATAAAGAAAGCTAAATAAAGCTGTACGCACACCACCAACATGTAAAAAGCCGGTAGGGCTAGGTGCAAATCTTGTTGTAATCATAACAATATACCTCTTGAGAAATTATTTATAAAATATAGGTTGGGTAACTAGATTTGTTACCCAGTAAATAGAATTTATTCTTTATCTGCTTTTTTAATAGCTACACCAAGCTCATTTAACTGCTCTAAAGAAACATTTGAAGGTGCTTCTGTCATTAGGCAGCTAGCTGTTTGAGTTTTAGGGAATGCTATTACATCACGGATATTTGTAGTACCCGTAAGTAGCATAATAAGTCTATCCACACCAAATGCTATACCACCATGAGTTGGCGTACCATAAGACAAAGCATCTAACATAAAGCCAAACTTCTCTTGTGCTTCTTCATCAGATATACCTAAAAGGCTAAATACCTTAGCTTGAACATCTTGCTGATGAATACGAATAGACCCACCACCAACTTCATAACCGTTTATAACCATATCATAAGCTCTTGAGCCAAGATTTTCTGGATTAGCATCAAGGTCAGCAACAGTTTCTATTTTCGGTGCTGTAAATGGATGATGCATCGCATGTAATCTGCCATCTGCTTTTTCAAACATAGGGAAATCAACAACCCATAAAGGTGCCCATTTTTTATCAAAATTTTCTAGGTCTTCACCAATCTTAGCACGCAAAGCACCCATCGAATCATTAACAATCTTAGTCTTAGCTGCACCAAAGAATAGTAAATCACCCTCTTTAGCACCAGTTTTTTCAATCACTTTGAAAAGAGTTTCTTCTGAAATATTTTTCACAATAGGAGACTGTAAACCATCTTTACCTTCAGATAATGAGTTTATCTTGATATAAGCTAACCCTCTAGCACCATAAATACCAACAAACTTAGTATACTCATCTATTTTTTTACGGCTAAGCTTTTCATTACCATTTGGTATTCTCATTGCTATCACACGAGAATCATCATCATTTGCAGGTCCTGAGAATACTTTAAACTCTTCATTCTTCATATCTTCTTTGATATTTACAAACTCAAGAGGTATTCTAAGGTCTGGTTTATCTGAACCATACTTATCCATCGCATCAGCAAAACTCATTACTTGGAAAGGTGTATTAAACTCAACACCTATAGTCTCTTTGAAAAGTCCAGCAACCATAGTTTCCATCGTAGACATAATGTATTCTTCATCAATAAATGAAGCCTCGATATCTATTTGTGTAAATTCTGGCTGTCTATCTGCTCTTAAATCTTCATCACGGAAGCATTTTACAACTTGGTAGTATCTGTCAAAGCCAGAAACCATTAATAGCTGTTTAAAAAGCTGTGGCGACTGTGGTAACGCATAGAACTTACCATTGAAGTTACGGCTTGGTACTAAGTAATCTCTAGCACCTTCAGGCGTAGCTTTTGTAAGAAATGGAGTCTCGATATCTAAGAAACCATTATCATCTAGGAAATTACGTACATATCTAATTGCTTTTGAACGGGTGATAAGTTTTTTTTGCATATCAGGACGACGCAAGTCTATGTAACGATACTTAAGCTTCACATCTTCACCAGTAGCTTGGAAATCATCCAACTGGAATGGGATAGTTTTTGATTTATTGATAACCTTTATAGTGTCACCAATTATCTCAACTTTACCACTTGCAAGATTATTGTTTTCTTGACCTGCTGGGCGTAAATTTACTAATCCCTCTGCCTGAATTACAAACTCTGATCTTACGCCATCTGCGATTGCAAAATTTGCATTATCTGGATTAAAAACTAACTGAACCAAACCAGTTCTATCTCTTATATCTAAAAAGATAACCCCACCATGATCACGGCGACGATGCACCCAACCACAAACTGTTACTTTTTGATTTTCTAATTTTTCATTAATATCTGAACTGTAATATGTTCTCATTTAAAATAACCCTTTAAATATTTTATAAAGTAAATAGACAAAATTTAATCACAATATTATAACAGGAAATAGAGTAAAGAGTAAGGTCTTGATTCCACTATCTACTTATCAAAATATAGACTCTAGTAATAAAAAACTCTCTCGTGCTATAATTTATATTAATGAAAATGTCTATTTAAAATAAAGTATGCAAAACATAGAAAATATTAGTTTAGATTACTTAAGCATGGATGATTATCAAGAATTAAAAGCCGCAATGATTGAGGTCTATAACATCGAAGACCCTTATTGGGAGAGAAGTGAGATAAGTTCATTAATTAAAAAATTTCCTGAAGGACAAGCTGTAATTAAGGTTAATGACCAAATTGCTGGTTGTGCTTTTTCAATCATAGTAGATTATAAAAAGTTTGGTGACAAACATACTTATAAAAAGATAACTGGTAACAACACTTTTAAAACTCACACAGAGGATGGTGACGTCCTATATGGCATCGACTTATTTATCAAACCAGAATTTAGAGGTATGCGTTTAGGACGTAGATTGTACGATTACAGAAAAGATCTCTGTGAGAGGCTTAATCTTAAAAGCATCATATTTGGTGGACGAATACCAAACTATCATAATCATGCAGATGAAATGAGCCCAAAAGAATACATAAGCAGACTAAAAAGGCAGGAAATACATGATCCCGTTTTGCGTTTTCAACTAAGCAATGACTTTCAGCCGATTAAGATAATTAAATCTTATTTAGAGGATGATAGTGAATCTAATGATTACGCAGTACTTCTGAAGTGGACAAACATTTACTATGAAGAAGAGCATACTGAAATTCCAACTATCATCAAGAAAGACATCCGCTTAGGCTTAATTCAATGGCAAATGCGCCCCTATAAAAGTTTAGATGAATTAATGCATCATGCTGAATATTTTGTAAAAGCAGTATCAAACTACAGGTCTGATTTTGCATTATTCCCAGAATTTTTTAACGCTCCCTTAATGGCAGAGAATAATCATCTATCTGAACCTGATGCGATAAGAGAACTAGCGAAACACACTCAAACAATTACAGATAAATTCTCTGAGCTTGCTATTACCTACAACATAAACATCATAACAGGAAGCATGCCAGAAATAAAAGATGAGCGCCTTTATAATGTTGGTTACTTATGTCGCAGAGATGGCACAACCGAAAAATATGAAAAGCTACACGTAACTCCTGATGAAGCTATGGTCTGGGGTCTTCAAGGAGGCAGTAAACTAGAGGTCTTTGATACTGACTGTGGTAAGATTGGCATCCTAATTTGTTATGATTCAGAATTTCCTGAACTTAGTAGAATACTTGCTGAAGATGGTATGGATATTCTTTTTGTACCATTTTTAACAGATACTCAAAATGGATTCTCAAGAGTTAGGAATTGTGCTCAAGCAAGAGCTATAGAGAATGAATGCTATGTAGCCATTGCAGGTAGTGTTGGTAACCTTCCTAATGTTCATAACATGGATATTCAATATGCTCAATCGATGGTATTTACACCATGTGACTTTGCCTTCCCCGCTACAGGAATAAAAGCTGAAACAACCCCAAATACTGAAATGATTCTAATTGCTGATGTAGATATTCATTTATTACGTGAACTTAACCAGTTTGGTAGTGTGAAAAACCTACGTGATAGGCGTAAAGATTTATATGACCTTAAAAGAAAGGTTTAGCAACTCTAGTTCTTTGGTATTTCTCGACTATTATCATTTTCAAGATTTTTAATTCTAACATCCATCTTAGATGGTTGAATTTCAATATTATTCTCTTTTAATGCTTTTAAGAACATCATTCTCAAATCGCTTGATATATCAAAATTATGGATTCTCAAACAGTATGCTCGAACTGAAACCGTCATTGCTGAATCGCCTAGCTCTAGTAGTATAAACTCTGGTGGTGGTGTGAAAAATATTCTTTTTTCACTTGTCACAACTCTTCTACAAATATCCATAACCTCTTCAGGGTCATGACGATATGCTACTTTTATATCAATAACCAACCTTGAAGTTCGATCAAGTGTTTCATTTGAAACAATATTTGTAATCATTACATTATTCGGAATAATTAAAGAGTTATTATTAAAAGTTAAAACCTCTGTAGCTCGTATACTAATTCTCTTGACGACACCAATTTCATTTTCAACATTGACCCAATCACCAATCTTAACAGGTCGTTCAATCAACATAACAAGACCTGCAAAGAAGTTTTTAACTAAATCTTGCATAGCAAAACCAAGACCGACAGATAAACCCGAGGCAATAAACGCTATAGTTGTATTGCTTATACCTAATGATTTAATAAATAGGAAAATTGCCGTGATTATAAAAATATATTTAATTATAGATGTTGTGGCTTCTTTAGTACCCAAATCCCAGTTTGTATACGGATATATTCTCTTTTCTGCGAATAACATCACTATTTTTGCAGAAATAAACATAACAACTAAAACTGATAATGATTCTAAAAATGATTGTAACGGAAGAATATCCACACCAAGCAAAGTTTCACCTTCATAGAAAAATATCTCCCAAACATCATATAATTTTTGAGGTAGAACATTAAAAGAAAGTAGAGTAAACACTATAAATAAAATAGTTGCTACTACGATTACAAAACTCTTAACCCAATATCTAAAGCCTGTTCTTTTAATATCACCCATAACATTTTCAGCTGTTCTACGTAAAATAGCCATTTTTGTTTTTTTACAAAAAACAAGATCCAATAAAACTATCACTACTTTATAAAACACATAAATATGAGCTGCCCAGAAAAAAGTCTGATATAAATCAAATGATACAGACATCCCTAGATTAGGATACCCCCCTAATATCATCATAATAATACAAAAAACTAAAGATACTACAACAAAATATCTAACAATATAAGTAACGAATCTCTTAGGTTCATAATTATCCAAATACTGCTCTTTACCAAGACTATAAAAAAACATAATAGCTGGAATAAGCATGAATAACATCATTATAAAGCCAGGGATTAATGCATCACCGATAAACTGTGTTAACTCTACTGAGGCCGGAGAGAAATCCACTAAACTTGAAAGGAAGAAGTGCATTGAAACACCAAAAAGCATACAATAAATTAGCAAGTAAGTTTCTGTTTTAAAACTAACGATGACTCTAGCGTAAACTGAAAGTATATAAATGAAAAAACAATATAAAGCTATGATTTGTAGAGAAGTCATCACACTATAAAAAGCATCTCGATTAATTAGACCGAAATATATAGAAATACTTACTAAAAGCACAATAACTAAGGGATAAATAGCTATCCCTAAGATTAGGTCATATAGTTTTTCAAACTTAAAAGCTGCCCAATAAAGATTTTTTTTATGTCTTAACTCTTTATTTTTTAGGATAACACTCTTAATCGAAAGAACTCTCCTAAAAAACAGAAAAAATAAAACTGTAAAAGTAAAAACAATTATATCTAAAACTAAGTTTACAAAGTTACTAGAAATGGTCTTAATAGCATGAGTCCAACTATTAGGTTGCCATAAAACTGTACTTTGATTAAACTTAAAATCATTTCTTAGCTTATTTCTATATCTTGAAATATCATCTAAAGCATACTCAATATTAATATCTGTATCTTTAGCTAAAATAAGGTCATTTAATATAAGGACTCTTGACTTCGTATAGTCTTTTAATCTTGTATTAAACTTCTCATTTGCTTTAACACTATCGTTAATAAAATTAGAATATTTATTAGCTTGATAGCGTTCATCCACAAAATCTAATAACCTATCAAGTTTATGAAGATCGAGTTCTAGGCGGTATATTTCATTGTTGATATAATCTATATAGCCTAGAAGTTTGTCTCGCTCATAATTTAGAGAGTCTTCAGTTTTAGCTTTATCTAGATGCACATAGTCAATAAAACTATTTATTTGTTTTACTCTTTCGTGAAGAGTAGTGGTCGCCTCATTTATTTGAGAGCTTGTAACAGCAAAAGCTATATTACAAATAAACAATACAAATAAAAATATTACTAAACTTTTTCCAACTTTAAACATAATATTTATAAAACAAATAAGTTATATAGTTATTGTATACTATAAATAAAACTGTTGAATTAATATTTAATAGCACTTCAGCTAATAACTAAAGTTACTCTTCAATATCTGTAATACTTGTTACATAATTATAAAATGTTCTAATTATCACTTTTAGAATAATATTCTTTATTTATTTTAATTTTTTTCTCCTCTGCAATAGCTACAAAAAGCATCAAAACAAAACAAATAATAGCTGCCACATAAAGAGCTGTAAATGTACCACTCCATCCAGTAGCACCAAAGATACTAATCTTTTCATCTGCTAGCATACCAAGTCCAAGCTTAGCAAAACTATCTCCTAGCAAATATGCAAATGTCCCTTTTACACCATCTGCAACTGCTACCCCTTGCTTTGGAACAAACCCGACAGCAGCCACACCTATTAGTAATTGTGGACCAAATACACAAAATCCCAATAAAAATAGAACTATCATATATACAAGCTCACTAGTAGCTGACTGGTACATATATAAAAGAATAATTGTTGCTACAAGAGATGCAAGAGCTGTGGCACCTCTTCTACCATTAACTAAATCCGACAGCAAACCCCACATCAAAGTACCTGTTAATGCTCCTGCCTCAAATAAGGCATAGCTCCACGCTGATGTTTCGGTAGAAAACCCTAGAACTTCATGAGCATATACAGGTGACCACTGATCCACACCAATTCTCACCACATACAAAAATACATTCGCAAAACATAAAATCCAAATCACCTTATTAAAGATGATGTATTTTTTGAAGATTTCCCATTTAGATATATTTTCTTTTTTGACAAAAGCATCTTCTTCACTTTCAGGCTCTTCAAAAAGCTCTTCTGCTGTTCCTAAACCATAAGCTTCTGGTGAATCATTACCTATAGTTAATCCTACAAAACCAATAATCAAACAAAGTATAGATGGAAAAATAAACATTCCAACCACGTTGCCATTAAAGACAACTTGAGAACCAAAGATTGCTACACCTGCAGCTAAAGCCCCACCAATATTATGAGACATATTCCACAAACCTAAGAAGAAGCCTCTTTTCTTTCTCGGAGTCCATTTAGTGATCGTTGAATAGCTACATGAGCCTCCAGAGCTTTGGAAAAAACCACTAAGAGCATAAAACCCAACCATTAAAAATAAACTGTATGTCCCACTACCTAGACTTAGACCAAAACTAACCATACATATTGCTGATAAAATCAGCATAAACGGTAAAACTTGCTTAGTGTTTTTACCATCAAAATAATATGTTGTAACTGTTTTACCTAAACCATAAGTTATAGAAAAACCAAGTCCAATAAGCCCTAGCTCTGTAAATGAAAGCCCATAATCATGTATCATATCATTCTGAGCAATGTTGAAATTCTTTCGAATCATATACATGCTAAGATAACCGATAAATACCACTAAATATGATTTAATAAATTTATTAAGCCAAACTTTCTTTCTTTCCTCTACAGATAAACTCATAGTAGGAATTCTTTTTTGATCAAATATTTTTAATAGAGACAACTTACAAGACATATATAATAAACATCAAAAGATTATAATAGAAAATTGCTGGATAATATATTTATTAATAAGCATTAATAACCAAGACAGCTCATCATTTAAGCGAACGATCTTAATCGGTATATTTTAAGGCAAAAAAAAGCCCCACTAGAGGTTATCTAATGGGGCTTTTAATATGTGCTCATTGTTGTTGAGTCTTTTATTATAGAATAAAATGGCGACTACCTACTTTCACTTAGCGAATGCTAAACTATCATCGGCGTGTTATAGTTTCACTTCTGAGTTCGGAATGGGATCAGGTGGTACCTACAAGCTATCATCGCCAAAACTTTAATCTCTAATGTTTTGGTTTTGTATTTTACTGTTTAATTGCATATCAATAAAGATATTTAACAATTCAGCATAGAAATAGACTTAAGTCTCTCGGATCATTAGTACTGGTAAGCTTCATACATTGCTGTACTTCCACACCCAGCCTATCAACGTCGTAGTCTCCAACGTTCCTTACAGGTCTAAGACCTGGGATATCTAATCTTGAAGGAGGCTTCCCGCTTAGATGCTTTCAGCGGTTATCCCTTCCGAACGTAGCTACCCGGCAATGCTTCTGGCGAAACAACCGGAACACCAGTGGTTCGTTCACTCCGGTCCTCTCGTACTAGGAGCAACTCTTCTCAAATATCCAACGCCCACGGCAGATAGGGACCGAACTGTCTCACGACGTTCTGAACCCAGCTCGCGTACCACTTTAAATGGCGAACAGCCATACCCTTGGGACCTGCTTCAGCCCCAGGATGTGATGAGCCGACATCGAGGTGCCAAACTCCTCCGTCGATATGAACTCTTGGGAGGAATCAGCCTGTTATCCCCGGAGTACCTTTTATCCGTTGAGCGATGGCCTTTCCATACAGGACCACCGGATCACTAAGACCTACTTTCGTACCTGCTCGAGCCGTCACTCTCGCAGTCAAGCGCACTTTTGCCTTTATACTCTTGGCATGATTTCCGACCATGCCGAGTGCACCTTCGTACTCCTCCGTTACTCTTTGGGAGGAGACCGCCCCAGTCAAACTACCCACCATACACTGTCCTCGAATTTCTCCTGAGTTAGAACTTCAAATAGTCAAGGGTGGTATTTCAAGGTCGACTCCAACAAATCTAGCGACTTGTCTTCATAGTCTCCCACCTATCCTACACATAAATATTCAAAGTCCAGTGCAAAGCTGTAGTAAAGGTTCACGGGGTCTTTCCGTCTAACCGCGGGTACACAGCATCTTCACTGCGATTTCAATTTCACTGAGTCTCTGGTGGAGACAGTGTGGCCATCGTTACGCCATTCGTGCAGGTCGGAACTTACCCGACAAGGAATTTCGCTACCTTAGGACCGTTATAGTTACGGCCGCCGTTTACTGGGGCTTCGATCCACAGCTTCGCTTGCGCTAACCACTTCAATTAACCTTCCAGCACCGGGCAGGCGTCACACCCTATACTTCATCTTACGATTTCGCAGAGTGCTGTGTTTTTGATAAACAGTCGCAGCCACCTGATAATTGCAACCCATCTCTGCTCCAGGAGCAAGTCCCTTCACATAACATGGGCACACCTTCTTCCAAAGTTACGGTGTTATTTTGCCTAGTTCCTTCACCAGAGTTGTCTCATAGCCTTAGTATTCTCTACCTACCCACCAGTGTCGGTTTACAGTACGGTTACCTATACAATATACTTAGAAGATTTTCCTGGAAGCATGGCATCAATAGCTTCGTCAAACAAGTTTGACTTCGTCTCGTATCTCAGATCAACAATACACCGGATTTACCTAGCATATCTACCTACTTACTTTCACCCGGACAACCATTCGCCGGGCCTACCTAGCCTTCTCCGTCCCTCCATCATTCATATAAGCAGCACAGGAATATTAACCTGTTTTCCATCGACTTCACTCTTCAGCTACGCCTTAGGTGCCGGCTTACCCTACGTTGATTAACATTGCGTAGGAATCCTTGGGTATTCGGCCAATAAGAATCTCACTTATTTTACGTTACTCATGTCAGCATTCGCACTTCTGATACCTCCAGCATGCTTCTCAACACACCTTCATCGGCTTACAGAACGCTCCCCTACCATATATTATCTATATCCGCAACTTCGGTGCATAGCTTAGCCCCGTTAAATCTTCCGTGCGGGCCGACTCGACCAGTGAGCTATTACGCTTTCTTTAAAGGATGGCTGCTTCTAAGCCAACCTCCTGGCTGTCTGGGCCTTCCCACTTCGTTTCCCACTTAGCTATGACTTGGGGACCTTAGTTGGCGGTCTGGGCTGTTTCCCTCTCCACTACGGACCTTAGCACCCGCAGTGTGTCTCCCGTGATTGAACTTGATCGTATTCTGAGTTTGCATCGAGTCGGTAAGGTCGTAAAACCCCCCTAGTCGAAACAGTGCTTTACCCCAATCAGTTATACACGAGGCACTACCTAAATAGTTTTCGGGGAGAACCAGCTATCTCCGTGCTTGATTAGCCTTTCACTCCGATCCACAACTCATCCCGTAATTTTGCAACATTAGTGGGTTCGGTCCTCCAGTTAGTATTACCTAACCTTCAACCTGGTCATGGATAGATCGCGCCGGTTTCGGGTCTACTCCTAGCAACTATACGCCCTATTAAGACTCGCTTTCGCTACGGATCCCTTATTCAGTTATCCTTGCTACTAAAAGTAACTCGCTGACCCATTATACAAAAGGTACGCAGTCACATAACTAAATTATGCTCCTACTGCTTGTATGCAAGTGGTTTCAGATTCTATTTCACTCCCTTTATAAGGGTTCTTTTCACCTTTCCCTCACGGTACTAGTTCACTATCGGTCATTCAGTAGTATTTAGCCTTGGAGGATGGTCCCCCCATATTCAGACAAGGTTTCTCGTGCCCCGTCCTACTTGTTCGTATGTCTAGTTCCACTAAGATTATTTCGTATACGGGACTATCACCCTCTATCGTCAAGCTTCCCAACTTGTTCTACTATAATTCTAGCTATATCATACCAGGCTCTTCCCACTTCGCTCGCCACTACTACGGGAATCTCAATTGATTTCTCTTCCTAAGGGTACTTAGATGTTTCAGTTCCCCTCGTTCGCTCCTAACTCTATGTCGAGTAGGTAACCAGACTGCTCTGGTTGGGTTCCCCCATTCGGAAATCTCCGGATCATAGGTCATTTACCACCTAACCGAAGCTTATCGCAGATTAACACGTCCTTCATCGCCTCTGAATGCCAAGGCATCCGCCACTTGCACTTATTTTCTTAAGTCTATCTCTATACTAAATTGTTAAATATCTCTATCTTCATGCAAATAAATATTGGTGGAGCCTAGCGGGATCGAACCGCTGACCCCCTGCGTGCAAAGCAGGTGCTCTCCCAGCTGAGCTAAGGCCCCAATATGTTTTATACTCCCAACATCTTACGATGTTCAGAAAATGGTGGGTCTGAGTAGACTTGAACTACCGACCTCACCCTTATCAGGGGTGCGCTCTAACCAGCTGAGCTACAGACCCGTATTTATTTACACTAAAATATATTATCTACAAACACTAAGTTAAATCACTTGAGAAACAACAGTTAAAGTTTATTTCTATTTTTCGTATTTCCTTTAAGGAGGTGATCCAGCCGCAGGTTCCCCTACGGCTACCTTGTTACGACTTCACCCCAGTCATGAATCACTCCGTGGTAAACGCCCATTCGTTAAGCTATCTACTTCTGGAGCAACCCACTCCCATGGTGTGACGGGCGGTGTGTACAAGACCCGGGAACGTATTCACCGCAGTATTCTGACCTGCGATTACTAGCGATTCCTGCTTCATGCAGTCGAGTTGCAGACTGCAATCCGGACTAAGAATACCTTTCTGAGTTTCGCTCCACCTCGCGGTATCGCAGCCCTCTGTAATATCCATTGTAGCACGTGTGTAGCCCTGGTCGTAAGGGCCATGATGACTTGACGTCGTCCCCACCTTCCTCCGCCTTGTCAGCGGCAGTCTCAATAGAGTACCCAACTTAATGATGGTAACTATCAATAGGGGTTGCGCTCGTTGCGGGACTTAACCCAACATTTCACAACACGAGCTGACGACAGCCGTGCAGCACCTGTCACTGAGTTCCCGAAGGCACCAATCTATCTCTAGAAAGTTCTCAGGATGTCAAGACCAGGTAAGGTTCTTCGCGTTGCATCGAATTAAACCACATGCTCCACCGCTTGTGCGGGTCCCCGTCAATTC
Source organism: Francisella adeliensis (assembly GCF_003290445.1). Lineage (NCBI taxonomy): Bacteria > Pseudomonadati > Pseudomonadota > Gammaproteobacteria > Thiotrichales > Francisellaceae > Francisella > Francisella adeliensis. The sequence continues at coordinate 46,172 of NZ_CP021781.1, read as the reverse complement.
CTTTGAGTTTTAGCCTTGCGGCCGTAGTCCCCAGGCGGAGTACTTAACGCGTTAGCTGCGCCACTAGATCCTTTACACCGAACCCAACAGCTAGTACTCATCGTTTACAGCGTGGACTACCAGGGTATCTAATCCTGTTTGATCCCCACGCTTTCGTCCCTCAGTGTCAGTATTAGTCCAGAATGTTGCCTTCGCCATTGGTGTTCCTTCTGATCTCTACGCATTTCACCGCTACACCAGAAATTCCCCATTCCTCTACTATACTCTAGTTTAGCAGTATCAAATGCAGTTCCAAGGTTGAGCCCTGGGCTTTCACATCTGACTTACTATACCACCTACAGACCCTTTACGCCCAGTAATTCCGATTAACGCTTGCACCCCCCGTATTACCGCGGCTGCTGGCACGGAGTTAGCCGGTGCTTATTCTTCAGGTAACGTCAATTTATTCAGCTATTAACCAAATAAACTTCCTCCCTGACTAAAGTGCTTTACAACCCTAGAGCCTTCTTCACACACATGGTATTGCTGGATCAGGCTTCCGCCCATTGTCCAATATTCCCCACTGCTGCCTCCCGTAGGAGTTTGGACCGTGTCTCAGTTCCAATGTGGCTGATCATCCTCTCAAATCAGCTATAGATCGCAGCCTTGGTAGGCCTTTACCCCACCAACAAGCTAATCTAACGCAGGCTCATCTATCCGCAGCAGCGCAAGCGCCACTTTTAATCCGAAGATATTATGCGGTATTAACGTTCGTTTCCAAACGGTATCCCCCACAGATAGGTAGATTCCTACGCGTTACTCACCCGTCCGCCACTCGTCAGCAAAGAGCAAGCTCTTTCTGTTACCGTTCGACTTGCATGTGTTAAGCATACCACCAGCGTTCAATCTGAGCCAGGATCAAACTCTTCAGTTTAATCTATTTCTGACTCTAACTACTGTTCACTCAAATTCATTAACAAAGTGTTTGTATATAATATATCTATTAAATATCTCGATGACCGCAAACCTAATCGCTGCCTCGCTTCCCGTTGCATCACTCCCAACCGGTGAAGACATATAATACACATCACATTTACAAAACGCAACTACTTTTTACATCTTTTTGAAGGTTTTTTAAAGTTTAGGCTTTTTGCCCAAAATCTTAATCCTAACATAAGCTTTATTGACTTTATATTCGAAACAAATATCTCCCAAACCTTTTATAAAATTAGAGTAAATTATCAATGTTTCTTAATTTTATTATTCTTAGTCTAAGAGAGTAAGTTAAAATAACACTATAACCTAGCAACCTCTTTTTATTATGCCATCGATAAACTTCAACTCTCTTGATAAAAAACTACATGAACGACCTCATTTTAAGCAAGCTTCTGATAAAGATTTATTTTATTGGGGCAAAGATGTTCTTAGTAGGGATCAATACATCCACAAAAATGCTTTTAAGCCTCTTAAGCAAATGATAGCTGATGCAAAGTCTGAAGGTGTAATATTAGAAGTGCTATCTATATATAGATCCTATGAATATCAAGAAGCTTTAATCAGCCGCCACCTTGATACAGGTAAAACCCTGGAGCAAATTGTGAAAAAAGTAGCGATCCCTGGTTATAGTGAGCATCATACAGGCTTAGCTATAGACTTTACCACTCCAGATGAGGATGGCTTAGTTACTGAGGCCTTTGAACAAACTTCAGCTTTTGTTTGGTTACATAAAAACGCTAATGACTATGGTTTTTATATGAGCTATCCAAGAGATAATCTTCAGGGAATGATATACGAGCCTTGGCACTGGTGTTTAAAACAATATATTTAATAATACAATTGATGAAACTCAAAAGCTTCATACATACAAATGTATTAACATATAACTATTGATTATTTGTTTATAGATGAGAATAATATACCTACAAATAAATATTTAGAGAAAATATGGGAAATACAAAAAAACCTAGTTTATTCACAGCTATAGCGTTAAGTGTAGGTACTATGGTAGGTAGTGGTTGGCTATATGCATCATACTATGCCTCCCAAGCAGCTGGAGCTGCATCGATACTTTCATGGATTATAGGAGCATTTATAGTTCTTGTGATGGCGTTTTTACTGGCAGAGCTTGCTGTTAAATATCAAACAAATGGATTATTTACACAATTAATAACTCTATCACATAATCAACACTTTGGTTTTGTAACAGGATTATCAAATTGGATGTTAGGGCTTATTATCGTACCATCGGAAGCTATGGCCACGACACAATACATTTCTTCTATATACAAGCCAATGACTCCATACGTGTTTAGCGCAGGAGAACTTACTTTTTTAGGAGTGGTTGTCGTTGTTTTATTTATGTTGTTATATACATTAATAAACTACTGGGGAATAAAGTCATTATCAAAAATCAATAACTCATTAACTTCTTTAAAAATCATAATTCCTATAGTTACCTCTTTAATAATAATGTTTGCAGCATTTCATTCTAATAATTTTAGCGGTGATAATGTTAGTTTTATGCCTAAAGGTGTAAGTGGTGTTTTTAATGCTATTGTTACTTGCGGTATTTTTTATTCTTTCTTTGGGTTTCAGATGGCTGCTAGTTTTTCAGCTGAATTAGAAAACCCCAAAAAGAATATACCGATTGCTTTAGTTAGTAGTGTACTGATAGTTTTATTCATATATCTCTTACTACAAATATCTTTTATAGGTGCTGTACCTGAGAAAATGCTAGGAAATGGCTGGGAAGGTTTGAATTTTAGTTCTCCTTTAGCTCAACTAGCAGGAATATTAGGCATAAACGCTCTTGCTATAGTTTTATATGCCGATGCTTTAATTAGTCCATCAGGCACAGGCATTGTATACCTAGGTGGTAGTGCTCGTATGCTTAATGAAATGTCTAAAGCAAAACAAATGCCTGAATATTTTGCCCGCGTTACGCAAGGGGTTAATATTTCAAGAACTTCTCTTATATTTACATTTATATGCTCTATAGTTCTAATATTCTTCTTTAGAAACTGGCAGATGATAGCGTCTTTGACAACTACATTCATCTTAGTTTCTTGTATTGCTCTACCTATTTCTTATGCAAAAATAAAAGGCAATAAAGATGATCCATTGCCTGTAAACTATGTGCCTTTTCCTAGGATTGTAGCTTTCATTGTATATATGATATTGACATATTTATTAATGATAGCTGGAGCGCTTAATTTAGCAGTAGCTTTGATACTTCATGTGTTATTTTTCTTGATATATGCTTACATGGACAATAAAGGAAGTATTTCAAATATCTTAAAAGCCTTTGCATCATCATGGGCTATTTTTGCATACTTAGTCGCTGAGTTAATTTTTGGGTTTATATATGAAGATATTGTATCTTATGATTTATTTATAATAATATTTATTGTTGTATCAGCAGTGCTATACCCATTATTAGTAAACCAAAAAGATTATCATTCCAAATAAGTATTTACTATATAACTCTTTCTTCTATAGAAAAAATCTTTTTAACAAAAGAATCTTTATTTAAAACTCGTTTTATAGCTTAATAAATAGTCAACCTACTAGTCACTCGGAGAGACTTTTATGAAGTATGATTCATTTTCAAGAATGCTACATTGGATTACAGTTTTTTTAATCTTATCAATGCTAACTTTAGGGTTTATTTGGTATCTAGGTAAAACAGAAAATCCTATAAACCAGTTTTATTATAATATTATATGGTATCACAAGTCACTGGGTATAACTCTTCTGATCGTGATGTCCATTCGCGTAACATGGTTTTTTACAGGCATGAAAAAACCTCCATACAAATTTGATATTCCTATACATGAAAAGCTTTTAGCCAAATTAGTGCATTTTATGTTGTATGCTAGTATATTTACCATGATAGTTTCTGGCTGGCTACTAAGTTCTCTCTTGCATAAACCTGTGCCTTTTTGGATATTTGATGTAGCTTTACCACTACCTTTAATGGAAAATATTGCTCCCATCTTTGACAACATTCATATATTTACAGTCTGGGTTTTAATAATTAGTATATGTTTTCATATAACAGGTGTAATTAAGCATATTGCAAAAAAAGAACCTATCCTAGAGAGAATGTTATAGAACCACTAGTAGTTAAACTTATTACAAAACTCTTTTAACTCATCAATAAAGGTTTTTATCGCATTAGATTTCTTCAATCTTTCTGAGTATAAAGCATAAAGAAATTTACTCTCAAGTTGAAAGTCAGGCAATACTTCTGTCAAAAGCTGGCTATCAAGTTCTTTTTTTACGATAAATTTTGGACCTAACATTATCCCCTGACTATTAATTGCAGAACTTTTAAGAATTTCACCACTGTTACTAAGAAGATTTCCTTCTACAGTCACATTTAGCTTTTTATCTGACTTCAAAAAAGTCCAAGAATTATAACTTTTATTATTTTTATATAATAGACAGTTTATATTAGATAAATCATCAGGGGTTGCCAGCTTATTTTCTTTACAAAAGCTTGGACTTGCTACCGCAACTCTTTTAATCTCAAAAATTTGTTTAGCTATAAGTCCAGTATCTGGTAAATCGTCACTAATTCTTAATATAATGTCATTTTGATTTCTAGAAAAATCAATGAAGTTATCGTTTAGATCTATTTGGAGATTGATTTCTGGATATTTATTATGGAAATATGGTACAAAAGTGCGTAAGTAGACCAATCCAAAAGCTAAAGGAGCACTAATGGTAATAACTCCTGTTAACGAATTATTTTGCATACTAAAAATATGCTCAAAATTATCTAACTTATCTAATACTTCACAACAATGCTCAAAATACTCTGCTCCATTTGCTGTAGGTGAAATACTTCTTGTAGTTCTATTAAATAATTCAACATTTAGCATACTCTCAAGATACTTAATCCTTTTACTCACTAAACCAATGGATATATCTTGGTTCTCAGCTGCTCTTGTAAAACTCTTAGACTTAAAAACACTAACAAATGTTCTCATACACGTTAATTTATCCATATTCTTCCCAAGTGTAAAAATAATTTCAATAACCTTATTTCATCTTATAAGCACTAAACCAATCTTTCTCACCTAAAACACTCTAACACAAGTTAGTTATTTAGGATAGCGTCGTTAAAATAAAGATTAGAAGTACGATGATTAATAGAAAAACACAAAGCTTGATTTAACTAAAATAAAATATATTTCTGATTCTTATCTAAATGACTAAATAATTCATTTGTTGTAATTTTCTTTATCTGACAAATTTTATTTATAACTTTAAATAATAGCTCTGGCATATCATTATTAGACTCTTCTCCTAAAAGCCACGAATATGATGATGGATTATCAGTTTCCACCAAAATTCTATCAAGAGGTACTTTTTTTGCTATTTCCTGTATATGTTTACTGAACATAATCTCCACACCTATAGAAAAATATCCTCCTAAAGCTAAATACCTTTCCATAAGCTCTATGCTTCCAGCATACCAATGAATAACAAACTTACTGTGATTGTATTTTTCTAAAGCACCTAATACTTCTATTTCTGCCCCACTTGTATGTAAGTTTAAGAGCTTATCTTTAACATGTCCATTTGAAACAATATATTCAAATACTTCTTGCTGATCTTTATAAGGAGCTGCATATTTCAAAAACTTCTTATCTAAGCCTATCTCACCAATATAATTTGCTTCATTCAAATACTCATCTAAACTATCTAACTCATTGACATACTTATCTGCTTTCCACGGGTGAACCCCAAAAGAAGGTATAATAAAATCATATTTTTTAGCAAGAGCTTGTATCTTTTTATATGAAGGAATACACATAGACACAGATAAAAGCATAATATCGTTCATTTGACATTGATTTACTAAATCATGGTATAAACTCTCATCATATTTATCTGTATGTACATGAGCATCTAAGAGCATAGCTTTTGCTCCTTATAATATTTTTTCCAATGCTTATAACCATAAACAGCTATTATAAGATAGATGAAAGTAGTTATTGCAGCAAATGGGATTTCTTTATATATGTATAAGAATACATACATAGAATCAACAACCATCCATATAAGCCAGTTTTCGATATATTTTTTAGTTGCTAGTATTACACAGACTAAAGATGCGACACTTGTGAAACTATCTAAGTATGGAGTAGTTGAATCTGTGAAAGCAATTAAAGTTTGGGCTACTAAAAATGAAAGACTCACAATAGTTAACACAATTAAAACCCAAGAGAGTGAAGAGTTGAAAATTTTTGGTTTTAATTCATTGTTTAATTTACTTGATGTCCATGTTAACCACCCATAACAAAAAAAACATAATAACAATAGTTGTAGCACCATATCAGCATAGAGCCCAGCTAATCCAAATAGTATAGAACTCATTATTAAACCTAAAATACCTACTGGCCAACCTATAACAAAAAAACCAGCTAATAAGAAAGTACAAAGTAAATTAATAATCATTGTGAAAAAATCTAATAAGTGCATACAAACTCCCAAATGCGTGTATCAAAAAAGTAAACTTTAGGGAGCTATTAGAATAACAAATACATGAAAACCAAACTCCCTACGCTAATTCTAATTAGTTCAGGTTATAAGGGTTCGATTTTAATCATCTCAGCTTTTTAAAGCACCCCTGTTTCAGAAGGATAATAACACAAATGTACTATCACTATAAACTTTATATGGTTTTATCTTTAAAATGGATCCGGGTATTTGCTGTATATTTTTTCTATATCATTTAAAACTTCTTCAGATAACTCTAAATCAACAGCTGCTATATTACTTTTTAATTGACTTAAAGATGAAGCACCTACTATTGAGCAACTTAAATACTCTCTTCTAAGCGTGAAAGCTATTGCCATCTGATAGAAATCTAAGTTATATTTTTTTGCAACAGCATGATACTCTTCGATTGCTTGATTACAAGTTGGGGTTATTCTCCATGAAAGTTCATACTCTATGCCATCTCTAATAGCTATGGCCAATCTTGATTTTGATGGGATCTTACCATCAAAATACTGTCCTGAAAGAACACCTTGACTAAGAGGAGACCAACCTAAATACGATAACTCTTCTAAAGCACATGACTCTAAAACATTTAGCTCATCTCTTCTTCTTGTTAGATTATATTCATTTTGAACACTTTGAATTCGTGGTAGATTATATTTTTCAGCTAAATGACAAAACTGACTAATACCCCAAGAAGAATCATTTGATAATCCGATGTGCTTTATTTTCCCAGCTTTTACTAAACTATCAAAAGTCTCTAACGTTTCGTGTATATTAGATAAAATATGCTCTTTCTTCTGATTACCAATAGCAGGAATAAAATCTCGACCATTAGCATGATGATGGTATGGCCTATTAGTTGGCCAATGCAATTGATATAAGTCTATATAGTCTGTGTTGAGACGTTTTAAGCTATTATCTACGGCTGTTAAAATAGTTTGTTTATTTATCTTTGGTTGCTCTTCACCTCTGGCCCATGTTAATGGAGAGATTTTTGTTGCCAACACAACTTCCTCTCTTTTAGCTCTTGAGGCAATCCAGTTACCAATTATTTCCTCTGTCTTGCCATATTTTTCAGCTATTTTTGGCACAGGATACATCTCTGCTGTATCCCAGAAATTTACACCTTTTTCTAAAGCACAATCCATTTGCTTAAAAGCCTCATCTTGGGTGTTTTGTTGTCCCCAAGTCATTGTACCTAAACAAATACGGCTTATATCTATATCTGTTTTTCCTAATTTTGTATATTTCATCATGTATCCTGAGTATTCTTTTTTGTTTTGACTTATATTATTTTACCATCTTATACGGGTCAACTACCCTTTCAAATTCATCTTTAGATAGATAATTTAAATCCCTATTAGCTTCAGCTAAAGATATATTATTTTTATCAGCATAATGGGCTAATTTAGAAGCCTTGTCATAACCTATTTCTGGACTTAAAGCTGTTACCAACATTAAAGAATTTCTCAAAAAAGAATCTATTTTTTCTTTGTTAGGCTCCATTCCTTTTAATAGAAATTTTGTAAAACTATCGCAACCATCTGACAGCATATTTATAGCTTGAATAATATTATAGATAATAAGTGGCTTATAAACATTCATTTCCAGATAACCTGAAGCTCCTCCCATAGCAACAGCTACATCATAACCGATGACTTGTACTGCTACCATGGTTAAAGCTTCGCATTGAGTTGGATTTACTTTACCTGGCATAATAGATGAACCCGGCTCATTTTCTGGTAACAATAATTCATGGAAACCTGCACGTGGCCCACAGCTGAGTAATCTAATATCGTTTGCTATTTTGAATAATGAATTTGCTAAGGTTTTTAGATTAGCCATAACAGCAACTAAAGCATCATGTGAGCCTTGTACTTCAAACTTATTGGCAGCTGAAATAAAAGGAAAACCCGTAATTTCTGCTATATGGGACGCTGCCTTATCACAAAAGTTTTTAGGTGTATTAATACCAGTACCAACAGCTGTTCCACCTAATGCTAATTGGTAAACTTCTTCAAGCGAGTCCTTTAACCTAGTAATATTTTTATTTAATAGTGCTGCATAACCTGAAAACTCTTGTCCTAAAGTTAAAGGCACTGCATCTTGCATGTGAGTTCTACCAATTTTAACGATATTGCTCCATTGTTGAGCTTTTTTATCTAACTCCTCATGCATACTTTCAAGCGCAGGCAGAAGTTTCTGTTTGATACCACACACTGTAGCAATATACATAGCTGTAGGAAAAGTATCATTAGATGATTGCGACATATTAACATCGTCGTTTGGATGAATTGGGTCTTTACCCCCTTTTTTTCCACCTAAAATTTCTATAGCTCTGTTAGATATAACTTCATTAACATTCATATTGGTTTGTGTTCCACTTCCTGTCATCCACACATGTAGGGGGAAATGTTCATCTAATTTACCTGAAGTTATTTCATCCGCTACTTTAACTATTACATCTTTTTTTGATTTAGACAAATACCCTAATTCATTGTTTGCTAAAGCTGATGCTTTTTTTACTATAGCTAAAGCTTTTACTACCTCTAAAGGCATTATGTCAGAACCAATATCAAAATATTTTAGCGATCTTTGTGTTTGAGCTCCCCAGTACTTATCATCAGGAACATTTATTTTGCCCATACTATCTGTTTCTATGCGCATATCATCTCCAGCTTTTAACCTTATAACTGATATTGTAACAAAGAACTAACTATAAAAAGAGCCGTGATCTAATAAGAGATTTGCTATGTGGTATGATCGTAAATTATGAAATAAGGGTCAGATAAGCTATGATGTTTTCGTATTCCTCTTGAAAAGCTAGCGTTTTTCAATAATATCTCTTCTTAATACATAATAATCAAATAGAGCAGCAAAAGCATGGATCGCAATAACCCATAGTCCAAAATACGCTAAAGTGTTATGTACATCTTTAATAGCAACTACATTTGCATGAGGCATTATATCTAAAATACTTGGTAACCCAAAAGGTATAATATAAGTTCCTTTTGCACTTATAATACACCAACCTAATATCGGCATAAAAATAAGCCAAGCATACAAAAATAGATGTATTAATTGAGAGATGAGCTTTTTTATCTTACTCTTTTTATGTCGGCTATAACTCATTCCTCCGTAAATTTGACGGAGAAAAAGCCTAACGATAGTTAAAAACAATACTATAAAACCTATATATAAATGTGATGATTTCATAACATCATGAAAAAGATTATGCTTGCCAAAAGAGCTTCTAAACTCAATAGAAATGAAAGCACAGACTATAAGTATAGCTGTAAGCCAGTGAATTAAGATCATTAGTCTTTTCATAGAAACCTATTAGGATAAAAAAAGTTTATTATATATTGATAAAATTAGAAATGAACTTTTTTATAGCTACTTTCGTTAAAAAGCACCAAATGCTGAATATAATGCTATATAAATAATAGATGTAACAGCCATACACGCTGGTATTGTCAAAAACCATGCTGTTGCCATTTTACGCACTACCTTCCAATTCACACCTGAATCAGCAAAACCTGCACCCATAATCGATCCTGAAGCAACCTGTGTTGTACTTACAGGTAGGCCAATATGAGAAGCACCCATCACTAATATACCCGAACTTAGCTCAGCAGATACTGCATTTACTGGCTCTAACTTTGATAGTTTAGAGCTTAAAGTTTTAATTATTTTTTTACCACCTGACAATGTACCAAGGCCCATTGCTGTACCACACAATAGTATAACCCAATCCGGAACATCTGTAGTCTGTACTAATCCAGCACTTAAAAGAGCCAAAGTAATTATCGACATGGTTTTTTGAGCATCATTTGAGCCGTGCGAGAAAGATAGTAGGCTTGTTGAAACTATTTGAAACTCTCTAATATATCTGTTTGTTGGCCGGATATTGTTTACTCTAACAAATATATTTATAAGAATAATACAAATAACCAAAGCTAAGAAAAATGCCATAACAGGCGAACTCACCATTGGTATAAGCACTTTATCAACGACTGTTACATAGTTTACATCTTGATAACTAGATCCAATAATCACAGCTCCTACCAATGAGCCTATTAACGCATGAGATGAACTTGAGGGAATACCAAAACTCCAAGTAAAGAAGTTCCAACTAATAGCCCCAAGTAAAGCAGATATAAGTACAATATCCGTTACAACCTGAGTATCAACAAGACCTTTACTAATAGTTGCAGCAACTGCTGTGCCAAAAAAAGCTCCTAAAAAGTTAAAAAAAGCTGCTAAACCTATCGCTTGATAAGGTGTAAGAGCTTTTGTCGCTATTGGTGTTGCAACAACATTTGCTGCATCATGAAAACCATTTGTGAACTCGAAAAATAATGCTACACAGATTATTACAATTAAAACCGTTGTTACCATAATAAGTAAATACCCTTACTAAACTTCTTTTACATGTATTCTTATTATTGACTCAGCTACTGAAGTACAAGTTGAAATAGCACTTTCTATAGCCTTATAAATATCCTTAACTTTCATAATAAACATTACATCGCCATCTTCAAAGTATGAAAACTTCTTCAAAGCATGCCCTAAATCTTCTAGAACATTCTCATCAAGAGCTGTTAACTTCATATTTAATGTTTTAAGTTCCTTATATTTACCTGCACAAAATGCTTTCATCATATCATCTAGAACTTTAGTCATTTTTCTAAGAGTCTCAACACAGTTTGATAAATACTTATTTACATCACCACGCTCTTCTTCTAGCAAAATCTGTATATATCTGTGAATTTTCACTATTCTCTTATTAAGTTTTAATAGAAGAGTGATGATATTGTGCAGCTCTACTCTATCTATAGGAGTTACGAAATATCTAGCTAACTCATGGTCCATTTTATTAGCTGCCTCTACAGTAACAGCTCTAGTTAGCCTTAGCTCTTCTATAAGCTCTGCTGAGGTTAATGTATCTGTTTCTTTTAATAACTGATCCAATATTCTTGCTGAATCTTCTACACTTTCTGTAGCTTCAATCATCAGTTCAAAAAATATTTTTTCATTACTAGGAATCAAAGACTTGACTAACTTTCGCAACATTTAGGATATCTCCAAATTAAGTTTTCTTTTTCACTAGAGTTTATAACAAGTAAAATAATTAAAAACAACCTAAATTTGACAAAAAAAATCATCTATAAAAAAGTATTGTTTTCATCAGAAAAAGGTATATCATTACTGCTCCAAAAAATCTATTGAACTAAATAATTTTCGGTATTTATTATTTATTTCTATAGCTTCATTAAAATCAATAAGCTTAAACCTAAAACTCTCACCCATAGCAAGCTGAGCCAACTTATTCATATCAGTCTCTATTACATTTAAAACCCTTGGATAACCGCCAATAGTCTGGCGATGTCTCATAAGTACTATAGGTCCGTTTGGAGAAAGCTGTACCGTGCCATCAGTTACTGGCTGAGATATCATTTCAATCTTTTTAACATCTAGCTTATCTCCTTCAAGTACTAAACCCATCTGACTTGAGTTTTGAGATATTTTCCAACTTTGATCAAAAAGACTCTCATCATTGAAGACATAATACTCTGGACCTTTAACAACTCTAATTTTTCTCTCTGAATATAAGTCAGTTATAAAACTTGTGATCAATGAAGATCTTTTTTTAGCAATATATTTACTTGTTGTAGCATTACTTTCCACAGCAAATATAATTGTTCTAAAACCACTTTTCTGTCCACCAAATGATATAGTTTGTCCTTCATTTAAACTATAAACTTTATCCTTTAATATAGGTTTATTCTCATCTATAAGTATTTGTTGATACCCTGCTCCACATATTATAAAAAGCATTGGTTTATTAGCGACTATTTTAGTTGGGTAAATCATTTCAATAGCTTGAAAACTCTCAGGGCTATCAAAAATATCAAAAGCAATATTAAAACTTAACTGATCTTGTGCTCCATTTGGAGATATTCCCTTATCTTGCTTTCCAAAATCTCGCTCAGCAACATCAAAATGTAACCCACCTGACACTGAAAACAATTTTTCTAACATAATTACCCTCTATAAGAATCTAAAGCTTGAGCTAACTCTAAAGCAATCGCACTATCTGAATGTATGCAAACGGTTTCAGAGTCAAATTCTTTTTTTTTCCCATCTATGTTTATATATCCATTTTTTAACTGATTGTATTGTTCAACAGATTCTGACACAGTCTCAATTTCATCATTTGCCATACCACGAGGAATTAATACCGGATTAGAATTTTCATCAAGCATATAGCCTCTTTCAACAAAACTTTCTTTTACTATTTTTATTCCTTTTGACCTTGCATATTTAGCCACAATACCAAAGGGGCTAGCTAGGAGTTCTTCTACATTGTTTTTCACACACCAAGCAACAAAAAGTTCTGATAATTTAGAATTTTTATTAAGTTCATTATTTAAGGCTCCATGTGGTTTAATTGCTTTTATACCTGTAAATAAAGCAAACTGCTCATCAAATGATTTTAAAAGTTTATCATCATCTATGCTAATAACCTTTCTACCAAAATTTTCTTTATCAGGATATGATATATGTGCTGTAACTTTGACACTATTTAACTTACATAACTCCACATAATAATCTACACTTTGTTGATCACCAGCATGACCGCCACAAGCTATATTAGCGATATCTATATATTTTATAAGCTGATCATCTATAGGATGTGCAACCCCTCTTTCACCAAGATCACAATTTACTAAAAGCATCACTTTCTCCTAAATCTAATTTTATCTCCAGCATTAAAGCTAGTAAAGTCATCAAAACCTGTATTACCTAAAATATTCCAACCGCTAGGGGTTTGTTCTGGAAAAATTGTAGTCTGTAAACCACCAATTCCTACAGAACCTTTTGCTATTCTATTACGAGGTGTTGCTAAGCGTTGTACACCAATACTTTCATCTAGTCCAAGAAGGTACGGTAAATATGGTTTAAACCCAAGCATTGCTATGGTATATACTGGTTTTGTATGGCGTACAATAACCTCATTTACACTCAGATTTAAAGTCTGTGCTACTGATTCCAAGTCTTCACCGTCATAATCCACCAAGATATCATGTGTTGTAGATACACTTCCAGCACTATAATCAACTTGTGAAATTTTATTAATTATAGCTTTTTCAAATATAGATAGGTCTAAGAAGTCTGTATGAAATGCAATACTATTATATGTTGGTACAATATCTAAGATATTATATTGACGACAAAAACTCTTATCAGCTAGAAATTGTCTGTATATTTTAATTATCTTGGAATTATCCTCAAAATCAAGCTTATCACTAATAGTGTAAATAAAGCATCGTTCACTTAAAAAGTAAGTCTTCATTTTATAGCTCTCACTTATAAAAACTTAAAGAAATAATAACCTGTATATGCTAGATTATAAAGTTTTATTTTTTTGAGGGTCAAGGAAGTATAAGGCGAATAATCCAACTAAAGCACTTACAGATATTACACCTACTGCAAAATAGTCAGAAAACTCATTTGCCAGATAGAAACACACAAACGGCAATAATCCACCAAATATTCCGAAACCAATATTATAAGCTAAAGCAAATGCTGTATAGCGAATCTCTTTTGGTAAGCATTCTGTGAAAAGAACCATGATATTACCGTAGAATATACCAAAAATAGCTCCCATAACTATGAAGAACAATATCAACAATTCACTATTCATTTTATATAGTTGATACATCGGTAATGATAGAACTAACATTAACATCAAGCCAAATGCTGTGATGCTTTTAATGCTGAAGTATTTTGTTAATCTAGCAGCTAGATTACAAGTTATGATAAATACAATTATGCTTATAGTTGTCAAAATTGCCACATTTACATCTGTATGACCTAAAACCTGCTTGATAATATTTGGTAAAATTGTAATTTGAAAATATGCTACAACTGCTCCAGGGAAACATAACAATAACATATATACAATGCTCTTATAGTTTTTCAAAACCATAGATCTAAGCTTTATATCACTTGTCACTGGCTTTTCTTCTTCATCTTTACCATGCTTGATAAAGAAAGACAATATTACAAGAATGATAGCTATTGCAAAAAGTATTCTCCATCCACCACTAGCCATTGATTCATCAGGTATAAAATACCTTATAAGCTGAAAACTAACGATCGCAAGCAATATACCACCAAATGCACTGGTAACAACACTTACGCCAGCCCTAGCTTTACCAAATATTGTATTTTCACCTTCAACAAGTATCACAACTGAACCACTATACTGACCACCTATAGCGATACCTTGCAGTATTCTAAAAGCAACTAAAATCAGTGGTGCAAATATACCAATGGTTGCATAAGATGGTAAAAGTGCCATACCTACGGTAGGAACCCCCATAAAGAATGCGGCTAAAGCTAGAGCAGTTGTTCTACTTTTTTTATCTCCTATATAGCCAAAGATTATCCCACCAATTGGACGTGCTAAAAATCCTGCTGCAAATGCACCAAACGCTGCTAAAAAGCTAGCAAAAGGGCTACTCAACTCAGGAAAGAATGTAGCTCCAATATATACCGCACAAAACGAGTAAACTGTGAACTCATACCACTCAGCTGAGCTTGCTAGTAAAACTAAAAATTTTTTCATAAGAACTCATTTATCAAATACTGTTTATACTATTTATAGTATAAAGTGATAAATAAATATAGTTATTTTTTAATTTTAGGGGGATTTTTTTAGAAAATTTTGAACTTAATTGTTCAATTAATATGGTTAAGATTAGCTATTAAGCCTATCTGGACGAAGAGATCATGCGACTTTATCTACTTGCCAAATTTCATCTCTCCCATTCGGTTTCTACTTGTCTCGCGTTTATGCCGCTTTTTTTAAGCTAGTTTTTACCGCATGAGCAGTTTTACTGTTTACAGTTCCTGTCATTGGGATAGTGCTAGTGATATTGATATCAATAACCTCTATCACATTTGCTAATTTTTTAACTATTTTCTCAATCTTTTCTTGTGTACCATGCACAACAAGGTTAAAGTGTGAAATACCTTTATTAGCTGTCTCAAAAACAGTTAATTGTTCTATATTAATACGATTACGAGATAAAACTGATGCAATTCTTTGTAGAACACATAGTGTATTCTCGGTATTAATAGTTATGAAATATATATTTTCTTGCATAGTTTTACTCCTCTATTCCAAGTTTAGTATTACTGATTGATTCACCTGCCGGCACCATCGGAAATACATTCTCTTGCTGCTCAACTTTTACCTCAAGTAAATATGAGTTTTTCGCAGCAAGAAGTTCATCAATTGCCTTGCCTAAATTTTCTCTTTTACTAACTTGCTGGGCATTAATATCATAAGCTTCGGCAAGTTTTATAAAATCAGGCGATGAAATTTCTGTGTGAGAATACCTGCTTTCGAAGAAAAGTTGTTGCCATTGACGCACCATACCCAAGAAACTATTATTTAGTATGATGATCTTTAAATTCAAGTTTTCTTGTCTTAAAACAGCTAATTCTTGTAAATTCATTTGAAAGCCACCATCACCAATTACAGCAATAACTTCTTTCTTATTTCCAACTCCAACTTTAGCTCCGATTGCTGCAGGCAAAGCAAAACCCATCGTGCCAAGTCCACCTGAGCTAATATGTGCATTCTTTGACATAAACTTATAATAACGTGCAGCTATCATTTGGTGTTGACCAACATCCGATACAATAGTAGCTTCGCCGTTAGTTTTTTCAGAAACTAAACTTATAACTTCAGCCATCTTAATATCACCAGATATAGGATTTGTTTCATCATCAATTACAGCTGCAACTTCCTTGCTATGTTCATCAGCAAACTCTTTGTGCCATGTTTCGTGGTTTTGCTCAGCTATATATGGAATTAATGCATCTATTGCTTCTTTTGCATCGGAATTTATACCCACATCAGCTTTAACATTTTTATCAATTTCAGAAGGATCTATTTCAATATGAATGATTTTAGCATTATTAAGGTACTCATCAAGCTTACCAGTAACTCTGTCATCAAATCTCATACCAACAGCTAAAACTACGTCTGCTTCATTACATAGTACATTAGCAGCATAATTTCCGTGCATTCCCAACATACCTTTATATAAGTCATGCTTATAAGGAAAAGAAGATAAGCCTAGTAAAGTACACACAACTGGAAGATTAGCTTTTTCAGCAAGTTTCAGTAATGAATCTTCAGCGCCAGAAAGCATAACTCCATGCCCTGCAAGAACAATTGGTCTTTTTGCGTTATTTATAAGCTCTGAAGCTCTAAGAATCTCATCCATATCAATCATAGGTTTGTGTAGCCACTTACCATTAATATTTCCTTGAGCTTGCTTATACTCCATAAGAGCTGTTTGAGCATCTTTAGTAATATCAATTAAAACTGGACCCGGTCTTCCACTCTTAGCTATTTCAAAGGCCTTTTTAAAAACCTCAGGTATTTCATTTGGATCTGTTATTTGATAGTTCCACTTCGTCGCAGCAACAGACATACCAATTATATCAGCCTCTTGAAAAGCATCTGTCCCTAAAAGAGATGAAAATACTTGTCCTGTTATACATACAACTGGGATAGAATCAATTTGTGCATCTGCAATCCCTGTTAAAAGGTTTGTCGCTCCAGGACCAGAAGTTGCTATTGCAACACCGACCTTTTGTGTGGCACGCGCATAGCCAACAGCTCCATGAATAGCTGCTTGTTCATGTCTAACTAAAATATGATGAAGATTATGACGCTCTTCATGTAAGGCGTCGTATGTGGGCATAATCGCACCACCTGGATAACCAAAAATGCAATCAACACCTTCAGTTTTAAGAGCTTTTACAATAGCTTGAGAGCCTGTTATTTTCATGCTTATAGTATGTCCCCCCTACTAAATCACTTTACTTCTCGAATCTTATATTAAATCATAATAAGTGAGTGTATCAAAGTAAAACTTGAACTTATATTTTTTAAAGCAGATTTATGAAACTTTTTTAAAGAGCTAATTGAAGCGATTATTGAGAATAATTTCGATAATAGTTATACCTATCTCTAATACAAATTACCGCACTTATCTCAAAAGAGTTTAAGCTTTTATATGTGATCAGACACTATGTATACGTTAAAGCATCTTTATAAGCTTCACCTTGCTTTATTTTTTCGAACACTTCCTTTATCTCCTGCGTTATTCCAAGATTATTCTGTGCTTTAATACTGTTATCATCAATTGTAGCCACAGGAGTTACTTCTGCAGCAGTCCCACAAAAGAAAACTTCATCAGCATTAATCAATTCCTCAACTTTGAAAAGACTCTCATTTACTTTATAACCCAAATCTTTAGCTATAGTTATTATAAGTTTTCTAGTTATACCATTTAGTATAGTGCCTAAAGGTGGTGTAGTAATCTCTTTATTTTTCACAAAAAAGACATTCATAGCAGCACCTTCAGCTACATTGCCATCTACATCAAGTAATAATGATTCATGATAGTGCGTATCTATAGTCTCTCGTGAAGCTAAAATACTATTTACATAATGACCGCCAATTTTAGCATCACAAACTGTTGATCTTGGGTGGATACGAATATACTTACTTACTTTAATATCTACAGAATCAGCATCCATATATTTGCCCATAGGCAAACAATAAATAGCAATATCAACCGGATGATCTTCTTTTGGTAAAACAGATACCGGACCCTCAGCATAATAAGCTAGTGGTCTTATATAACAGGCTTGATTACCACTTATTTTCACTATGTCTAAAACAGCTTGGCACAACTCTTCGAGAGAAAACTTTACCGGCATGCCTAAAGCATTCATTGAATACATAAACCTTTGCATATGTTCTTTTAATTTAAGTACTCCAACTCCGTTAGGAGTACTATAGGCTCTAATACCCTCAAACACAGAAGAACCATAATGCAAAGAATGGGTATTAATACCTACTTTAGCATCTTCATATGAAACTATTTTTCCATTTTTCCAAATCTTATCTATCACTTTTATAGTACCTTTTCACTTCAATCTAAATCTGTAACACAACCTGTTGACGCTGATGAAACAGTTTTAATATACTTTTTTAATGTTCCACGCGAAGCTTTTTGTGCTGGAGCAACCCATTTAGATTTTCTTTTAGAGATTTCTTCTTCACTCAAATCAACATTTATAATATTTTTAGTAGCATCAATAGTTATGTCATCACCATTTTGCAGCAAAGCGATCATTCCACCAACCTGTGCTTCCGGAGCTATATGACCTACGATAAAGCCATGTGAACCACCAGAGAATCTACCATCAGTAATTAAAGCAACATCTTGACCAAGTCCAGCTCCCATTATCAGAGAGGTTGGTTTAAGCATTTCTGGCATTCCAGGTCCTCCCTTAGGACCTTCATAGCGAATAACAATAACATCGCCTTTGGCTATTTTTCCAGCTTCAGTCGCAGCTATCATCTCTTCTTCAGAATCAAAGACATTTGCTTTGCCTTGAAATATTTCACCCTCTTTACCTGTAATCTTAGCTACAGAACCTTCCGGTGCTACATTGCCTTTAAGAATCTGTAAATGACCAGTTTTTTTAATTGGATTTTCAAAGCTTCGTATAATCTCATTATTTTCCGGTAATCCTGGTAACTCAGCTAAATTTTCAGCAAGTGTTTTTCCTGTTACTGTTAGGCATTCACCATGCAACATACCTTCTTCAAGAAGCATCTTCATAACTGCAGGGGTACCGCCTATAGCATGTAAATCTGCCATAACAAACTTACCACTTGGCTTGAAGTCAGCTAGTACAGGAGTTTTATCAGCAATCTCTTGGAAGTCATCTATCTTTAAGTCAACATCTAGAGAACTTGCTATGGCTAAAAGGTGTAGTACAGCATTAGTTGATCCACCCATTACAGTTATCAAAACCATAGCATTTTCAAACGCTTTACGTGTCATGATATCTTTAGGTCTAAGATCTAACTCAAGGAGGTTCTTAATAACCTCACCAGCTTTATCACACTCTTGAACTTTTTCTTTTGATGTAGCTGGTGTTGATGAACTATATGGCAAACTCATTCCTAACGCTTCAATAGCACACGCCATAGTGTTTGCAGTATACATACCACCACAAGCTCCTGCTCCTGGACATGCTTTTTTAATAGTTTCTTGACGCTCTTCTTCTGTGATACTACCAGATAAGCATGCTCCATAACTTTGGAAAGCAGTAACGATATCTATTGGTTTACCACGCATTATGCCAGCTTGAATTGTACCACCATATATAACAAATCCAGGTCTATTTAATCGTCCTAAAGCCATCATACAGCCAGGCATATTTTTATCACAACCAGGTATTGAAACTAAACCATCATACCAGTGGGCAGACATCACTGTTTCAATTGAATCTGCTATTAGATCTCTAGATTGAAGCGAATAACTCATGCCTGAAGTACCCATTGAAATACCATCACTAACACCGATAGTATTAAATCTCATGCCTTTTAGGTCCGCTTTCTCAACGCTATTTTTTACAAACTGAGCAATTTGATTTAAGTGCATGTTACATGTGTTTCCTTCATACCAAACACTAGCGATACCTACTTGAGGTTTATCCATATCTCGTTCAGTCATCCCGGTACCATAAAGCATTGCCTGAGAAGCACCTTGAGATTTTTCTTTAGTAAGTCTTTTACTGTATTTGTTTAAACTTTTATCTTCCATATTTCCTCTTATAATTTAGCTTTATACATAAGCGATATTGTATGCATCTATAAAGGCCTCAACCGATGCTTGTATAATATCTGGGGATACTGATTTACCAATACTTTTCACGCCACCTTTCTCAAGACTCATTTCAACATAAACTACAGCATCAGCACCCTGACCTCGTATTTTCACCTTATAGTCCGTTAAACTATAAACTATATCACTAGGGCAAGCTTTACATAATGCTTTTAAAACAGCATCTACAGGACCTACACCAGTACTTGACGCAAAATACAACTGATCTCTCACATTAACGGTAACTTCCGCCTTCGATTTCTGGTTATGCTCAACATTAACCTTGAAAGACTGGACATCCAATATATCTTGGCTAACAGCATCAGTCATTTCCGTAGCATCTTGGATAATATCTTGAATATCTGCCACATAAATAGATTTACCCTTAGCTAAAAACTTTTCGATAAGACTCTTTACCTTAGTAGTAAAGGTTTCATCATAGTTTGCTCCAAACATAGTTTCTAAAGCTTTTCTAACCTCTTCTATAGTAGGATAGGTTTCAAAAACGAGTTGGTTTTGATCAATGAATAACATCATTTTATTATCAAAGAAACGACTGTCATATAACTTATCAAAATCATTCTCTGTAGGATAAATAATAGGTGGTTGAATCGCTGACTTTAAAACCACACTAGGATCTTTTAGGCCCTCTCCTGAAAGCACACATAC
Organism: Francisella adeliensis; assembly: GCF_003290445.1. Classification (NCBI taxonomy): domain Bacteria; kingdom Pseudomonadati; phylum Pseudomonadota; class Gammaproteobacteria; order Thiotrichales; family Francisellaceae; genus Francisella; species Francisella adeliensis. Next base: position 25,230 of record NZ_CP021781.1, on the reverse strand, counting down.
TACTTTTGACCCTTTCTGAAGCTTACCTTCACTATGTTTTTTTAGTAAATGAGCTACTGTAGATGCTGAAGCTAACTCAACAAAAAGTCCTTCTTTTGTAGATAGCATATATTGTGCTTCAAGCATTTTAATATCACTGATTGCACTCGCTTCACCACCAGTATTATAGATCGCTTCAATAGCCTTATCTCCATCTATAGGATAAGGTACAGCAATTGCTGTAGCTATAGTATTTGCAGATTTTAGCCCTTCTATTCTATTTTGATTTTTCTTATATGCTCTTGCTAAAGTATCAGCACCTGTTGATTGTACTCCAGTCAATTTAGGTATAGTATCAATAAAACCTAAATCTTTATACTCACTAAAACCTTTATAGTAAGCTGTCATATTTGTACCACATCCTATCGGAACTATAACTTCATCAGGTGTTTGGAACAATAGTTGATCAATTACTTCAAAAGCTGCTGTTTTTTGACCCTCAACTCTAAAAGCATAGTCACCTGCAAGGAAGAAATTTTTAGATTTAGCTATATCAAAAGCTAATTGAGCAGCATCATTATAAGTACCTTTTACTTGAACTATCTTACCTCCATATGACATAACTTGAGCTAGTTTTGACATCGAGACACCTTCAGGGACGATTATAAAACAAGGCATTTTAGCTGCAGCTGCATAACAAGCACAAGAAGCTGCCATATTACCTGTTGAGGCTAAGACGATACCTTTAGCCCCTAACTCTCTAGCTATAGTTATATCAATCGCAGAACCTCTATCTTTAAACGATCCTGTTGGATTTTTGCCTTCAACCTTGAAATAAAGATCAATACCGAGTTCTTTGCTTAAAGTCTTACTTTTAATAAGAGGAGTCGCCGTTTCTCTCAAAGACACGAAATCTGAAGGGTTTTTGATTGGCATAAAAGGAAGGTATTTAGACAAACAAGGTGATGCTTGAGTAAAGTAATCCTTATTGATTTTGTTTCGAACCATTTCCATATTCATTTGAATTTCCCAAGGACGATCTTCCCCAGCAAAAACAAAACTATCCGTAAAGACTTCTTCTTTAGTGTAAAAATCTATTATTTTATACATTATACCCCTATTCATGAAAGTAAAATTAATATAGCTTTTTTAAATATAATGTAGATATTAATCACATAGTCGTATTATATCTTATCCACTCAAATGCTATGTGTAAACTACATGCAAAGACATTTGCACACCCTTTTAAGTAAATAACCTCTAACTAATCGCAAAACCTGCGCACTTAGGTAAACATTATTAGCTCATATACACTTTTATTTTAAAGCTTTACGCATCTTTTAACAAGTACTTATGTGCTAGATATAGCAGTGTAAATAATAGTTTTTTTGAATGTTTAAGGAGTATTTTTAGATATTATTAGTATGTGGTGTAACTTATTTTAGTCTAACGACTAAAACATCCATGCTTGCTTCATGAAGTAAACTATTTGCTGTTGAGCCTAAGAAAAACCTTCCTAAAGCACTTCTTCTATGACTACCAACAACAACTAAATCGTTTTTATTTTCCTCAGCTTTTTCTAAAACACTTGTTGCTATACTACCAATAAGTACGGACTTATCACCATTAATACCATTCGCATCTGCAAACTTTTTAAGTGATTCTTCTACCTTATCAGTCTCGTATGTCATAAGAGAAATACTGTCATTAGGAATTACAAATGCTGTATCAAGTGTTGCATCATAAAGCTTTGCAATATCTACAGCTTTTGAAACAACATAACAAGAGTCATTTTCAAGATCTGTTGGTGCTAAAAGTTTCTGATAATTATGAGCTCGACTACCAGCACTTTCATCATCACTAACTCGCACAGTAAGTACATCGCATTTTGCCCTATGAAGTACAGCATTTGCTACTGAACCTAGAAGTAAATTTATACCATGAGTTGCATGAGAACCTAGCACAATTACATCACATGCGCTTTCTTCTGCATACGCTACAACCTCTGCTGCAGGATTACCAACAAGGACCTCATGTTCTACTTTAATACCCTTGATCTTATCAACAACTTTATCAAGCGCATCTTTGGCTTCTTTCTCAATTGAATGCTGAAAGTCTACAATTGATGGTGCAAATGGGGCAACACAATCAATTACTGTTACTACCTTTAAAACCTTTGCATTATTTTTTAGTGCGAAAGCAACAGCTGAATTTACTACTACATTAGTTTTTTCATATACATTTATAGCTAATAGTACTTTTTTATACGCCATCTCAAGACTCCTTTTTAGTTTTCCTACACTTTTCATTATATATAAACACTAAGAAAAAAACAGTTATTTAAAGAACTTTTAGTTAACTTTTATTTTGACTAACCATATCAAAATATTTAGATATTTCTATTGGTAATGACTTATTAAGCTTAAAAGTGAATTCCACCATTTTTATTGGAGAATTAATCTCTTTGACCTTGATACACTTATCAACTATACCTAAGAACATATAGTTATCATTTTTATCAACTCTTGCAAACACAAAGGTTACAAAATCAACCTTACTCAAACCATATTCTATACTATCATTTAAAGACTTATTTTTCTTTGAAAAAAATGTAAATGTGTCTGCAGAAATAAACTTATTATCAAACTGTGTGAATTTTTTACTCTCATCAAATGTCATATAAAGTAAAACTTTATTATCAAATGTTCGATAACCTGCTAAATTGACTCCACCATTTGTATAGTCTTGATTAAGAAGATGGGCAATATCCTTTTTTGAATACTTTTGATATAGTGCAATATTCTTTACTTTGTTTTGAGAATATTTCTTCTTACAAATAATTTTGTTGTACTCTAACAAGTCTTTTATTTGAGCTAATAAAAACTCATTTGCATGGATGGCTTTAGCAACTGTAAGTGTTACGCTAGTGTCATCAAACTTGATTAATGGCTGATATTCCACTCTACCTGCATTAACTGTAAATGTCCGCAATGACAGATGGTGCAACGCATTTACAAAACTTTTTCGCTTATAGTCTGTAATCTCGTTTTTAATATAACTTTGTAAATCACTCCTAGGTATAGATGAGTTTAAAAGAAGTTTTTCTAATATTAGAGTCTCATACAGCCTTTTTGCTGGGGTAAATTCTTTAGAGATAAATTTTAATATTTGGTACTCATTATTTATTAATGTAGCTATCGGCTCTTTAAATACTTGTAGAATATCCACATAAGTATCTTTTGCTTTGAGTATAACCTCTGGAGCTATAAAATTGTATTTCTCAAAATCAACTAATCGCGGAACTTTACCAAGCTCTTTTTTAAGCTGAATATAATCTTTTTTGATATTCTTTAACTGAGAAAAGTTTGTCTTTTGAATATTTCTATAGATTAGTTCTTTCGCGATATTTGTAAATGTAATTGTGCTTTTACCACTAATATAGTTATTAGGGGTAACTACAAATTTCTTTAGTTGATCTTTGTCATAACTATTATCACCACTTAGAGCTACAGGTATTAGGAAATTGTTTTCATAGTTGGCTATAAAGTCTAAAATCACGACAAACTTTTTATCACGATATTTTCTAAGCCCTCGACCAAGTTGCTGGATATAAACAATTGCACTTTGAGTTGGGCGTAAAAGTATAATTTGATTTAGACAAGGTATATCAACTCCTTCATTAAAAATATCAACCGTAACAATAACTTCTAAGCGTTTTGCTTCTAGCTCTTGGATAGCTATCCCCCTTATATGCTCTGGGTCTTGGCTAGTTAGAGCTTGTGCTTTTATACCTTTTTGACTTAGTAGGTTAGCAAGCTCTTTTGCTTCATTTACATTACTCACGAACATTAGGCTTGAGCGTTTTTCACCACTGAAACCATAAAATTTCATTTTCTCTATGATATGATCGACTCTTTCATCGCTAATTAGTCTACTAAAACCTTTTATAGGATGTTCTGAACTTGGTGGTGGAGTAAGACCCTGAAACAAGCTCAGGGATTTGGTATTATCTTTATTAGGTTGCTTACTCTCAAAATAAAAATCCTCTAGCGCAAAATAATGAAAAGGACAAAGTAAATCTTCTTCTAAAGCTTGGTGTAGACGAATTTCATAAGCAATATTATAATCAAAAAGTTTAAAAATATCAGCACTATCACTTCGTTCTGGTGTAGCTGTCATACCTAGTAAAAACTTGGGCTTAAAATACTCTAAAACTCTTTTATAGCTGTCAGCTTCAGCATGGTGAACTTCATCTATAATTATATAATCAAATTCATCTTGTTGAAACTTTACTAATACATCTGGTTTTTTAAGAGTTTGTATAGTTGCAAATAGATAGTCTGCATTAGATTTATCATTACCTGTATAAAGACCGATTGATTTGTCTTTAATAACCTTTACAAATGTTTCACTAGCTTTGATTGCGATATTTGTCCTATGAACAATAAAAAGACATCTTTTTGGAGCAACTTTTGCCACATCAAATGCACTCAAAAAAGTCTTACCTGTGCCCGTTGCACTAATTATAAGAGCTTTATCTTTACTCTCATTACGCAAAGTTTCAAGGCTATCTAATGCTTGCTGTTGTATAATGTTTGGCGTGATAGTTTTAGCTTGTTGATACAGCTCAAGGTTGGTTGTGTTTCTTATACTAAGGTAGTTTAGACGATATTGCTCAAGAATATCTCTACAATCAATAGCATCATCAAAAAGTCTATTAAACTCTGTGATCATCTCTTGGTGTACTAGCTCATCTGCTTTAGTATGAAACAAAATATTCCATTCGCTATTTACAGTAAGTGCCGACTGAGTAAGATTTGAGCTACCTACCATCATTTGCCAACTATCTGCTCTACGGAAAAAGAATCCTTTTGCATGGAAATTTTCACTTGCAAGAACTTTTAGCTCGATATTTTCAAACTCAAGAAGTTTATCTAATGCTTTCGGCTCTGTAAAATTTAAATAGCAACCCGTAAGGATTCGTCCATTTATACCTCTTAGATTAAGCTGGTGCAATGCCTCCAATATACAAACTACACCACTAAGTGTGATAAACGCTACACTTATAATAAATTCATCACACCCATCAAGTTGAGAATTTATCTCTGTGACTATCTTTTTGTTCTTAGAATTAATGAGAAATTTGTTATAGTTTTGATTCATTTTTAGATTTTAACTGGGACACTGGAGTCTAAGTTTGTAGTACTAGTTTTACCTTTTGTACCTTTACCCCAACAATATATATCACTCTCAGGTTTAGATACACCACAAACATAAGTTTTTGCCATACTTAATCTTGAGAACAACACATCTGTTTTAACTTTCTGAGGAGTATCAAACTTTCCTTTTTTACCATTACCGACTTCGCCATTACTACCATCTCCCCAGCAATAAGCATGTCCATCTAAATCAATTCCGCAAGTATAATGCGCTTTCGTATAAATTTTACTAAACTTAATATCTGAGGCAACTTTAAGAGGTTTTTTAATATTCTTCGACTTAGTTTCACTACCTAATTGTCCGCGTCTGTTACTACCCCAACAATAAGCTTCATTCTCACTATCCAAAGCACAGTTAAAATCATCCCCACTAGACACATCTTTCATCTGCTTTAAGCCACTATAGTTTTTGAGTATTTTTTGACTTATACCACTATTGGTCTCTTCAGCTTGGCGAATTTTATATTTCCAACATCTTACTTGTCCTGCTACAGTATATTCACAGTTATAATCACTACCCTTACTTATATCGAACTTATCTCCATACATTTCTACCTTAGCATCTTTACGAAATGAGCTATTTTTGTAAGCAAAGTTACTATCTGTAGATTGATTATAATCATCAAAAACGCTTTCGGCATGTGTGTAGTTTGCATAGATGTTAAAAGCAGATAGTATAAGAGCAAATATTAATATTATTTTTTTCATATCTAATATTGAGTTAAATTACTATCTTAATGGTAAGCAATATCACTTTAAAAAGCTAGTTAAATAAGGTTGTTTCTTCCTGTATTTAATGAAAAAATGATACTAGAAAGGAGAATTTAACCAAATTGTATAAATAAGTAGAGGTATTTTATGAGCAGTAATATAGACCTTAATTTAAAAGAGCTTAAAATATCGACTCATCAAGGCAATACGAAACCTTTATAGCAGCGCTAAAGCAGTTTAATGATATAGCTGAAATTCAAGATTTAAAACAAATAGCAAGAAATAAAATCTCTAAAGATTCTAAAAAGTATTAGATGCTGGTTGTGGCCCTGGCTTAGAAACAATCTCAATTGCTAAAAACTTTAAAAATACTGAATGTACAGGCATTGATCTTAGCAAAGACTTTATAACTACAGCCTTAAAACAAGCAAAAGAGTTTGGTATCAAAAACTGTACTTTTAAAGATATGAATATTGAAAACTTATCTTTTGATGATAATTCTTTTGACTTCACTCGTGCTGAAAGAGTGCTACTTTATGCGCCCAACCCTATAATAGCCATAAAAGAACTTTTTCGCGTAACAAAGAAAAATAGCTATATTTGTATTATTGAGCCAGACTGGGAAACAAACACAACAAATGTAAATAATAGAGAGTTAGTAAGAAAAATCATAAATCATGATTGTGATAATAATATTAAGAATGGTTTGGTTGGTAGAGAGCTCCCATCCATATTAAAAAACTTAAACATCAACTACTCTATAGATTCTCGAGTTGCTCGGTTACCCCAACAATTAGCTTTGAACTTCTACTTAGGGGTGGCTAAATCTGCTTTTGAAAATAATACTATTTCAGAACATTTAACATGGATAAAAGAGATTACCGAGCTGTTTGATGCTAAAAGGTTATTTTGCACTATTTCATATTTTTTATTTATCTGTGATAACATAAGTTTTTCTGAAGTTTAAAGAAAGAACTTCTGCTCCCATTTACGCAAAAAGCTAAAGAACTTTTCACTAGTAGTATAATTATCATAATCAACAAATGGCTTTGTAATTAGTATAGGGTAGCACCCTGCTATGATGCAGGCTAAACATCCTGTAAGTAGCCTATCATCAACGAGTACAACATCTTGAGGTTTACAACCTACAGCAGCAATAACAGCTTGTAAACCATCTGGATACGGCTTTTTAGCTACTCCTGATATAAATTTAATCTGAGGATAATACTTTTGGAAATACTCTAACCTTATTTGTGTAGGATTATTTGAAAGTATAAAGACATTCTCTTGACCAAACTCTTTTGCAAAATTATCTAACCATATTTTTACACCTGCATCTAGCTCTGGCTTACCATGAGCGGCTAGCACACCATCAAAGTCTAAGGCTACAATCTTGATATTATTTTTTTGTAAAAACTCTACATTTAGCTCTGTAACACTTTGCATGCAATGATCACCTGCAATAGCTGATATTTGCTTTTTGTGTTTAAGCATTTGTTTGGTTGTGTATATAATTCTTTGGAACATTTTTATATTTCTCCGTAAATATTAAGAAAACAGAGACTCCGCTCAGCCATTTTATTATTTTACTTATTATCCCTTATCTCTAACGCTAAGTTATAAATCTCGTTCTTTTTGCCTTTAGTAAGCTTTGTAGCAAGCTTTACTGCTTTCTTAAGTGGTAGGTCTTCGAGCAAATCTTTTAGCAAATCTTTTAAATCAATAGCCACTGATGTTTTGTCATCATTATTACCATTACAATCTATAAGTACTACAAATTCACCACGCACAGTATCTGGATTATCTATAAAAAACTGTGAGACCTCATTTGGTTTACCACTTACAAACTTTTCAAACTGCTTCGTGATTTCTTTTGCTACCACTATGTTATTCACAGGTAAAAGCTCAACTAAATCTGCTAACAAATAACTAACTCTATGCACAGATTCATACACAACCACAGTCGAATTTAGCTTACTAAAAGCTAAAATTTGCTCTTGTCTTTTGGTCTTCTTAGCTGCCAAAAAACCTCTAAAAGTAAAATTATCAGAAGGAAGTCCCGCTACTGATAAAGCTGTAATAACTGCACTTACCCCAGGTATTGGCACTATATTAAAGTCTTCTTTTCGCAAAGCATTTACAATCTTGTAACCTGGATCTGAGATAAGTGGAGTACCTGCATCACTAACAAGTGCAACACTTTGAGCACTATCCAAAAGCTCTTTAACCTGCTCTATGCGTTCACTTTCATTAAAATCATGGCACGATATAAGTTTTTGTGTTGTACGAATATTTAGGTTTGCTAAAAGCTTACCTGTTTCTCGAGTATCTTCGGCTAATATTACATCTACACCTTTGAGAATCTCTAAAGCTCTAAGTGTTATATCTTCTAGATTTCCAATTGGTGTAGCTACTACATATAATGTAGACTTTTCTATTTTAGTCATTAAGCATCTCTACTATATTTGTTACATCTCCAGCACCTTGGATTAGCACTACAGTCTCTTCATCTATATTTTGCTCTAGCTGATATATAGCCTCATCAAAACTCTCTACTAAATTACAGTTGGTAAGATTTCTTGCTATGGCTTGACTTGTTGCACCTTCGATAATCTCTTCTCCTGCTGAATATGTCGGCAATAAAATAAGTTTATCTGCTATAGCTAAAGCTTGCACCCAATCAGGGAATAAGTCCCTATTACGACTATAACGATGTGGTTGAAATATATGTATTATCTTCTTATTAGGGTATTTATCCTTCACAGCACTTAGGCAGTTAACAACCTCTACAGGATGATGTCCATAGTCATCAACCACTTGCACCCTATGGTTTAGCAGCATTTTTGTATAAATATCAAATCTTCTAGCTACACCTTCCACATCACGAAGCACACCCTTTATAGGTTGATAGTTAAACCCTAAATCAAGGCAGTTTACTATACATGCTGTTATATTTAACACATTGTATTTACCAGGTAGTTTTGTTGTAAATGCAAGTTCTTCAGCATTATAAACTATCGTAAATTCAGTTTGCTTTTCATTTGTGTTATAATCAGTAATCCTTACATCTGCATCTATATCAAAGCCATAAGTAACCACTATTTTGTTACTTAAATCATTTCTTGCTAGCAAATCTTGGCAACCCTCGTCATCAAGACAAATATAAGCTTTTTTCACACTTGGCTTACTTAGAAAAGTATAAAAATTCTCAATAAGATTATCATAACAATCTTTATATGTACCCATGTGGTCAAGGTCTATATTTGTAACTATCGCAGTACAAGGATTTAATTGTAAAAATGACGCATCACTTTCATCGGCTTCTATAACTAATCTGCCTGTACCATTTACCTCGATGTTTGAATTAGTATGCTTAACTAAGCCCCCAACAACAAAGCTGCTTAATGGATCAAGCTTTGAAAGTAAAGTTGCTAATACACTTGAAGTAGTAGTCTTACCGTGAGTACCTGTAACAGCAATACTTTGACTAAAATCTCGCATCAAAATAGCTAAAAAAGATGCTCTTTGTAAACATTGAACTTGCAACTGGCGCCCGGTTGATAAGAGTGGATGACTATCAGGTATCGCACTTGAATAAACTATCATACTATAATTAGCTACATCAACTTCACTAGGACTAGAGAAAATATCTATATTTAAAGATTCAAGCCTAGCAGTAAGTTTATTTGGCTTACTATCATATCCTGCAACTATAGCTCCTAGCTTTTTAGCAGCTATTGCAAGTGCAGACACTCCAATACCTCCTACACCTAAAAATAATATCCGCTTGTTCAATATAATCCTAAAAGCTAATTAAGCATAGTGGTTAAGAATACTTATATTTTACCATATTCGTTTGAGGTAGTGAAAATTTGTAATTTATCTACAGATATAAAAAAAGCCTATGAAATAATAGGCTTTTAAAGGTTTTAGAACCTGCTTATAATAATAAGCAGTATTTTAAATTTAGAAGTTAATTACTTAATATTATTAATATTTTGGTAAATTGTACCTTCTAAAGCAAGTAATACTTTTTGCTTAGTTGCTTCATCTACAGGATTACCACTTTCTTTAGCAATTGTATTAGAGTAATAATTTACCGCAGTCATCATAGCTTGTGCTACCTTAGTTTTACTAGTACTTACAGCATTATAATCACACACTTGGTTACCAACAATTAAGTCTTTAGATTCATTCACTTCTTTGTAGATACTATTATTAGCAATTGCATCAGCAACTGGTTCAGCTATAACATCAGTAATATCAACTATAAAATTGAATTTATCATCTACTCGGAAAGAACCCGTATCACCAACAATTGTAGCTATAACTGTAGCTCCCATCTGACCTATGCTATCTTTTAGGTTTGCAATTACATATTCATTATCTATGCCTATAACATTGAAAACATCTTCAAACACATCTGCTATTTCTTCTTTATCCTGTAGCTTAGCTATAGTTTCAACAGCTTTTTGAACAGCTTCATTGCTAGCTATCTTAGTAGCGTTTATAGCACAGTAAGTATTAAGATTAGTACTTCCATTTACTAGATTAAATATTTGATTTTCACTATTACCTAAAGTGGTTACTGTATACGCTAATTCATTTGCATTTGAGTATTCTTTAATAGCCTGTGTTACATCTGTATTATTAACTTTAGCTACAGCTTCAATAGTTGCATAATTAGTTAATTCATTAAATGCACCTGTTTCTTTAGATATATCTGCAGTACCATTCCATACAGCAATTCTAGAATCCCAGAATTTATGTATGTTAGTCGTATAGCCTACATAGTTAAATGATTTAGCAGCGCTCCAAGCATCCCCTAATACAGCAATAGATGGTTTAAGCAAAGTTTCATTATATTCTTTAGATCCTTTTACTGTATCATTTTTGATTCCATTAGCTAATTCTAATTGAGTTTTATAAAAACCATCATTATCATATTTATCTAATTCATTAAGAGATTTTTCAGCAGCTTTCACTCTACCTCTTTGCTTTTCAAGCTCAACCTTAGCACTTATTTCCTCTTTAAATGCTTTTACTTTAGACCAACCTTTAGCATCTCTTGCTGCTTGCTTTTTCTCAGCATATTTGTCTTTTTTACGCTCTTTCTTTTCAATAGCAAACTCTTTGTACTTTTCTGCTTTTGTTTTTAAGCCAGCTGTTTTATCTGCAATAAAGCTATTTACTAAATGTCCTTGAACATTTTTGTCATTCATAATGTTATCTACTAAAGTAGAACTTCTATAAACAATTGAATCATCACTAGTTTTAGCATTCTCAATACTAGTTTTTGAGTAATTAGTAATCGCAGTATTTACTTCTGCACCAGTCGTACCAGCAAAAGAAGCTGTTGCAACTAATGAACCTAATAAAGCTATTGTAAGTTGAGTTTTTTTCATTTTATATTTCCTTTTTAATAAATTTAAGTTTTTTTATCTTAAACATTTTCCACAAATATTTACATTTAAGTATATTGTTAATTAAAAATAAGTCAACAAATTATTCCTATCATTAATATTCATTAGTAATAAATTCAAACAATTCGACAAAATAATCTCTATTTAAATGTTTTGACGATAAGATGCATCGTAATGACCTTGAGATATAGGTCTAAAAATTAAGGGAAGTATGTGTAGAGTATTCTTATAAGAAATAGACTTTAAATAAAACTAGAATAAATTAATAAGCTATATTTCTCCAGCACTTGAAAACAGCCTTACTTAACTCTTCTAACATTCCTTTTCCATCAGATGACGTTATATTGTTTTGACCACACCAGTTAGTGAATACTGTACCATCTTGTGCATACATAAGATCATAACCAAAAGCTTGAGAAGTAAAATTATTCGTTGATAATGGCAACATCTTGTTAGATATACTCGATGACGTTGAGTTTATAACTATGTCGTAACAACCTTTAATGTTTTCATAATCCTCTATCGTAATATCATATTTACTTTGAAATAATTTTTTAATAGCATCAGCTTTTGCTTTAGTTCTATTTGCTATACTTAATAAACTTGGATTTTCTTTAATAATTGCAGCAACTACAGCTTTTGCGGCTCCACCTGCACCTACTATGAGCACTTTTTTATTTAAAAATGCTTTTTTATGGTTATTTTTTATATCATTAACAATACCTAAACCATCATAGTTAAGTGCTTTCATTTGTCTATCTTCTGTGAAGATAACATTACTAGCTGCTTTTACATCTTGAGCTATATCATCAGCACTATCAGCTAACTCAAACACTCTTTCTTTATGTGGTACTGTTACACTTAAACCTTTAATTTGTGGGTCAGCTTTGAATTCTGCTATTTTGTTCTCTAAATCTTCTGGTCTGATTTCTACTGCTGTAAATAACATTTTTTGATTATGTTCTTTAGCTAGTTGCATCTGGATTTTAGGCGAAAGGCTATGCTTTACAGGATAACCAATTACATGATAAATATCTTTCATTTTTTAGGTTTACTCTTTTTGTTAAAAGGTTGTAACTAAGATTATAAAGACTACTAAGTTAATCTAGCAAATCATTTTTTTAGAGAATAGTAGTTGCCTTTAATTACTTCGAAGCAAAGGTTTGATTTTTTTGCATAAATATATGTAATTAATGAAAGTACCACCAAGCTGGTTAGTATACTTATAAGACCAAAGTTTTCTGGATATAGTTTATTAAAAAAGGGCAATAAAAGTTATACCGTTTAAAGATAAAAAGAACCATAAACTTTTTACAAAGTGAAAATTGTGGTTCTTTGCATTATGGTTTATTTTATAGTGCAAAACATAATTAATTTTTTGAATATGAGCTATTAGAAAAATCAATTTGCTTTACTCCAATCGATAAGTGAATATGTGGTTATAAATTTGATTAACTCGTCTTGTTGAAAATAAGACTAATGAATTAAAAGTGGAAAAAAACATATTGTTTGCTGAAGAGTAAAAATTAAGATTAGAGAGGAAAGTGTAATGAAATATCAAGCTAATAATTTTATGAGCGGTCAGCAAATCAAACCTACTGGGACTAGGAGACTAGATATAGATAATCCTCAAACTGGTGAGATTATAGCTAAAATGACATGCTCTACTAAAACTGATGTAAATCATGCTGTAGAAATAGCTAAAGAAGCTCAAAAAAATTGGGGTTCAAATACATATAAAGCTCGAGCTCAAGTTTTCTTTAAATATAGACAGTTACTTCAAGAGAATTTTGATGAGCTAGCAGCACTTTGTTCTGAAGAGAATGGTAAGCTTTTAGCCGAAGGGGCAGCTGAAATTGCAAAAGCAATAGAACTATGTGAGCTAGCGGTTTCTATTCCTCAAACATTAAATGATAGAAGGCAAGTTATTAGTAACGGTATTGAATGTAAAGAGCAAAAAACACCTCTTGGTGTAGTGGCAAGTATTGTACCTTTAAACTTCCCTATAATGGTTCCTCATTGGAGTATACCTATGGCATTAGTTCTTGGTAATTCCATGATTGTTAAGCCATCTGAAAGAGTTCCTTTATCTTGTATAAGAGTTGCTGAGCTTTTAAAAAAAGCAGGTTTACCTGACGGTGTGTTTAATGTCGTTCAGGGTGATAGTGATGTGGTAGAAGCTATTTGTGATCACGAAGATATTAAAGCCGTATCTTTTGTAGGATCTACTCCTATAGCAAAAGTTGTGTATGAAAGAACTGCTAAATCTGGTAAAAGATGTATAGCTCTTGGCGGAGCAAAAAACAACTTATTGCTATTACCGGATGCTGATATAGAAATGGCTGCTGCTGATATTGTTGCTTCATTTACAGGGTGTGCAGGTCAAAGATGTATGGCAGCATCTCTACTTATAGCAGTGGGTGATACACAAGGTATTATAGATAAAGTTGTTGAAGAGTCTAAAAAAATAACAGCAGGTCAAAACTTGGGTGCTATTATTACAAAAGAGTCAAAAGATAGAATTGAAAGCTATATAACTAAAGCTGAAGATGCTGGTTGTAAAATTTTGCTTGACGGTAGAAATGCTGTAGTCAAAGGTGGTGAGAAAGGTTACTATGTAAACCCAACTATTATTGATGGTGCTGAGTTTGGACAGCCATGGTCTTGTGATGAGATATTTGGCCCTGTAGTTACAATCATTAGAGTAAAAACAGTAGAAGAAGCTATAAAAATCCAAAATAGCTCTAACTACGGTAATGGTGCTTCTGTTTATACTCAAGATGGCGAGGCAGCTACTTATGTTGCAGATAGACTTACAGCTGGTATGTGTGGTATTAATATTGGTGTGCCAGTTCCTAGAGAACCATTTGGTTTTGGTGGATGGAAAGACTCTAGATTTGGTGTATCTGACATTACAGGCTCTCAACCGATAGACTTCTGGACCCAAACGAAGAAGATTACAACAAAATGGAATGCTAAGCATAAAAAAGATTGGATGAGCTAATAATTTCATTCAGTAAGCTTAAATTCACAATTTAGTTTTTTAATATTTTGGAGTAACCATGCAAATTAGAGAAGAAATAAAACAAAATAATATTGACCATAATGTTTTCACTTGGGTGAAGCAAGGTGGTCTGAACCCTGCATGTATAGAAAGAGGTGAAGGCTCATTCATCTATGATTATGATGGTAAAAAAATCTTAGATTTCACAGCAGGTCTTATCAGCGTAAATTTGGGACACGGAAATGAAGCCGTTATAAATGCTGTAACAGAACAAATGAAGCAAATAGCATTCCCTGCACCAGTTCATGCTACTAAAGTCAAAGGCGAGTTAGCTAAGAAGTTAGCTAGTCTTTTACCAGGTGATTTGAATAAAGCATATTTTACATTATGTGGAGCTAGTGCGAATGAAGCTGCAATAAAAGCCGCTAGAGCATACACTAATAAACATAAAATCTTAACAAGATATAGATCGTTTCATGGTGGCAGCTATGCATCTATGACTTTAGGCGGAGATCCCAGAAAATTACCTCATGATACTGATGGCATCCCCGGTGTTGTACATTTTGAAATACCTTCAACTTATGACGGTATTTATAGTGAAAACCCAGTAAAACAAACAAAAGAAGCTCTGAAACAGTTAGAAAGAATAATAAACTATGAAGCATCAGAAAACATTGCGGCAATTATGCTTGAAGGTGTGAGTGGTACATCTGGTTGTTATTTATACCCAGAAGGATATATGGATGGCGTAAAAGCCTTATGTGATAAATATGATATTTTATTAATCATAGATGAGGTTATGAGTGGTTTCTGTCGTACTGGCAAATGGTTTGGTTTTATGAATTATGATATCGTGCCTGATATCGTAACAATGGCAAAAGGTATTACATCATCATATTTACCTCTAGGTTGCTGTATGTTATCTGATAAAATCATGGCTAAATTCCAAGATACAGCATTCGTGCTTGGAGCTACATATAGTGGACACCCAGTATCTTGTGCAGCAGGCTTAGCTACTATTAACGAATATGAAAGACAGAATATCCTAGATAACGTGAACACTATGTCAGCCTATTTTGCTACAAAAGTAGCTGAACTAAAAATAAAACATAAATGTATTGGTGACTATAGAGCAAAAGGTCTTTTAGGTTGTTTTGAATTAGTTAAAAATAAAAAAACAAAAGAACCTCTGGTAGCTTATAATGCAAAAGATATAAGTATAACAACTAAAATTACTTGTAAATTTAAAGAACTAGGTTTACATTCATTTGTTAGGTGGAATCATGTATTTGTTGGTCCACCATTAACTATTAACAAAGAAGAGTTAGATATTGCAGTAATTGCTCTTGATAAGGTATTTAGCTTAGCTGACACCTTTTGTGATTAGTAGTTTTGTTTTTGTAACCATTCTCTGAAAAAAATCACTATTTTTGTATGATGTTTATCTTTTTTAAATATAATCCTGTGATTTCTTGTCATTACAATATCTTTTAAATTAAGAGTTTTGAGAGAAGTATTATCTATATCACAAAGACTTATCTCTGGTACTGTTGCTAGAAAATCACTGCTTGCTACATATCTTTTGACAGCTTCAATATTTGGTAAATAAAAATCATCATTATTAACAAACGAGTTGATACTTTCTTTTATCATATCACCATCCTTAGTGAAAACTATATCACCTAAAAAAACATTTTCTTTAATAGAAAAGTCACCGGCCCATTTTTTCATAATTTTTGAATTTTTATCAACTTTGTGTAGCAAAATATCCCGAGTAGTAAAAGTGTCGTGATAGTATGCCCATTTATATGCAAAAATATCATCAATACTAACTGAGTCATATTTTGCAAGAGGGTGGTTTTTACTACAGATTAATTTTAACTCTGATTTTTTGATGACTATTTCTTCCGACTTCATTTCATGTAATGGAACTCTTCCCTCGACAAAACCAATTTCACATATTTCATTTTCAATATTTGCAAAAGTTTTATCTAGATTGCTGCTAATAATATTTATCTTGATATTAGGATATTCTCTGTGAAACTTATACAGTAGTTTTGGCAAAATATAAGTCGCTATAACAGAGTTTGCTGCTACTGAGATACTACCCTGTAAGTTCTCTGTTGATGTTTTGAAAAGCTCAAATTCATTTGATTTCTCGATGATTTCAATGGCTTTTTTAAATAAAACTTTACCATCATTATTTAAGTTTAAGCCATTTTTATTACGGTCAAAGAGTTTGACTTCAAGAATCTTTTCTAACTGTCCTAAGCTAATACTTGCTGCAGATTGGGATATAAAGCATGCTTTTGCTCCTTCACTTATTGACTCTACCTTTGCAACTTCTACAAAAACTCTTAAATGTTTGAGAGTAATTCGCATAATATTAACTATTTAGACTACTAAAGCACTTGTTTACCAAATTATAGCACAATAAAAACAATTAAGTTATCGGTTGCGGAAAGTACGTATGAACGGTGCTATAATTAGTTATCTATAAATAAAATCACAATAAGTTTTTAATAAAAAATATTAACTTAAGTAACAGATAGGTAAGCTATGAAAACTATAAACTTTGAAAACTTGTATAATGATTTTAAAAACTTCTTTGATCTTTGTCGTTATAATGATGAAGCTTTAGAGCAAGAGATTATCAAAAATATAAAAGATGAAAATATTACGGATGGTGTATACCTCTTTAGGTTTAAGCTTGTGATTTTTAAGTTTGAGGTTTGTTTTGGAGAAGTTACATATATTGGTTATGAAAAATAATTTATATAGTTAAAGTTTTACTACTTCTTTATATAAAGAATTCCAGCAGAAAAATCATAAACCGCATTTACTTCTTTTAACTCTTTATAGCCAACAACACATAATACCCCTAAAAAATTTTTCATCGCTTGGATATTTGCTAATGTTGCATCAAACTTTTTTAACTCAATCCTAGGTTCAAAAAAACTATTTAGAGGATTCAACAGTAGACTTGATATATATGTATCAGAAACCTCTAATGTGCCATCAGTTGCTTTAATAGTTTCTTTTTCACCTTCTTTAAGACCTATGCTTTTTGCATAATCTTCTGCTATTGTTAGATTTGATGTTCCGGTATCTAATAAACAATTAACTGCATTGTTACCATTAAAAGAAACCGTTATTATCTCATGACCAGATAAAAGTTTATTTAATTTAATAGCCTTATACCCTTGAGCTTCAAGATTTTTACCAATTATATAATGATTTTTAGGTGAAACGCTTTGTTTTGTAAAATATACTTTTGATGTTGAAAAATCAAAAAGTGCGTTATATTTTTCTAAAAACTTTGTTCCAAAAATAAGAGTAGGTAGCGATAACTTTTTTGGTTGATTAGTTATCTCAGACTTAATATTTTCTAGTGAAATATTTCCTACATCAATGCTCTTTAAAGTCACTGTTTTATCTTTTAAAACTTTTCCTGTCATATTTGCAGAGTAACTCGAAGAATCAGAGCTTTTTAAATCTAGTTCTGCTAAAGAGTTTTTGAATATATTAACTCCTGATGAGCCTGAATCTAGTAAAATGTAGGCTTTTTTTCCATTTACCTTAGCAACAATATAAGGAGCATTAGATGTTTCCTTACTATCAATAAGCTTAAGAGGTTCATAACCGTATTGATCTAGAAATTTAGATAAGACAATATCACTAGCAACGCAGATATTCACTAATAATAAAGAAAATAACAATATGATGGATTTTATAAAAATAGACATAATTTACTAAATAATATTTAAGAACTGTACAGTTTATTAAACTATATATTACGTAGATAAAACAAGAATTTTTATGGCGCTATTATGAGCAAACAAATCTAAGACTAAATATTGCTGACTAATTAATGCATAGCTACATTTATCTTTATTTAGCTAATCTGCTATAATTTCCCTACTTAAAATTTTCATAAAATATCAATGGCTGAAAAATATATATACTCAATGCATAGGGTTGGTAAAGTCGTACCTCCTAACAAATACATACTTAAGGATATTTCATTATCATTTTTTGATGGTGCTAAGATTGGTGTACTAGGTCTTAATGGTTCTGGTAAATCTACACTTCTTAGAATAATGGCTGGTATAGACACTGATATAGTTGGTGAAGCTGCTCCTAGAAATGGTGTAAAAATTGGTTATCTTCCTCAAGAACCAAAACTTGACCCTACAAAAGATGTCCGAGGTAATGTTGAAGAGGCTCTTGGTCATTTAAAAGAAATGATTACAAGGTTTGATGCAATCAGTATGGCATTTTGTGAACCAATGTCTGATGATGAAATGGCTAAACTTCTTGAAGAACAAGGTGAGCTGCAAAATGCTATTGATGCTGCTGGTGCTTGGGAGATAGATCGTAAGCTAGAGGTTGCTGCAGAAGCACTTCGTTTACCCCGTTGGGATGCTGATGTAACTAAGCTCTCTGGTGGTGAAGCTCGTCGTGTTGCATTATGTAAATTGCTATTATCTGCTCCTGATATACTACTACTAGATGAGCCTACTAACCACTTAGATGCTGAATCTGTAGCATGGTTAGAGAAATTCTTAGCAGAGTACAAAGGTACAGTAGTTGCTATTACCCATGATAGATATTTCTTAGATAATGTAGCCGAATGGATACTTGAGTTAGATCGTGGAGAAGGCATACCATTTGAAGGTAACTACTCGCAATGGCTTGAGCAAAAACAAAAGCGTTTAGAAATGGAAGAAAAACGCGAATCTTCTCATCAAAAAGCACTTAAAGAAGAGCTTGAATGGGTTCGTCAAAATGCAAAAGGTCGTCAAGCTAAATCTAAATCAAGATTAGCTAAGTTTGATGAGTTAAGCTCTCAAGAGTTCCAAAAACGAAATGAAACTCAAGACTTATATATCCCACCTGGTGAAAGACTTGGTAACAATGTCATCAAAGTTAAAGATCTTGTTAAGTCATTTGATGAGAAATTACTTATAGATGGCTTAGATATGGATGTATATCCTGGCTCTATCGTTGGTATAATCGGTGCAAACGGTGCTGGTAAATCTACATTCTTTAAAATGCTAACTGGTACAGAACAGCCTGAAAAAGGTGGCATCTCTATCGGCGAAACTGTAAACCTTGCTTATGTAGATCAATCTCGTGATGCATTAGATGATAACAAAACAGTATGGGAAGAAATTGCTGATGGATTAGATGTAATTACTGTTGGTAAATTTACCATCCCATCTCGCCAATATGTTGGTAGATTTAACTTTAAAGGTGCTGACCAACAAAAGTATATCTCGCAACTTTCAGGTGGTGAAAGAAACCGTGTACATTTAGCAAAACTTCTTAGAAGTGGCGGTAATGTAATCTTACTAGATGAACCTACAAATGATTTGGATGTAGAGACTCTAAGAGCATTAGAGGAAGCAATTCTAGCATTCCCAGGCTGTATAATGGTTATCTCGCATGATAGATGGTTCTTAAACCGTATAGCCACTCATATGCTAGCCTTTGAAGGTGACAGTGAAGTAGTCTGGTTTGAGGGTAATTATGATGCTTATATTGAAGATAAAAAACGCAGACTTGGTGATAAATACGATGCTATCACTAAAATTAAATATAAAAGAATTTCTGTAGATTAAAATATAAATCTACAGTATTTTCTACAAACTTACTCCCCCTTAAAGAGATGAGGTAACAATGAAAATACTTTTCTACTCAACAAAAAAATATGATAAAGAATATTTCACTGCTCAGAATAATGACCATACTTTAGAGTTTAGTGAATATGGTCTAAATGAGCAAACAGCTGATTTTGCTAAAGATTTTGACGCTGTTTGTATATTTGTAAATGATATTTGTGATGCTAATGTTATAGATAAACTCCATAGCTTTGGTATCAAAGCCATTCTACTTAGATGTGCTGGTTTTAATAATGTAGCTGTAGAGCATGCTAAGAAATTAGGTATCAAAATTGCTAGAGTACCAGCATATTCGCCTTTTTCAGTAGCGGAGCATACATTGGCGCTTTTATTATGCTTAAACCGTAAAATACACAAAGCTTACAACAGAGTTCGTGAAAGTAATTTTAATATCGAAGGTTTAGAAGGATTTGATATTCATCAAAAGACTATCGGAATTGTTGGTTTTGGTAATATTGGTAAAGCTTTTGCACAAATCATGTCTGGTTTTGGTGGTGAAATTTTAGTTCATGATCCTTTTGCAGACAAAAATGCTAGCTCTAATGTGAAATTTGTGGAGCTAGATGAGTTATTTGAAAAAGCAGATATTATTAGTCTACATTGTCCTTTAAACGATGCTACTAAATATATAATCGATGAGAATGCTTTAGATAAAATCAAATCATCAGCTATTATCATAAATACTAGTAGGGGCGCTCTTATTGATTCTAAATATATTATCAAAGCTTTGAAACATAAAGCCATTGCAGGTCTTGCTATAGATGTTTATGAATATGAAAAAGATATATTTTTTAAAGATATGTCTGCTGAAATTATTGATGATGATATATTTGAAAGACTACTTACTTTTCCGAATGTGCTAGTAACAGCTCATCAAGCTTTTTTAACGAAAGAAGCCCTTAATGGTATTGCAAGAACTACCCTTAATAATGCTTCTACAATCGAAACAGGAAGTGCTGGTAGTAATTTACTATAAAAACTAACTCTATATTTATAATTTCTTTTTATTACAGATTCTCAATATATTCTAATATAACTTCGTGATGATCTTTAGTTTTAAACTTATTAAAGACATGATCAATCTTACCTTCTTTGTCTATAAAAAAGCTAATTCTATGGATACCATCATATACTTTACCCATAAATTTCTTTTCACCCCATACACCAAATAGTTCAGCAACTTTGTGATCTTCATCACTTAAAAGCTGTATAGTTAAATTATCTCTTTCTTCAAACTTCTTGAGGCGTTTTGGTGCATCTGGACTAATACCAAGAACTACAGTATCAAGCTCAGCTAGTTTATTACTAATACTACTTAAACCGATAGATTGAGTTGTACAGCCTGGAGTCATCGCTTTTGGGTAAAAGTATATTAAAACATTCTTCTTACCTTTAAAGTCACTTAGCGATATTTCTTCATTATTTTGATTTTCTAGCTTAAATTCTGGAGCTAATTGTCCTTGTTCTAGTGTTTTCATTAGTTAACCTCTTTTATAACTATTGATTATATTTTGATATAATATAGTAGCTCTTTCTAAGAGCAATTTAAATGTAGATGTTTATTTAATGTCTCGATATATAATTCAAACTAATTGCTGATAAGATAATTATCAAAGATATCCATACTGTAATGCTTGATGGGTCATTATTAATAAGTATTCCTAAAATCACCCCAAATAATGGTACTAAATAATTAGTAAAAGATGTAAACACGGGCCCTGCTAGTTTGATTAATGAGGAGTATAGATAATAAACGATACCTGCACAAGCTACCCCTAAGTATATTAATGAAGCAATTGATGCCCCCGTTGGCGTTATATTATCATAAGGTGCAAATACTAAAGCTACCACACTTAATTGTATACTAGATGCTATCAGGATGTTTCTTGAAACTATAATTGGATTTTCATGTGAACATGATTTACTTAATAACAAAATTGCCAAAGCAAAACATATAGTTGCTAATAATATAGCAGCTATGCCGTAAAAATTTACAGTTTGTTCATTGTTTACTAAATCTGGATAAAAAAGTATCAGCAACCCGATAAAGCCAACAGTTATACTAAGTATATTAGGTATAGTTATCCTTGATCTGATGATTAGAGGGCCAAATATTACCACAAAAAATGGTACTGTACCTGTCAAAACAGCTGTGATCGATGTACTGGTAAATTGTTGTCCCCAAGGTATAAGCATAAATGGAATAGTAGCTTCTAATAGTGCTATTATCGAATACATTAATATATTTCTTCGATTAGAAATAGATTTTATCTTCATAAAATAACAGACGCCACAAAGTAAAATACACCCAATAAACGATCGAGAAATAGCTATTAATATAGCAGGAAAATGTTCTATTGCTTCTTTTTGAAATACAAATTGAGAGCCCCAAATCATGCCTATAGCGAGTAGAAAAGAATATTTTTTAATCATTTTTATTTTTTAGAAATTTAAAGTCTAAATATTGTATAGTATTGGTTGCTATATTTCTTTATTTTAAAGAGTTATATTTTTTAATACTGAAAGGTATAAGATAAGATATTTTGAGATACTAAAGTAATATTGATTTTAGACTTAGATTTTCATTGGCATAATGATAAATAAACTATTATCTTTTTCATCTTTTACCAATGCACTCATATTTGGATTATCAAGATATATACTCATTGTGTCTTCATTTAAAACACTTATAATATCTAATAAATATCTGTAGTTGAAACAGATTTCCATTGAATCTTCGTTATACTGAACTTCAACACTTTCCTCGGCTTTTTCATTTTCAGGGTTATTTGCTGAAAGTAATATTTGTCCTGGAGATATGTTTAAACGCACACCTTTGTACTTATCATTAGCTAAGATTGATGTTCTTAAAAGTGAATCTTTAAGTACTTTTTTATCTACCGCTAATAATTTAGTATTATTTTTTGGAATAACTTTTTGATAATCGGGATAACGACCATCTATTAGTTTTGATATAAAAATAAACTCGCCAAATTCAGCTTTAAGATAAGTTTTTCCAAGACATATTTTTATTGTGTCTTCTGTTTTTGCTACAATTTTTTTAAGCTCTGTAATTGCTTTTTTAGGGATTATTGACTGACAAGTAGTATCAATAACTTTACTGTTAATGATAGCTTCTGTAATAGACATTCTATGTCCATCTGTAGATACCGCTCTTAAAAGATTACCATTCACTTCCCAAAACATTCCGTTAAGGAAATATCTTGTATCATCATTTGCCATTGAAAAATCAATTTTTGAAATAATATGATGAAAATCTTGTTGAGATAGATCAAAACCTGACTCTTCTTGAATGTTACCATCTGCTAGAGGAAAATTGTCAGCATTCAGTGACATCAAGTTAAATTTACTATTATTTGAAGAGATTGTAACCTTATTATCATTGATATTAAAATCAATCATTGAATTATCATTCAAGCTTCTAACAATATTGTAAATTTTGTCAGCATTTAGAGCCAGCTTCATATTTGCATCACAGTTAATAGCTATACTACATGTTATTTCAGTGTCTAAATCAGATGCTGTTATTTTTAACTTATTATCTTGTATGTCAAATAAAATACATGACAGTAATGGCATAGTACTTTTGCTATTTGCTATAGATAACATTGATTGCAAAGGCTTAAGCAAGTCATCTCTATTTAGTACAAAATTCATTTTCAAAACCCCTTTTATAATATTTTAATTATATTTCCTAATTCTATTTAACGAGAAATCTTATCTAAAAGCAACTCATAATCGTCAGATATTGATGTATTACTTTGTCTTAGTTTAGTAATAGACTTCACAGCATGCATAACTGTTGTGTGATCCCTGCCACCAAAAGCATTACCTATTTCTGGTAAACTATGTGATGTTAGCTCTCTTGCTAAACTCATAGCTATTTGTCTTGGTCTAGCTATATTTCTACTTCTTTGGCTAGATGTAAGATCTTTCACTCTAATCCTAAAAAAGTCAGCTACAACTTTTTGAATATTATCTATTTTTACTTTCTTTTCTTGAATTTTTATTACATCACGTAAACATTGCTGAGCCACTTCTACAGTAGGATCTTTATGATTAAAGCGTGATGTTGTAAGCACTCTATTTAAAGCGCCTTCTAATTCTCTTACATTTGTTCTAACATTTTCTGCTATAAAAGTAGCTGTATCATTTGGTAGTTTTTGACCAAGATCATGGGCTTTTTTAAGTAATATAGCTATACGAGTCTCTAAATCTGGCATATCAACAGAAACTGTTAAACCATAACCAAATCGAGAAACTAACCTTTCTTCTAGACCTTCTATTTCATTTGGGTATTTATCACTTGTAAGAATAATCTGCTTACCACTTTCATATAACGCATTAAAAGTGTTAAAAAACTCCTGTGAAGTACCCTCTTTACCTGCTATAAATTGAATATCATCTATAAGTAGAATATCAGCAGACCTGTATACTCTTTGAAATTCATCCTGATCTTGTAATCTAAGAGATGTAACATACTCTTTTACATACTGCTCTGAGTTTGTATAAATGATTCTAGCACTAGGGTTTACTTCTCGAGCATGATTACCTATTGCTTGCATTAAATGCGTTTTACCTAAACCACTACCACCATATATAAATAAAGGATTATGCAATTTTCCTGGATTTATCGATACTTGCATTGCTGCGGCTCTAGCTATTTTATTAGCATCTCCTACAACAAAACTATCAAAAATATATTTATCTTTTAAAGGTAAACCAAATGAATATTCTTCACCTTCTTTAGCAGTGATAAGCATAGCTTCATCAAAACCAAATAATTCTTGTGAAGAATTTTTCTCTTTTTTAGTATTTTTTCTAACTTCTTTTTCTTTAAACTCTTCTTCTTTAGGCTCTTCACTATCATCTTTTATTTCAACATTAGAAGTACTAAAAAAATTTGTTTGTGGACCAACAGAAGTAGATATTTTTCCAGAAGTTTCATTATTTACATATTTTTTACTTGAATATTCAATAACTAAATCATCACCATGACACTCCTGAATTGTTACTAAAAAAAGAGCTCCATATTTAGATTTTATATGTTTTTTAAAATATTCATTATTACAGTAAACTGTGAATATATTAGCATTTTGATCTACGAAAATTGGTTTAATCCATGTTTTATACTCAAAGGTAGATATACTCTTTTTGATTTTTTTTAAACATTTATTCCAAGTAGTCAT